>JAKFFJ010000076.1:0-285191 GCA_036675265.1 Luteimonas sp.
CGTCCACCCGCCAGACGCCCGCACAAGTCACCTGCGCACACTGTCAAGGATCCGATGGATCGGGCCTCAGCGCCCTCTCCCCTCCGCCTGGGCAGTCTGCCCGAGCGAGCCGCACATTGTACGAGGTTTCGAATCGGCGTCAACAGGGGATGAAGGTCTCCGGACGTGTCGGTGGCGGCCGTTCAGCCGCCGTCGCCGCGACGCGTTTCGCCACGCGCCTCGCGGCGCTCGGCCATGCGCCGCTCGACCAGCTTCAGGCCGGCCAGGACCAGCAGCGTCAGCACCGTCGCCGCCGACGCCAGCACGTAGTAATGCATGCCGGCCGCGATCCCGATCACCGCGACCATCAACAGGGACGCCGCGGTCGTGATGCCGGTGACGCTGGTCCCGCGTCGCTGGCTGAAGATCGTGCCGGCGCCGATGAACGCGACCCCCGCCACCACCGCCTCCACCAGGCGCAGGGGATCGATCCGCAACACCGGTCCTGCATCCAGTTGCTCGGCCACCATCAGCCGGCCCATGCCTACCAGCAGCGCGGACGCGCCGGCCACCAGCATGTGCGTGCGGAACCCCGCGGGGCGGTTGCGGCGCTCGCGGTCGAAGCCGACCGCGCCACCGAGCACCATCGCGTAGGCCACCGCGCCGACAACCATCAATTGGGAAGGCCAGTCCATCCGTCCAGCTTGGCGGGGGTGGCGTGTCGCCCGCGTCAGCGGGCGGCGGGCACCAGCCGCACGCGGGCGAAGTTGCGCTTGCCCACGGCGAGCACGCCTTCGAAGCCCGGCGCCAGGACCATGGCGGCGTCCTCGGCCACGACGCCGTCGATCCGCACTGCGCGCTCCTTCAGCTTCCGGCTCGCCTCGGAATTGCTGGGCGTCAGGCCCGCTGCCGTCAGCAAGGCCCCGATGCGCAACCCCTCCGGCGGGACGGCGACGTCCTGCAACGACAGTTGCGAGGTATCGCCTTCCCCGCGCACCGCCGCGTTCCATCCGGCCACCGCGTTGTCGGCCGCGGCATGTCCATGGAAGCGCGCCGCGAGTTCGCGGGCGAACCGCAGCTTGAGGTCGCGCGGGTTGAGGGCGCCTGCTTCGATGTCGCGCCGGAGCGTCTTCGCCTCGTCCACGCCGATGTCGAAGCTCAGCAGTTCGATCCACCGCCACATCAGGTCGTCACCGATCTTCATCGCCTTGGTGACGATGTCGATCGCGGGCTCGTCGATGCCGATGTAGTTGTCCAGCGACTTGGACATCTTCTGCACGCCGTCCAGGCCTTCGAGCAAAGGCATCGTCAGCACGACCTGGGGCTTCTGGCCGAAGTGCTCCTGGAGCCCGCGTCCCATCAACAGGTTGAATTTCTGGTCGGTGCCGCCGAGCTCCACGTCGGCCTCGAGCGCGACCGAGTCGTAGCCCTGCACCAGCGGATACAGGAACTCGTGGATGGCGATCGGCTGCTGCGCCGCGTGGCGCTTGGCGAAGTCGTCGCGCTCGAGCATCCGGGCGACGGTGTGCTGTCCGGCCAGGCGGACCATGTCGGCGGCGGTCATGCTGTGGAACCACTCACTGTTGAAGCGCACCTCGGTGCGCTCGCGGTCGAGCACCTTGAACACCTGGTCGGCGTAGGTCGCCGCGTTGGCCGCGACGTCCTCGCGCGTCAGCGGCCTGCGGGTCGCGTTCTTGCCCGTCGGGTCGCCGATCATCCCGGTGAAGTCGCCCACCAGGAAGATGACCCGATGTCCCAGGTCCTGGAACTGGCGCATCTTGTTGAGCAGGACCGTGTGGCCCAGGTGCAGGTCGGGCGCGGTCGGGTCGAACCCGGCCTTGACCCGCAGCGGCCGGCCGGTGGCCAGGCGCTCGGCCAGCTCCTCGCGCTTGAGGATTTCCTCCGCGCCGCGGCCGATGAGGGAGAGGGCTTCCTGGATGGACACTGGAGGGGTTCCGGGGCGCCCGTTCGTGACGCCAGTCGTGAAGCTCGGTTTAAGGTCGATTTAACACTCGGCGCACAAAAAAACCCATAGCCGACAAGGGTTTGACGCGCCCACTTCAAGTGCATATGGTAGCGCCGTTACGTGCCCGTCACAGGGTTCGGGGGAGCGACCAGATGAGCACAATCGCATGAACGGCGACGCATCGCACCGCGCGCCCACGGGCAACCATCCACCCGTGCGGTCTCCGCGCGACCGCCGTGCGCGCATCGCGTTGCCCACGGGCGAACGCTTCAATGGCCGCTGGACGCGCCGCCAATGGGCCCTTGCCAGCCTGGTGGCCACCCTGGGCATGCTGGTCGCCGCCATCGTCCCGGGGTTTTCGGATGCAACGCGCCCGGCGCCCCTGGCCAGCGGCCACGTCACCCAGGCGCTCGCGCTGCCGGAACTGCCGATGTCGCGCAAGCGGACCCAGCCCGGTGACAGCTGGCAGCTGGTGACCGTCGAGCGCGGCGAAACCCTCGGGGCCATCTTCGAGGAGGTCGGCGTGCCGGCCACCACCATGTACCGGATCCTCGAGCAGCCCGGAGCGCGCGAAGTGCTGACCCGGCTGGTGCCGGGGGCGCAGCTCGCGTTCGACCTGCCGGACGGCGGCGCGCTGCGGGCCTTCCGTTTCGACCGCGACGACCTGCACCGGGTCGAGGTGACGATCGTCGGGGACAAGGTCACGCAACGCGTCATCGAGCGCCCCGTCGAGACCCGCACCCTGGCGGCCACCGGCGAAATCGAGTCGTCGCTGTATGCCGCGGCCAGCCGGGCCGGCCTCAGCCCGGCGGCGATCGTCGCGATGACCGACGAGATCTTCCAGTACGACATCGACTTCACCGATGCCCAGAAAGGCGACCGCTTCAGCGTCGTCTACGACGAAACCTGGCGCGAGGGCGAGCGGATCGACGGCGGCATCATCCGCGCCGCGACGTTCACGACCGGCGGCAAGACCTACACCGGCTTCCGGTTCGAGCACGACGGCACGGTCGCGTATTACGACGCAGACGGCCGGCCGCTGAAGAAAGCCTTCATTCGCATGCCGATCCCGTACGCGCGCATCACCTCCGGATTCAGCAGCGCGCGCAAGCACCCGGTGCTCGGCCGCGTCCGTGCGCACAAGGGCGTGGACTACGGCGCGGGCTCCGGCACCCCGATCATGGCCGCCGGCGACGCGCGCGTCGCCTTCGTCGGCTGGAAGGGCGGCTACGGCCGCACCGTGGTGCTCGACCACGGGAAGGGCTACACCACGCTGTATGCGCACATGTCGCGCTTCGGCAAGTACAAGTCGGGCGCGCGCATCAAGCAGGGCACGGTCATCGGCTACGTGGGCAGCTCCGGCCTCGCCACCGGCCCGCACCTGCACTACGAGTTCCGGGTCAACGGTGCGCACCGCAACCCGCTGACCGTGACGATGCCGCCGCCCGAGCCGCTCAAGGGCGAGGCGCTGGCCGCGTTCCGCGCGCAGGTGGCGCCGGCCATGGCACGGATCGAGAAGCTGCAGGGCGCGACCGATACGCGCGTGGCGGCGACCGCGCCTGCGCGCCGCGCCAGCAAGGGCTGAGCCCGCCGGGTGCGCCATGCCTGACACGCCCGGTACCGGGCTGTACCTCGGGTTGATCTCAGGCACCAGCGCCGACGGCATCGATGTCGCGCTGGTGTCGTTCGCCGTGCCCGGTGCGCCGGCCATGGTGCTCGGCCGCACCTATCCCTGGGACGACGCCCTCCGCGCGCGCCTGGTCGAACTGGGACAGGGCGGCGACCTGGTCTCCCTCGACGAATACGGCACGCTGGACGCCCGTGTTGCCGATGCGTTCGCCGATGCCGCGCTCAGGCTGCTCGACGAAGCCGGCGTTGCCGCCTCCGACGTCGCCGCCCTGGGCTCGCACGGCCAGACCGTCCGCCACCGGCCGCGCGGCGCCGCAGGCGACGGGCGCTACCCCTTCACGTTGCAACTGGGCGATGGCCACCGCATCGCGGAGCACACGGGGATCGCCACCGTCGCCGAATTCCGCCGGCGCGATGTCGCCGCCGGCGGCCAGGGCGCCCCGCTGCTGCCCGGCCTGCACGCTGCGCTGCTGCATGACCCCGGCGAGGACCGCGCGGTCCTCAACCTAGGCGGCATCGCGAACCTGACCCTGCTGCCGGCACGGGGCGACTGCCGCGGCTTCGACACCGGCCCGGCGAATGCGCTGCTCGATGCGTGGGCCTGGCGACACGCCAGCATCCCGTACGACGCCGATGGCGCGTTCGCGGCGTCGGGCCGGGTCGACCAGGGCCTGCTCGACCGGTTGCGCGACGATCCCTGGCTGGCGCTGCCGCCGCCCAAGAGCAGTGGCCGCGAACACTTCCACCTGTCGTGGCTCGCGCCGCGCCTGCGCGGCGACGAATCACCCGCGGACGTCCAGGCCACGTTGCTCGCCTTCACCGCGGTGACCGTCTGCGAAGCGCTGCAGCACCACCAGCCCGACACCCGCCGCGTCATCGCCTGCGGCGGCGGCGTGCACAACCCGCGGCTGATGGACGCCCTGGCGCACCGGCTGCCGGGCGTCGCGGTGGAGACCACGGCGGCGTACGGCCTCGACCCGGACTTCGTCGAGGCGATCGGCTTCGCCTGGCTCGCACGCCAGACGGTCTCGGGGCAGGCGGGCAACCTGCCCGCGGTCACCGGCGCGCGCGGGCCGCGCGTCCTGGGGTGCGTGCACCCGGCCTAGGCGGCGCGCGGCGGCACCGGCCCACGCCGGCCCAGCACCACGCACAGCACCAGCGCCGGGATCCCCATCAGCGCCGTGCCGATGAAGAACAGCGCGTAGCCGTCGATCAGCGTCGTGCTGGCCTGCAGGGTTTCGACCGTGACGCCGGAGAAGCCCTTCAGCACCTTGCCGAGCAGTGCGTAGAACGAACTCAGCAATGCGTATTGCGTGGCGGTGTACCCGATGTTGGTGAGGCTCGACATGTAGCCGATCAGGGCGACACCGGCGAATCCGCCGCAGATGTTGTCGATCACCATGGCGGTGGTGAACACGCCCGTGTCCGCGCCGGACCAGGCCAGCCAGGCGAACGCGATGTTCGACCCCGGGCCGAGGATGGCACCGAGCAGGAGCGTGGGAAGGAAGCCGAAGCGCACGGCGCACAGTCCTGCGGCGGCCACCCCGAACACGGTTGCCACCAGGCCGAAGGTCGCGCGCACCGCGCCCACCGTTTCCTTGTCGATGCCGAGGTCGGAATAGAAGGGATTGGCCATGGGGCCGAGCACGAAGTCCGGCAGCCGGTACAGGCTGATCGCCAGCAGCATCAGCCACGCCCAGCTGCCGTGCTGGCGGAAGAAAGCCACGAACGGCCCGACCACCGCATCGAACATGCCGCGGCCCGACCACGACAGCGGCGCCGAACCGGTCACCGACGCGAACCGGCCCGAGGGCTCGCGCGCCATCAGCACGGCGACCACGCCTACGCCCATCAGCAGGGCCATCGCCACGTACGACAGCGACCAGCCCAGGTACGCGGCCATGATCAGGATCAGTGCATCGGTCACCAGCAGCGCGCCGCGGTAGCCAATGGTGGCCGACGACGTCAGCAACCCCTGCTGTTCGTTGCTGTCGGCGATCTCGATGCGCCACGCATCGATGACGATGTCCTGCGTGGCCGACGCGAACGCCACCACCAGCGCGAGCGCGCCGAACACGACCAGCTGGTCGATCGCCACGCCGCCCAGCAGCAGCTGGCCTTCGCGCGGGCGCACCAGCGCCATGCCCAACAGGGCGGCGGCGACCACCAGCTGCGCGAGCAGCATCCACCCGCGCCGCCGGCCCAGCAACCGGCCCAGCACCGGTGCATCCACCTTGTCGATCAGGGGCGCCCACAGGAACTTGAGCGAGTACGCCAGTCCGACCCAGGACAGGAAGCCGATCGTCGACAGCTCGATGCCGTTCTCGCGCATCCAGAAGCCGAGCGTGTTGCCCACCAGGTAGATCGGGATGCCCGACGAGAAGCCGAGCAGCAGCATCGCCAGGACCTTGGGGTCCCGCAGGTTGCGCAGGACGCCGCCATCGGGCTGTTCGCGATCGGTCATGGGGCGTAGTCCACCACGTAAGGGGCATGGTCGGAGAAGCGCGGCTCCGGATGGATGCTGCAGTCGCGCAGGCGGGGTCCCAGCGAAGGCGTCACGAACTGGTAGTCGATGCGCCAGCCGACGTTCTTCGCGCGCGCCGCGCCACGCTGGCTCCACCAGGTGTAGTCCTCGCCGTCGGGCCGGAGGGCGCGATAGGTATCGACCCAGCCGCCCTCGTCGGCGCACAGCCCGTTCAGCCAGTCGCGCTCGCGGGGCAGGCAGCCGGAGTTCTTCTGGTTGCCCTTCCAGTTGCGGATGTCCTTCGCGCTGCGGACGATGTTCCAGTCGCCGCACAGGACGTAGTCGCGGCCGCTGTGCAGCCAGTCGTCCAGGATCGGGCGCAGCCAGTCCATCGCCTCGAACTTGAAGCCCTGCCGCAGCTCGCCGGACGAACCCGAGGGGATGTAGAACGACACGACGCTGAGGTTCCCGAACCGCGCCTCGAGGTAGCGCCCTTCCTCGTCGAACGAGGGGCGGCCGAGCGCCGTCCGGACTTCGTCTGGCGCGTGGCGGCTGTAGATGGCTACGCCGGAGTAGCCCTTCTTCGTGGTCGCATCGCGGAACCAGGCGCCGTAGCCCTCCGGGATGAACGCGGGTTCGCGCAACTGGTGCTCCTGCGCCTTGGTCTCCTGCAGGCAGAGGACGTCGGCGTCCTGGCCTGCGAACCAGTCGAAGAACCCCTTGCCGGCGGCCGATCGCAGGCCGTTGGCGTTGAACGAGACGATGCGCATGGCGGCGAGCCTAGCGCACCGGGCGGTGATGCCGAAGCCCGCGTGCGGCACAATCAGGGCTGGCCTTCACATGGCGCCCGGCTTGCACGACCACCGCACCCGTTTCCTCCGCCTGGCGATCGAGGCGCAGGCCCTGCGCTTCGGCGAGTTCACGCTCAAGTCCGGTCGGGCCAGCCCGTATTTCTTCAATGCGGGACGGTTCGACTCCGGCGCGACGCTCGCGGCGCTGGCCAGCTGCTATGCCGACGCGATCGACGCTGCCGGCGTCCGGTTCGACCTGCTGTTTGGGCCCGCCTACAAGGGCATCCCGCTTGCCACCGCGCTGGCCTGCGAATACGCGCGGCGCGGCCGCGACCTGCCGGTCGCCTACAACCGCAAGGAGCCCAAGGCGCATGGCGAGGGAGGCGCCCTGGTGGGAGCGCCCCTGGCGGGGCGGCGCGTGCTGGTGGTCGACGACGTCATCACCGCCGGCACCGCGGTGCGCGAAGCCCTCTCGCTGATCCGCGCCGAGGGCGGCGTCCCGGTCGGGATCGCGGTTGCACTGGACCGGCAGGAAGCCGTGGATCCCGCCGTGTCGCGGCGCTCGGCCGCGCAGGCGGTCGCCGATGAACACGGACTGGCGGTCGTTCCCGTCGCCACGCTGTCCGACCTGCTTGCCTTCGCCGGGCAAACCCCGGACCTTGAAGCTCGACGCGCCGCGCTGCAGGCTTACCGCCAAGCCTGGGGAAGCAACGAAGGGGGAACCCGATGACCTGTTCGCGCATTGCCACCGCCCTCGCCGCGGTCCTGTTGCTGGTCCAGTCCGGCGCCGCGGCGGCGCAAGGCAAGAAGCTGTACTGCTGGGAAGAGGAAGGCCGCAAGATCTGCGGCGATGCGCTGCCGGCCGACGCGGCCGACAATGCGCGGACCGAATTCAACGCGAAGACCGGCACCAGGGTCGGCGAGGTCGCGCGCGCACTCACCGACGAGGAACGCGCCGCGCTGGAGACCTCGCAGGAGCAGGCCGCGCGCGAAGCCAAGGAAGACGCCGAGCGGCTGCGGCGCGAGCTCGCCATGGTCGAGTCGTATGCGACCGAGGAAGAATTGCAGCGCGCGTTCCGCAACCGGATCACGCTGATGGACGACACCGTCCAGGCGTCGCGCCTGGCCATCGGCAACATGCGCCAGGGGTTGCTGACGCGCCTGCGCCGCGCGGCGGAACTGGAGCTCGCCGGCAAGCCGGTCGACGCGGAGCTGGCCAAGGCGATCGCCACGCAGCACGCGGCGCTGGGCAGGCAACGGGAGATGCTGGCGAACCAGCTCGAGGAACGCGCGCTGCTCGACGTCGAACTCGAGTCGGCCGTGGCGCGCTACCGCGAACTGACCGGCACTGCGTCAGAAGGGTAGCGACAGCCCCGGCTGCAACGCGAGCAGCTGCTCGCGGAACGTCGCCTGGATGCGTGCCAGTGCATCCGCGTCGTCCGCGTCGAACCGCATCACCAGGACAGGCGTGGTGTTGGACGCGCGCACCAGTCCCCAGCCATCCGGCCAGTCCACCCGCAAGCCGTCGATGGTCGACAGCCGCGCGCCCTCGAACCGGGCGGCGTCGCGGAAGCGGTCGACGAAGGCATGGGGGTCCCCCCCGGGCGCGTCCACCTTGATTTCCGGCGTGGAGACGCCGTCGGGCAGCGCATCCAGCACCTCCGCCGGCGGCAGCGGTTGGGCCGCCAGGATCTCCAGCAGGCGCGCCGCCGCGTAGATCGCGTCGTCGAAGCCGTACCAGCGTTCCTTGAAGAAGAAATGCCCGCTCATCTCGCCGGCGAGTTCGGCGCCGGTCTCGCGCATCTTCGACTTGATCAGCGAATGTCCCGTCTTCCACATCAACGGGCTGCCACCCGCGCGCAGGATCTGGCCGGGCAGGCGCCCCGTGCACTTCACGTCGTAGACGATCACCGCGCCGGGGTTGCGCTCGAGCACGTCGTCGGCAAACAGCATCAGGAGCCGGTCGGCGAAGATGTTGTTGCCCTCGCGCGTGACCACGCCAAGCCGGTCCCCGTCGCCGTCGAAGGCGACGCCCAGGTCGGCGCCCATGCGGCGCACGGTGTCGATCAGTTCGACCAGGTTCGCAGCTTCGCTCGGATCCGGGTGGTGGTTCGGGAAGGTCCCGTCCACTTCGCAGTACAGCGGCGTGACCTCCGCGCCGATCGCGGTGAGCACCCGCGGCGCAATCGCGCCCGCGACGCCATTGCCGGCGTCGACGACGACGCGCAGCGGACGGTTCAACTGCACGTCGGACGCGATGCGGTTGACGTAATCGTCGTCGACGCTGCGTTGCTCCAGCGTTCCATGGAGGTCCGCCTCGTGCAGCCGGCCCTCGGCGATCAGCGTATGCAACTCGACGATGGTGTCGCCGGACAGCGTCTCCCCGCCGAGCACGATCTTGAAGCCGTTGTAGTCGGGCGGATTGTGGCTGCCGGTGACCGACACGCAGGACCCGGCCAGCAGGTGGTAGGCAGCGAAGTACACGACCGGCGTCGGCGCCAGGCCGATGTCGGTGACGTTGCGTCCCGCCTTGCGCAGGCCCGCCACCAGCCCGTCCAGCATCTCCGGCCCGGACAGGCGACCGTCGCGGCCGACCACGATGTCGTCCAGTCCCCTGGCGTGCATCGCGGTGCCGATGGCCTGCCCGATCAATTCCGCGACTTGCCGGTCGAGCGACTGGCCGACGATGCCGCGGATGTCGTACGCGCGGAAGATGCCGCGGTCGACCCGGTTCGCCGTGGCCGCGACGGTGGGTGCCGCGCCGTCCGCCCGCGTGGCCGCGGCGACGGGCTCGCCGGCCTCCACCGCGGGCGGGGCCGGTTGCTGCAGGGCCTCGGCCAGCGTCAATGGCGCCTCGACCTCGCCCACGTCGCCGCCGTCCGTCGACGGCACGGGGCGACGCGCACGCGCCAGCGCGCCCAGCGCCAGCAGCACCAGCACGCCGGCCGCGATGAAGGACGCCATCGCGCCCAGGCCGAACGGCCCGGTGACGGCGTCGGTCGTGGCGGCCGCGACCCGCAGGTCGCTGTCGGGAATCTCGACCGCCAGGGTTTCGGCGCGGTTGGCGAGTCCGGCGTTGCCTTGCTCGGCAATCGTGTAGCCACCCTGGCGCAACGCGAGATAGGCGTCCTTGCCGGGCGAGGCCGCCAGGATCGGTGCACTCACGGTCGACAGCGGCAGGCGCGCGTAGGCGACGCCGGCCACGGCATCGTTCGCGCGCGCAGGGGCCGACAGCGCCAGGACCGGCGCGTCGCCGTCGCGCACGACGGATGCCACCACGCCGTCTTCGACGAGGGCACTCTCCAGGGCGGCCAGCCGTCCGTAGGTCGCCTCGCCCGAAGCCGCGGCGGCGAACGCGGCATCCAGGTCCACGGGCGCCACTTCCGTCGCTTCGGCGTCTTCCCAGCCCTCGCCCAGTGCGGCGCCGGCCGCGGCCAGGTCGCCCGATGCCAATGCCGCCTGCACCGCGGGCGCCGCCAGTTGCGTCCTGAAGCGCTCCCGTGCCTCCGCGAGCGCGGTGCCGGTCTGCCGGGCAGTGGCGTCACGCGCCTGCTGCAGCGCCTGGCTGCCGGCCGTGTCGTGCTGCTGCCGCCAGCCGCTCCACGCCAGCCACGCACCGAGCGCGAGCAGCAGGATCGCCAGCACCGGCAACGCCCGGTGCACCTGCGCGGCGGTCACGGGCATGCGTCGCCTGGTCGTTTCGGTCATCGTCTGTCCCCCTGCATCCGTTGCGGCTGGCTCACCGCACGCCCGTGTGGCCGAAACCACCTTCGCCGCGCGCGCTCTCCTCGAAAGTATCCACTACCTGCAGGCTCGCACGCACGATCGGGAGCACCACCAGCTGCGCGATGCGATCGCCGGGTGCGATCGTGAACGGCGCGCGCCCACGGTTCCACGTGCTGATCAGCAACGGCCCCTGGTAGTCGGCATCGATCAGCCCGGTGCCGTTGCCAAGCACGATGCCGTGCCGGTGGCCCAGGCCGGAGCGCGGCAGGATCACCGCGCACAGGTGCGGGTCGGCGAGGTGGATCGCCAGGCCCGACGGGATCAGCGCGGCGTCTCCCGGCGCGAGTTCCAGCGGCGCGTCGAGCGCCGCGCGCAGGTCGAGCCCGGCGCTCGCCTCGGTGGCATACGCCGGCAACGGCCAGGCATCGCCGAAGCGCGGATCGAGCAACTTGAGTTGCAGTGCGTGGTGCCTGGTCATTCCCGATGCCCCCCTGCGTCGAGCCCTGCTAGCAGGTCCAGCAACATGTCGGCCAGCGTCGTCTTCGGCGCAGGCCCGAGCGTGCGCGACCCATCCCGCCAGTGCACTTCGAGCGTGTTCCCGGCGGCCTCGAAGCCGCTTCCCGGCACGCCGACGCGATTGGCGGCGATGGCGTCGGCGCCCTTGTCGCGCAGCTTCGAGCGCGCGTGGTCGGCCAGGTCCGCGGAGGTCTCGGCAGCGAACCCGACCACCAGGCGCGGGCGCGACGGATGGCGCGCGACATCGCCCAGCACGTCCGCGGTGCGGGCGAACTCGAGCACCAGGCGGTCGACGCCGGCCGCCTTCTTGAGCTTGCCGCCGGACGGCGCAACGGGCGTCCAGTCAGCCACCGCGGCCGCGCCGATGTAGGCGTCGGCAGGCAGCGCACCGAGCACGGCCGCGTGCATCTGCGCTGCCGAACGCACGTCGACGCGGGCCACGCCGGCGGGCGTGGGCAGCGCGACCGGTCCGGCGACCAGCACCACCCCGGCACCGCGGCGGGCGGCGGCCGCTGCGATCGCGAACCCCATCCTGCCGCTGCTGCGGTTGCCCAGGAACCGGACCGGGTCGATGTCCTCGTAGGTCGGTCCGGCGCTGACCACGAAGCGCCGCCCGGCCAGCAGGCCCGGCGTCGTCATGCCGCGGGCAGGTGCTGGAGCGCGGCGACGATCGCATCCGGCTCCAGCATCCGCCCTTCGCCGGTCTCGCCGCATGCCTGTTCGCCTTCGCCCGGGCCGAGCAACGCCACGCCGCGCGCCTGCAACGTGGCGACGTTCGCCCGGGTGGCAGGGTGTGCCCACATGACGCGGTTCATGGCGGGCGCGATGGCCACCGGCGCCTCGGTCGCCAGGCACAGGGTGCTGACCAGATCGTCGGCCATGCCATGGGCGAGTTTCGCCAGCATGTTCGCGGTGGCGGGAGCGATCACGATCCGGGTGGGCCAGCGTGCGAGTTCGATGTGGCCCATCGCCGCTTCGGCGGCCTCGTCCCAGAGCGAGCTGCGCACCGGCTGGCCGGACAGGGCCTGGAAGGTCGCCGCGCCGACGAAGCGCAGGGCGTCGGCGGTCATCGCCACGCGGACTTCCGCGTCCTGCTGGCGCAGCCGGCGCACGAGCTCGGCGGCCTTGTAGGCGGCGATCCCGCCGCACACGCAGAGCAGGATCCTGTGGCCTCGCAGCGTGCCCACGTCCTGGAAAGCCCCTACCGTCGAACCGGTCGCCAGCTTACCCGAAGGCCCGTCGCGGCCCGCTGCCGCGGCAGGCGCCCGCGGCGTGGAATGTCGGGCCCGCTTCCTGCCGAGTCGACGATGCACATCCGCGAGTGGCCCGCCGGCGAACGCCCGCGGGAGAAGCTGCTGGCGCAGGGCGCCGGCGCGCTGTCCGACGCCGAATTGCTGGCCATCTTCCTGGGCTCCGGCGTGCGCGGGCGCGATGCCGTGGCAACCGCCCGCACGCTCCTGGCGACCCACGGCCCGTTGCGCGCGCTGCTGGAGCGGCCGGCGGCGTCACTCGCCGCGCTCCCCGGGCTTGGGCCCGCCCGGGCCTGCGCGCTGGCGGGTGCACTGGAGCTGGGCCACAGGCAGCTTGCCGCCGACCTCGCGCGCGGCGAGGCGCTCACCGATCCCCAGGCGGCCGGGCGCTACTTCGCCAGGCGCCTGCGCGGTCATCCCTACGAAGTGTTCGCCGCCCTGTTCCTGGACACCCGGCATCGCGCGCTCGGGTTCGAGGAACTGTTCCGCGGCACGGTCGACGGCGCCGAGGTCCATCCCCGCGAGGTCGCCCGTCGCGCGCTGGCGCACAACGCCGCAGCGCTCATCGTGGGCCACAACCATCCCAGCGGCAGCCCCGAACCGAGCGCGGCCGATCGCGCAGTGACCGCGCGGCTCAAGCAGGCGCTGGCCCTGGTGGACGTGCGCCTGCTGGACCATTTCGTGATCGGCGACGGCGCACCCGTGTCGCTGGCCGCGCGCGGCTGGGTCTGAGGCGCCCGCGTACAATGCGCGGTCCCACGTTCCCCCCGGCTGCCCGTGAAACCCCTCCTCCGCGCCCTCGTCTCGCAGGCCATCGACGCGCTGCGCGATGCCGGCACCCTGCCCGCCGGCGTCGACACGCCCGACTTCGTCGTCGAGCGTCCGCGCGAGCGCGCGCACGGGGATTTCTCGACCAATGCCGCGATGCTGCTGGCGCGCCCGGCGCGCACCAATCCGCGCGCGCTGGCCCAGGCGCTGGTCGCGGCGCTGCCCACCAGCGCGGATGTCTCGAAGGTGGAGATCGCAGGGCCGGGCTTCATCAACTTCCACCTGGCGCCCGCCGCGTACGAGCGCGAGGTCACGCGCGTGCTCGAGCAGGGCGAGGCCTACGGCCGCAACGATGGCGGGCGCGGCGTGCGCGTGGGCGTGGAGTACGTGTCGGCCAACCCGACCGGGCCGCTGCACGTCGGCCACGGCCGCGCAGGCGCCATCGGCGATTCGATCGCCCGCGTGCTCGAGGCCAATGGCTGGGACGTCGCCCGCGAGTACTACTACAACGACGCGGGCGCACAGATCGACAACCTGGCTCGGTCGGTGCAGGCGCGCGCGCAGGGCAAGGGCCCCGGTGACGCCGGATGGCCGGAGGACGGCTATCGCGGCGACTACATCGCCGATGTCGCGGCGGCGTACCTGCGCCGGGAGACCGTTGAGTTCGAAGGTCATTCGGTGACCGGCGCGGGCGATCCCGCGGACATCGACGCGATCCGCGCCTTCGCGGTCGCGGCGCTGCGCCGGGAGCAGAACACCGACCTGGCCGCGTTCGGCGTGCGCTTCGACGTCTATTTCCTGGAATCCGCGCTGTACGCCGACGACAGCGTCGAGGCGACCGTCAGGGAGCTGGTCGCCCACGGCCACACCTACGAGGAAGGTGGCGCGCTGTGGCTGCGCAGCACCGACTTCGGGGACGACAAGGACCGGGTGATGCGCAAGTCGGATGGCAGCTACACCTACTTCGTGCCCGACGTCGCCTACCATCGCAGCAAGTGGCAGCGCGGCTACCGTCGCGCGATCACCGAGCTGGGCGCCGACCACCACGGGTCGCTGGCACGCGTGCGCGCCGGGTTGCAGGCGCTGGATGCGGGCATCCCCGAGGGCTACCCGGAATACGTCCTGCACCAGATGGTGACGGTCATGCGCGGCGGCGAGGAGGTGAAGCTCTCCAAGCGCGCCGGCAGCTACCTGACCCTGCGCGACCTCATCGAGGAGGCCGGGCGCGACGCGACGCGGTGGTTCCTGGTCGCGCGCAAGCCCGATTCGCAGCTGACCTTCGACATCGACCTGGCGCGCAGCCAGAGCAACGACAACCCGGTCTTCTACGTGCAGTACGCGCACGCCCGGGTGTGCAGCCTGCTGCGCCAGGCGCGCGAGAAGGGCTTCACGCCCGATTTCGCCAATGGCGGCGCGAACCTGCACCGCCTCGACGACGCGCCCAGCCAGGCGTTGATGGTCGAGGTCGCCCGGTATCCGGAGGTGGTCGAGGCCGCGGCGCAGGCGCTGGAGCCGCATCTCGTCGCGCAGTATTTGCGCGAGCTGGCCTATGCTTTCCACACCTGCTACCACGCCCAGCCCATCCTGGTGGACGACGCCGACCTGCGCGATGCGCGGCTGGCGTTGAGCGTGGCCACGCGGCAGGTCCTCGCGAACGGATTGGGGCTGCTCGGCGTGGGCGCCCCGGAGACGATGTAGATGTCGGGACGGCGAAACAGGTCACAGGCGCGGCGCAAGGGCGGCTCCGGGATGCCGGGATGGGCCTGGCTGGTCGCGGGCCTCCTGCTCGGCGCGGGTGCGCTCTGGGTGGGCTCGTCGATGCTCGACGGGGACGGCGAGTTCCTGAAGCCCCGGCCCAACCCGGATGCGCGGCCGCCGGCCGCCACCGGGGAGGAACCGATCGTGGCGGACGACGCCGGGACGCGCTTCGATTTCTACACGCTGCTGCCGGGGGACGGCGTGGCCATGTCCGACGAGGAACTGGCCGCGAGCGCACGCGCGGAAGCCGAGGCCGCGGCAGCCGTCGACGACGCACCGGCGGTCGACGACACGCCGCATCCGGATGCCGCGGACCTGGCCGACCCGGTGACGCCGGACCCCGCCGACGACGGCGCTCCGGCGCCGGCCACGGACGATGCCCGCTACGTCCTGCAGGCCGGCGCGTTCGGCGATGCCGCCGACGCGGAATCGGTCAAGGCGCGCATCGCCATGCTGGGCCTGGGCGCGCGCGTCGAGTCGGCGACGCTCGCCGATGGACGCACGGTGCATCGCGTGCGCATGGGACCGTACGACAGCGCGGCGGCGCTGGCGGACGCCAAGCGCAAGCTGGCCGAAAGCGGGCTGCCCAGCCTGGCGATCCGCGCGCGCTAGCGGCCACGGGTTGGCGCGGGCCGGGGCTTCGCGCACAATCGACCCCTGTCGCCGCCGCCGGATCGCCCGATGCCGTTCCATGTCAGCGCAGATCCCGGCAACCGCCTCGTCCGCGTCAGCTACGACGGCCCGACCACCATCGACCACCGGCTGCGCGCGCTCGCGCACGGCGAAGCGCTGCTTCGCGCCACCGGCTACCGGCGCGTCCTGGTCGACCTGCGCGAGGCGATGAGCACCGAGGAGCCCCTCGATCGCAGCAACGCCTTCGCCACGCGCATGGCGCAGTCCGAGGAAGTGCGCTTGTGCCGCCTGGCCTACCTGGTGCCTCCGCACCAGCACAACAATCGCCTGATCGAGACGATGGCGGTCGCCCGGCACCTGGACGTCGAACGATTCGAGCAGGTCGACCAGGCACTCGCATGGTTGTGCATGGAAGATGCGGTCGTCGCCGACGCGGGTGCGGACGTGGTCCTCGATTGATGGCCAGCGCGGCATGGCGATGATCCGCACCGCCTTCGTCACCGGCGCGAGTTCCGGGTTCGGCGCGGCGGCGGCACGGCGTTTCCTGGAGGCCGGCTGGCGCGTCGTCGCGACGGGTCGGCGCCGGGACCGGCTGGAGGCGCTGGCCAGCGATGCCACGCGCGACCGCCTGCATGTCGCCGCGTTCGACATCCGCGATGCCGAGGCGATGTCCGTGGCGCTCGAGGCGCTGCCCGCGGGATTCCGCGACGTCGACCTGCTGCTCAACAACGCCGGCCTCGCGCAGGGCACCGCGCCGGCGCAGCGCGCGAGCCTGGCCGACTGGCGGGTGATGATCGACACCAACGTCAGCGCGCTGGTTGCGCTGACCCATGCGTTGCTGCCGCGCCTGGTCGAGCGGCGCGGCACGATCGTCAATGTCAGTTCCACCGCGGCCAGCTGGCCATACCCCGGCGGCAACGTCTACGGCGGCACCAAGGCGTTCGTCAGCCAGTTCTCGCTGGGCCTGCGCGCGGACCTGCACGGGACCGGCGTGCGCGTGACGTCGCTGGAGCCGGGCATGGCCGAGACCGAGTTCACCCTGGTCCGCACGCACGGGGACCAGGCGGCGTCGGACGCGCTCTATGCGGGTTCGAAGCCGATGACCGCCGACGACATCGCGGACGCGATCCTGTGGATCGCCAACCTGCCGCCGCACGTCAACGTCAACCGCCTCGAGTTGATGCCCACCAGCCAGTCCTTCGCCGGCTTCAACGTCGACAGGAGCTGAAAAGCGCTTGCCACGGATTGCACAGATGACACTGATCAAGCAGGACGAAAACCAAAAAAGCTCAATCTGTGTTCATCTGTGAAATCTGTGGCTAACCATTGCTGTCAGCCCAGGGGTTCGTCGGAGAGGTAGGTGTAGGCGTTGAGGCCGGCTTCGAGGTCGGCGGCGAGGTGCTTGGCTTCTTCATCGGACAGGTCGGCGGCTTCGACCCGGGCGCGGTAGGCGGCGCGCAGGTCGTCGAGCCGGTAGCCCACGTAATCGAGCATCACGTCGGTCGTGTCGCCGCGCCGCTGCTGCGCGATCGCGAACCCATCGCCATCCGTCCGCACTTCCACCGCGTCGGTGTCGCCGAACAGGTTGTGGATGTCGCCCAGGATCTCCTGGTACGCGCCGATCAGGAAGAAGCCCAGCCGGTACCCCTCGCCGGGGCGCAACGGATGCAGCGGCATGGACGTGTCCAGGCCCTCGTTGCCGACGTACGTGTCGATCCGCCCGTCCGAATCGCAGGTCAGGTCGGCGATCACGCCGCGGCGCGTCGGCACCTCGCCGAGGCGCTCGATCGGCACCACGGGGAACACCTGGTCGATCGCCCAGACATCCGGCATCGACTCGAACACGCTGAAGTTCACGAAGTACTTGTCCACCAGCCGCTGGGACAGTTCGTCGAGCACCGCCTGGTGGCGCTTCTCGCTCGCGCTCAGCCGCGCGCGCACCGCGTTGGCGATGGCGTAGAACAGGTCGTCCAGCCGCGCCCGGTGCACCAGGTCGATCTGGCCCAGGGCGTAGGCAGCCAGGCCTTCGTTGTGGAAGTGCACCGCCTCGTGGAACAGTTCCACCGCGGGCCGGTCGTCCAGCTCGCCGTGGATCTCGCGCAGGTGGCGGATCACGGCGGGTTCGTCGTCATGCGCGTCGGGCACGCGGCCCTCTGGCGCCCGCTCGACCTCCGATACGTTCGCCACCAGCACCGCATGGTGCGCGGTCATGGCGCGCCCGCACTCGGTGACGATGCGCGGCGCCGGCAGGTCGTGCTCCACGCAGGCCTCGGCCAGTGGCTGCACGATGTTCAGCGCGTACTGCTTCACGCCGTAGTTGATCGAGTTGTAGCTCCGCGAACGGGTGCCCTCGTAGTCGATCCCGAGCCCACCGCCGACATCCATGTAGCGCACCTTCGCGCCGAGCTGCGACAGCTCCACGAAGTAGCGCACCGCCTCGCGCATCCCGTTGGCGATGTCGCGGACGTTGGAGATCTGCGATCCCATGTGGAAGTGCAGCAATTCGAGGCAGTCGCCCATGCCCGAGTCGCGCAGGCGCTTCCACAGGTCCAGCAGCTGGCGCGGGCTGAGGCCGAACTTGGCCTTGTCGCCGCCGCTGTTCTGCCACTTGCCCGCGCCGATCGACGCCAGTCGCATGCGCACGCCCAGCCCCGGGCGGATGCCCAGCGCCTTCGCCTCTTCCATCACCAGCGACAGCTCGGATGGCTTCTCCACCACGATGAAGGTCTGCAGCCCGAGCTTGCGGCCGATCAACGCCAGCCGGATGTACTCGCGGTCCTTGTAGCCGTTGCAGACGATCACGCCGCCGGGCCGGCTGAGCGCCAGCACGGCCATCAGCTCGGGCTTGCTGCCTGCCTCCAGGCCGAAGCCGTCCCCGCCGTTGGCCGCCAGCGTCCCGGCCACCGCCGCGTGCTGGTTGACCTTGATCGGGTAGACCGCCGTGTACCCGCCCGGGTACTCCCATTCCGCCATCGCTTCCGCGAACGCGCCCTGCAGCCGCGCGAGCCGGTCGCCCAGGATTTCGGGAAAGCGGAGCAGCAAGGGCAGCTTGGCACCGTCGGCGCGCGCGGCATCGACCGCGTCCGGCAAGGGAATGGCCGGACCGTCGGCGCGGCGTGGGCGCACCACCACGCGACCGGCGCCGTCCACGTCGAAGTAGCCCTCCGACCAGTGCGGGATCGAGTAGGCCTTGCGGGCCTGGTCGGGCGACCAGTCGGTCATCGGTGCTCCGCGACGCGTGCAGCCGGGCTGCGGGGCGCGCAGTGTACTAGTGCGGCCATGACCGGGCCGGTGACACGGCCGGGACGGGGGGCTCCGCTAAACTGCGCGCCCCCACGACCCCGCCGGGCGAAGCGTCGCCCGGAACGTGGCCACCTGCGTTGGACGAACTGGAATGACCGCGAATACGACCTGGAAATACGAGAACTTCGAGCCCACGGGCTCGGCCATCGGCTATCGCGTCACCCGGAAGCTCGACGAGGTGCAGTCGCCGTTCCAGAGGATCGAGATCTTCGAGACCACCGACTGGGGCAACCTGATGCTGATCGACGGCGCGGTGATGCTCACCACCCGCGACAACTTCCTGTACCACGAGATGATGTCGCACCCGGCGCTGTTCACCCACCCCGCGCCGAAGGACGTGGTGATCATCGGCGGCGGCGACTGCGGCACGCTGCGTGAAGTGCTCCGGCACGGCGGCGTGCGCAAGGCCGTGCAGTGCGACATCGACGAACAGGTCACCCGCATGGCGGAGAAGTGGTTCCCGGAACTGTGCGAGTCCAACGCCGACGCGCGCGCGGAGCTGCTGTTCGACGACGGCATCGCCTACATGGCCAACCGCGAAGCGGGCAGCGTCGACATCGTGATCGTCGATTCGACCGATCCGGTCGGCCCTGCCGAGGGCCTGTTCAACCGCGCGTTCTACGCGTCCTGCTTCCGCGCGCTGCGCGACGACGGGATCCTGGTGCAGCAGTCCGAATCACCGCTGGCGCTGCTCGACCTGGTGCGCGAGATGCGCGGGGAGATGCGCAAGGCGGGCTTCACCGCATTCGCGACCCTGCCCTTCCCGCAGCCGTGCTATCCGACGGGCTGGTGGTCGTGCACGCTCGCCAGGAAGCAGGCGGGCGACGCGACGGGCGGTTTCGGCTTCCGCGAGGCGGACGCGGAAAGCGCTTCGCTGGGCACGCGCTACTACAGCGCCGGCACCCACCGCGGGGCCCTGTCGTTGCCACCGTTCGTCGCGGCAGCCCTCCAGGACTGATTTCCGGCTTGCGCCGACCCGTCGACTGACGAACAATCGATGGCGTCCAGGGGGGACGGCCGGCCGGGGTTCGCTTGCGCCGCCAGTTGCTGTGTTCGTGCGCGTTCCTGCTCGCCTTCGGCTGGCACGGCCTCGCCGTGGGGGCAGCGCCCGCCGCCGGCAACGCCGGCGACGATGCGGCGGCCTTCGACCAGCTGCTCGAGCAGCTCGAGGAACGCGAACTCCACACCCTGACCCCGGCGGAAGCGCTCGCCCGGCTCGACGACCTGGAAGCCCTGGTGCCCGCCGGGGATGGCGCCCGCGACAGGCGTTATCGCGCGTTGCGCTGCGATTGGGGCTACGACGGCGACCCGGAAGGCCAGCGGGCCTTCGCGCTGGAGGGCCTGTCGCGCGCGCGGGAAGCCGGCGACCTGGCCGCCCAGGCGCGATTCCATTACTGCAAGGCGGCAGCCATCGAGACCCTGGGGGAACCGAGCCAGGCGGTGATGGCTGCCTGGAACGCGGGCATCGAGGCCGCCAGGGCGTCGGGGAACCGCCGCCTGCTCGCGGATGGCCTCGGCGCCCGCGGCGCCACGCATTCGCTGCTGGACGACCAGGCGCGCGCGATCCCCGACCTGCTGGCGGCGATGCGCCTGTACCGCCAGTCGGGGTTCCGCCTCGATGCCGAGTGGCTGCTCCTCGACATCGGCATCAGTTACCGGCGGATGGGCGAGTTCGACAAGGCGCGCGAGTACCTGGAGCAGAGCGAGGCATTCGCCGCGGACCAGGGCGACTGGAGCATGCTGGTCGGAAGCCTGATGCAGCAGGCCTTCCTGGCGGAGGACGACGGGCGGGTGCCCGAGGCCATTGCCCACTACGACCGTGCACTCGCCCTGGCCGAGGCCAACGACAGCCCCTATGACATCGCCAGCCTGCGCCTGGCGATGGCCTGGCCCGCGATCCTGGAAGGCGACCATCGCCGCGCGTTGCGGCTCCTCGACCAGGCGCAGGCGGGATTCGCGGCGCTCGAGGACCGCACCAACCAGGACATGCTCGAGTTGCGCCGCGGGCAGGCGCGCGCCGGCCTGGGCCAGCATGCGGCCGCGCTGTCGCATTACGGGCGGGCCGCGACGGCGATGACGCGCACCGGCAACAAGCGCTACGTGGCGATGCTCTACCTGGCGCGGGCCCGCAGCGCCCACGCAGTGGGAAACGACGCCGCGGCCTACGCCGACCTGGAACGCTACATCGCCACCCAGGGGGGCATGGCCGCCGCCGAACGCAGCCAGCAGGCCCGCCTGCTGCGCGAGCAGTTCGACAGCGACCGGCGCGACCTGGAGAACAGCCGGTTGGCGAACGAGACCGCCCTGCGCGAGCGGCAGGTCGAAACGTTGCTGGCCGCGCGCCGCTGGCAGTGGACCGCCATGGCCCTGGGCGGCGTGCTGGTGCTGCTGCTGGTTGGACTGGTCGTCCGGCAGCTGGCGCGCATGCGGCGGCTGCGCGAACTGGCCGCCACCGACCCGCTCACCGGCGTGGCCAACCGGCGCAGCATCGAGCGACTCGGCGAGGAAGCCATCGCGGCCGCCCGCCTGGCGCAGGACGGCCTGTGCGTGCTGATCCTCGACATCGACCACTTCAAGCGAGTGAACGACCGCTACGGCCATCTCACCGGGGACCAGGCACTGGCCCGCGTCGCCGGCGCCTGCAGTGCCGCGTTGCGCCAGTTCGACCAGCTCGGGCGCATCGGTGGCGAGGAATTCCTGGTGCTGCTGCCGCGCACGCGGATGGACCAGGCGCGACAGGTCGCCGAACGGATCCGCGCAGCGGTCGAGGCGTTGGCGTTCGCGGACATCGATGCGGGGCTGCGCCTGAGCGTCAGCATCGGCATCGCGGAACTTCGCGAGGGAGACAAGGACCTGCGCGACCTGTGCGGGCGCGCCGACGCGGCGCTCTACGCGGCCAAGGACGCGGGCCGCAACCGGCTGGTCGCGGCCGCCTAGGACCGGTTCAGTAGCCGGTGGCCGGCGCGCCGTGCGCGTAGGCGTAGGCCACGGCGACCAGCAGCACGAAGGCCAGCATGCCCCGGATCAGGCTCTCCACCCGGCCGCCGTTCGTCTTGTCGATGTCCATGGCGTTGCTCCCTGGAGGACAGGGCCATCAAACGCCAAACAGCCGCCGGCGTCCGCGACTGGCGTCACAGGGACGCGCGCTGTGGCGCGACCGGCGTCACACCCCGGGCACGGGTTCGTCGGGCGGGGGCGTCCCGGTGACCTCGTACGAATCGAACAGGTCGCGCGCCAGGCCGGCCTCGGGGAGGATGTAGACAATCCCGCCGGTCCCCTGGAAAGCGGGACTGACGACGTCTTCGTAGAACGCCACGGGCACGTTGACGCATCCGTAGGAAATGCGATTGTCCGTCGGGGTCGGACTCAGCAGCCGCTCCGCGCGCCGCTCGCTGGGCTGGCCCTTGACCACCCGGTGCAGTGCGAGTGCATCGTCGTAGTCGATCCACAGGATTTCCCGGCCCTTCAGGTCACGATCCAGCGAAGCGACGAAGCGGCCCGCCGGGGTCGTGCGGTCCTGGGGACGAATCGCCGCCAACCGCAGGTCGCCGATGCCTTCGGGGGCGGCGTCGCCGGTCCCCATGCCGATCAACGCCGGTTGCGCGCCCCGCAGCCTTCCATTGGCCTCGAACACGAACACCAGCGCGTTGACCTTGTCGATGACCATGTACGGCATGCCGCCGGTGTCGCCGGAGTCCAGTGCCCAGTGCGCAACGTGGCGCACTTCGGACGAAGCTGGCTGCTGCCCGAAATCCGCCAGCCGCGGCCGGCGGTTGCTCGTCGGCCGGGCCGACGGCGCCACCGTCCCGGTGATGCCCGCCGATGCCGGGGGCGTCGCCGCTGCCAGGTCCGGATGCACCACCAGCAAGGCCCCCAGGCCGAGCATCGCCAGGATTCGCATGCTCAGTTCCGGTAAGGCTTGGGCGTGCGCACCGGTGCCACGGTGGGCACGGCCTCCTCGTTGACCGGCGCCTGGGTGACTTCCAGGGTCATGGGCGTCGCGGCCTGGTGGGTCACCGCGACCAGCGGTGTCGGTGACGGCGCCGGCAGCACCTGGAGCAACGGCGGAACGGCCTGGAAGATCGGCGCGACCGGAGGGGCAGCCGCCGGCGTCGTCGGGATCGGCGTAGTCGGAATGGGGGTCTCGTCCGGCGGCGGCGTCTCGTCCGGTGGCGGGGTCTCGTCCGGCGGCGGCGTCTCGTCCGGTGGCGGCGTCTCGTCCGGTGGCGGCGTCTCGTCCGGTGGCGGCGTCTCGTCCGGTGGCGGCGTCTCGTCCGGCGGCGGGGTCTCGTCCGGCGGCGGCGCGGCGGCAGTGATGTCACCCGTGGTGTGGGCCGCTACGGGGCCGCAGCAATTGACCGGCAACGCATACAGGTCGGCCTCGGCGCCCCCCAGCGTGTAGCCCGTGTAGGTGATGCCCTTGTTGGTGCCGACCTCCGCGGAATCGAACGTGGCGCTGCTTCCCGGGCCGGCCACGAGCGTGACGCCGGCCGGATCGCCCTTGAGCCCGGACAACGTGGTGGCGGTGGTGCCGTCCGCTTCCTTGTCGCCGCCAGCGGCGAACACGAGCATGCGTTGCTGCAGTGCCGCCCCCTCGGTCAGGGTGAGGTGGGTGGAGTAGTCGGTCGGTGCCGTGTAGGAGACCGGGTTGTAGATGATGGTGACCGGCGCGGCCGTCACCGTGGCGGGCGGTGCCAGTGCGTCGAACACGACGGTGCCGCCTGCGATGCCCGGGCCGGTGCCATCGGTGTCGGCGCTGAGCGTCAAGCCGAGCGGCAGGCCCAGGCTCCGCGTGGGATCGGCGGTGCCCCGGGTCAGCGTGATCGCCCCGGCGACGGCGACATCATCCGCCGCGCACATCATCAGGTTGCCATCCGTGACGGTGATGGCCGCGTCCTGGTTCACGTCCCGCCCCGCGCTGAGCAGCACGCTACCGTTGGTGGTGGTAATCGCGGCATTGACGTTGACGTCCTGTCCGCAACACACGACCAGGTTGCCGTTGGTGGCGGTGATGGCCCCATTGATGTCGACGTTGCGATCGGCATTCAGGGTCAACGTGGTGGGGCCGCCGCTGGCCGACCAGGTCACCGCATCGTTGACGAAGATGTCGCCGTTCTCGGCGCCGGCGCCATCGGTGGTGATCGTGATGTTGTTGGTCACCAGCTGTGCCGACAGCGTCGACCCTGCGATGTTGTCGCCGGGGGCGCTGCCGATCGTGAAGTCCTGCGGGTCGATCAGCCACTCGCCGGTCTCGCCGCGCGCGGCGGCCGTGCTGACCCGCACGTCGCCGCGGACATTGACCTGCGCCGCGGACGTCTCGATGAAGCCGCCGTCGCCACCGCCCGGCGCGCTGGCATCCAGCACGCCGCCGACGTTGGCCGTGCCGGTCTGCATGTCCCCTAGCAGGAGGATGGTGCCGCTGCGGTTCTCGATCGTCTGCGCCTGGATGACGCCGGTGTTGTTGACCACCGTATGCAGCAGGTTGCCCGCGGCCTGCGCCGTCATCAGCACGCGTCCGCCATCGGCCTGGACGAGGCCGCCGTTGTCGGCGAGCGCGTTCATCGCGCCAGTGTCCACCGACAGGTTCAACATGCCGTCGCCGGCCACGTCCAGGGTCACGGCGGCACCGGCGGCCAGGGCCACGGTGCCCAGGCGCGCCGAGATCACGCCCTGGTTGCTGACGCTCCTTCCCATCAGGGCCACGTAGCCGCCGTCCGCGGCCTGGATGCTGCCCTGGTTGACCACCGATCCGGCACCGGCACCGGTGAACGCGTAATTGCCGGCCATGAAATCAGCGTCGCTGATGCCCATGGTGGAGGCGACCAGGCCGCCGACGTTGACCGACGCACCCTTGCCGAACAGGATCCCGTTCGGATTGAGCAGGAAGACCTGGCCATTGGCGGTCAGGGTGCCGAGGATCACCGAGGGATCCGCGCCGCGCACCCGGTTCAATGCCACCGAGCTGCTGCCGGGCTGCACGAACTGCACGGTCTCGCCCGCACCGATGCTGAAGCTCTGCCAGTTGACCACCATGCCCTGGGTCGACTGGGTGATCGTGGTGTTGGCGCCGTTGGTGGAGATCGTGCCCTTGCCTGCGGTGACCACGCCGCCCGCCGGGCCTGCCGGCCCGGCTTGCGCCGCGGTGGCCAACGCGAGCATCAGCGAGCCGGACAACGCGCGCACCGCGAAGTACCTCCCGCCGCGGCGAGAGGGAATGGAAAGCTGGTTGCAATTCATGGGTGGATCCTCGAAGACGTTGCCGGGCCCCGGTGTAGGGCTGACCGGTCGATCAGAAATACTTGATGGCCTGTATCCAGAAGCGTCCCGACTTGTCGGGCGCGGAGATCGCGTCCTCGTCGCCGAGCTTCACCGCGTAGTACGCGCGGATCGCGAAGTTGCCCGGCTCGTCCCACGTGGCGCCGACGCCGGCGCCGCTCAGGGTCCGGTGGTTGTCGCCGGCGAACCACGGGTCGTGGTTGACCGTGATACGCCCGGCATCAACGAAGCCGAGGACGTGCACCTCGCCCGGCACGCGCGCCGAAAGTCCAGCGAGCAACAGGTGCGCCTCGACATTCGCGAGATGGCCTTCGTCGCCGAACGCCTCGCCCTGCGGATAGGCGCGCACGCCTTCCATTCCGCCGAGCACGAGTTTCTCGGACTGGTCGAGGTTCTTCGATGCGAGTTGGGACGTGAACGATCCACGCAACGACAGTGTGTCGGTGACGCGCTGCTGTCGCGCCACGTTGAACCACAACTTGCCGTACGAGCCGTCGGTGCGCGCGGTGGCGGCATCTTCGGCCAGGGCCGCCGGGGTCCGGATGTCGAGCGATCCCGCCGAGTAGCTCAGCACGAACGTGGTCACGCCGCCGCCACCGAACCCATCCCGGTGGCTGCCGTAGAGGCTGGGCGTCAGCACGCGGGCGTCGCGATCGGTGACGACCGGGACCAGGTCGATCCGGTCCTGGAACTTGCGGTCTTCCGCCGCCAGGCCGAAATAGAGGCTGGTGTCGCGCGAACGGATCAGCGGATAGGCGCCGTAGACGCTGAAGACGTCCGCGCTGCCGTGTGCGTCGAGCATTTCGAACTGCTCTCCCAGCTCGTATTCCAGCCGGCTGTAGGCAATGCCGGCCGTCGCCCGGCCGAACAGCATCTGGTACGACGCGTGGCCGTACCTCAGCCCCGAGCCGGAGGTCAGGACGTGCAACGACGCGACGTCGCCGCGGCCGAGTGGGTTGTTGAGGTTGACCGTGGCCCCGACGCGATACTCGCCGGTATACGGGTTGCCCGCGTTGTCGGCATAGAGGCTGCCCGTCACGCGTTGGCCGGGCACGACTTCCACGATCAGGTCGGAGCTTCCCGGCGCGGTGCCTGGCACCAGCGTCGAGCGCACGTTCACTCCAGGGATGTCCGAAAGCAGCAGCAGCCGGTGTTCAAGGGGATCGATGGTGATCGGGTCGCCGCCTTCGATGCCGTCGAGGACGCCACGCACGAGGCCGTCGGAGAGGCTGGCCTCGTTGCGAAGCGTCACTTGTCCATAGGTCCCTTCGCTGACCGCGATGGTCACGACGTGGTCGGAGATGTCCTGCGCGGGCAGGTAGGCGCGCGCAACGAAATAGCCACTGCCACGGTAGTGCGCAGTGATGCGCGCCGCCATGGCCTGCAGGTCCGGCAGCGTGTATTCCCTGCCCGGCACGAACCCGGAGACGGCGACCAGTTCCGCCGCGGTGAATGCATCGGCACCGGAAACCTGCAACGCCGAGACAAGGGCGCGCACGGTATGCGCGCCGGCGGCGGTCGTGGCCGTCGCTTCCTCGATGCGCACCTCGGGGGGCGCCTGTTCCGCGACGGGCGGTGGCGGCAACTGCCTGAGCTGGCTGCCGGCGCCCGGGATCTGCTGGGCCTGGGCGGCATGGCCGAAGGCCAGCAGCAGGAGCGGCAGGTAGGGTGTCGCCTGTTTCATGTGTTTCATGGGGATTCCTGGGAGGTTCCGGCCGCGACCCACCAGCGCCGGGCAATGCGGCCCTGCGCCATCGGTGGCAATCGCGCAGTGGCTTGACGCCCACTGTCGTGGGCACGGGGATTCGGCGACGACCGAGCTAGCCGCCGATCGGCAGCAGGCTTGGCTGGAGTAGGAGCGTGGGCAACGCCAGGAAGATGCTCGTTACGTAACCAGGACCGTCCTTGACGGTGGCCGGCGAGCGCGAAACCGATACTGGCGTGCGAAGGGCCACGACTTCGTGGCGAACCGTAGGTGCGGAGTGCGCTGGCGGTATCGGCCAGCGTCCTGGTGACTCACGCGAGTAGGCGCTTCGGGCGATGAACCCGACGTGAGGTCCGGCGCTGCTTGCCTACAGGGCGTCCCCGTCCAGCTCGCCCGTGCGGATGCGGACCACGCGCTCGAGGTCCCACACGAAGATCTTGCCGTCGCCGATCTTGCCGGTGCCGGCCGCCTTCATGACGGCCTCGACCACCGCATCGACCTGGTCGTCGCCCACCGCGACCTCCAGCTTGATCTTGGGCAGGAAGTCGACGACGTACTCGGCGCCGCGGTACAGCTCGGTATGGCCCTTCTGGCGCCCGAAGCCCTTGACCTCGGTGGCGGTGATGCCGGCCACGCCGGCATCGGCCAGCGCCTCGCGCACGTCGTCGAGCTTGAAGGGCTTGATGATCGCCATGACCATCTTCATCGCGGTCTCCGCTGGTGTCCGGGGCTCGCGGCAGGATAGCGTGCGGCAACTTCCGATGCGTCGTGGCCGCGGCCGCCGACGCCCCGGCGACCGGGTGCGCCGCATACTGCCGGCCTGCCCACGGGAGCCTGCCGAAGATGATCGACCTCGCCACCATCGACGACCTCGCCCGCCGCCTCAGCGGCCTGTTGCCCCCCGGCCTGCGCGACGGTCGCGACGAGTTGCAGCAGAACTTCAAGGCCGTGCTCCAGGCGGGCTTGTCCCGCCTGGACCTGGTGACGCGCGAGGAGTTCGAGGTGCAGCGCGCGGTCTTGCGCCAGACCCGCGAGAAGGTCGAGGCGTTGCAGCGCACGCTGTCCGACCTCGAGGCGCAGTTGCCGCCGCGATGACCCTCGCGCTGGTGCATGGACGCGCCCGCGTCGGCGTGTCGGCGCCGGCCGTGCAGGTGGAAGTCCAGCTCGCGGGCGGCCTGCCGCGGATGTCGATCGTCGGCCTGCCGGCGACTGCGGTGCGCGAAGCAAAGGATCGCGTGCGCGCGGCGATCCGCAGCTCGCAGTTCGAGTTCCCCGCCCGCGCGATCACCGTCAACCTCGCGCCGGCGGACCTGCCCAAGGACGGTGGCCGGTTCGACCTGGCGAT
The DNA here is from genome assembly GCA_036675265.1 of Luteimonas sp. GTDB lineage: Bacteria > Pseudomonadota > Gammaproteobacteria > Xanthomonadales > Xanthomonadaceae > CAMPJU01. The sequence goes on from JAKFFJ010000076.1 coordinate 28,110, forward strand.
CGCGCTCGGCATCCTCGCCGCCAGCGGGCAGGTCCCGCGCGACGCGCTCGCGGCGTGCGAGTTCCACGGCGAGCTTGGCCTCACCGGCGAACTGCGCGCGGTGGACGGCATCCTGCCGGCGGCGTTGGCGGCGGGACGGGCGGGGCGCCGGCTGGTGGTCCCGGCGGGCAATGGCGCGGAGGCCGGACTCGCGCGCGGGGTCGAGGTGCGGACGGCGCGCACCTTGCTGGAGGTCTGCGCGGCCCTGGCCGGGCGCAAGTCGTTGCCCGCGCCGGACATCGTGCCAGGAGCGGTGGCATCGAGCGGGCCGGACTTGTCGGACGTGCGCGGGCAGTCGCGTGCGCGCCGCGCGCTGGAGATCGCGGCCGCCGGTGGACACCACCTGCTCCTGGTCGGCCCGCCCGGCTGCGGCAAGACACTGCTGGCGTCACGGTTGCCGGGGTTGTTGCCGGTGGCGTCCGAGGAGGAAGCGCTCGAAACCGCGGCGATCGCTTCCGTCAGCGGCATCCATGCAGGGCGTGGCGGGTTGGACCCTGCTCGCTGGCGACAACGACCGTTCCGTGCACCGCACCACACGGCCAGCGCGGTGGCGCTCGTCGGCGGCGGTTCGCCGCCCCGGCCCGGCGAGGTGTCGCTCGCCCACCACGGCGTGCTGTTCCTGGACGAGTTGCCGGAATGGAGCAGGCAGGCCCTGGAGGTGCTTCGCGAGCCGCTCGAGTCCGGCACCGTCACGATCTCGCGCGCCGCGCGGCAGAGCGAATACCCGGCCCGGTTCCAGCTGGTGGGCGCGATGAACCCGTGCCCGTGCGGCTGGGCTGGCGACGCCGGTGGGCGTTGCCGTTGCCCCGGCGACGCGATCGCCCGCTATCGCGGCCGCGTGTCAGGGCCGTTGCTGGACCGCATCGACCTGCATGTGGAAGTCCCGCGGCTTCCGCCGGCGCAGCTGCGGCCCGATGCGCCTGCAGGGGAATCCAGTGCGGTCGTGCGCGCGCGGGTCGAAGGCGCACGCGCGATCGCGATGGCGCGCGGCGGCGTCGTGAATGCGCGCCTGGACCATGCGGGCACGCTCGCCGCCTGCCGCCTCGACACGGCGGACCAGGCGCTGCTGGAGCACGCCGTCGACGCGTTGCAACTGTCGGCGCGCGCCATGCAGCGCGTGTTGCGGGTGGCGCGGACGATCGCGGACCTTGCCGGGGATGCCGGCATCGCGAGCGCGCACCTCACCGAGGCGCTGGGCTACCGGCCGCTCGACCGGGCGCCTGCCTGACGGTCAGTCGTTGCCGAATCCGCGCGCGCCGCCGTTGCTGAAGCCCAATCCGTTCTTCGCCTTTTCAATCACCGTGCGGGAATCCTCGCGCAGCTGGTCGCGCTCGGCGACGGTCATGCAGACCTTCACCTTGCGGTGGCTGCCGGTCTTCAGGACGCGCTCGCAGACGACCCGCTGGCCCTGCACGTCGTTGATGGTGGCGTTGATCTGTTCCAGCAGGTTGAACGCCTCGACCTGGGCGTCATCGTCCAGGTCGGCGACGGTGTCCTTGCCCTCGATCATCGCCAGCAGGCGCACCTGGCGCGCGGCGAGTTCCTCGCGTTCCGGGCCGGCCATTTCCTCGAAGTCGCCTTCGCCCGCCCGGACGTCTGCGAGCAGCTCGGTCTGCTGCGCGCGGATGTCGGCAAGGTTGCGGCCCGCGGCGTCATCCGCACTGGCGTTGAAGCTGGCGATCAGGCACGCGCCGAGCAAGGCCGCGGCGAGTCGATGGTGGTGGCGCATGGCGTGTCCCCTGGGATCAGTTGGTCGATTGACCAGGAACCTAACAGCGCCTCCGGCGTGATGTCGACTGCCAAAAGTCGTGGAAACGCGGGCAACTCCTTTCAGTTGTCGCTGCCGGAGCCGTGGCCCGGGAACAGTCCGCCCCTGGCCTTTTCCACCACGATCCGGGAGTCCTCGCGCAACGGGTCGCGCTCTGCGACGGCATGCAGATCTCCACCTTGCGGTGGTGCCCGTCTTGCGTTCCGTTTCGCACACCATCCGGTCGCCCCGGATGCCGTTGATGGTCGCGTTGATCTGCTCGAGCAGGGTGAACGCCTCGACCTGCCCCGCGTCGTCGCGCTGTTGGCGGTGTCCCTGCCTTCAATCAGCGAGCAGCCGGGCCTGGCGTGGCGCTGGACCTGGTGCCGGACCGCGGATCGGGCCGGCGCCCGCGGCACCCGGCTGCGATATCCGGCCTTTACTTATGTGAATATTCAATTCATTATTTATTCAAATATATCCGGTGCCGAAAGGCCATGGCCGACACCCTTCGCCCCCGCGCGGATCCCCTGCGCCCCTTGCGCGCTTTCGCGCAGGTGGCGCGCCTCGGCTCCGTCTCCAGGGCCGCCGAAGTCCTCGGCCTCAGCCAGCCGGCCTTGTCGCTGCAGTTGCAGGCGCTCTCCCGCCAGCACGGAGTGGACTTGCTGCAGCGCAGCGGTCGGCGGCTGGTGCCGACCGAGGCCGGGGAGGCATTGCTCGCGCTGGCCCGGCCATTGGTGGACGGCATCGACGGCCTGGACCAGGCCCTGCGGGCGCGGCTGGACGCCCGGTCGCCGGAGGGCCTGTCGGTGGCGGCCGGCAGCATCGCCCTGCGGCGGCTGCTGCCGCCGGTCGTCGATGCCTGGTCCGGCGAGATGCCCCTGCAGCTCAATCACGCAGGCGGGGCCGCGGCGCTGGACCTGCTCAGGGACGGGAGCGTGGCCATCGCCGTCGGCTCGTGGCTCGACGTGCCGGCCGACATCGCGTTCGTTCCCCTCCTCCAGAGTCCAGCCAGGCTCCTCGCCCCGGCGCCCCATCCCCTTGCGCTGCTGGAACGACCGGCGATGTCCGACCTCGCGGGCCATGCCCTGGTGCTACCCCGCGATCGGCGCAGCACGCGCCAGCTGGTCGACCTGGCCTACGGCCGCGCCGGAGTGCCGATGGTGGTGGCCCGGGCGGCGGGCGACTGGCCGGCCGTGCGGCAGCTGGTCGCGCTCGGCCAGGGCATCGCGATTTCCACCGCGCTCGCGGCCGACGTCGACGACGACGCGCGCGTGGCGGTGCGGCCGCTGCCCGATGCGTTTCCTGCCCGGCCCTATGGCATTGCGACCCGGCGGGGCCGCAGGCCGGGGCCGGCCGGGCAGGCGTTCATCGATGCGTTGCGCGCGGTCGCAGCGTCGTTCCATGCACGCATCCAGGCGCGCGCCTGAGCGGGGCAACCTTCACGGCGTGCCGTGGTGGCGTCCCTGCCAGGGCCGGTACCACGCCCGCAGCCTGGCGATGTCCGATTCCATGTCTTCGCCCGGCATCACCGGGGGGCCGATCCCGATCACCTTGTCCGGATAGTGGAAGTAGGCCGGCAGGACCGGCACGCCGGCCTGCCGGGCGATCTTCCAGAAACCGACCTTCCAGCGCTCGACGGGCTTGCGCGTGCCCTCCGGCGCCAGCGCGAACCAGATCGGGCGATCGGACGCGCGGACCATGTGCGCGACCTGTTCGACCACGCCGCTCGCGGCGCCGCGGTCCACCGCGATCACGCCCATCCTGCGCAGCAGCGACCCCAGCGGCCACCAGAACAGCTGGTGCTTGCCCAGCACCTTCAGCTCCAGCCCCATCGCCAGCTTCGCGGCGAATCCCCAGATGCCGTCCCAGTTGGAGGAGTGCGGCACCGCGACCAGCACCAGCTTCGGCAGGTCGGGGAATGCGCCGACCATGCGCCATCCACCCAGCCGCAACACCGTGCGGCCGATCCAGCGGGTCAACGCGTTGTACGGCACGCGTGGCACCGAGGGCGGCAATGGCAGCACGGGGCCGTCGCGTGCGGGGGTCGGCGGATGCGCAGGGTGCAAGCGTCAGTCCCAGTCGCGCACGACGCGCGCCTTCTTCAGTTGCCCGCGGCCGCGCTTCTCGTCGACGCGGCGGCGCTTGGCCGCGCGCGAAGGCTTGGTCGCGACCCGCGGCTTCGGCACGTGCAGTCCCGCTTCGAGGAATCGCACGAGCCGGTCGCGCGCATCCTCGCGATTGCGGTCCTGGGTGCGGAAGCGTTGCGCGGCGATCACCAGGACACCGTCGGCGGTGACGCGGCGGTCGCGCCTGGCGAGCAACCGCGCGCGCACGTCGTCCGGCAACGACGGCGAACCGGCGATGTCGAAGCGCAGTTCGACCGCCGTCGCCACCTTGTTGACGTTCTGCCCGCCCGGGCCGCTCGACCGCACGAAGCGTTCGACCAGTTCCGCCTCCGCGATGGACAGGGGCCCGACTTCGATCATGCCGGGATTGTAGGCGGGCTTCCCGTCGTGCCGAACAGCGCCAGGGCGCGCGCGAATCCGTCGTCCGGCGGCGCCTCGACCGCGAGGCGTTCGCCGCTGCGCGGATGCGTGAACGCCAATCGCTCGGCATGCAGCAACATGCGATGGATGCCGAGCCTCCGGAAGGCGCGGTTGTGCCGGCCATCGCCGTGGCTGGTGTCGCCGACCAGATGGTGCGAGGCGTGCTTGAGGTGGCGCCGGATCTGGCGGAACCGGCCGGTGTCCGGCCAGGCACGCAGCAGCGCGTAGCGCGAGGTCGCAAAGCCCGCGGAGGGGTGGTCGAGCTCGCAGGTCGCCAGCCGCGCGAAGCGGGTGACGGCGGGCTTCTTCGCCGGCTTGCCCGGGCCGCCGTCGAGCGGATGGTCGACGGTGAACGCCGCTTCCGGCCATCCGCGGCACACCGCGAGGTAGGCCTTTTCGAAGTCGCCGGCCATCAGCCCCTTGCCGAGCGCCGAGGCAGCCTGGCGATCGAACGCCAGCAACAGGCACCCGCTCGTGGCGCGGTCGAGCCGGTGCACCAGGAACACCCGCGCACCGAATTGCTCGCGCAACCGGTCGGCGGCGAAGTCGGTCTCACCGCGGGCCAGCGCGCTGTCGTGGACCATCAGCCCCGCGGGCTTGGACACCACGGCCAGCCAGTCGTCGCGATACACGACCGGCAGCGCCGCGGGAGCAGGGTGGCCTTCGGAGGGCAAGGAGTCGTCGACGGGCCGCAAGGCCGGCCATTATCGAACCTCCACGCCAGCAAAGCGTTCCTTAATCGGGCCTTGACGCGCCCTCCGTATGCTGCGGCGATGCGCCTTGCCCCCCGCCTGCTGGCTGTCGCCGCGCTTTGCCTGCCCGCGACGGCCCTCCAGGCGGCCCAGGTGGGGAGGGTGGACATCGTCGGCCTGGACGAGGCGATGGAAGCCAACGTCCGGCTGTCGCTGTCGGTGGTCGAGGCCATCGGCCGCGACCTCAGCGGCCGGCGCCTGGCCTACCTGGTCCGCGAGGCGGACGACGAGGCGCGCGAGGCGCTGCAACCCTTCGGCTACTACGCACCGGAAATCACCGTCGAGCGCACGCGCGGCGACGGTCCCGTGGTGGTCACCGTGTCCGTCGTGCCGGGCCCGGCCGTTCGCGTCCGCCAATCGAACGTCCGGATCACCGGCGATGGTGCCGACGATCGTTACCTGCGCCAGGACCTCGCTGCGTTCGAGCCTTCACTGGGCGACGTGTTCGACCATCGCCTGTACGAGGCGAGCAAGGCCAAGCTCACCCGTCGCCTGGCCGAACGCGGTTACTTCGATGCCGACTTCACCTCGCGCCGCGTCGAGGTGACGCGTGCGGAGCAGGCCGCCGACATCGACCTGGGCTGGGACAGCGGCGAGCGCCACGACATGGGCCGCGTGACCTTCGTGCAGGAACCGTCGCCGATCATCCGTGAGTCGCTGCTGCGCAAGCTGGTGTCCTGGGAGGAAGGGAGCTACTACCACCAGGGCAAGGTCGACCGGTTGCGCCAATCGCTGGCGCGACTCGACTACTACGCCACGATCGACGTACAGCCGCGGCCGGACGACGGGGTGGGGTTGCGCGTGCCGGTGGACGTCACGCTGGTCGCGGCGCCGCGCAGCATCTACACGGCCGGCCTGGGTTACGGCACGGACAGTGGCGGGCTGGTGCGGCTCGGCGTGGAGCGCCGCTACGTCAACGACCGCGGGCACAAGGCGCTCGCACAGCTCGACTACGCGGAAAAGCGCAAGACGCTCACGCTGCAGTACCGGATCCCCGCGTTCGCATGGCTCGATGGCTGGTACACCGTCAGCGCGCAGGCGGCCGACGAGCAGACCGAGTACATCGACACGCGCCGCGTGGAAGTCGTCGCCAGCCGCAGCGGGGAGGTCAACGAGCACCTGACGGCCGTGGTCTCGCTGCATTCGCTCCGCGAACGCTGGGCTTACGCACTGGAGGGCGACGACGCCCCCGACTACCGCTATGCGACCTTCAACTATCCCTCGTTGCGCGCCGAATACGTCGACGCGGACGACCTGGTGTTCCCGCGCGACGCGCTGGCCGGCACGCTCGCCCTGCGCGGCGGCGTGGGTGGCGCCGATGCCGACACCACGTTCGCGCAGGTGCAGGCCTCGGTGCGGTGGTACCAGGGACTGGGGCCCTCCAATCGCCTGATCGCGCGGGCCGAGGTGGGCCACAGCTACATCGACGAACTCACGTTGCTGCCGCCGAGCCTGCGCTTCTTCGCCGGTGGCGACCGGAGCATCCGCGGCTACGCGTGGCGCGAGGTCGGGCCGCGGATCCGCACCGAAGCGGGCGAGTTCGCCCTCGGCGGGAAGCACATGGCGACTGCCAGCCTCGAGTTCGAACACTACTTCAACGACCGCTGGGGCGGCGCGGTGTTCGTGGACACCGGCACCGCGTTCGACCATCGCCCCGACTGGCACACCGGCGTCGGCTTCGGCGTGCGCTGGCGGTCTCCGGTGGGCCCGGTGCGCCTGGACATCGCGCGAGGCCTCGACGATCCAGACGCGTCCTTCCAGCTGTACCTGGGGATCGGGGCGGAGCTGTGACCGTCCAGGTGCCGCCGCACAAGGCCGACGCCACGCCCGCCGAGCGCGAGGCGCGGATCAGGGCGCTCCACGAGCGCCGGCGTGAGCGGCTGCGCGAGCTCACCCTGCGCGCCGTGTTCATCGGCACCGGCGTCGCGTTGCTGCTGGTGGTCGCGGCATGGTGGCTGCTCGGCACCATCGGTGGCCGCGACGTGCTGCTGGCGCAGATCGTCGCGCGGCTGCCGGCCGACAGCACGTTGACCTGGGAACGCGCGGAAGGCCCCGCGTCCGGCCCGCTGGTGCTGCATGGCGTGCGCTTCGTGTTGCCGCGGCAGCGCGACCCGGACTGCGAGCCGACGCCGGAAGCGACCTGCGCGATGGGCGAGATCGTGTTCACCGCCCGGCGGGTGATGCTCGATCCGCACGTGATGCCGTTGCTCGGCTGGCGCCTGCGGCTCGAACGCCTCGAAGTCGCGGGCGCGCGGCTCTCGCTGCCGGTGAGCGACACCCCGTTCGAACTGCCCGAATGGCCGGGCGTGCTGCCGGACATCGCACCGCCGCTGTCGCTGCGGGTGGATGCACTGGACATCGACGGGCTGGTCGTCGACCGCGAAGGCACGCCGCTGGTCGCAGTGGAGGACGCGAGCGGCGGGCTCGACGCGCGCACCGGGCTGCTGCACCTGGAGCGCCTGGCCGCCGCCACCGACCGCGGCCGGTTCACCGCGCATGGCGACTACGCGCCGGGCGACGACTATCGCACCGACCTGGTGGCGACCTGGGTGGCACCGGCGCGCGACGCGCAGCTGGGCCTGGTCGCGCGCGGCGACCTGGCACGGATGACCGTCGCCATCGCCGGCGATGCGCCGGCGCCGCTGCGTGCGATCGTCGTGCTGGACGGCAAGGACGAGCCGCGGTGGGTCCTGCAGGCACGCGCGGAGGGTTTCGATCCGGCGCTGTTCGCCACGGGAGACGGGCAGGGCGAGGCATCCGCGATCGCGTTCTCGGTCGACGCGGAAGGTGTCGGGGGACGCGCCGAACTGGAAGGCCGCGTCGCGCGCGAAGGCTTCGAGGCGATCGTGCTGCCGTCGCGCGTGCGCCTGGAAGCGCAAGTGCTCGAAGTCGATCCGTTGCGCCTGCGCGTGCTCGACGGCACGGCGGTGCTGCGCGGTTCGGCCGATTTCAGCGAGCCGCGTGAACCGCGCTTCGATGTGGCGGCGCGCGCGGATGGCGTGCGCTGGGGCGGGGCCGGGACGGAACCCATCGTGGCCGACGCCAACCTGGACGTCACCGGGACCTGGGAACGCTGGACCGTGTCGGGCACCGCCGCGCTCGTGCGCGACGATCCCCGACCAGGGCGGGGGCAGGCCCTGCAAGCAGACCTGCGGCTGGACGGCGTCGGGGACCGCGACGGCATCACCCTGCGCTCCCTGCAGGCCACCATGCCGACGGGCACGCTGGATGCGGACGGCCGCGTCGAATGGTCGCCGGTGCCTGCATGGACCCTGGATGCCCGGCTCGCGGGATTCGATCCGGCGTACTTCCTGCCCGGCTGGGAGGGCGCAGTCGACGGCAGCCTTCGCACGCGCGGCAGCGCGCGCGCCGACGGGGGCATCGACGCGACGGTCGCGATCGACGACCTGGGCGGCACGTTGCGCGGCCGGGCGCTCGACGGATCCGGGCGCGTCGCGATCCATGGCGCGCCGGCCACCGGGGGCACCACCACCTACGAAGGCGACGTGGCGCTGTCCGTGGGCGACAGCCGCATCGATGCCACCGGGCGCATCGGCGCGACCATCGACGTCGACGCGCGCCTCGCGCCACTGCACCTGGCAGACCTGCTGCCCACCGCGGCCGGCACGTTGCGCGGCACGCTGCGGCTCCGCGGCCCGCGCGCGTCGCCGGGCATCGCCGCGGACCTGGCGGGCAGCGGCGTGCGCATCGCGGGGCTGGCCGCGGACAGCCTGTCGCTGCGCGGCACGCTGCCGGCATCGGGCGATGCCGGCGCGCTGGCCTTGCGCGCGCAGGGCGCGTCCGTCGGCGGTTTCGCGCTGGACGTCCTCCAGGCCGATGCACGCGGCAGCTGGGCGGGGCTCCACGTCCAGGCGCAGGCGGCGGGCGACGGCATCGGCGAGGTCGCACTGGGCGGCGACGTCGCGCGTCGCGGCGAACGCTGGCAAGGCACGTTGTCGTCCTTGCGCGTGGCGCCCGAGCGGGGTGCACCGTGGTCGCTGCGCTCGCCGGCGGCCTTCGCCTGGCAGCCCGGCCGGGTCACCCTGTCGGAGGCCTGCCTGTCGTCGAACGCGGGCGGCGCGCTGTGCGCAGCGGCCGACTGGCCGCGCAACGGCGCGACCCTCTCCGGAAGCGCCTTGCCGCTTGCGCTGCTGGTGCCCTACCTGCCCGAACGAGACGACGGCCGCGACTGGCTGCTGCGCGGCGAATTCGCGGTCGACGCGCGCCTCCGGCCTGCGGGACGCGGATTCGCCGGTACGGCGTCGGTCACCTCGCCGGGCGGCGGCCTCAAGTTCAGCACGCGTGCACGGCGCGAGATCGTCAGCTACGACAACCTTCGGCTCGCAGCGACGTTCGACGCCTCCCGGATCGAGGCGACGCTCGACGCGATGTTGTTCGAGGGCGACCCGTTGTCGGCGCGCATCGCGACCGGATGGACGCCGGCGTCGCCGCTCACCGGCGCGCTGGCGGTGGAGACCAACGCGCTCACGTGGCTCGAGCTGTTCTCGCCGGACCTGGTGGAGCCCACCGGGCGCCTCGAGGTGCATGTCGGCCTGTCCGGCACGCGCGCGGCGCCCGCGCTCCAGGGTCGCGCTGCGCTGCACGAGTTCGCGGCCGAACTCCCGGCGCTGGCGATCGAACTGGGGCGGGGCGAACTCGTCCTGTCTGCGCGGGCCGATGGCGCGGCCACCATCACGGGGCACGTCGGCACCGGGCCGACCGGCGGTGCGCCGACGGGCACGCTCCATGTCGACGGCACGCTCGGCTGGCGCGGCGGCGCCACGCCGCTCGAGCTCCGCGTGACCGGGGAGGACGTGCTCGTCTCCGACACGCGCGACCTGCGCGCGGTCGCCAGCCCCGACGTCACCGTGCGGGTCGCGGCGGGCGAACCGATCGAAGTGGAAGGGACGGTGGTGGTGCCCGAGGCCCGCCTGGACCTGGAACGGCTCGACCGCGGCATCTCGCCGTCGCCCGACGTCGTGGTCCTGGATCCGGTCGATCCCGGGACGCATCGGGCGCCGACCGCGCTGGCACTGGACCTCGTGCTGGTGCTGGGCGAGGACGTGGCGCTCAGCGGCTTCGGGCTGGACGGCAGCCTGGATGGCCGGCTGCAGGTGCAACAGGCGCCGGGCAGCGAGATGACCGCCAGCGGCACGCTGCTCGCCTCGGGCACGTACTCGGCCTACGGCCAGCGGCTGGAGATCACCCGCGGCCGCTTGTCGTGGTCCGACGATCCCGTGGCCGACCCGGTGCTCGACGTGCGCGCCGAACGCGACCTCGGCAACGTCACGGCCGGCGTCGACGTGCGTGGCCGCGCCAGTGCGCCGCGCGCCACCGTCTGGTCGAACCCCGCGACCAGCCAGTCCGAGGCCCTGGCCTACCTCGCGCTCGGGCGCCCGTTGTCGACGACCAGCGCCGGGGAGCGCGAGAGCCTCAGCGCCGCCAGCGCCGCGCTGTCGGCCGGCGGCACGCTGCTCGCCTCGCAACTGGCCGCCAGCATCGGCCTGGACGATGCGGGGGTGCTGCAGTCGCGCGCGCTCGGCGGCAGCGTCTTCGGGATCGGCAAGTACCTTTCTCCGCGCCTGTACGTGAGCTACGGCGTGTCGTTGCTGGGCACCGGCCAGGTGCTGACCCTGAAGTACCTGCTCGACCATGGGTTCGACATCGAGGTCGAGTCGAGCACCGTGGAGAACCGCGCGACCGTGAACTGGCGGATCGAACGCTGACCACCCGCCTAGGGCGCGGTGGCCTGCACGTGCAGCCATGCGCGAAAGGCGTCGAAGCCGGGATGTCCGGCGGTGCGCGGCGGATACACCAGGTAGTGGTTGTAGTCGCTTGGCAGGCGCCGGTCGCTCAGCACCACGAGTTGCCCGGCATTGACCAGTCCCGACGAGCGCACCATGCGCCCGAGCGCGATGCCCATCCCGTCGACCGCGGCGCGCTGCAACGACTCGATGTCGTCGATCGACGCGACGTAGCGCGCGGGTTCGCGCCCTCCCACGTGCGCGAACCAGCGCGCCCAGTTGCCGCCGCGCTCGCCGAGCAGCGGCCACTCGTGCAGGTTGGCGTCGTTCGGCCGGCCCAGCCGTTCCAGCAGCGCTGGACTGGCCACCGGCGCGAGGGATTCGTCGAGCAGGTGTTCGGCCGCGACGCCGGGCCATCGGCCGCCCCCCATCCGCAACGCGGCGTCGATGTCCTGGTCGCGGTCGAAGTCGACCAGGCGTTCGGATGACAGCAGGTTGAGTTCCAGTTGCGGATGCGCGGCAAGGAACCCGCCCAGCCGCGGCACCAGCCACGCCGACGCCATCGATGGCATCACGCTGATGGTCAGCACGTCCTCGCGCCGCGCGGCGCGGGGCCGCAGCGCGTGCTCGAGGGCGTCGAGGTGCGGGCCGACCTGGGCCATCAGGCGCTCGCCTTCCGCGGTGAGCGCGACGCCGCGCGCATTGCGCACGAACAGCCGCCGGCCAAGCCGCTCCTCCAGCGCGCGCACCTGGTGGCTGAGCGCGCTGACGGTCAGGTGCATGGCTTCCGCGGCGCGCGTGAGGTTGCCGCTGCGGGCGGCAGCGGCGAAGCCGAGCAGGGCATGGAGCGGGAGTCGGCTCAGATCGGATCCCCACTTGAGCCAGATTCAAGCCTGGCTTGCGAAACGGTCGCTTTTCCGACGGAAAGCATGCGCCTAGCTTGTACGTCATTCAAGAAGGCGGGCGCCGCCCGCCGCCAACGGAGAGCCGCGATGAACATCTTCAAGCACCTGCTGTACCTGCATGGCGACCTGCGTGACGCGCCGTTCGCCCCGCCGCCCAAGAGCTATGCGGAGGGCTACGGCAACAGGGTGGCGGCCAGGGAAGCCTTCCCGCCGCTGCGCGGGGAGCCAGCGCGCCAGGTCCGGCGCGCGGACGCCGCGGCACCGGTCCTTGCCGCGTGCGGCTGCCGCTAGAGCGAGGCGAGCGCCGCGTTGAAGGTCGGGCTGGGGCGCATCGCCTCGCCCACCTTCGCCAGGTCCGGGCGGTAGTAGCCGCCGATGTCGACGGGCGTCCCCTGCACCGCGGCGAGCTCGCCGACGATCGCCGCCTCGTTCGCGGCCAGCGAGGCGGCGAGCGGTGCGAACGCGGCCTTGAGCGCGGCATCGTCGTCCTGCGCCGCCAGCGCCTGCGCCCAGTACAGCGCCAGGTAGAAATGGCTGCCGCGGTTGTCGATGCCGCCCAGCTTGCGCGTCGGTGACTTGTCGGTGTCGAGGAACCGCGCATTGGCCGCGTCCAGCGCCTCGGCCAGCACCTTCGCCTTCGCATTCCCCTCGCGCGCGGCCAGGTGCTCGAGCGACGCCGCCAGCGCCAGGAACTCGCCCAGCGAATCCCAGCGCAGGTAGTTCTCCTCGGTGAACTGCTGCACGTGCTTGGGCGCGCTGCCGCCCGCGCCGGTCTCGAACAGCCCGCCGCCGGCCATCAGCGGCACCACCGACAACATCTTCGCGCTGGTCCCGAGCTCCATGATCGGGAACAGGTCGGTCAGGTAGTCGCGGAGCACGTTGCCGGTGACCGAAATCGTGTCCTCGCCGCGGCGGATGCGGGCCAGCGAATGCGCCATGGCGTCGACCGGCGACAGGATCCGGATGTCCAGCCCGGCGGTGTCGTGGTCGCGCAGGTAGGCCTCGACCTTGGCGATGAGTTGCGCGTCGTGCGCGCGCGCCGGGTCGAGCCAGAACACCGCCGGGGTGCCCGACAGGCGCGCGCGCTCCACCGCCAGGCGCACCCAGTCGCGCACCGGCGCGTCCTTCGTCTGGCACATGCGCCAGATGTCGCCCGCCCGCACCGCGTGCTGCAGCAGGACCTTCCCGGCGGTGTCGACCACGCGTACCACGCCGTCGCGGGGGATGCGGAACGTCTTGTCGTGGCTGCCGTATTCCTCCGCCTTCTGCGCCATCAGGCCGACGTTGGGCACGCTGCCCATCGTCGCGGGGTCGAATGCCCCATGCGCCTTGCAGTCCTCGATCACCGCCTGGTAGATGCCGGCGTAGCTGCGGTCGGGGATGACCGCCTTGGCGTCCTGCAGCTTGCCGGCCGCGTTCCACATGCGCCCGCCGTCGCGGATCATCGCTGGCATCGATGCGTCGACGATGACGTCGCTCGGGACGTGCAGGTTGGTGATGCCCTTGTCGGAATTGACCATCGCCAGGGCCGGACGCCCGGCGTAGAGGGCCTCGATGTCCGCCTGGAGGGTGGCCTGCAGGGCGGGCGGCAGCGTGGGCAGGCGCGCATACAGGTCACCGATGCCGTTGTTCGGGTCGAATCCCGCGGCCATCAGTTCGCGGTCGTGCTTCGCCAGCACCGGCGCGTAGAAGCGGTTGACCGCGACGCCGAAGATGATCGGGTCGGAGACCTTCATCATCGTCGCCTTCAGGTGCAGCGAAAACAGCACGCCGCGCGCCCTGGCATCCTCCAGCTGCGCATCGATGAACTCGGCCAGCAGGCGCGTGTCCATCACCGCCGCATCGATCACCTCGTCGTCCTGCAGCGGGATGCGGTCCTTCAGCACGGTGGTCACGCCGTCGTCGCCGGCCAGCTCGATGCGGACGTCGACAGGCGCTTCCACCCGCGTCGACTGCTCGCTGCCGTAGAAGTCGCCGGCCTGCATGCAGGCGACATGGGCCTGCGATCCCGCTTCCCAGGCGCCCATGCGGTGCGGGTGCTTGCGCGCGTAGTCCTTCACCGACTTCGGCGCGCGGCGGTCCGAATTGCCCTCGCGCAGCACCGGGTTGACGGCGCTGCCCTTGGCCCGGTCGTAGCGCGACTTGGCGTCCCGCTCGGCGTCGGTGGCAGGCTCGTCCGGGTACGCGGGCAGGTCGAAGCCCTGCGCCTGCAGCTCGGCGATCGCGGCCTTGAGCTGCGGCACGGACGCGCTGATGTTGGGCAGCTTGATGATGTTGGCGTCGGGCGTCTTCGCGAGCGCGCCGAGTTCGGCCAGGTCGTCGGGGACGCGCTTGCCGGCGGGCACCCGGTCGGGGAACTGCGCCAGGATGCGCGCCGCCAGCGAGATGTCCCGGGTGTCCACGTCGATCCCGGCGGTGCGGGTGAACGCCTGCACGATGGGCAGCAGCGACTGGGTCGCCAGGTACGGCGCCTCGTCGGTGAGGGTGTAGAGGATCGTGGGGGCCTTCGCCATGGTGGACTCGCTTCTCTTGCGCGTGGACCATCCATTGTCCACAAAAAAGGGGCGCGGCCGGCGCCGCGCCCCTTCATGCCGCACGGTGCGCGAGGGTCAGCGCACCTCGAACTCGCGGGTTTCCACCACCTGGCCGTCCACCGACACCTCCAGGGTGTAGGTGCCGGTCGGCCAACCCGACGGATTGGTGATCATGAAGTCGGTGACCTGGTTGCCCGCCGGGACGATCTTGTCCTCGGTGTGCACCACCTGGCCGTCCTCGAAGGTCCAGCGGGTGGACACGGTGCCGCCGCTGCCGTCGGTGACGACGGAGGCGTGCACGGTATCGCCGGTGGCGAAGGTGCTCATCGGCGCGGCGACCCGGTTGTCGGCGCCCACTTCGCTGCCCAGCTCGAGGCTGGTGACGGTAACCGCTGCATTGGGGTCGACCGTGCCATCGGGCGCGCCGGCATCGGGCATGTCGGTGGGGGCGGGTTCGGTGGCGGCCGGCGGCGGGTTGGCGGCGTCGTCGACCGCGGCATCGTCCCGGCGGTCGCAGGCCGAGAGGGCGAACACGGCCGCGAGCGCGAGGGCGGCGGCGAGGGTCGAGGGGGCAATGCGGATCATCGGGTGTCTCCTGGGAGGGGTCAGTCGTCGTTGGTTGGCGGGATGGTCAGTTCCTGGCCCGGATGGATCAGGTCGGGATTCTCGATCGTGGCGCGGTTGGCGTCGTAGATCCGGCGCCAGTCCGACGCCTTGCCGTAGTAACGCTGGGCAATGTGCGACAGGGTGTCGCCCTGCTTCACCGTGTAGCGTTGGCGGGCGCCGCTCGACGGCGTGATGTCGGCGGACGCCGGCGCACTGGCCTGACCGCCATCGGTGGCGGGCACGGTGTCGACGCTGCCGCGAACACCCGAGAAGTCCGGGCGCGCTCGCTCGCCACGCAGCTCGCCGGTGGATGGCTTGAGCGACAGCGAGTCGGGATCGGTTGTCCTGGGCATGGGGGGCTGCGTCCGGGAGGGGGGAGCGCCAGCGTCCCATCCCGCCCGTTAAGGCAGCATCGCGTCGATGTGAACCGCGCGTCGACACGGCGGCGCAACGCTATTGCCGCGGATGCCGTCCCGGGCCGGGTGCGGGCAGGCCGGGCGTGGCGCGCCAGGGGTTGATGTCGAGGCCGCCCCTGCGGGTGTAGCGCGCCTGCACCGAAAGGCGCGACGGCGCGCAGTGCGCCAGCACGTCCACGAAGATCCGCTCGACGCACTGTTCGTGGAACTCGCAGTGGTCCCGGAACGACACCAGGTAACGCAACAGGCCCGCCCGGTCGATGCGCGGCCCGCGGTAGGCGATGCGCACGTCGGCCCAGTCGGGTTGCCCGGTGACGGGGCAGTTGGACTTGAGCAGTTCGCTGGACAGGGTTTCCCCGACGACATCGCCCGCGTCCGCCGACAGGAACCCGGCCTGCGGTGGGCCGTAGTGGTCGATGGCCACGTCCTGGGCATCGATGGACACCGCGGCGGTGTCGTCGCCGACCGGCGGCAGGCCGAGCTGGACCTCGACCGCGGCGCCCGCGACCGCCGACAGGTCGGCGGCGATGCGCGCGCGCACCGCTTCGCGCGATTCGAAGGGCGTGGCGTTGAAGGCGTTGAGGTACAGCTTCAGCGACTTGGATTCGACCAGGTGCGGCGAATCGGCAGGCACCACGAACGTGGCGGTCGCGACCAGCGGCTTGCCGCCCGCGTCGACCCAGGACACCTCGTACGCATGCCAGCGGTCATGGCCGGTGAAGGGCAGGACGCCTTCCGCCAGGCCCAGCGCCGCGCGCCCTTCACTGCGCGCGATCGGGAACAGCAACCCCGCGTCGTAATGGCGCGGATAGTCGACGGAACGGCCGAGCGGCAGGTCGGTGCGGGTCATCCCGCCATTATCCGCGCGCCGTCAATCGTTGGCGTGCAGGTAGTCCAGCGCCACCTGCAGCATCGCGCGCAGGCCCAGGTCGAGCGACGACTCGTCCAGCACGAACCGCGGCGAATGGTTGCCGGGTGCGGTCAGCGGATCGATGCCGGGGGCGGTCGCGCCGACGAAGAAGAACATCGACGGCACTTCGCGTGCGTAGTAGGCGAAGTCCTCGGCGCCCATCTGCAGCGGCGGCTCGACCACCCTGTCCGCGCCGGCCACCGCGGCCAGGCTGGGCAGCATCCTCGCCGTCAGCGCCGGGTCGTTGATCGTGACCGGGTTGCCTTCCCGGTCGGGCACCCGTGCGTCGACCGTGGCACCGTGCGCCGCGGCGACGTGCGTGGCCACGTTCCGCAGGTCCGCATGGATGCGCTCGCGCATCCCTTCGTCGAACGTGCGGATGGTCCCCACCAGCTCGACGCTGTCGGGAATGATGTTGTAGCGGATGCCGCCCTTCACCGAGCCGAAGCTCAGCACCGCCGGCAGCTTCGCGATGTCGGTGCGCCGGCTGACCACGGTCTGCGCGGTGCCCACGATGTCCGCCGCCGCCACGATCGGGTCGACGCCGCCCCAGGGGCGCGAGCCGTGCGTCTGCACGCCGTTGACCATGATCGTGAACTTGTCCGACGCCGCCATCATCGGCCCGCCGCGCACGCCGATCGTCCCCGCCGGGAGCGTGGAGAACACGTGCAGGCCGAACATCGCCTCGGGCTCGAACCCGGCGAACAGCCCTTCTTCCAGCATGAGCGACGCGCCGCCGGCCTCGCCGTCCGGTGCACCTTCCTCGGCCGGCTGGAACACCAGCATCACCGACCCGGGCAGGTCCTCGCGCATCGCGACCAGCGCGTCGGCCACCCCCAGCAGGATCGCGGTGTGCGCGTCGTGCCCGCAGGCGTGCATCACGCCGACCTGCTCCCCGCGGAACGTCGTGGTGGCCTTGGATGCAAACGGCAGCCCGGTCTGCTCCGTCACCGGCAACGCATCCATGTCCGCCCGCAACGCGATCCGTGGTCCGGGCAACCCGCCCTCGATGACGGCCGTCACCCCGTGGTGTGCAATCCCCGTCCGCGGCGACAGTCCCAGTCCCCGCAAGTGGTCGGCCACCAGCTTCGCCGTCCGCGCCTCCCGGTTCGACAGCTCCGGATGCGCATGGATGTCCCGGCGCCATGCCACGACGTCTTCCGCGAGGTCCGTGGCCGCGGCCGTGACTTCAGGACGCTGCCCGGCGTCCTGGGCGAAGGCGGGCGCGCACAGGCACGCGGAAAGGACGGCTAGGGCGGTCAGGCGCATGGCGGTTCCCCTGGGTCGGAACCCCGGATGCTACTGCCATCCAGGGGTCAGCCGCGGTGTGCCTGCGCGAGGTAGCCGCTCGATTGCATCTCGACCAGGCGCGAGGACGTGCGTTCGAACGCGCCGCGCAGGCGTTCGCCCGTGTACAGCGCGTGCGGCGGCGCGGCGGCCGTGCAGACCAGGTTGACGTGGCGGTCGTACAGCTCGTCGACCAGGTGCACGAACCGCCGCGCCGGGTCGTCGTTGCGGCCGTCGAACACCGGGATGCCGCCCAGCAGCACGGTGTGGTACTCCCGCGACACTTCGATGTAGTCCGCGGTGGCGCGGGGCCCTTCGCACAGGGCGTCGAAATCGAACCAGGCGTGGCCTTCGGCGAGCGCGCGCGCCGGGATGTCGCGGCCCTCGATGACCAGCGGGCCTGCTTCGAGCGGGACGCCGCTGGTCAGCGCTTCCCAGCGCTGCTGCAACCAGTCGTTCGAACGGGCGTCCAGCGGCGCGCGGTACACCGGCGATTTCGTCAGCGCGCGCAAGCGGTAGTCGGTCGGGCTGTCCAGCTCGAGGACGACGCAATGCCGCTCCAGCAGTTCGATCGCCGGCAGGAACCGCGCGCGTTGCAGCCCACCGGCGTACAGGCGGCCGGGCGGCGTGTTCGACGTGGTGACCAGCACGACGCCTTCGGCGAACAGGCCGTCGAGCAGCCGCGCGAGCAGCATCGCGTCGCCGATGTCGCTGACGAAGAACTCGTCGAGCACCAGCACGCGCAACTCGCCGCCCCACTGGCGGGCGATCGCGGCCAGCGGGTCGCGTTCGCCCGCATGCGCGCGCAGCTGCGCATGGACTTCGCGCATGAAGCGATGGAAATGCGTGCGGCGCTTCCCGGCCACCGGCAGGGTGTCGAAGAACAGGTCGACCAGGAAGGTCTTGCCGCGGCCGACGCCGCCCCAGAGGTACAGGCCCTTCGGCGCGGCGTCCCGCTTGCCCAGCAGGCGGGCGAACAGCCCGGGCCCGGCGGCGCCGACCAGCGCATGGTGGATCCTGTCGAGTTCCGCGAGCGCGGGCAGCTGCGCGGGATCGCGTTGCCAGTCCCCGCGCGCCACGCCTGCCGCGTACACCGCCCCCGGGCGGGGCGCCTGTTGCGCGTCAGCCATTCGTGCCCTGCGCGGGCGGCAGCCAGGTCCGGATCCCGTGCTTGATGGCGCCGCGCAGGTCGATCAGGCGCCGGTGGAAGAAATGTCCCGCTTCCGGCATGCGCACCAGCTCGGGGGGCTCGGGCATCCGGTCGACCCAGGCCGCGACTTCCTCCGCATCGACCACCTCGTCGGCGTCGCCCTGCACGACCAGCCACGGCACCGCCGGTGGCTGGATCGTGGAGAAGTCCCAGCTGCGGCCGACCGGCGGCGCGATCGAGATCACCGCGTCCACGGCCAGCTCCACCGCGCCGCGGAGCGACACGTAGGCCCCGAAACTGAAGCCGCACAGCCACAACTGGTGTTCCGGTCGCTGGTCGCGCACCCATGCCACCACCGCGCGCAGGTCCTCCAGCTCGCCCCGGCCGTCGTCGAAGTCGCCGGCCGAATCGCCCACGCCGCGGAAATTGAAGCGCACCGTGGTGGCGCCGCACTGGCGCAGGGCGCGCGCGGCCATGGTCACGACCTTGTTGTGCATCGTCCCGCCCTCGGTGGGCAGGGGATGGCACATGACGGCGACCACGGGACGCGCGGCGCCTTCCGGATACTCGACGGCCGCCTCGATGGCACCCGCCGGGCCCTCGAGCATCAGCGACGGGGCGTCCGGATCGGCGGCGGCCTCGGGCGTGGGAAACGGGGGTTGGGCCATCCCTGAATGATAAGCCCCGGACATGAAGACGCCGCCCGGAGGCGGCGTCATTGGAAAGCTTCGCGGCCTGCGCCGCGCCTACTGGAGGTTCCCGACCATCCAGTCGACGGTGGCGATGACCTGTTCGTCGGTCAGTGCGGGATTGCCACCCTTCGGCGGCATGAAGCCGGCCTCGCCCTGGTAACCCTCGATCGCATGCGTGTGCAGCACGTCCATGCCCTGTGCGATGCGCGCGGTCCACTCGGCGGACACCAGCTTCGGCGCACCGGCGACCCCGGCGGTGTGGCAGCCGCCACACAGGTTCTGGTAGATCGTGGCGCCGTCCAGCGTGCCGCCGTAGGCGACCTGCGCGGCGGCCGCTTCCTGGGCCGCGGCGGCGGCGGCGGCCTGCGCGGCGGCGCCGGTGGCCCCCGCGTAGACCTGCCCGATCGGGGCGATGCGCGCCTCGGTGCGGGCGGTGACCGAGGGGTCCTCCTCGCGCGGCAGGGTCCCGTGCAGGTAATTGGAGAACACGATCAACCCGATGGCCACCAGCACCAGGAAGCCGAGCACCATCGAGAATTTCTTGAGGAAGTCCAGGTCGTAATTGCGCACGATCCACCCATGCACGCGGCCAGGCCGCAGAAGTCGATTCGATGGCGCACCAAGGGTCTCGGAACAGTGGCGCGCCCGGAGGGATTCGAACCCCCGACCAATGGCTTCGGAAGCCACTACTCTATCCGGCTGAGCTACGGGCGCGTGCCGTTCCGCGGGAGCCTGGGCACGCCGCTGGGCGCGCATTGTCGCACACGGCCGCGAAATGGAGCGAGCACTCGGCGCGGGTAAGCTCACGCCCATGCAGCCGGAACCGACACGCCCGCGACCTGCCTGGCGCACGCGCCTGGCGCTGTACTGGCAACTCGTGCGGGGCGACCGGCCGATCGGCTGGCTGCTGCTGTTGTGGCCAACCTGGTGGGGGCTGTGGATCGCCGCCGGGGGCGTGCCGCCCTGGTGGCCGCTCGTCGTCTTCACCGCCGGGGTCTGGCTGACCCGATCGGCCGGCTGCGTGATCAACGACTACGCCGACCGCTGGCTGGACCCGCAGGTCGCGCGCACGCGCACCCGGCCGCTGGCGACCGGGGCGGTGTCCGGCCGCGAGGCGCTGGCGGTGTTCGCGGTGTTGATGCTCGCGGCGTTCGCGCTGGTGCTCACGCTCGACCGTCTGACGGCCTGGCTGAGCCTGGTCGGGCTGGTGCTGGCCATGACCTATCCCTACCTCAAGCGACACACCTACCTGCCGCAGGTGTACCTGGGCCTCGCGTTCGGCTGGGGGATCCCGATGGCGTTCGCGGCGGTGCAGGGCGAAGTGCCCGCGATCGCCTGGGTGCTGTACGTGGCCAACATCTTCTGGGCGACGGCGTACGACACCTGGTATGCGATGGTGGACCGTGACGACGACCTGCGCGCGGGGGCGAAGTCGACCGCGATCCTGTTCGGCGACCTCGACCTGGTCGCGCTCGGGATCCTGTACGCGTTGTTCTTCTCCGCGCTGGCGCTTGTGGGGCAGCGCGCCGGACTGGGGGAACCGTTCTGGTGGGGGCTGGGACTGGCGGTGCTGCTGGTCGCCTGGCAGTTCGTGCTCGGGCGGCACCGCGACCGCGACGGATGCTTCCGCGCCTTCCTGCACAACCACTGGGTGGGGCTGGTGGTCTTCGCGGGCATCGCGTTGGCGTATCGGTGGTAGTCAGCGGCGGCCGGACGTTCAGGCCACCCGGGCACACACCCACGCATCCACCCGGCGCACGCCCGCGCGACGCAGCGCCAGCGCGGCGGCATGCAGGGTGGCGCCGGTGGTCATGACGTCGTCGACGAGCGCGACATGGTCCGGCAGGTCCGCGCCTCGCGTCGCGGCGAAGGCGCCGCGCACGTTGCGGCGGCGGCCCCTCGCGTCGAGGCGTGACTGCGCTTGCGTGTCGCGCGTCCGGTGCAGGCCGTCGGGCGACAGCACCAGCCCGAGCGCGCGGGCCAGTGGCCGGGCCAGTTCCAGCGCCTGGTCGTAGCCACGCTGGCGCAGGCGGGCCCGGGACAACGGGATCGGCACCAGCGCGCCGGGCGCGGGCAGGTCGGCGAACGCCACGGCCATGGCCCCGGCGAGCAACCGCCCGGCGGCCAGGTCGCCGTGGAACTTCAGGCGGGGCAGCAGCCTGTCGAGCGGCGCGCGATAGGCAAACGCGGCATGGGCGGCGTCCAGCAATGGCGCCTTGCGCAGGCACCCTCCGCAGGCCCGGGCCGGCGAGGACAGGGGCAGGGCGCAACGCGGGCAAGCCAGGCGCGACCAGGGCAGCGACGCGGCGCACGCCACGCACAAGTCGTGCCCGGATGCGCCGCCCGCATCGCACAGCAGGCAACGCGCCGGCCACAACGTGCGGCCGAGCCGGCCGAAAGGTCCGTCAACCCGGCGTGCGTCGTTTCGGTTGACAGGCCCTGGCATGGTTTCCAGACTGCCGGGTCAACCACGCCGCCTCCGTCGGGGATCGCCCATGCCATCGGTCAGCCAAGCCAGCGTTTCCAACGGCACGCCCGGGCCGCTTCGCCACGACTGGACCCGCGGGGAAGTGCTCGCGCTCCTGGCGCTGCCCTTCACGGAGCTGCTGTTCCGCGCCGGCAGCGTCCATCGAGCGCATTTCGACCCGGCACAGGTGCAGGTCTCCACCCTGCTGTCGGTCAAGACCGGCGGCTGCCCCGAGGACTGCGGCTACTGCCCGCAGGCCGCCCGGTACCACACGGGCGTGGACGCCACGAAGCTGATGTCGACCGAATCGGTCGTCGAGAAGGCCCGCCAGGCGAAGGCCGCCGGTGCCTCGCGCTTCTGCATGGGCGCCGCCTGGCGGTCGCCGAAGGACCGCGACATCCCGAAGGTCGCCGCCATGATCCGGGAGGTGAAGGCGCTCGGCCTGGAGACCTGCGCGACGCTCGGCATGCTCAGCGACACGCAGGCGCATGCGCTGAAGGGCGCGGGCCTGGACTACTACAACCACAACCTGGACACCGCGCCGGAGTTCTACGGCGAGGTGATCCACACCCGCGAGTACCAGGACCGGCTCGACACGCTGGGCCACGTGCGCGACGCGGGCATGAAGACCTGCTGCGGCGGCATCGTCGGCATGGGCGAGTCGCGCGACCAGCGCGCGGGGCTGTTGCAGGCGCTCGCCAACCTGCCGGCGCACCCGGACTCGGTGCCGATCAACCGGCTGGTGCAGGTCGAAGGCACGCCGCTCGCGGGCACGGCGGAACTGGACCCGTTCGAGTTCGTGCGCACCATCGCGGTGGCCCGGCTGATGATGCCCAGGTCGATGGTCCGGCTGTCGGCCGGCCGCGAATCGATGAGCGACGAGCTGCAGGCGTTGTGCTTCGCCGCCGGCGCGAACTCGATCTTCCACGGCGAGAAGCTGCTGACGACCGGCAACCCGGACGTCGCACGCGACCAGGCGCTGTTCGAGCGCCTCGGACTGGTGCCGATGCAGGTGGATGCGGCCGATGCGGCCGGACGCGCGGGGTGCCGCGGCACGGTACACGTCCCGATCGCCGCCGACGCGGCCTGATCGCCGCAGGCATCGCCCCCGTGCAGCGACCCGACCCGCGCGAGCGCATCGCCGCGCTGCGCCTGGAACGCGACGCGACGGCGCGACGGCGCATTCGCCGCAGCGTCACCCGCCGCGACGGATTCCGGCTCGAGGTGGACGGGCGTTGGCTCACCGGGTTCTGCGGCAACGACTACCTGGGCCTGTCGCAACACTTCAGCGTCGTCGGCGCGTTGCAGGACACCGCGGCGCACCAGGGCGCCGGCGGCCTCGCCTCGCACCTGGTCTGCGGCCACCATGCCGTGCACGAGGCGCTGGAGCGCGAGATCGCGGACTGGCTGCAGGTACCGCGCGCGCTGCTGCTGGGCAGCGGCTTCCTCGCCAACCTCGCCGTGCTGCAGTCGCTGCTGCGCGAGGACGATGCCTGCGTGCAGGACCGGCTCAACCACGCCAGCCTGCTCGACGCCGCCCGCCTGGCGGGTTGCCGGTTGCGGCGCTATCCGCATGCGGATCCGGAAGGCGCGGTGCGGCAGTTGCGCAGCCTGCCCACCGGTGCCGCGGTGCTGGCCACGGACGGCGTGTTCAGCATGGACGGCGACATCGCGCCGCTGCGCGACCTCGCCCTGGTCGCCCGCGTGCAGAAGGCGCTGCTGTATGTCGACGACGCGCACGGCATCGGCGTCGTCGGCCCCGATGGCCGCGGCAGCGTGGCAGCCAGCCGCCTGGACGTGTCACAGGTCCCGCTGCAACTGGCGACGCTGGGCAAGGCGCTCGGCGGCTACGGCGCGGTGGTCGCCGGCGAGGCGGCGCTCATCGAGCACCTGGCCGAGACGGCGCGCCCGTACGTCTACACCACGGCGTTGCCGCCCGCCCAGGCCGCCGCGTCGCTGGCTGCGGTGAAGCTGGCGCGGCGCGAACACTGGCGTCGCGAGAAGCTGCAGGCACTGGCCGAACGCCTGCGCAAGGGCGCGCGTGCGGCGGGCTTCGAGCTGATGCACTCGGTGACGCCGATCCAGCCGCTGCTCGTCGGCGATGACGCCGCCACGCTGGCAATGTCGCGCGCGCTCGAGGACCAGGGGTTCTGGGTGGCCGCGATCCGGCCGCCGACGGTGCCCGAGGGCGGCGCGCGGCTGCGCATCACGTTGTCGGCGCTGCATGGTGCCGACGAGGTCGACGCGTTGCTCGAGGCGCTGCAGTGGGCGCGCGACGCGGTGGCGCACGGTTACGGCGCGACCGCATGAGCGCGCTGCATGTCGAGGTCGCGGGCCGCGGCCCGCCGCTGGTGCTGCTGCACGGCTGGGCGATGCACGGCGGCGTGTTCGCGCCGCTGGTGGCGCGGCTGCGCGACGCGTTCACCTTGCACGTCGTCGACCTGCCAGGTCACGGCGCGAGCCGCGGAAGCGATGTACCGCTCGCGCTCGGGGCCTGTGCCGAAGCGGTCGCGGACGTCGTCCCCGACGCCCCGTGGCTGGGATGGTCGCTGGGCGGGCTGGTCGCGCTGCACGCCGCGCATGCCTGGCCCCACCGCGTGCCCGCCTTGCTGATGGCCTGCGCCAGCCCCCGCTTCGTCCGCGGCGACGACTGGCCGTTCGCGGTCTCGGCCGACATCTTCCGCGACTTCGCCGCGGGGCTGCGCAGCGACTATCGCGGCACGCTGGATCGCTTCATCGCGCTGGAAGCCTTCGGCTCCGACCACGCGCGCGA
The DNA here is from genome assembly GCA_036675265.1 of Luteimonas sp. GTDB lineage: Bacteria > Pseudomonadota > Gammaproteobacteria > Xanthomonadales > Xanthomonadaceae > CAMPJU01. The sequence goes on from JAKFFJ010000076.1 coordinate 52,681, forward strand.
GGAGATCCGTGAACTGCGCGCCGAGGTGCTGGCACGCGGGGAACCCGACGCCGCGGTGCTCGCCGATGGCCTGGACCTGCTGGAACGGACCGACCTGCGCCCGCTGTTGCCGACGCTGCAGGTGCCGAGCCTCTGGCTGGCGGGGCGCCGCGACCGGCTCGTCGACCCGCGCGCGATGCAGGCCGCCGCGACGCTGGCGCCGCGCGCGACGGCCTGCGTCATCGACCATGCCGGCCATGCGCCGTTCCTCACCCACGCCGATGCGGTGGCAGGCCACGCCGCAACCTTCCTCGGCCGCGCGCGCCAGGGCGGCCGGCAACCATGAGTCGTCCACCGGGCACGCTGTTCGACACGCGCCAGGTCCGGCGCGCCTTCTCGCGCGCCGCCGGCAGCTACGACGCCGCGGCAGCGCTGCAGCACGAGGTCGAGTCGCGGCTGCTCGACTCGCTCGACTACTACGACATGCACAAGGGAGATGGCGCTCCGGCGCCTGCCCGCGCGGGCAAGCGCATTCCCGGCGTGGTCGTCGACCTGGGCAGCGGCCCGGGCAGCGCCGCGCGTGCGCTGCGTCGTCGCTGGCCGCGGTCGCGCGTGGTCGCGGTGGACCTCGCGTTGCCGATGTTGCGCGAGGCCCGCCGCCGCGCCCCCGCCTGGCGCCCGTTCCAGCGCGGCATCGACCTGGTGTGCGGCGATGCCCGCGCCTTGCCGCTCGCCGAGGGCAGCGTCGACGTGCTCGTGTCGAACCTGTGCCTGCAGTGGGTGGAGGACCTGCCGGCGACCTTCGCCGGCCTGCGCCGCGCGTTGAAGCCTGGCGGGTTGCTGCTGCTCTCCACGTTCGGCAGCGAGACGCTGCACGAGTTGCACGAGGCATTCGCCTCCGTCGACGAAACGCCGCATGTGAGTCCGTTCGCCGACATCGCGCGCTTCGGCGATGCGCTGGTGCACGCCGGCTTTCGCGACCCGGTGCTCGATCGCGACCTGTACCGCCAGCACCACCCGGACCTGCCCGCGCTGATGCGGCAACTGCGCGCGCTTGGCGCGACCAACGCACTGGCCGGCCGCCGGCGCACGCTGACCGGGCGGGCGCGCTTCGCCGCCGCGGCCGCCGCGTACGAGCCGTTGCGCACGGACGCAGGCCTGCCGGCGACCTGGGAAGTCATCCAGGCGCATGCCTGGGCGCCGCCGCCCGGCGCGCCCATTCGCGAGTCCGGGTACGAGGTCACCAGCGTGCCGGTGTCGCAGATCCCGATCCGCCGCCGGAAGTGACGCGGGGTTCAGATCGGTTGGCCTAGATTCGGGTGTCCCCCGCGCCCGACTGCCACCATGCCGACGCCACGCCTCCTGCTGACCGCCCTCCTCGGCATCGCCGCCATGCCCGTCGCCGCGGCGCCGCCCGAACCGGTGCCCGCGCTCGAGGCGCTGGGCTTCGACCCGGCCGTGCTCGTCGCGGACGGCATGGAACTGCTGCGCCGCGCCCCGGATCGCGCGGTCGATGGACTGTTCCAGGCCGTGCATGCCGCCGCCGAGGCACCCGGCGAGGCGGGCGCGCTGTGCGCCCTGTTCGAGCCTGACGCGGACCGCAGCCTCACCGGCATGAATGCGGCAGCCCACCAGCTGGACGAGGCGAGCCGCGAGCGGTTCGCGCTCGCCGTCGCCGATGTCCTGGTTGCGGCCACCCGCAATCCGCCGCAGCCGTTCGATGCCGAGCAGGCACGCCAGTCACTGAAGAAGGCCGGGGCCACGGCCGCGATCCTGCACGAGGATTTCCTGCCCGGTCTGGAAGCCGGGGCGGGTGACGCGCGCTGCCGTTCGTTCGGCATGCTGCTCGATGTCCTTGGCGAACGGCCGCTGGGCGAGCGGGCGGCGGTGACCCGCCTGTTGCTGCACGAAGGCCTGTCCCGCGCCGCGACGGCGTTGCGCTAGGCGGCGCCGGCCTCCCGGCCGAACAGGGCGGGCAACGCATCCAGGTCGACGTTGCCGCCCGACAGGATCACGCCGACCCGCTGTCCGGCGAATAGCGCCGGTTGCGCCAGGATCGCGGCGAACGCGATCGCGGACGACGGCTCGACCACGAGCTTCAGCCGCTGCCACAGCAACCGCATGGCCGCGAGCGTCCGCGCATCGTCCACGGTGACGACCTCGACGCCATGCGCCCGGAGCATCGCGAAGTTCGGCGCGCCCAGCGTGCCGCGCAGGCCGTCGCACACCGTGTCGGGCGTGAACTCGGTGATCCGTTCGCCGTGCGCCAGCGACGCCGCCGTTTCCGCGGCGCCCGCGGGTTCGGCCAGCACCACGCGGGTGCGCGGCGAACGCGCCGCAACCGCAAGGCACGTCCCGGAGGCGAGTCCGCCGCCGCCCACCGGCACGACCAGCGTGTCGAACCCCCCGGCGTCGACGGACGCGAGCAGTTCCAGCGCCGCGGTGCCCTGGCCCGCGATCACCGCCGGATCGGTGTACGGATGCACGAGGTTGGCGCCTGTCTCCGCCTGGACCCTTGCGCAGGCCGCCTCGCGCGCCGCGATGGTCGGTTCGCACCGATGCAACGTGGCGCCGTAGGCCTGGATCGCGGCAAGCTTCGCCGCCACCGCGCCTTCGGGCACGACGACATGGCAGTCGATGCCGCGGGTGCGCGCCGCCAGCGCGAGTGCCCCGCCGTGGTTGCCGGAGGAATGGGTCACCACGCCCCGCGATGCCGCGGCTTCGCCCAGCGCCCAGACCGCGTTGCACGCACCCCGGAACTTGAATGCGCCGGCGCGCTGCAGCGGCTCGGCCTTCCAGTGCAGCTCGCAGCCCGCCAGTGCATCCAGGCTCGAAGCGCGCAGCACGGGCGTGACGGTGGCATGCGGGGCAATCCGCGCGGCCGCCGCAAGGACATCGGCGAAACACGGGGGCGGTGTGCTGCGCGGTTCAGGTTCCATAACGGCCCTCACGTAGGATTAAGCCCGAATTCAATCGTTTAGGCAGAAGCTGCCATGGTCGCAATGGGGACATGAACATGAAAGCCATCCTGACCACCCTGAAGCTCGCGGTCCCGGCAGCGTTCGTGCTGCTGCTGGCCGGCTGCATCACCGATCCCTACCAGTACCGCGGCGGCTACGGCAGCCAGGGCTACGGCGGGGACTATTACTACGGCCGCCCGTCGGTCGAATACAGGCACCGCGACTACTACGGCCCGCATGGCTACGGGTACGGCTACCCGTACTACGGCCGCAGCGGCTGGAGCTTCGGCGTGAGCTACGGCTATCCCTACGGTTACAGCCGCTATGGCTACGACCGCTACGGCTATGGCTACGGCGGCTGGCCGTACTACTACCGCGGCTACCCGCACTATCCGCCGATCGTGGTGCATCCGCGTCCCGGCACCGAACCCGACCACGAGCCCCAGCCGGGTTCCGGCGGGAATGACCAGGGCCCGGCGCCGTGGCGCGACCTCGCCCGGTTGCGCGACCTCAACCCCGGTCCGGCGATCCTGGCCGAGCCGCAGGCGCCGAGCATCCGCGTCCAGCGCGAGGAGCGGCAGGCGCCCCGGCCGGCACCCGAAGCCCGCGTGAGCGCACCGCGCCCGATGGCCGAGGCGTCGAGCCCCGTCCGTGCCAGCCGCGCCGAACGCGTGCAGCGCATGATCCGCGAGCGCGACAACGAGCCGTAAGGCCGCCGCGCCCCGCCACTCGCCGACGGCCGCCCCAGGGCGGCCGTCTTCGTTTCCGCCAGCCCAGGGACGGGCCGCCGCTAGAATCCCTCGCCATGACTACCCACGCACCCGCCATCGCCAGGCACGACGTGATCGTCGTCGGTGGCGGCCACGCCGGCACCGAGGCCGCGCTGGCCGCGGCCCGGGCAGGCGCACGCACGCTGCTGCTCACCCACGCGGTCGACACGATCGGGGCGATGAGCTGCAACCCCGCCATCGGTGGCATCGGCAAGGGCCACCTGGTGCGGGAGATCGATGCGCTGGGCGGGCTGATGGCCCGCGCCGCGGACGCGGCAGGCATCCAGTGGCGCCGGCTCAACGCCAGCAAGGGGCCGGCGGTGCGCGCCACGCGCTGCCAGGCCGATCGCAACCTGTACCGCGCGTTCGTGCGGCGGGCGGTCGAGCGGCAGCCGGGCCTGTCGATCTTCCAGGCGGCGGTCGACGACATCCTCTTCGACGACGGGCAGGTCACCGGCGTCCTCACGCGTGACGGCCTGCGCTTCGAGGCGGCCGCGGTCGTGCTCACCGCGGGCACGTTCCTCGCCGGCAAGGTGCACGTCGGCCAGGCGACGCACGCCGCGGGGCGTGCCGGCGAGCCGCCGGCGACGACGCTCGCGCACCGGCTGCGCGAAGGCCCGTTCGAGGTCGGGCGCCTGAAGACCGGGACGCCGCCGCGCATCGACGGGCGCAGCCTCGACTACTCGGTGATGGCGGAACAGCCCGGCGACGACCCGCGCCCGGTGTTCTCCTTCATGGGCACCCGCGACGACCATCCGCGCCAGGTGTCGTGCTGGATCACGCAGACCAGCGAGCGCACGCACGAGATCATCCGCGGCGCACTGGACCGCTCGCCGTTGTACAGCGGCGCGATCGAGGGCACCGGGCCGCGCTACTGCCCGTCCATCGAGGACAAGGTGGTGCGCTTCGCCGACAAGGCTTCGCACCAGGTGTTCGTGGAGCCCGAGGGGCTGGACGTCGTGGAGGTCTATCCGAACGGCATCTCGACGTCGCTGCCGTTCGACGTGCAGCTGGCGCTGGTGCGGTCGATCCGCGGCTTCGAGCAGGCGCACGTGACCCGCCCCGGCTACGCGATCGAGTACGACTTCTTCGACCCCCGCGGGTTGAAGGCGACGCTGGAGACCAAGGTGGTCGCCGGCCTGTTCTTCGCCGGCCAGGTCAACGGCACGACCGGTTACGAGGAAGCGGCGGCGCAGGGCCTGCTGGCCGGCGTCAATGCCGCGCGGGTGGCGCAGGGGCGCGAGGGTTGGTGGCCGCGGCGCGACGAGGCCTACCTGGGGGTGCTGGTCGACGACCTGGTCACCCACGGCACCGACGAGCCGTACCGGATGTTCACGTCGCGCGCCGAGTACCGGCTGCAGTTGCGCGAGGACAACGCCGACCTGCGACTGACGCCGGCCGGTCGCACCCTGGGCCTGGTGGACGATGCGCGGTACGCCGCGTTCGAGCGCAAGCGCGCGGCGATCGTGGCGGAGGAAGGCCGGCTGGCCGCCACGTGGGCGTCGCCGGACAACGCGCTCGGGCGCGCGCTGGCCGGGACGCTCGACGTGGTCGTCGGCCGCGAGGTCAGCGCGCGTGACCTGCTGCGACGCCCCGGGATCGACTATGCCGCGCTGATGCGCGTGCCGGCGCTCGGTCCCGGCGTCGAGGACGCCGCGGTGGCCGAGCAGGTGGAGATCGGCGTGAAGTACGCCGGCTACCTGGATCGCCAGCGCGAGGAGATCGAACGCGCGCGTCGCAACGAGGACACCGCGATTCCCGGCGACTTCGATTACGCCGGCGTGCGCGGATTGTCGGCGGAGGTGGCGCAGAAGCTGGCGCGGGTGCGACCGCAGACCATCGGCCAGGCCCGGCGGATCCCGGGCATGACGCCGGCCGCGGTGTCGTTGCTGCTGGTGCACCTGGCACGTGCGCGCCGGAGCGCGTCGGCCGGGCGCGCCGCCTGAATCCCGCCACCCGACGCCACGCGGGGTCGTGACGCGCTAGGCTGCGTCCATGCGCGTTCCCCATTGCCTGCTCGTCCTGCTGCCCGCGATCGCCCTTGCCGGGTGCGGGCCTTCGCCGCAAGCCACGGATGCACAGGTCGCGCCGGCCGCCGCGTCGCGTGACGCCGTACCGGCCGAAGCACTCGTCGCGACGCCCTGGACATTGCCGACGCCAGACGGTGCCGCGCAGCCGGACCTGGTCGTGGCGCCCGACGGCAGCCTGCTGCTGTCGTGGATCGAGCCGGAGGGCGACGGCCATGCGCTGCGCTTCGCGCGCCACGACGACGGCGCCTGGTCCGCATCGCGCACGATCGCGCGCGGCGACGACTGGTTCGTCAACTGGGCCGATACGCCGCATGTCGCCGCGACCGCCGACGGTGCGTTGTGGGCGCACTGGTTGCGGAAGTCGGCGGCGGCCACCTATGCGTACGACGTGGTGCTCGCGCGCTCCGGCGACGGCGGCGCGACCTGGTCGAAGCCGCTGGTGGTGAACGACGACGGCACGCCCACCGAACACGGGTTCGCCTCGCTGTGGGCCGCGGGCCCGGACAGCATCGGCATCGCCTGGCTCGACGGCCGCGCCACCGCGGGCGGGCACGGCGGCCATGGTGGCGGGCACGGCGGGGGCGCGATGACCTTGCGCACGCTGCGCCTGGATGCGGCGCTGGCCCGCCACGACGAAACCAGGCTGGATGCCTCGACGTGCGACTGCTGCCAGACCAGCGCCGCGGTGACCGCCGACGGGCTGTTGCTGGCGTATCGCGACCGCACCGCCGACGAAGTGCGCGACATCGCGGTGGCCCGCCACGACGGCGCGCGGTGGACCGCGCCGCGCATCGTGCATGCCGACGACTGGACCATGCCGGCCTGCCCGGTCAACGGTCCGGCGGTCGCCGCGCGCGGCGACGACGCGGTCGTTGCCTGGTACACCGGGGCCGGCGGCGCGCCCCGCGTGCATGCCGCGCGCAGCGAAGACGCCGGGCGCACGTTCGCGGCCCCGGTCGAGCTCGACACGGGTGCGGCGGTGCTGGGGCGCGTCGACGTGGCCCTGGACGAGCGCGGTGCATGGGTCGCGTGGCTGCGCGAGGATGGCGCCGGACAGGCATTGCGCCTGGCGCGCCTGCAGGGCCCGTCCGCGGCGCCGGCGCAGGCCATCGACGTCGCGCGGGTCGCGGGTCGCGGGCGCGGCACCGGCATGCCGCAACTCGTCTCGACGGGCGATCGCCTGCACCTCGTGTGGACGGACGTGGTCGACGGCCAGCCACGCTTGCGCGGCGCCACCGTGGGGCGGCCGGGGAGCCGCGCGGGGGCCGCGGGCGACCGCTAGACTCGAGGTGCCGCGCCGACCGCGGCTTCGCCCGGAGTCGTGATGCACCTGTCCCGCCTGTTCGCCGCCCTGGCCGCCATGTCGGTGGCCTGCACGCTGCTGCTCGCAACCGGTTGCCGGCGCACGCCGGAACCTGATCCGGCCATTGCGCTGGCCCGCGTGGATCCGGTGGCCGCGGTGCGCATCGAGGCCGACGTCCGGCACCTGGCCGACGACGCGATGGAAGGCCGCGAGACGGGCACGCGCGGTTACCGGCGCGCGTCCGCGTACGTGGCCGAGCGCTTCCGCCAGGCCGGCCTGCAGCCCGGTGGCGATGACGGCAGCTGGTTCCAGCGGGTGCCGCTGCTGCGCGCCACCCGCGAGGCGGACGGTGCGCGCCTGGCGATCGTCCGCGATGGCGAGGCGACCGACCTCGCGTTCCGCACGCAGTTCCTGCCCGCGCTGCAGTTCGATGCTCCGTCGCACCACCTCGAGGCGCCCGCGGTGTTCGTCGGCCAGGCGGTGCACGCGCCGGAACTGGACCACGACGATTTCGAAGGCGTCGACCTGGCGGGAAGGATCGCGGTGGTCTTCCAGGGCGCCCCGGCGCGTTTCGACAACGACCGCCGCGCCTTCTACAGCTCGAGGCGCGAAAAGCTGCGCACGCTCGCCGAGCAGGGGGCCGTCGGCGTGTTGTGGGTCAACAGCGCCGACGACGAGGTGCGCGCGCCCTGGGCACGCGGCGCCGCGAACTGGGACAAGCCCGGCCTGCGCCTGCGCGATGCGGAGGGCACGCCGATCGGTACCTGGCCCGGGCTGCAGGCCGTCGCTTCCGTGAGCGCGGCGGCGGCGGACACCGTCTTCGCCGGCACCGGCAAGACCGCTGCGCAACTGCATGCCGAAGTCGTTGCCGGGCAGGCGCGTGCATTCGCGTTGCCGGGAACGATCGTGATGGCCGGCCGCACCCGCATCGAACCGCTCGACAGCCGCAACGTCGTCGCACGCCTGCCGGCCGCCGATGCCTGTGGGCGCCGCCAAGGCGGCGAATGCGATGCGTCCCGTTCGCTGGAGCACATCGTCTACACCGCCCACCTCGACCACGTCGGCATCGGCGCGCCGGTCGACGGCGACGCGATCTACAACGGCGCGCTCGACAACGCGCTCGGCGTGTCGATCATGCTCGAGGCCGCGCGCGCGCTCGCCGGCGCGGACGAGCCGCCCCAGCGCCCGGTGCTGTTCGTCGCCCTGGCCGCAGAGGAACAGGGCCTGCTCGGCGCCGAGTGGTTCGCCGCGCATCCGCCGCTGCCGCCGGGTGGCCGCCTGGTCGCCAACATCAACATGGACATGCCGATCCTGCTGGCGCCGAGTCGCGACGCGGTGCCGATCGGGATCGAGCATTCGACGCTCCAGGCGACGGTCGAACAGGCGGCCGACGAACTGGGGCTCGCACTGTCGCCAGATCCGTTCCCCGAGGAGGTCGTGTTCGTGCGCAGCGACCAGTACGCCTTCATCCGCGCGGGCGTGCCGGCCGTGTACCTGGACGGCGGCGTGCTGGCCGCGCCGTCCAGCGCGGGCAAGGTGGCCGATGCCACGACCGCGCCGCACCTGGCCGCCCGCGAGTTCCTGCGCACCTGCTACCACCAGCCCTGCGACGACGTGGACCAGCCCATCCAGTACGGGGACGCCGCCCACCTGGCGCGCCTGAACGCACGGATCGGGCAGCTGGTCGGGGCGGCGGACGAGGCGCCGGAATGGAACGCCGGCGACTTCTTCGGCGACCGGTTCGCGCCGTCGGGAGCGGCGCGGGAATGACGCCCAACCAATGGGCCGGGACGCGCGAAACGTGATCGGCGTACCATCCCGGCCATGAGCAACGAACCACGTCGCGTCGAGCACCAGCAGACCGACCGGGGCTACGTCCCGGTCTACACGACCGGGGTGGTCGAGCAACCGTGGGACGGTTACACCCCCACCGACCACCAGGTCTGGGCGACGCTGTTCCGGCGCCAGCGCGACGTGCTGGTCGGCCGCGCCTGCGATGCGTTCCTGGAGGCGCAGGACGCGATGGGCATGACGCCCGACGCCATCCCGAAGTTCAGCGACCTCAACGAGGCCCTGCGCGCGGCGACGGGCTGGGAAGTGGTCGGGGTGGAAGGGCTGCTGCCGGAGCTGGTGTTCTTCGACCACCTGGCCCACCGGCGCTTCCCGGTCACGTGGTGGATCCGCAAGCCCGAGCAGATGGACTACCTGTCCGAGCCGGACCTGTTCCACGACCTGTTCGGCCACGTGCCGTTGCTGATGGACCCGGTGTTCGCCGACTACCTGCAGGCGTTCGGCCACGGCGGGGTCAAGGCGCACGGCATCGGCGAGGACGCGCTGATGCTGCTCAGTCGCCTGTACTGGTACACGGTCGAGTTCGGGCTGATCCGCCAGCCGGATGGCTTGCGCATCTATGGCAGCGGCATCGTGTCGAGCAAGGGCGAGTCGATCCATTGCCTGGAAAGTGATGCGCCGAACCGGCTCGGGTTCGACCTGGAGCGCATCATGCGCACGCGGTACCGGATCGACACCTACCAGAAGACGTATTTCGTGATCGACAGCTTCGAGCAGCTGATGGCCGCGACGGAGCCGGACTTCGCGCCGATCTACGAGCGGCTGGCGAAGGAGGCGTCGGTTCCCGCGGGCACGGTGCTCGAGGGAGACACCGTCCTGCATCGCGGCACCGGCGAAGGCTGGGCGAAGGACGCCGACTTCTAGCGCCGGTCATCTTCGCGGCGGCGGGAAGCAATCGAAAAAGGAAACGGGCCGCAGTTGCGGCCCGTTCCTGTCTGGTGGCGCGTTGGAGCTGGAGACTCAGCGGCCGTCGCGGTCCGCGTCGCCCGGCAGCGCGCGCTCGATGTGGTGCCAGCCGTCCTTGACCGCACCCTTCGCCTCGTTCCATTCCAGGCGCGAGTCGTTGCGGGTGCTGGTCCAGTTGCGCTCCAGCTGCGGCTCGACGTCCTCGAAGCGCTGGCCGCGGTACTGGCCGTAGGTGTCGTAGCCGTACTTGTACGCCGGCTCGTAGTCGTTCCACTCGCGGCCGCTCTTGTAGTACGGGCGATCGCGATAGGTGTTCTTGAAGTGGTCCTCGTAGTCCGTCGGGTTGACGGCCTCGGCGATCGAGTCGCCGGCCTTCGCGCCGACCACGCCACCGGCCACCGCACCGACGACGGTGCCCACCGGGCCCACGGCCGAACCAACCGCCGCACCGGTCACCGCACCGGCTACCGCGCCCGTGCCTGCGCCGAGGTTATGGTCTTTCTTGACGTCGCTCATTGTCTGCTCCTGGAGTGCTGGGGAAGGCCCGGCACGCTTGTGTGCCGAGGTGCCCCAACATGCGCGCCGGGCGGTTGAGCCGCGGTGAAAATCGGCGCAAGGCCGGGGCGTGCATTCAGGTTGCGGTGAGCAGGCGGTTGGCCAGGCCCGAGACGCGTTGCACGCGGCGACCCAGCGTCTCCCGGAGGATGGCTTCGTTCGCGCACAGGTGCAGTTCGCGCCGCGCGCGGGTCAGCGCGGTGTAAAGCAGTTCCCGCGAGAGCACCCGGTTCGCGTGTCGCGGCAGCAGCAGCCACACGGCGTCGAACTCGGAGCCCTGTGCCTTGTGGACGGTCATCGCGAAGGCACTTTCGTGGGCGGGCAACGCGGCGGGGTGGAACGCGCGCACCTCGCCGGTGCCTTGCCCGGGGAACCACGCCAGCATCGCGCCGCCGTCGTCGCGCAGGCAGACGCCGATGTCCCCGTTGAACAGGCGGTGGCGGTAGCTGTTCTCGGTGACGAGCAGCAGGCGCCCCTGGAAATACGCGTCGCGATGGCCACCGCCCAGGGCATCCTCGATCCGGGCATTGAGCACCTGTGTTCCCTGTGGTCCCGTGCGCAGCGCCGCGAGCAGCCTCACCTGTCCCGCCAGGGCGAGCGCCTCGGCGGGCGAGGGTGCGGCGGCGAGCGTCCGCCAGTGCGCGAGCAACGGCCGACCCGCCACGGCCCCTAGGGGATCGTCCAGGTCCTCGTGGAACTGCACGCCGGCGCCCGGGTGGTCGCGCAGCGCCGCCAGCATGGTGTCCGCGTCGCCATCGCGCACGGCAGCCGCGAGCGGCCCGGGTTCGAAGCCCTCCGCCTGGCGGTAGCCACGCTGCAGGTGGACGCGATGACCCGCGAGCGGACCGCCATCGGCTGCCGCGACGATGCCCGACAGCACGTCCCCGGCTTCCACCGACGGCAACTGGTCCGGATCGCCCAGCAACAGCAGGCGCGCCCCATCGGCGACGGCCTCGACGAGCTTGCACATCATCGGCAGGTCGACCATCGACGCTTCGTCGACCACGACGACATCGAACGGCAGCGGATTGGCGGCGTCGTGGCGGAAGCGCGGGCTGTCGGGGATCGTGCCGAGCAGCCGGTGCAACGTGCTGGCCTCGCGCGGCAGCGCCTCGAGGAGCGTCGGGTCGACACCCGCATCGTGCAGCCGCGCAACCACCGCGCGCACGCTCTGCGCCATGCGGTCGGCCGCGCGTCCGGTGGGCGCCGCCATCGCGATGCGTGGCGTCGCCGCGTCCGCGTCGCGCGCCTGCGCCAGCAGCAGCAACAACAGGCGGGTGATCGTGGTGGTCTTGCCGGTGCCCGGGCCGCCGGTCACCAGCAGCAACGCGCGCCGCAGCGCGAGTCGCGCGGCCTCGGCCTGGCGGTCCTCGTCACCGGCCCCCGGGAACAACTGGTCGAACAAGGCACCCGGCGTGCCTGCGTCGGCCAGCGCCGGTGCCTGCGCGGCCAGCGTCCGCAGCCGCGTCGCGAGCCGGTGCTCGTATTCGCGATACCGGCGCAGGTAGAGCAGGCCGTTGTCGAACGCGAGCGGTGCCTGGCCGGTTGTCCCGCTGTCGAGCGCGCGCGCCACCCAGGCCGAGGACGCCAGCGCCGCCTCCCACTCGGCAGGCGCCGGCCAGGGCAGCATGGCGTCGAGCAGCCGTTCGGGGCGCGCCGGGTCGAAGCCTGCATGGCCCTGCGACACCGCCAGCGACGCCAGCGCCGCGCCGGCCTGCACCAGGTCGGGCGTGTCCGCATCCAGGCGACGCAGGGTCGCGGCCAGCGCCTGGTCGAGCGGCCGCAGGTGGCCGGCTTGCAACAGGGCGTCGAACAGGCTCATGCGACGCCGCCCGAGAACAGCCCGTCGAGCGCATGCACGAGTGCGGGATCGAAGCGGTCCGCATGCACGCCGCCGCCAGCCGCCAACCCGCGACAGAACAGGTACCGCACGCCGCCGAAGTCGCGCGCGTAGTCGTAGCGCGCGCCCATCCGGAACCGCAGCCAACGATGGAGTGCCAATGTGTAGACCAGCGCCTGCAGGTCGTATCCGCTGTGCCCCATGGCGGCTTCCAGTGCCGGCGGATCGTAGCCGGGCAAACGGTTGGACTTGTAGTCCAGCAAATACCAGCGGCCGCCGGCGGTGTAGGTGAGGTCGATCTTGCCGGTCATCAGGCCTTCGAGCGTGCGCCGCGGGCCGAAGCCGTCGCGATCGCGCAACACGCCATGCCGGTGCAGCAACGCCATGAGGGTTTCGACGCTGGTGGGCTGCAGCGCGAAGTGGAACTCCATCTCGGCGCGGCGCGCGTCGCCCGGCAGGTCGCACAGCCGGATCCCTTCGGGCAACGCGGCCACCAGGCCATGGCCCACCAGCGGCAACAGCGCCTGGACGCCGTCCTGCAGGTCGCGATCGCCATACCCTCCGCGGCGGAGCGCTGCCACCAGGGCCCGGTCCTCGTCCGCCGGCGCGGGCCCGCCCTCCCACGTGCGCCACGCCGCGAAGTCGACATGCTCGAATGCGTCGTGCAGCACGTCGCCGAAGCGTGCCCCGGCGAAACGCGGATCGAACGACGTTCCGGTCGAGGCTGCGACGTCGGGCCCGGACGGCTCGTCGGCCGCGCCCGACTCGCTGCCGGTCGCATCGGCGCGCACCGTCTGGCGCTCGCCGCCGCCGGCCTTCATCAACTGCGTGAAGCTGTGCACCCACCAGTCACGCGACAGCACCCGCGTCGCGGTTCGCGCCGCGTCGATCGGTGCGTCGTCCGGCGGGGGCAGTCGCGCGGGCCGCGCGGGGACCGGTCCGTCGACCACGGCAATGTCGGCGCAGGCGGCGAGCCCGTCACCGTCGAGCATCGCGGCGAGCGGCGCCTTCTTCGCGTTGTAGAACGGGCCCGTGGCAAGCCACAACGCGTGCCGCGCCCGCGTCAGGCCGACGTACAGCAGGCGGGCGTCCTCGGCACGCTGCTCGCGCTTCCATGCATCGCAGGCGTCCTTCCAGGCCTGCGATGCCTTGTCGACCTTCCAGTGCAGCACGCGGCGGACGCCATCGTGGACGACGCAATGGCGGTCCGGCGACGCATCGCGTCCCCCGATCCCCGCGAACGGCAGGAACACCAGCGGATACTCCAGGCCCTTGCTCTTGTGCAGGGTCACGACCTGGACGCGCGCCGCGTCGGACTCCAGGCGCAGCAGTTGCGCTTCGTCGTTGGCGTCGGCATCGGCGATCGCGGAACGCAGCCAGTCCACCTGCGCGTGGAGGCCTGGCGCGTGCGCCTGGGCTTCCTGCAGTCGTTCGGCGAGCTGCAGGTAGTTGGTCAGTCGCCGCTCGCCGTCGGCAAGCCCGAGCAAGCGCTCGGCAGCCGTCGCGCACAGGTCCGACACGAGGGGCAAGGGGCCACTGCGCTGCCACCGTTCGCGCCGCAGCTGGGCATCGCGCTGGTGGCCGGCATGCACCGTGGCGTCGTCGTCCAGCGTGGCGATCGTCGCCGCGTCGACGCCCAGCAGCACCGTTGCCAGCGCGGTCCGCAGCCGGCCGTCGTCGGCGGGCTGCAGCAGCGACTCCAGCAGCGCCAGCAGTTCCAGCGCCTGGTCCGTCGCGAACAGGCTCTGCCTGCCGGCGGCGACCGCGGGGATGCCCGCGGCGCCCAGCGCGTGCTGGACCAGGGTGGCCTCGCGGTGGGTCCGCACGAGGACCGCGATGTCGCCCGGCACCACGGGCCGGCCATCGACCCGCGCATGCGCATCGCGCAGGACCGAATGGATGGCATCCACGCACGCGCGGACCGCGGCGGCGCGGGAGCCATCGGCGGTGAAGGTCGCGGCGTCCGCGGGCACCAGTTGCCGCACGGTCAATCCCGGCGCTGGTCCCCCGTCGCGCACGAACGTGTCGTCGGCCCGGTCGCCCGCCACCACCGGCAGGAACCGGATCCTGGGATCCACGAACGGCACGCCTTCGCCCGCCGATGCGTTGTCGTAAAGACACTCGATCGCACGGAGCACCGCAGGGCGCGAACGGAAATTGCGGGCGAGTGCCGGCGCGCGTTCGGTCGCGTGGTGGTCCGCCGCCGCGAGGTAGGTCTGCAGGTCGCCGCCGCGGAATCCGTAGATCGCCTGCTTGGGATCGCCGATCAGGAACAGCGCGGGCGGATGTCCGCCGTGCGGGCGGCCGAAGACGCCGGCGAAGATCGCCCATTGGCGCGGATCGGTGTCCTGGAATTCGTCGACCAGCGCGACGCGGTACTGCTCGCGCAACGCCGCGACCAGCGCCTGCGCGCCCGGGCCCTCGAGGGCGTCGGCGACGCCGTCGATCATGTCGTCGTAGCCCTGCAGCCGGCGCGCCCGCTTCGCCTCGGCCATGCGCGACTGGGCGTCGCTGCGCAGCACATGCAGCAGCACGACCGCATGCGCATCCCGCCAGGCCTGGTAGCGCGCCCGCTGTGACAGGAATGCTTCGACCGCCAGGCACAGTGGCGACCCGGGGGTCTGCCCCTTGCAGCGCACGCTGGTCTTCTCGACCAGCTTCGCGGTCGTCAGCCGGTCGATGTGGGCGTCGAGTGGTGCGTGCGGGTCGCCTGCGGTGGCCCAACGTTCCAGGCCCTGCCAGCACGACGCGACCCAGTCGGGCTTGTAGGTGCCGTTGTGGAGGACCCTGGTCGCGATGGCGGCTTCCAGGTCCTCGCGCAACCGGCCGCCGTGCGCGGCGAACGCGGCACACAGCGCACGGGCAGCCGCTTCCAGCGCCGGGCCGGGATCGTCGCCGGGGGGCGCGGGGGCCGGCAGCAGCGGATCGCGCGAAAGCAGCGTGCGCAGGTCGCTGGCGAGCAGGGCCGGGCTGCTCCAAAGCGACACCAGGGCCCGTGCGTCGTTTTCGTCCAGCGAGTGCGCGCGCCAGAGGTCCGCGGCGAGCTCGTCGCGCAATGCCGCGTCGTTGGTGACGACCGTCGGTGCATCGAGCGCCTGTCCGCACGCCAGTGCGTGGTCCCTCAGCACGCGCGCGCAGAAGCCATGGATCGTGAAGATCGCGGCCAGGTCGGTCTCCAGCGCCGCCTCCCGCAAACGCCGGGCGAGTTGCTCGCGCGTTTCCGCGCCCGCGGCGAGGTGGCGCTCGACGATCGCGCGACTGACGCCGGCCTGCGCATCGGCCGGGTCCAGCGTCGCATCGGCGGCCAGCCGCGCCGCCAGCCCGAGGCGTTCGCGGATGCGGCTGCGCAGTTCCTGGGTCGCGGCTTCGGTGTAGGTCACTGCCAGTACCTGGCCGATGCGCAGCCCCCGTTCCACGACCAGCCGGGTCGCCAGGGTCGCCAGGGTGAAGGTCTTGCCGGTGCCGGCGCTGGCCTCGACGAGGCGCACGCCATCAAGCGGCAACGCCAGCCAGGCATCGGGCGCGGCCGGCGCGTTCAAGCCGGCGCCCCCTGCAGCACGGGCGTCAGGATCGACGCGTTGGCTTCGACGAAGCTGGCGAACAGCGCGTCGTCGTCGAAGGGATCGCGACCGCGCAACGCCAGCCGGTACTTGAACGCCTGGCCTTCGCCCCAGCGACCCTGGGCCGGGTCCCCGCGCCATCGCTTGCAGGCGGCGTCGCGCCCGCGCTCCGGCGTCGATGCGTCGTGGAACGCCCATCCGGTGTACGGGCCCCACGGCAACGGTTCCGCGAGGCCACGTGCGCGCAGTCGCAGCAACCCGGACAACGCGGCATGCGCCTGCCCGGTCGGCAACGCCGCGCGTTCGTGCACCGCCGGGCCGGCGCCGCTGTCGTGGAACTGCGCCAGGCTGCAGGAGGCCCCGGCTGCGTTGGCCAGCAGCCAGTGCAGGCCGTCGCGGACCATGGCGGGGCCGCTCGGCTCGCCAACGCGGATGCGCGCGAGCGCACCATCGAACACACCCGGCAGGCGACCCTGGATCCGGACGCCATCGAGCTCGAAATCGATCGCGAGCGTCGTTTCGGTCCTGTCGCCGCGCCAGCGATCGAACAGCCCGGCGTAGACCTCCGCGTCGCCGACCATGCCGGCGAGCTGCGCAGTGGGCAGCGGTCCGGAGGCCAATTCCCCCCTGGCCCGCAGGGCCGACGCCAGCAGCGTGGTGTCGCCGGCTTGCACGGCCTCGAGCGCCGCCTGTTGCACGCGGTGCCTGTCCAGTCCGCCGCCGGGCACCAGCAGCGGCTCGACGTCGTCCAGCCATTCCGGCGTCTCGGGCAGGCGCATGCCCAGGCGGTGCTGCAGGAAGCCGCCCACGGGATCGAGCAGGAAGCGTTGCAGGCTCGTGACCGTGAGCACGTCGGCGTCGGCGGTCGCCGGCAACGGGGCGGAGACCCAGCGCGGAAGGGCCGCGCGCGCGCCATCGCGACGACCCGCCGCGGGATGCCACTGGTCCTGGTAGCTGAATCGCCTTGGTTCGTCCGCACCCCCGAACGCCGCCGGCGCGAAGGGTTGCAACGGTTGCCGCACCACCAGCGCCTCGCGCGCGTCGGCGGGACCGGCATGCAGCGCCGCCGCGGCGTCCAGCAGTTCCGCCACCAGCACGGACGGTTCGCGCACGCTGCCGTCGCGCGCATCCGCGCCGAGATAGCTCGCGTAGAACACCTCGCCGGCGGCGGCGAACAGCTGCAGGAACAGGAAACGGTCGTCCTCGCGCAGGGACCGGTCGCCGGCCCGCCGCCGCGACGTCCCCAGGTCCGCCGCCAGCCGATTGAGGCCCGACGCGGGATCGCGCCGCGGGTAGTCGCCATCGTTGAGCCCGAGCACGCAGATGACTCGGAACGGCAGCAGCCGCATCGGCACCATGCGGCCGAAGCTGACGCCGCCCGTGAGCAATGGCGCGCGCGTGTCCGATTCGCCCAGCAGCTGCGCGAAGTGCGCGCGCACCACTTCGGGCGGGACGCGCGCGTCGACCCCGGCCTGCGCGGCGGACTCGGCAAACGCGTCCACGAGCTCGCGCAACCGCGCCAGTGTCCGGGCCGCGGCAGGGTCGGCGGGCGCCTGCGGCAGCAGCGCTTCGAGCAACGCGAACAGCCGATCGCGCCATTGCGCGGGAGAGGCCGGCTCGCCCAGCAACCGCGCGTTCCGCTCGAGCACCTGCACCAGCCGCAGCAGGGTGCCCAGTGCCTCCACGTGCCCACCCTCCAGGTCGGGCCATGGCGCGAGCAGCCGCCCGTCCGCCATCGACATCAGGGCCCCGTCGCCGCTGGCATGGCCGAGCAGCAGGCGGTCCAGCGCGAAGCGCCAGGTGAAGGCGTCGTCGGCGGGCGCGCCATGACGCGCGCGATGATTCGCATCCAGGCCCCAGCGCGCGCCGGCGGCGTGCAGCCAGTCGTGCAGCCGTTCCAGCGCGGCCGCGTCCAGGCCCGCCGCGTCGGCGATCGGCGCGCAGGACAGCAGGTCGAGCGTCTCCCGCAGCCCGAAGCGCGACAACGGCAGGCCGAGCAGGCGCAGGAACGCCTCCGCGAGCGGATCGCCCGCCAGCGTGCTGGCGTCGGCCAGCGCGTGGGGGATGAAATCGGGGCGGCCCGCGCGTCCGCCGAACACCGCCTCGATGTGCGGCACGTAGGGATCGATGTCCGGTGCCAGCACCGCGATCTCGCGCGGCTGCAACGGCGGATCGAAGCGATCGTCCTCCAACAGCCCGCGCAACTGGTCGTGCAACACCTGCACCTCGCGCAGGGGCGTGTGGCAGGCATGGACCTGCAGGCTGGGATCAGCGCGGTCCACGGCGTCGCGCCACGCCGTCGGCGCGCGCCGGTGCAGCAGGTCCCGCTGCAATCGCCGCAACAGCGTGTCGTCGGCCGGCGCATCGCCGGCGCGTTCCTCCGGGTCGTCGAACGCATCGACCTCGCCGGTGGGATGCACGACTTCGTGCGCGCCCAGCACCGCCATGAAGTCGCGCCCCGCTGCGCCCCACGCCTCGAGCAACGGGTTGTCGGTCGCCGCGAAGGCGTCCGCGTCTCCGCCACGCCGCTGCTCGGCCCGTGTCCGCAGGTCGCCCCAGTTCTGGCGGGCGGGCGTGGGGAGGTAGAAATGCAGGATGCCCACGCGCGCCTGCGTGGCGATGACACGCAGGACGTCGGGCGAGACATTGAGCGTGGCGAACGCGAACAGCCGCGAGGGCAGCCCCGACGGCGGCCCCGCGGCGCGCCCGCGCTCCTCCACCCCGCCATGCGCGCCCAGGTAGGCGTCGATGCGCCGTGCGCGGTGCGCCCGGCCCGCGGCGACCTTGCGCCAGAGCGCCGCCTGCGCGTCCCGGGGATCCTCGCCGCGTTCCCAGCCCAGCAGCCAGTCGCGGCGCCAGGCCTGGTACTTCTCGAACGCGGCGGCCAGCTCGCCGGCCAGCGACCAGGGCTTGAGCGGGTCGCCGTCGGCCAGGTACCCGCGCAGGGAGGCCAGCGCGGGATCGCGCAGGGCCTCGGGATCGACGAGGACGGCATACAGGCGCCAACGCATCGCCTCGACGTCGAGTTCCTCGCCGGCTCCCGGGACGTTGGCGTCCAGCGCACGCCGCACGAACTCACCGGGCGTCAGGAACTCGAGGTTGGCGGCGATGCCGTGCGCCTGCGCCAGGCACGCCTGCAGCCAGCGCCGCATCGCCGCCTGCGGGATGAGGATGGTGTCGGGCACGAGCAGCGCCTGGCCCGGCGCCGGATGCCGCAAGGCCTCCGCCAGCAACCCGGCCAGCACTTCGAGGCTGTTGGACTGGTAGAGGCGGAAATCCGGTGGCGAGCCATGCACGGGAACCATCGACGCCAGTGTGCCGCAGCGCCGTCCCACCGGGTGAGACCTGTCAGCGCGAGGCGTCGGCCAGGATCGCCAGGTACGCGCGCACGGTCGCGTCGAGGCCGGCGTGCAGCGCCTCGCCGACCAGCGCATGGCCGATCGAGACCTCCAGCAAGCCCGGCACGGCGCGTGCAAAGGCGCCCAGGTTGGCCTGGTCCAGGTCATGCCCCGCATTGACCCCGAGGCCCACGGTGCGCGCGAGGCGGGCGGTGTCCACGCACGCGGCGAGCGCCTCGACGCAGTCGCCGGCGGCATGCGCGGCCGCGTACGGGCCGGTGTACAGCTCGACGCGGTCGGCACCGACCTCGGCCGCGCGCTCGATGCGCGGGTCGCCCGCGTCCACGAACAGGCTGACCCGGCAGTCCAGCGCCTTCAACGCCGCGACCAGTTCGCGCAAGCGACCCAGGTCGCCACGGAAATCGAAGCCGTGGTCCGACGTCAGCTGCGCGTCGCTGTCCGGCACCAGTGTCGCCTGCGCCGGCCGCACGGCCTCGCACAACGCCAGGAAGCCGGGATACCCGGCGCGTGGCGGCGCGAACGGGTTGCCCTCGAGGTTGAATTCGACCCCGCGCAAGCGCGTCAGCGCGGCGAGCGCGTGCACGTCGTCCGCCCGGATGTGCCGCGCGTCGGGCCGCGGATGCACCGTGATCCCGTGCGCGCCCGCGTCCAGGCAGGCGGTGGCCGCGTGCACCACGTCCGGGGTCGCGCCGCCGCGCGAGTTGCGCAGCACCGCGACCTTGTTGACGTTGACGCTGAGCAGGGTCACCGGGTGCGCGGCTCGCGGGGCAGCGGGACGTCATTGCGACGCGTGCCCACCCGCGTCGCATACAGGCCCATCGCCCAGGCCACCAGCAGGACCAGCGCCGCCAGCAGGCAGGCGACCATCAGCAGCATGGACGGCGTGGTGAGCGCCACCGTGAACGCGACCAGCGCCAGCAACAGGTACAACCAGGCCATGGGCCACCTCCCGATCACCGGATTCTACGTCGGGAGGCCTACAGCAATGGCGACACGAGCCGAGCCAGTGCCTCCGGCAACCGGTCCCGCCACAGCGGCCGGTGCCGTTCCGCGCGGACGCGCGGCGCCTGCGCGAGGTCGTGCTCCACCAGTCGCGCCAGCGACGCGGCGATGCCGGCATCCCGGAACAGCACCTGCACCTCGAAGTTGAGCCGGAAACTGCGGTGGTCGAAGTTCGCGCTGCCGATCAGCGCCAGCTCGTCGTCGACCAGCAGCGCCTTGCTGTGCATCAGGCGCGGGCCGTATTCGTAGATCTTCACCCCCGCGGCCAGCAGCTCGTCGAAATACGAGCGCGTGGCGTAGGTGACCACCCGGCTGTCGCTCATCTTCGGGATGACCAGGCGGACGTCCAGGCCGCCCAGCGCCGCGGAGGTCAGCGCCATCATGCCGGCCTCGCCGGGCACGAAGTACGGGGTCACCAGCCACACGCGCTTGCGTGCCCCGTGGATCGCGCCGACCAGCAGGCGGTGGATCGCCTCCCAGCGGTTGTCCGGCCCCGACGTCACGACCTGCGCGACCACGCTGCCGGCGGCGAGCTGTTCCGGCGCCGGCACCGACGGCACGCGCCGCGTCGCGTACGCCCAGTCGTCCATGAAGACCGCTTCGAGCACGGCGACGATTTCCCCGGCCAGCCGCAGGTGCAGGTCCCGGTACGCACGGGGGTCGGCGCGGCCGTCCTGCTCGTCGGTGATGTTCATGCCGCCGGTGTAGGCGACCGCACCATCGATGACCACGATCTTGCGGTGGTTGCGCAGGTTGACCCATGGGCGCCTCCAGAACCGCAGCAGGCGCAGCGGGTGGAACCATGCGAGCTCGCCGCCGGCCTCGACCAGCGGCCGGAAGAACGCTTCGTCGCACTTCACCGCGCCGACGGCGTCCAGCAGCAGGCGCACCGCGACGCCGGCGCGCGCGCGCTCCACCAGTGCGTCGCGCATCCTGGTGCCGATCCGGTCCGGGGTCCAGATGTAGTACTCGAGGTGGATGTAGCGACCGGCGGCGGCGATGTCGGCCAGCAGCGCCTCGTACTTGTCCTCGCCATGGGAGAGCAGGCGCACGTCGGACGCGGTGGTCGGCGCCAGCCCGGTGGTGGCGCGGCCGAGTTCGGCCAGCTCCCGGCAATCGGCCTCCACCGGGTCGGCGGCATCCGGCAGGCGCGCGCGGCTGCGCTCGCGGCGCAGGCGTTGCCGGTGGATCCGCTGCGGCCCCAGGAAGTAGTACACGAGGAACCCCAGGTACGGCAGCAGCGCCAGCCCCAGCAGCCAGCTGATCGTCGCGGCCGGCTCGCGCTTCTGCAGCAGGATCCAGCCACCGACCCAGAACACGTACACCAGCCAGGCCAGCACCAGCCACAAGGCGAGGTGCTCGACCTGCAGCAGGGCGCGCCAGGCATCCGTGAACGGGTCGGTCATGCGTGGCGCTCCCTCTCACCTTCGTCGTCCCATGGACCAACAGCCTGAACGAGTCAGGATGTGCGCCGCGTGGTCGCGGACGGTGCGACCGGCGACCGCTAGGCTAGCCCGATGGAAGATGCACGCAAGGCCCGCGCGCCCATCAAGGGCCGCGGCAGCGCCTCGCACGTGCCCGGCCGATTCGAGAAGACCGCCAGCATCGGCGAGGACGACGGCTGGGGCTCGGTGTACGACGCCGCCGTGGTGCCCGGGGAAGACGTCCTCCCGCCACGCCTGGACACCCGGGTGGTGGAGGAGCGCGCGCGTTCGATCATCAGCCGCAATGCGTCGCCGGATGTCGGCTTCGACCAGTCGATCAACCCGTATCGCGGGTGCGAGCACGGGTGCGTCTACTGTTTCGCGCGGCCATCGCACGCCTACCTGGACCTGTCGCCCGGGCTGGACTTCGAGACCCGGCTGTTCGCCAAGACCAACGCGGCCGAGCGGCTGCGCCACGCGCTGGCGAAACCGGGGCACAGGCCGACACCCCTGGCGCTGGGGATCAACACCGACGCCTACCAGCCGATCGAGCGCAAGTACCGGGTGACGCGCGAGGTCCTGGAAGTGCTGGCGGAGACCAGGCACCCGGTGCACTTCGTGACCAAGGGCGGCCTGATCGAGCGCGACCTGGACCTGCTGGCGCCGATGGCGCGCGACGGGCTGGTGCAGGTGTCGTTCTCGGTCACCACGCTGGACAACCGGCTGGCGTCCCGGCTCGAACCGCGCGCGACGTCGCCACGCGGCAAGCTGCGGGCGATGCGGGCGTTGCACGAGGCCGGCGTGCCGGTCGGCGTCATGGTGGCCCCCGTCATCCCGATGGTCACGGACATGGAGCTCGAGCACATCCTGGAGGCCGCGCGCGAGCACGGCGCGCGGTCGGCCGGCTACGTGCTGCTGCGCCTGCCGCACGAGCTCAAGCAGGTCTGGCGCGAATGGCTGGAGCTTCACTATCCGGACCGCGCCGCGCACGTGATGAGCCTGGTCCACCAGATGCGCGGCGGCAAGGACTACGACAGTGCCTTCGGCAGCCGCATGCGCGGCGAAGGCCCCTTCGCGGACCTGCTGAAGCAGCGCTTCCGCAAGGCCCACAAGCGACTGGGCTTCACCCGCATGCCGCCGCTGGACCAGTCGAAGTTCGTCGCGCCGCGCAAGCCGACGCCCCAGGGCCAGCTCTTCTAGGGCAAGCAAGCGCTTTAGCCACAGATTTCACAGATGGCACAGATCAAACTAGAACAGGAGGCGTTGCGCCACATCAGGTAGCAACACATCCACTCCCGTCGTTTGCTCTATCTGTGTCATCTGTGAAATCCGTGGCTACGCGTTTCGCTCTTCTACCCGAACGCAGGGAGCAAGGGCCCGCCGAGCCAGAGCCAGCGGGTCATCCAGGCGCAGACGACGGCAACGAGGACGGTGAGGGGCAGGCCGATGCGGACGAAATCGGAGAACCGGTACTGGCCCGGGCCGAGGATCAGCAGGTTGCCGTGGTGGCCGATCGGCGTGAGGAACGCGACCACCGCGCCCAGCGCCGTGCACACCACGAACGGCGTCGGCGGCATCCCCAGCGATTCGGCCAGCGACACCGCGATCGGCCCGAGCAGCACGGTGGTCGCCGAATCCGACAGCACCTGCGTCAGCAACGACGCGGTCGCGAACATCACCAGCAGGATCGGCAGCACCGGCCAGTCGCGCACCAGCACCAGCAAGCCGTTGGCCAGCAGTTGCGCGGTGCCGGTCTGTTCCATCGCGATGCCCAGCGGGATGACGCCCGCGATCATCACGAACACGCGCACGTCGATGCCGCGGTAGGCCTGGCCGATGTCCACGCAGCGCGTGACCACCATGGCCACCGCGCCGAGCAGGAAGGCCAGCGGCGCCGGCAGCCATTCCATGACCGTCGCCAGCACGGTCACGCCCAGGATGCCGAGCGCCAGGGGCGCGCGGATCCGGCGGCGCGCCTCGCCCGCGAATGGCACCAGCATCAGGAAGCCATGGTGCGAGGCCAGTTCCGCGAAACGCGACGGGCGGCCCCACAACAGCAGCAGGTCGCCTTCGCGCAGGCGCGCATCGGCCAGTCGCCGCGCACGGATGCCTTCGCGCCGCCACAGCCCGGCGATCACCGCGTTGAACCGCCGCGAGAAGTCCAGCTCGCGCATGCTGCGCCCCAGGAATTCCGAGCCCGGCGCCACGACCGCCTGCACCAGCTGCGGCTCGCCGTCGCCGTCGATGCCGTCGCCGAAGCGCGAGATCGCGTAGAGGTCCAGGCCGGGATCGTCGTGCAGCGATGCCAGCGCGTCGGCCGACGCTTCCACCAGCAGCACGTCGCCCACCAGCAACGGGCTCTTGTCGGTCAGGTCCTCGCGCGCCTTGCCGTCGCGCACCCAGCCCAGCAGCCGGAACTTGTCGCCCTGCGCCTTCTGCAGCTCGGCCATCGGGCGCGTGCTCCAGCGCGAGCCCTCCACCACCACCAGCTCGGTGCGGTAGCGGTCCAGGCGCAGGTACTCGTCGTCGCCCGCGTCGCCGCCGCGCTTGGGCAGCGTCCAGCGCATCAGCAGCATGTACACGACGCCGATCGCCACCAGGGCCAGGCCGATGGGCGTGATCGAGAAGATGCCCAGGCCTTCCGCGCCCGTGCGCTCGAGCAGGTTGTCGGCCAGCAGGAACGCGGGCGCGCTGACCAGCGTGAGCGTCGTGCCCAGCGAGGCGGCGAACGACATGGGCATCAGCAGCCGCGACACCGACAACCCGCGCGCCTTGGCGAACCGCGTCAGGATCGGCAGCATCATCGCGGTGACCATCACGTGGTGCGTGAACGAGGCCATCGCCGCCACCGCGGGCATCACCACCGCGATCGCGCGCGACTCGCTCCTGCCGGAGGCCTTGCCGATCCACTGGCCGATCCGCTCGGTGATGCCGGTGGCCGCCAGGCCCCCGGAGATCACGAACACCGCCGCCACGATGATCGCCGGCTCGCTGGCGAAGCCCGACAGCGCCTGGTCCGGGTCCAGCACGCCCGACACCACCATGGCCAGCAGCAGCAGCATGGCCGTGACGTCCACGCGCAGCTTTTCGGTGACGAACAGGTACAGGCCGCCCGCGAGGATCAGCAGGAACAGGACCTGGTCGAGGTTGATCGACATGGACGCGATGGCGGTGGCCCCGGGACGGCAGCGGCCATTGTGCCCGCCACCGGCGTGGGCCGCGTTCAGCCCTGCGAATGCGCCTGCACGGGCGTCCTCGTTACACTCGGCCCATGGCGCTCGCCCACCCCCACCCCGAGCCGCCGCCGGAAGACCCGGGCGTGGACGCGCTCCGGGCACGCCTGGCGGCGCGCGAAGCCGAACTGGCCGAGCTCCGGCGCGAGTTCGAACAGTTCGCCTATGGCGTTTCCCACGACCTGCGCGCGCCACTGCGGGCGATCGACAGTTTCGGGGTGCTCCTGGGCCGCGCACTCGGCGACGACAGCCCGCCGGCAGCGCGCGAACACCTGGCCCGCGTGCTTGGCGCCTCCCGCCGGCTCGGCGGGCTGCTCGAGGCCCTGCTGGACCTGTCCCGGGCCGGGCGCAACCGCCTGCAGGTGCAGCCGGTGGACATCAGCCTGCTGGCCGAGTGGGCGGCGGCCGAGCTGCAGGAGGCCGAGCCCGGGCGTGAAGCCGTGTTCGACATCCAGCCGGGCCTGGCGGCGCACGGCGACGAACCGTTGCTGCGCCACGCGCTGCAGCGGCTGCTGCACAACGCCTGGAAGTTCGCCGAGCCCGGCCAGCCGGTGCGGATCACGCTGGAAGGCGAGCACGTGGGCGACCGCCTGCACCTGCGCGTCCGTGACGCCGGGCGCGGGTTCGACATGCGATATTCCGAGAAATTGTTCACGCCCTTCCAGCGCCTGCACGGGCCGGACGAGGGCGCGGGACACGGCATGGGCCTGGCCATCGCACGCCGCATCATCGAGCGCCACGGCGGCCGCATCCATGCCGAATCCGCCCCCGGACAGGGCACCACGTTCCACATCGAGCTGCCGGACCATCCGGCGCCCGCGAGTGAGGCACCTGCAACATGAGCCAAAAGGACATCCTGCTGGTCGAGGACAATCCCGACGACGTCGAGCTGACCCGCATCGCCTTCGCCGAGGCCAAGATCGCCAATGAGCTGGTAGTGGTGAACGACGGCGCGCAGGCGCTGGACTATCTGTTCGCGCGCGGCGAATACGCCCACCGCGATCCCGGGGACCTGCCGTCGATCGTGCTGCTCGACCTCAACCTGCCGAAGGTGGACGGGCGCGAGGTGCTCCAGGCCATCCGCGCCAACGAGGCGACCCGCAGCCTGCCGGTGGTGGTGCTGACCACCAGTGCCGAGCCGTTCGACGTCGAGGCCAGCTACGCGCTCGGGGTGAACAGCTACATCCAGAAGCCGGTCGATTTCGAGCGGTTCGTGTGGGCGGTGAAGCAGGTGGGGTTGTACTGGCTGGTGCTGAACCAGCCGGCGCGGACGGCGGTCTGACCCGGATTCCGGCGCTTTGCGCCTGCATCCGGGCTACCCGGGTCATGCGGGTGACGCGGGTCGGCCGTAGAGCTGCTCGGCGCGCTGGAAGAGGATCCAGCTGGTGGCGATGACCTTGTCGCCGCCCTCGGGGCGATTGCCGCGGTGGGTGTGGGTGAACGCGGTGGGGGCGATCAGCAGAGTGCCGGCCTTCGGCACGATCCTGCGCTGCTGGAACAGGAACTCGGTTTCGCCGGCCTGGAAGCCGTCGTTGAGGTAGAGGGTCCACAGCAGGTGCCGGTGCAGCGTCTCGGCGCTGGCATCGCGCGGATACAGCTCGCAATGCCAGTAGGGATAGCCGCCCCGGCCGGCGGCGTACCGCTGCAGGTTGATCGCGCCCGGGCGCAGCGTGGCCGCCACCAGGTCGAGCAGGCCGGCGTCGTCGCGCGCGGCGATGTCGTCGGCCGCCAGCCGTCGCGTCTGGCCGTCCGGCGACGTGTGCTGCAGCATCAGCGGCGAGATCAGCGCCTGCGGGTAGCGACGCAGGTAGTGCAGCAGGCCCTTGAGCACCGCGTCGTTGAGCTGCTGTTCGATGTCGCGCCACCCGTCCAGCCCGGTGATCGACAGGTCCAGGCTGTCCTTCAGTTCCGGGATGACGCCGCCGCCGACCCGGCCGGGTTGCGCGTTGCCCGCGGCCGCGAAGCGCTGGACGATCGCCGCGCACGTCGTGCGGTCGAGCGCGCCGTCGAGGACTGCGATGAAGTCGCCTGGATCCCCGCCTTCGCGGGGATGACGGCCGGGCGCCATGCGGTCAGGCCGTGACGGCGCCGGCGGGCACGGCGGCGCACGCCGCGTCGTGCTCGTGGTGGTAGCGCACCGCTGTTTCGACCTCGCCGCGACTGCCCAGGAACACCGGCACGCGCTGGTGCAGCTGCTCCGGCGCGATGTCCAGGATCCGCCGCCGTCCGTCGCTCACCGCGCCGCCGGCCTGTTCCACCAGCAGCCCCATCGGGTTGGCCTCGTACATCAGGCGCAACTTGCCCGGCTTGCCGGGATCCTTGCGGTCCCACGGATAGATGAAGATGCCGCCGCGGGTCAGGATGCGGTGCACGTCCGCGACCATCGACGCGATCCAGCGCATGTTGAAGTCCTTGCCGCGCGGCCCGGTCCTGCCGGCCAGCAGGTCCTGCACGTAGGCCTGCATCGGCGGTTCCCAGTGCCGCTGGTTCGACATGTTGATCGCGAATTCCTTCGTCTCCCCGGGAATCCGGATGTGCGCCCTGGTGAGCACGAACGAACCCTGTTCGCGGTCGAGGGTGAACTCGTGCGTGCCGTGGCCGATGGTCAGCACCAGCGTGGTGCTCGGCCCGTAGATGCAGTAGCCGGCCGCGACCTGCGCGGTGCCGGGCTGCAGGAAGTGGTCGTCGCACGGCGCGCCGACGCCTTCCGGGCAGCGCAGCACCGAGAAGATCGTGCCGACCGACACGTTGACGTCGATGTTGGAGCTGCCGTCCAGCGGATCGAACAGCAGCAGGTAGTTGCCGCGCGGGAACGCGTCCGGGATCGGCTGGCAGTGCTCCATCTCCTCCGACGCGCAGGCCGCCAGGTGCCCGCCCCAGGCATTGGCCTCCAGCAGCACGTCATTGGCGATCACGTCGAGCTTCTTCTGCGCCTCGCCCTGCACGTTGCCCGTGCCGGCATCGCCCAGGACGCCGCCGAGCGCGCCCTTGCCGACCGCCACCGAGATGCGCTTGCACGCGCGCGCCACCACTTCCATCAGCAGGCGCAGGTCCGGGTTGATGTGGCCGGCGCGCTGCTCCTCGAGGAGGTGGCGGGTGAGGGAGATCGGGTTGGCGGCCATGGCGTCGAAGGAGGGCTTCGGAAACGCCATATTGTAGGCCGCGGCCGCCGCTTCGGCCCGGCGCGAAAGCGGGGCCTGGCGGCGCCTAGGCCGCGCGCGCGGCGAAGCCCTCGCTGCGCGCCGCCTGCTTGCGCACCACCGCGGCGAGGTTCCCGCGCGCCATCTTGAGCATCAGCATCGGGGCGGCCGGTTCGGCGCTGTCGAGCGCGCGCTTGGCAGCGTCGATGGTGTCCTCGGCGATCGCCGCGCCGTTGCTGTCGAGCAGCACGCGCAGGCTGCGCAGGTGCGTGTCGAGCCGACGCTCGAGGGCCGGGTCCTGGCCCTGGCCGGCCTGGCGCGCGACCTTGGCCATCGTGGCGTCCAGCAGGGCCAGCTCCTGCAGCAGTTCGTCGGCGGCGATGTGCATCGTCATGTGCGCTGGCTCCACTGGGGTTGCGTCGATGGTGCGAACCGGGCGTCGCATCCGATGCGATCCGGCGACGGGATCTTCCGTTCCAGAACGTGAGCGGGCGGTGGAGGAGGCCGGCGGAAACTGAACCGGCGGCTGAACACATTGCATTCACCTGCGCACAACGCCGGCGGGCATAGCGTCCGGCTAAACGGTCAGGCGTGGAGGGCGTCATGGGCAACCTCAGGAAGGACCACGTGTTCGGCGCGGGCGCGGCCGCGCTCACCGGCGGTGCCGCGGGCGGTGCGCTCGGGATGCTGCTCGGCGGTCCGGCCGGGTTGGCGGTGGGTGCCGCGGCGGGCGGCGCGCTGGGGGCGCTCGCGGGCGATCGCGCGGCGGAGGCCGTCGACCCGCGAGAGGATCTCGGCCGCTTCCACCAGGTGTTCCACACCATGCCGTATTACGTCAGCGGCATGACCTGGGCCGACTACGCGCCGGCCTACCAGTACGGCATCGACCACTACCCGCAGGCGGGCCACCACACCTTCCTGGTGGCCGAACCCGCGCTCGAACGCGGCTGGGATGCCGCGCGCGGTGGTTCGCGACTGCTCTGGAGCGAGGCGCGCGAGGCGGTCGCCCATGTCTGGCGCTGGTACGACGAGGCGCTGCACAAGACCGAACACCTTCCGCCACCCGCCTGAAGGGCCCTGGCACCCGCGCGCTACCATCCACGGCCTGTCCTCCGCGAAGGCCGCCCATGCGCACGCCACCAGACCGCCGCAACGATGTCACCCGCGACCAGGCCGAGGAGGCCGTGCGCACCCTGCTGCGCTGGTCCGGGGACGACCCCGCGCGCGAGGGGCTGCTCGACACGCCCAAGCGCGTGGTGAAGGCCTACGAGGAATGGTTCAGCGGCTATGCGCTGGACCCCGACGAGTACATGGCGCGGACATTCGAGGAGGTATGCGGCTACGACGAGATGATCGTGCTGCGCGACATCGAGTTCGAGAGCCACTGCGAGCACCACATGGCCCCGATCATCGGCAAGGCGCACGTGGGCTACCTGCCGAACGGCAAGGTCGTGGGCATCAGCAAGCTGGCGCGGGTGGTCGAGGCCTACGCGAAGCGCTTCCAGGTGCAGGAGAAGATGACCTCGCAGGTCGCCGGGTGCATCGAGCGCGCGCTGCAGCCGCGCGGCGTGGGCGTGGTGATCGAGGCCGCGCACGAGTGCATGACCACGCGCGGCGTACACAACCGCGGTGTCAGCATGATCACCTCGAAGATGCTCGGCAGCTTCCGCGAGGATGCGCGGACCCGTGCCGAGTTCCTGCAGTTCATCGACGTGGGGCCGGGACGCTGACGGAAACGATCGCAACCGAACCGGGCGCCGTTGCCACCGGCGCATCGACCTCCCTGGCGGAGCGTTACCGCGCTGTCCGCGACCGCACCACCGCGCTCGCGGCCACGATCGGCCCGGAGGACGCCCAGCTGCAATCGATGCCGGACGCGAGCCCGGCGAAGTGGCACCTCGCCCATTCCAGCTGGTTCTTCGAGCAGTTCGCGCTCGCATCCGACCCGGCCTATGTCCCGCTCGACGCGGACTGGACCTACCTGTTCAACAGCTACTACGACACCGTGGGCGCGCGGCATGCGCGCCCGCACCGCGGCCTGCTGTCGCGCCCCACGCTGGCGCAGGTGCTGGCCCACCGGGCCGCGGTCGACGCGCGCATGGACAGGTTGCTCTGCGCCGCGCTGCCGCCCCGGGTGGCACAGGTGGTCCAGCTCGGCCTCCACCACGAGCAGCAACACCAGGAACTGCTGCTCACCGACATCAAGCACGCTTACTGGTCCCAGCCGCTGCGCCCCGCGTGGCGCGAGGACCTGCCGCACCCGCCCCGGGCCGAACCGCAGCCGTTGCGCTGGTGCGAAGGCGACCAGGGCATCGTCGAGGTCGGCGCGGCGCCATGGCCCGCCGGGGAGGCCTTCGCGTTCGACAACGAGTCCCCGCGCCACCGCGTGCTGCTGTCCCCGCATGCGCTGGCGGACCGGCTGGTCACCAACGCGGAATACCGCGCATTCGTCGAGCGGGGCGGCTACCGAGAACCCGGGCACTGGCTGAGCGCCGGCTGGGCCTCGGTGCAGGCGCAGGGCTGGCGCGCGCCGCTGTACTGGGACGACGACCTGGCGCGCGAGTTCACCCTGGGCGGCTGGCGCGACATCGACCCGCACGCACCGGTATGCCATCTCAGCTACTTCGAGGCCGATGCGTTCGCGCGCTGGGCCGGCGCGCGCCTGCCGACCGAATTCGAGTGGGAGCACGCCGCGGCGGGCGTGCCGGTCGCGGGCAACTTCGCGGACGCGGGCTGGATGCACCCGATGGGCGCGATGTCCCGCGCGACCGGCCCGCGCCAGCTCTTCGGCGACGCCTGGGAGTGGACATCCAGCGCGTACGCACCCTATCCGGGGTTCAGGGCGATGCCCGGCGCGCTGGGCGAATACAACGGCAAGTTCATGTGCGGCCAGCAGGTGCTGCGGGGCGGCAGTTGCGCAAGCGCCGCCGGACATCTGCGCGCCAGCTACCGGAACTTCTTCCACGCCGCCGACCGCTGGCAGTTCTCCGGGTTGCGCCTGGCGAAGGATCGCCCGTGAACACCGTCGGGCATGCGGGCTCGCGCCTGACCGACCTCCAGCCGACGCCGGACGACATGCTGGGCGACGTGCTCGAGGGGCTCGCCGCCCGGCCCAGGCGGCTGCCCTCGAAATACTTCTACGACGCCACGGGCTCGCGCCTGTTCGAGGCGATCACCCGGACACCGGAGTACTACCCCACGCGCGTCGAGCTGGCGCTGATGGAAACCCACGGGTCGGAGATCGCAAAAGTCGTCGGGCCACGCGCGCACGTGGTGGAGTACGGCAGCGGCAGTGGCCGCAAGACCCGGTTGCTGCTCGATGCGCTGGAGGATCCCGTGGCGTACACGCCGATCGAGATCTCGCGCACGGCCCTGCTGGCGAGCCTGGAGCGCCTGGCGAACGAGTTCGGCGATGTGGAGCTGCTGCCGGTCTGCGCCGATTTCACCCAGCCGGTGCCGTTGCCGCGTCCGGAGCGCGAATCCGCGCGCGTGCTCGTGTTCTTCCCGGGCTCCACGCTGGGGAACTTCGAACGGCACGAGGCCACCGCGCTGTTGCGCAGCATGCGCGAGACGATGGGCAGCTCCGGCATGGCCCTGGTCGGGATCGACCTGGACAAGGACCCTGCGCTCATCGAGGCCGCCTACAACGATGCCTCGGGCATCACCGCCGAGTTCACGCTCAACCTGCTGGCGCGCCTCAACCGCGAGCTGGGCGCCGACTTCGACCTGGCGGCCTTCGCGCACCAGGCACGCTACGACGCGCGTCGCCAGCGCATCGAGACGTGCCTGGTCAGCCAGCGTCGCCAGCGTGTCACCATCGCCGGGCAAGCGTTCGATTTCGAAGCGGGCGAACCCATGCAGGTCGAATACAGCCAGAAGTACGACGACGACACCTTCGCGGCCATGGCCGCCGAGGCGGGACTTCGCGTGGCCGGGGCCTGGAACGACCCGCGCGACTGGTTCGGCCAGCGCCTGCTGGTGCCATTCTCGCAACGTTGACGGCGCGCCCGGCCATGCTCGCCGCATGGCATCCGCGCAGGCGTCGCCCACCCACCCGGACCGGCGCGCCGCGGCGCGCGCGGGACTGCGCTACGTGGACACGACCTCGCCCGGCATCGCGCGGCGCGGGCGAGAGAAGGCGTTCGTCTATGTGGATGCGGATGGCGCGCGCATCCGCGATGCCGGAACGCTCGAGCGAATACGCGCGTTGGCGATCCCACCGGCGTGGACCGACGTGTGGATCTGCCCGCATGCGGACGGCCACGTGCAGGCGACCGGCCGTGACGCACGCGGGCGCAAGCAGTACCGCTACCACGCGCAATGGCAGGCCGAACGGGGCACCGGCAAGTTCGGCCGGATCGTCGCGTTCGGCGCCGCGCTGCCGCACCTGCGGCGGCGGCTGCGGCGCGACCTGGCCCAGCGCGGGTTCCCGCGCGACAAGGTGCTCGCGATCGTGGTGTCGGTGCTGGCCGAGACCCTGGTCCGCGTCGGCAACGCGGACTACGCGCGCAGCAACCGCTCGTTCGGCCTGACCACGCTGCGCAACCACCACGTGAAGTTCGTGCGCGGCGGGCGCGCACGGCTTCGGTTCCGCGGCAAGGGCGGCCAGCTGCAGGACGTCGCGGTGGACGACGCGAAGCTGGTCGCGCTGGTGAAGCACTGCCAGCAGCTGCCGGGCCAGGCGCTGTTCCAGTACCGCGACGACGCCGGCGACCTGCGCCCGGTGGACTCGGGCGCCGTCAACGACTACCTGCGCACCTGCATGGGGGAATCGTTCACTGCGAAGGACTTCCGCACCTGGGGCGCGACGCTGGCCGCGTTCCAGCGCCTGGCCCGGACGACCTTGCCCTACCGCGCCGGGCCGGACGGCACGCAGGCCGCGCCGAGCGAGCGCGCGCTGGCCGGGCTCCAGAACGCGGTCGTGCGCGAAGTCGCGCACGCGCTCGGCAACACCCCCGCGATCTGTCGCAAGGCCTACATCGACCCGAGCGTGTTCGCCGGCTGGCGCGACGGCACGCTGCAACGCGCGGCAGCCGCCGCCGGCGCCAACGGCGCGCGGGGCGAGCGCCAGTGGGAGCAGGCCGCCTTGCGATTCCTGCGCACGGCCCACAAGCGGAAGTGACCTGTTGGAGCCGGCGCCGGCGAAGGGCCTTCGCCGCCGTGGCGGCTCCTACACAGGGGTGGCGGCAGACTCGGGGTTCCCCCCAACGCAAAGGTGTCCCATGGCCCGTTGCGACATGTGCGGCAACGAGTACGACAAGGCCTTCCGGATCGAAGGTCCCCGCGGCAACGGCACGTTCGATTCGTTCGAGTGCGCCATCCATGCGCTCGCCCCGGTCTGCGCGCACTGCGGGTGCAGGATCATCGGGCACGGCGCGGAGCACGACGGGACCTTCTACTGCTGCGCGCACTGCGCGAAGGCATCCGGCGTGGTCGGGATCGACGACCGGATCTGACGAGCGCCGTGGTGGACGCGCCGCGCACCGGGGAAATCGAGCGCGACCTGCAGCGGACGGGCGGCACCGACGACCCGGCACCCGCACCGGTGGACGCACGCCACAAGCTGTGGCTCGCGGGCTACGCGGTGCTGGTGCTGGCACTCGGCGTCACCTATTACCTGCTGCGGCTGCACTGGTTCGACTTCGGCGACCGGTTCACGCCGCTGGTGCGCCGCGGCGTCCTCGGCGCGATGGCCGCCGCGCTGGTCCTGGCACTGGCCCGCGTCGTCGATGCCTTCCTCATCGAGCGCGCCTGCAGCCAGGTCAGCCAGTACAACTTCAAGCGCATCCTCCGGCTGGCCGTCGGCGTCGTGCTCGCGACGATCGTGGTGTCGGTGCTGTTCGCGAACTGGTACGCCGCGGCGGCCTCGCTGGGCCTGATCTCGCTGGTGGTCGGCTTCGCGCTGCAGACGCCGATCACCAGCCTGATCGGCTGGGCCTACATCCTGGCGCGCGAACCGTACCGGATCGGCGACCGCATCCGCATCGGGGACCACACCGGCGACGTGATCGCGCTGAGCTACCTCGACACGACGCTGTGGGAAGTCGGGGGCGACTACGTGTCGACCGACCATCCCAGCGGCCGGCTGGTGAAGTTCCCCAATGCCAGCGTGCTGTCCATGCCGGTGCTCAACTATTCCTGGTCGCTGTTCCCGTACGTCTGGAACGAGATCACGTTCCACGTGGGATACGACAGCGACCTGGCCTTCGTGGAGCGCACGCTGCGCGAGACGGTCGAGGAGGACACCGGGGCCGACATGGCGGAACGCATCGGCCACTTCCGCGCGCTGCTCGCGCGCACGCCCGTCGACCACGTGCAGGTCAAGGAACGCCCTTCGGTGCTGTTCCGGGTGAACCCCAACACCTGGATCGAGGCGACGGTGCGCTACCTCGTCGATCCGCGGGAAGCGGGGCCCACCAAGACGCGCCTCATGGCGCGCCTGCTGGAGCGCCTGAACGCGGCGCCGGACCGTACCCGCTTCCCGAAGGGCGACTCGCGTTGACCGCGCCGTCAGCCGCAGCTGACGTCCACGACCACGTTGCCCGCGTCGACGCTGAGGTTGAGGCGGCTGTTGTGGAATTCCATGGTGACCATCTGCCCCGGCGACAGCGTGCGCGCGATGTCCGCGCCCGCTGCCAGCCTGGCCTGCTCGACCACCTCGGCGGTCGCTTCCTTGCCGATCGCGCTGCGCGCGGCATCGGGATCGCAGCGCACC
Organism: Luteimonas sp.; assembly: GCA_036675265.1. GTDB lineage: Bacteria > Pseudomonadota > Gammaproteobacteria > Xanthomonadales > Xanthomonadaceae > CAMPJU01. Next base: position 87,308 of record JAKFFJ010000076.1, read on the forward strand.
AGGTCGTCGTGGCTGCCCGGCATCCTGCGCATCGGTGGGTCCTGGGTCACGGGCGGTTCCTCGGGCAACTGGAGCGGGATGCGGTCGGCGGCCGTCGTGCCGGCCGGTTCGGCGGTGGCCGGTTCGGCTGGATCATCACCGGACCCGTCGCAGGCCGCCGTGGCGAACGCGGCCGCGCAGGCCAGCGCGAGCAACCGCGTCGAAGTGCCGGTCAGCCGCACGTGATGCTCGTGATCGCGTTGCGCTCGTTGACGTGGATGTTCACCCGCACCGGACTGTAATCCATGGTCACGGCCTGGCCGGGATGGATCACGCGCACGGCGTGGCTCTGCGTCGCGGCGCGGACTTCCTCGACGATGTCCGCGGTGGCGGCCCGGCCGATCGCCCATTCGGCGCGTTCCGCGTCGCACTGCGGGCCGTCGATGGGATAGGGCGCGGCCAGCACGGGCGGCTGGGTGGCGCAGGCACTGAGCGCCAGCGTGGCGGCGACCGCCATGGCGGGGGCGAAGGCGTGGAGGCGGGGCATGGCGACGCTCCGTATTCAGGAGGGCCTGACAGCATCGGCGCACCCGCGTGTGGCGTGTGTCAACGACAGCGATAGGCGGCCAGCGTGCCGGGATCCGGGAGGCCGATGCCCTGGCGGGTGCCGGCGACGTAGAGGGTCACGTGTGGCGGCGGCACCGGGAGCGTCCGGCCCAGCAGGGCGCCGAGGTCGGCATGGAACGCGGCCATGGCGGGCAGGTCTAGGGGCTCGATCAACGCATGCCGCACCGGTCCGCCGCGTCGCCTGGGGGGTGCGCGGAGCAGCGTGCGTTCCCCTGTCGCGGTCCACGTCCAGTCGTGGGCCTCGAACGCCTTGCGCACGGCGCCTGGCAGGATGCGGCCCGCGTCGGCCGCGGCCTGCAGTTCGCGGCCCAGGCGCCCGCCGACGAGCGTGACGTGCAGCTCGCGCTTCGGCTGCAACGTGATGCCGTCGATGGTCACAGGTGCCTCCGGCGGTGGCCAGGCCTCCGGCGGCACCGGCAGCAGCAGCGCGTGCTGCTTCGTCCATCCCGGCCAGCGTGCGCGCGGCATCGCTACAGCACCCGGCAGAACACCGCCTTCAGGTAGCGCGACTCCGGCACCTGCGCGAGGAACGGATGGTCGGCGCCGGCCCCGGCGACCTTCAGGACCTGCACCGTCCGCCCGCCGAAGTACGCGGCGCGACGCAGCATGTCCAGGAACTGCTCCTCCGACACCAGCCCCGTGCAAGAGAACGTCGCCAGCAGGCCGCCGGGCGCGACCACGCCCAGCGCCAGCTTGTTCATGTCCAGGTATTTCTTCAGCGCCGGGATCACCTGCTCGCGGTCGCGGGTCATCTTCGCCGGGTCCAGGATCACCACGTCGTACCGGTCGCCGCGGTTCGCCGCGTCGCGCAGCCAGGGGAAGATGTCGGCCTGCACGAAGCGCGGTCGCACGTCGTTGAGCTTCGCATTGCCCCTGGCGATGTCGATCACCGCCTCGTCGATGTCCACGCCGACGACCTCGGACGCGCCGCGCACCGCGGCGTAGACCGCGAAGCCGCCGGTGTTGCAGCACAGGTCGAGCACGCGCTTGCCCGCTACCTGTTGCGAGAGCCACTGCCGGTTCTCGCGCTGGTCGGCGAAGAAGCCGGTCTTGTGCGCGCCGGCGGGGTCTGCGCGGAACCTCACGCCATGCTCGGTGATGATCGCCGGCGCCGCCGGCTCGCTGCCGCGGAAGTCGAAGGACTCCTGCTTCTGCACGTGCTCGTCGGCGAACGCATGGAAGCGGCATCCGGGGAACTGCTCGCGCAGCGCCTCGTAGATCCATTCGCGGTGGCGGAACATGCCGGCGCTGAAGTACTCCACCACCAGCAGGTCCGCATAGCGGTCCACGACGAGGCCGGACAGGCCGTCGCCTTCGGAATGCACCACGCGCCAGGCATCGGACACCGCGTCCAGGCGCAGCACTTCGCGGCGCAGGGCGACGGCCTCGGCGATCCTGCGCGAGAACCAGCCGGCGTCGATCGGCACCGCCGGATCGGTTTCCAGGATCCGGATCGCGATGCGCGAATGCCCGTTGTAGAAGCCCCGGCCGATGAATTCGCCGTCCACGCCCACGACGTCCACGACCTCGCCTGGCCTGGGGCGCTGCGCGGGCTTGTCCACGAGGCGCTGGAAGATCCAGGGGTGGCTGGATTTCCAGGCGTTCTTGAGGCGGATCGTGGCTGGCGCGTTCATCCGCCCATTGTAGGAGCCGCCGTTGTGTGGGAGCCGCCTTGGCGGCTTCCACAGTATCCAGCGCGCGTGCTTGCCTTTGCGGGCGCCGCCGCCATCCTCTTGGCATGGACCTGCCCGACCACGACCTGCCGGCCACCCCGGCCGAAGCCGGCGCCCAGCGGGCGCGCGACCGCCGGCGCCTGCGCCGTGCCTTCTGGTGGAGCGCGGGCTTCGTCGTGCTGTTGATGCTCGTGTTCTCGGCGCAGGACGCCGGCGCGTTCGACTGGCGCGCGTGGACCGTCCGGCCCGGGTCGCTTGCCGGGCTCGCCGGGCTGGTCGGGGCGCCGCTGCTGCATGGATCCGGCGGGCACCTCGCCGCGAATTCGATGGCCCTGGTCTTCCTCGGCACGCTCGCAGGCAGCGTCTACCCGCGCGCCACGCTGCCATCGCTGCCGGTGCTGTGGCTCGGCTCGGGGCTCGGCGCCTGGTGGCTTGGCGTGGAGGGGTCCCACCACCTGGGCGCGAGCGGCCTGACCCACGGGCTCGGCTTCCTGGTGTTCACCCTGGGCGTGTTGCGCCGCGACCGTGCCGCCATCGCCGCTGCCTGCATCGCCTTCTTCCTCTACGGCGGCATGCTGCTGACGGTGCTGCCGCGCGAGGCCGGCATCTCGTGGGAATCCCACCTGGGCGGCGCGGTGGCCGGCCTGTTGTGCGCCATCGTGTTGCGCGCGCGCGATCCGCTACCGCCGCGGAAACGCTACAGCTGGGAGATCGAGGAGGAACGCGAAGCCGAGGCGCTGCGCCAGGCGCGCGACCAGTTCGAGCCCGGCCGGCCCGACGACGTGCCGGTCCTCTGGCGTCGCGAGGCGCTGGAAGAAGAACGCGGCAAGGTCCTGCACTTCCGGGCCAGGGATTGACGGGGCTCCCACAGGACGCGGCTCAGGTGCCGCGCGGCTTCGCGCGATGCGTGGCCGTCGCGGACCAAGGGTCATCGGGCCACGGGTGCTTCGGATAGCGGCCCTTCATTTCCTTCCGCACGTCCGGCCACGTCGTGTCCCAGAAGCTGCGCAGGTCGGCGGTGACCTGCAGCGGCCGGCCCGCCGGCGACAGCAGGTGCAGCAACAGCGGCACGCGCCCGTCCACGATGCGCGGCGTGTCGGCCAGCCCGAACAGTTCCTGCACCTTCGCCGCGAGCACCGGCGGCCGCGGCTCGCCATCGGCGTCGACCGCATACGTCACCGGCCGCTCCATGCCAGAGGGCACTTCGATGCGCACGGGCGCGAGCCGGTCGAGCTCGCGCCGCTGCGACCAGTCGAGCAGGCCGTGCAATGCCTTCGAGAACGCGCCCGGGTCGAGCGCATCGAGCCGCGTCCTGCCCTCGAACGCGGGCGCCAGCCAGTCGTCCATCGTGTCCAGCAACGATTCGTCGCCCAGGTCGGGCAATCCCAGGCCCGGCATCCACGCGCGCAGGCACTGCACGCGCGCGCGCCATTGCCGCGTCGCGTCCGTCCAGGGCAACACCTCCAGCCCGAGCGTGCGCACGGCGGCGACGAGGGCCTTCGCCGCGTGCGCGGGGTCGACCCGACCCGCCGGCCGGGCGTCGAGCACGATCGCGTCGTAGCGCGTTTCCCGCTGGGCCACCAGCGCCCGCCGTTCGGCGTCCCAGCGGATCGAATCCTCCTCCACGAAACGTTCCGGGAACTCGCGCCGCAGGCGCGCCTCGTCGAGCGGCGCGCCCCGCAGCAGCAAGGCATCGCGCGACTCGAAGCGAAGTTCGCTCGCCACGAGCCACGGTTCGCCGAGCAATGCACTGTCGTCGACCAGCCGCGCCATGCGGCCGTTGGCGAGCGCGTAACGATGCGTGTCGCCCGGATGCTGCCGTCCGATGCGGTCGGGGAACGCATGCAGCAGGATGTCGCCCAGCGCGTGCGGCGGTACGGCGCCCGGCGGCTGCCCGCGCGCGGACAGCCGCCGGCGCCACTGTTTCGCGGCCGCATCGATCGCGGCGAGTGCGCCGCGGCTCGCGCGGTGGTCGTCGCGTCCCGCGCGAAACGCGGCCAGCGCCTGCCAGCGTTCCGCCAGCGCGTCGCTCCGGTACGCCCCCGGCGCCGGCCGCAGCGGATCGCGCGCTTCGAGCAACGCGGCCAGGTCGCACGCGAGCGCGCGCTCCGCGTCGCCGCACGCCAGCACCATCGCGGCGATCCGCGGATGCGTGCCGAGCCCGAGCATCCGCCGGCCCAGCGCCGTGATCGCACCGCCGTGGTCGAGCGCACCGAGGCGTCGCAGCAGGTCGTGCGCCGCAGCCAGCGCCCCGGTTGGCGGTGCATCCGGGAACCGCAGGTCGTTGCTCCCCCACGCCGCCAGTTCCAGCGCCAGCCCCGCCAGGTCCACCTGCGCGATTTCCGCCCGTCGCTGCGGCTCCAGCCGTTGCGACGCCGGCCACAGCCGGTAAGCCCATCCCTCGGCCAGGCGGCCCGCGCGACCCGCGCGCTGGTCGGCCGACGCCTGCGAAATGTTGACCACGTCCAGCCGCGAGAACCCGGAGTTCGGGTCGAACCGTGGCTCCCGCGCCAGCCCCGCATCCACCACCACCCGCACCCCCGGCAACGTCACGCTCGACTCCGCCACGTTGGTCGCCAGCACCACCCGCCGCCGCCCGCCGGGATCCGGCTGCAACACCCGCGATTGCTGCTCCACTGGCAACTCGCCGTGCAGCTGCAACACGTCGGCGTCGAGCGCCGCCGCCGCGAGCACCGAAGTCACCCTGCCGATTTCGCGCTGCCCCGGCAGGAACACCAGCACGTCGCCCGGATGCGCCGCCAGCGCCTCGCGCACCACGCGCGCCGCATGCCGTTCCAGCGACTCGTCGCGCTTCGCCGGCGCATGCGCGATGGTCACCGGATGGCGCCTCCCCGCGCTTGCCAGGCGCGGCGCATCCAGCCACTGCGCCAGCCGCTCCCCATCGAGCGTGGCCGACATCAGCACGATCCGCAGGTCCTCGCGCAGCCCCGCCTGCACGTCGAGCGCGAGCGCCAGCGCCAGGTCCCCCGCGAGATGCCGCTCGTGCACCTCGTCGAACAACACCGCACCGATCCCCTCCAGCATCGGATCGTCCTGCAACATCCGCGCCAGGATGCCCTCGGTCACCACCTCGATCCGCGTCGACGGCCCCACCCGGCGGTCGAAGCGCACCCGATACCCCACGGCCTGGCCGACATCCTCCCCGAGCGCCCGCGCCATAAACCCCGCGGCCGCCCGCGCCGCCACCCGCCGCGGCTCCAGCATCACGATCTTCCGTCCCCCGAGCCACGCCTCGTCGAGCAGCGCCAACGGCACCCGCGTCGTCTTGCCCGCCCCCGGCGGCGCCTCGATCAACAGCCGCGGATACCCGGCAAGACTCTCCCGAATCTCCGGCAACAACGCATCGATCGGCAACTCTGCTCCACTCATTCCCGAAGGATAGGGAATCCGGAACGGGACGGCCGTGGCTGTCGTGGGGGCGCTGCGCCAAGCAAACCAAGGATGGTTTGCGCGCGACTCAGGCCATGGATGGCCTGAGCTCGCGAAAAGCAGCGCCCCCGCGGCAGCCACGGCCCCGCCCGAAGCCGTGATAATCCGCCCCCATGGACCTGATCGACATTGGCGCCAACCTCACCCACGACAGCTTCGACCACGACCGCGACGCCGTGCTCCAGCGCGCGCGCAACGCCGGCGTCGTGCAGATGGTGGTGACCGGGGCGAGTCGCGAGCATTCGCCCCAGGCACTGGCGCTGGCGCGCGCCCACACGGGCGAACTGTTCGCGACCGCGGGCGTGCACCCGCACCACGCGACCGAGTACACCGCCGAGTGCGATGCGGAGATCCGCGCACTGGTGGCGCAGCCGGAGGTGGTGGCGGTCGGCGAATGCGGCCTGGACTACTTCCGCGACCTCTCCCCACGGCATGCACAGCGCAGGGCGTTCGAGCTGCAGCTTGAGGTCGCCGCCGACAGCGGCAAGCCCCTGTTCCTCCACCAGCGCGATGCCCACCGGGACTTCGTCGATGTCATGAAGGCGTTCGACGGACGCATCGGTCCGGCCGTCGTCCATTGCTTCACCGGCACCCGCGAGGAACTGTTCGAGTGCCTCGACCACGACTGGCACATCGGCATCACCGGTTGGCTCTGCGACGAGCGCCGCGGCCTGCACCTGCGCGAACTCGTCAAGTCGATCCCGGCCAACCGGCTGATGATCGAGACCGACGCACCGTACCTGCTCCCGCGCACCGTGAGGCCCGCGCCTTCCCACCGACGCAACGAGCCCATGTACCTGGCGCACATCGTCGAGGAACTGGCCCGCGACCGCGGTGAATCCGTCGAAGAGACCGCGGCGACAACGACCGCCGCCGCCCGCGACTTCTTCCGCCTGCCTCCTACGACCGCAGGCCGACGCCGCGCTTGAGCAGCACCAGGCAGATCGCGCCCAGCACCGCGGTGAAACCGAGCATCAGCACGTATGCCACCCAGACCGGCACGTCGGACACGCCGAGCAGGCCGTAGCGGAAGGCGTTGACCATGTAGAAGATCGGGTTGGCGTAGGTCGCGGCCTCGGCCCAGTCGGGCAGCAACGTGACCGAGTAGAAGACGCCGCCCAGGTAGGTCAGCGGGGTGAGGATGAACGTCGGCACGATCGCGACGTCGTCGAACTTCCTGGCGAACAGCGCATTGAGGAACCCCGCCAGCGCGAAGATCGTCGCGCCCAGCAGCACCGTGGTCAGCGTGACGAACGGATGCGGCATCCGCACGTCGGTGAACAGCGTCGCGATCATCAGCACCACCGCGCCGACCAGCACGCCGCGCAGCACCGCGCCGGCCACGTAGCCGCCCAGGATCACCCAGTTGGGCATCGGGCTGACCAGCAGCTCCTCCACGTGGCGCCCGAACTTCGCGCCGAAGAAGCTCGAGGAGATGTTGCCGTAGCTGTTCTGGATCACGCTCATCATCACCAGGCCGGGAACGATGAAGTCCATGTAGCCGATGCCGTCCATGGTCCCGATGCGCGAGCCGATCAGGCCGCCGAAGATCAGGAAGTACAGCGTCATCGTGATCGCCGGCGGCACCAGCGTCTGGGTCCAGATGCGCAGGATGCGCGAGACCTCGCGGCGCGCGATGGTGCCCAGCGCGATGAAGTTGCGGCGCAACGGGGAAGCGCCCCGTGCCTGGGCGGTGGTGGCGTTCATGACGCGACCTCGGCGTGGCCATCCTGGCCCGTCAGGCGCACGAACAGTTCCTCCAGCCGGTTGGTCTTGTTGCGCATCGAACGCACGCGGATGCCGGCGTCGTCCAGCGCCGCGAACACGCGGGTCAGGTCCATCGAACGCGGCATCTCCACGTCCAGCGTGTGGCCGTCGAGCGCCTGCACGCGCGCGCCCTCGATCGACGGCAGCGCGGGCGGCAACTGCCCGGCGATGTCGAACACGAATCCTTCCACGTCCAGCCGCGCCAGCAGCGAGCGCATCGGGCCCTGCGCCACGATCTCGCCGCGATCGATGATCGCCAGCGTGCGGCAGAGGCTCTCGGCCTCCTCCAGGTAGTGCGTGGTCAGGATGATGCTGGTGCCCGCCGCGTTGATCTCGCGCAGCGTGCGCCACATACCGCGGCGGATCTCGATGTCCACGCCGGCGGTCGGTTCGTCGAGGATCAGCAGGCGCGGCCGCGTCATCATCGCGCGGGCGATCATCAGCCGGCGCTTCATGCCGCCCGACAGCGTGCGCGCCATGCCGTGGGCCTTGTCCCACAACTGCGCGCGGCGCAACTCCTCTTCCGCGCGACCCAGCGCCTCGCTGCGCGGGATGCCGTAGAAGCCCGCGTAGTTGACCAGGATGTCGAGCGGCTTCTCGAACATGTTGAAGTTCAGTTCCTGCGGCACAAGCCCGAGCTGGCGCATCGCGGCGCTGCGGTCGGCCGACAGGTCGGTGCCGAACACGCGCACTTCGCCGGAACTCTTGTTGACCAGCGAGCTGACGATGCCGATCAGGGTCGACTTGCCGGCGCCGTTGGGGCCGAGCAGGGCGTGGAAGTCGCCGGGGGCGACGTCGAGCGAGACGCCCTTGAGCGCCTGGACGCCGTTGTCGTAGGTCTTGCGCAGGTCGCGGATCGACAGCGCGGCGCTGTCGTCCGGCGCGGAGGCCGGTTCTGGGGTCATCATTTGCACAGGGGCGCCGGGGACCCGGCGACGGGGCCGGTAGTATAGGCGGCCTTCGGAAGCCCCTTCCGGCAACACACCGTCCTGTCGTGCCCGTCCATTTCCCCCTCAAGCTGGTCGATCGCCGGATGCTCGCGCCGACCGTGGCCCACCTCAGCTTCGTCCGCGCGGACGGGCAGCCGCTGGACTTCATCCCCGGCCAGTTCGTGCAGGTGCACTTCCACTACGGCGACGGGACCCCGACCAAGCGCAGCTATTCGCTGGCGACCATCCACGACCACGCGCTGGGGCCCGGCGAGGCGGTGGAGATCGCGGTCAGCTACGTGCCGGGTGGCGCGGCGACGGCCTTGTTCGAGGGACTGGACACCGGCGGCACCATCGACGCGAGCGGTCCCTACGGGCGCTTCGTGCTCATGCCCACCGACGCCAACCGGCGCTACCTGCTGATCGGCACCGGCACCGGCGTGACGCCCTACCGGGCGATGCTGCCCCAGCTCGAGCGCCTGTTCGCGGAGCGCGACCTCCGCGTCGTGCTGCTGTTCGGGGCGCGCAACCCGCAGGAGCTGCTGTACGGCGACGAGTTCCGTGCGTTCGCCGATCGCTTCCCGGACCGGTTCCGCTTCGTGCCGTGCTTCTCCCGCGAGCTCCCGGCGGCCGGGTCGCTGCACGCCCATGCCGACGTGCGCCACGGCTACGTGCAGCAGTTCCTGGCCGAGTTCGCCCCGGATGCCGCCGGCGACATCGCCTACCTCTGCGGCAACCCGAACATGGTCGACGCCTGCTTCGAGTCGCTGAAGGCATCCGGCCTGGACGTGAAGCAGGTCCGCCGCGAGAAATACGTCTCGTCCAAATAACCGTGCGGGACCGCTGACCAATGTCACATTTCCCCATGGGGTGCCGTCTGGCATCCTGAGGCGCGCGCTTCCGCCGCGCGTTCGCACCACGGGGAAACCATGCGCAAGACACGATTGATGCCCGCGGCCCCTGGGCCCGCCCTGCTGTTCGCTGCCCTGCTGCTGGCCGGCTGCAACGCGCCGCCCGGCGGATCCGGCGCCGCCGAGGCCGTCTCCATCACCGCCGAGGGCGGCCTGCACTACGGCCAGCTCGCCTTCGAGCCCTGCGCGCTGAGCGTGCCCGGGCTGGAGGCGGTCGAAGCCCAGTGCACCACCCTGGCGGTGCCCGAGAACCACGCCGACCCGGACGGCCGCCGGATCGCGCTGTCGATCGCCTGGATCCCGGCGCGTGGGGAAGGCGAGCCGGATCCGATCTTCATGATCGCCGGCGGCCCCGGCCAGTCCGCGCTGGAGAGCTACCCGATGCTGCACGGCGCCTTCTCCGATGCGCGCCGCAACCGGCACGTGCTGCTGGTCGACGCACGCGGCACCGGTGGCTCGCATCCGCTGTCGTGCAAGGACGACGAGGGCGAGAACGCCTTCATCGACGAGGAGGACGTGTCGCCGGAGGCGGCGCGCCGGTTCGCCGAGCGCTGCCTGGACCAGCTCGACGACGACAGCGACCTGCGCTTCTACACCACCACCGACCACGTCCAGGACCTGGACCTGGTGCGCGAACTGGTGGGTGCCGACAAGGTCAACCTGATCGGCGTTTCGTATGGCACGCGGGTGGCGCAGCAGTACGCCGGGCGATACCCGCAACACACGCGCACCGTCACCCTCGACTCGGTCGTGCCCAACGACCTCGCATTGGGCGGCGAGCACGCGCGGAACCTCGAGGATGCACTGACCGAGCAGTTCTCGCGCTGCCGCGCCGCCGCGGCATGCCTGGAGAACCTGGGCGATCCCGCGAAGCACCTGGTGCAGGTGCGCGACACGTTGGCCATCGGGAACCTGGCGCCGGTCCGCTTCCGCGACCCGGTGACGGGCGAGTGGCGCAGCGAAACACCGACGTTCGGCGACCTGGCCATCCTGTTGCGCATGTACGCCTACCAGCCGGCCGCGGCGGCGACCTTGCCGCTGCTGTTGTCGGAGGCGGCCGACGGCCACTACGAGCCGCTGCTGGCGCAGTCGCGGATGCTGCTGGACAGCGTGTCCGACTCGATCATGCACGGCATGCAGCTGTCGGTGATGTGCACCGAGGACTACCCGGAGCTGCAGGCAGACCCGGACGACGCCGGCACCGTGCTGGGCACGGAGCTGGTCGACTTCTCGCGCGCGCAGTGCGCGGTATGGCCGAAGGGCGAGCGTCCGGCGGATTTCCGCGAGCCGCTCTCCGGCGACGTGCCGGTGCTGGCGATCACCGGCGAACTCGACCCGGTGACCCCGCCGCGTTACGGCGACGCGGTGGTCGAGCACCTGCCGAATGGCCGGCACCTGGTCCTGGCCGGACAGGGCCACAGCGTGCTGGGCGCCGGCTGCATGCCGGAACTCTTCGCGCAGTTCCTGGAGACCGCCGACGCGAAGGCGCTCGATGCGGACTGCCTTTCGCGCCTGCGCGCCACGCCGCCATTCGCCGGCCACTACGGCTGGGAGCCCTGACATGATCGAAGTCGACAACCTGCACAAGACCTTCAAGGCCAGGACCGGCCCGGTGCACGCGGTGGCCGGCGTCGGCTTCACCGCCCGCGATGGCCAGATCACCGGCCTGCTCGGGCCCAACGGCGCGGGCAAGACCACGACGCTGCGCATGCTCTACACGCTGATGCAGCCCGACAAGGGCAGCGTCAAGGTCGACGGCATCGACATCGCAGCCGACGCCACCGCCGTGCGCCGCAACCTGGGCGTGCTGCCGGACGCGCGTGGCGTCTACAAGCGACTGACCGCGCGCGAGAACATCGCGTATTTCGGCCGCCTGCACGGCATGGCCGACGCGGCGATCGCCGCGCGCACCGCGAAGCTCGCGGCCACGCTGCAGATGGAGGACTTCCTGGACCGCCGCACGGAGGGCTTCTCGCAGGGCCAGCGCACCAAGACCGCGATTGCGCGGGCGCTGGTGCACTCGCCGCGCAACGTGATCCTGGACGAACCCACCAACGGCCTGGACGTGATGACTACCCGCGGGCTGCGCGAGTTCCTGCGCCAGCTGCGCGCCGAGGGCCACTGCGTGATCTTCTCCAGCCACATCATGCAGGAGGTCGCCGCGCTGTGTGACCGGATCGTGGTGATCGCCGGCGGCGAGGTGAAGGCGGAAGGCACGCCCGACGAACTGCGTGCCCGCAGCGGCCACGACAACCTCGAGGACGCCTTCGTCCGGCTGATCGGCTCGGAGGAGGGCCTGCACGCATGAAGACCCTGCACACCATCCTGACGGTGGCGAGGAAGGAACTGGTCGACCTGTTCCGCGACCGCAAGACCGCCGCGCTCGGTTTGCTGCTGGGCCCGATCCTGTTCCCGGCGCTGATCCTGGGCATGGGCTCGCTGGCCGAGAGCCGCGCGAAGACCCAGCTCGAATCGACGCTGGCGTTGCCGGTCGTCGGCGCGGACCGGGCGCCCAACCTGATCGGCTTCCTCGAAAGCCAGAACATGGCGGTCGAGGCCGCGCCGGAGGACCTGGAGGATCGCGTGCGCGACCAGACGCACGAGGTCGTGCTGGTCATCCCGGAGGACTACCCGGCGCAGTGGCGCGGCAGCCGGCCGGCGACCATCGAGCTGGTGTACGACAGCTCGCGGCGCGATTCGGACATCCCGGTCGATCGCGTCCGCAGCGCCGTGCAGCAGTACTCGCAGCAGGTCGGTGCGCTGCGCGTGATCACCCGCGGCCTGAGCCCCCAGGTCGCGGCCGGCGTCCAGGTCGCCACGCGCGACGTCGCCACGCCGGAGGCCAAGCGCGGGATGCTGCTCGCGTTCCTGCCCTACCTGCTGATCCTGTCGGCCTTCCTGGGCGGTGCGTACCTGGTGATCGACGTCACCGCGGGCGAGCGCGAGCGCCAGTCGCTCGAACCGCTGCTGGCCACGCCCGCGGCGCGTGGCGCGATCATGAGCGGCAAGATCCTGGCCGCCTGCGCATTCGGGATGCTCAGCCTGCTGCTGATCCTGGTGTCGTTCAAGATCAGCTTCATGTTCGCGCCCGGCGCGCTGGGGCGGATCGACGTGTCGCTGCCGGTGATGGCGCAGCTGCTGCTGGTGATGCTGGTGATGGTGCTGATCGGCACCACGCTGCTGACCCTGATCGCCGCGAGCGTGAAGTCGGTCAAGGAGGCCCAGAGCTACATGAGCGTGCTGATGCTGCTGCCGATCATCCCGACCCTGGTGCTGCTCATCAATCCGCTGAAGAACGAGTTGTGGCAGTTCGCGGTGCCGTTCCTGGCGCAGAACCAGATGATCATGATGCTGGTGCGCAGCGACGCGATCAGCGCGCTGGAATGGGCGGTGTACCTCGGCGCCGGCCTGGGCCTGGGCCTGGTGCTGTGGCTGGTGGCGGCGCGGCTGTACCACCAGGAGAAGCTGGCGATCTCGGCCTGAGGGTCATTCCCGCGAAGGCGGGAACCCAGGAACACGAAGCCCGCCGAACGGCGGGCTTCGTGGTTGTTGTCGACTGGATCCCCGCCTGCGCGGGGATGACAGGCGGGATCAGGCTTCCGGATCGAAGCCGATCGTGCGCCGCGAGGTGACCGGCTCGGCCACCGGCTGGAAGCGCCAGCGGTTGACGGCGTCCAGCGCGGCGCGGTCGAACACGCGCCGCGGGTTGGAGCGCACGACGCGCGAGGACGTCACCGACCCGTTGGTGCCGACCACGAACTCGACCTGCACCTCGCCCGACTGCCGGTTTCGGTAGGCCTCCGCGGGGAACTGCGGGGCCGGCGTGCTGACCGGGATCAGCTCGGTGTTGGCCGTGCGTGCCGGCGTGGCCGCGGCCGGCTGGGGGGTCGGCTGGGTCGGCGCCGACTGCGTGGGGGCCGACGCGGCCGCGGCCTGGGCCTCGCGCTGGCGCTGCTCTTCCGCGGCACGCGCGGCAGCCTGCTGGGCCGCCAGTTGCCGGGCCGCCTCCTGCTGCGCCTGCTGCTGTTCACGCGCGCGCGCGGCCTCGACCTCGGATTGGCGTTCGGCCTCCTCCTGCGTCTGGGCGACTTCCTCGGCCTCGCGCGCGACCGCCTGCTGGCGGGCGGTGGCGATGGTCTGCTCCAGCCGCGGCAACGCGGGCGCCTCGGGGTTGGTCTTCTCCATCAGCGCGTACAGGCGCTGCGCCTCGTCGAAGTCCTCGCGGCCGATGCTCTGCTCGGTGGCGATCAGCGTGTACGGCATCAGGTCGGTCAGCGCGCTGGCCACGGACGGGTCCTGGGGCTGCTTGTCGCGCAATGCCAGGTAGTACTCCATCGCGTTGTTGCCGGCCGGCGCGTAGAGGCGCTGTTCGCGCAACGCGGCGCTTGCCGCGGCCCGCAGGGCATCGGCGTCCATGGACGCGACCTCGGCGGACACGGCCTCCACTGGCGCCGCCGGCTCCCCGCTGGCGGCGGCCTGGTCGGCCGGGGTGGCCGCCGCATCGTCGGCGGCGTCCTTCTTGCAGGCCGCCAGCGCGCAGAGCAGCGCGACGACGGCGGTGGCGCGGACGGCAGCAGACAACAGCGGCCGTCCTTGTTCAGGTTTCACTCTCGACATGACCTCGGTACTCCCCCCTTGCAGATTGCGTAGTGACGCGCCCGGACGGCCCAATGTCAACCGCCACGGCTACTTGCCGATGCAGAAACTGGCAAAGATGTGACCCAGCAGCGCATCGGGCACCACCTTGCCGGTGATCTCGCCCACGGCGTCGTGTGCGGCGCGCAACGCCTCGGCCGCGAGGTCCAGGGTCTCGCGTGCCAGCGCGTCGCGTGCCTCGATGGCGTGGTCGCGGGCGCGGACCAGCGCCTGGACGTGGCGGGTGCGCGCCGTGAAGGCGCCCTCGCCGGCGAAGGCGCCGGCACCGGCCAGCGCGCGCAGGGCGGCATGCAGCGCGGGCAGCCCCGCGCCGGTGCGGGCCGAGACATACAGCGCGTCCGGTCCGGCATGGGCCTGTTCGGGGGTGTCCAGCAGGTCGGCCTTGTTGTGCAACCAGAGCCTGCGCGGCACGTTGGCGATCGCATCGGCCACGGCATCGCGCCCCGCCACCGGGTCGCGTGCGTCGAGCACCACGACCGCCAGGTCCGCGCGCTCGAGCTCGGCCTGCGCGCGGCGCATGCCCTCCCGTTCGATCGCATCGCCACCCGCCCGCAGGCCCGCGGTGTCGACCAGCGTCAGCTCGACGCCGTCCAGGCCGATCGTCTCCACCAGCAGGTCGCGGGTGGTGCCCGCGATCTCGGTGACGATCGCGCGGTCGCTGCCGGCCAGCGCATTCAACAACGAGCTCTTGCCGGCGTTCGGGGGGCCGACGATCACCGCATGCAGTCCATCGCGCAACCGGCGGCCGTGCTCGGCCTGGACCAGCAGCGCGTCCAGGGCCTCGACCGTCGCGTCCAGTCGCGCCCGGAGGTCGGCACCGCCCAGCGTGTCGAGCGGCTCGTCGGCGAAGTCGATGGCCGCCTCGACGTGGATGCGCAATGCCAGCAGCTCCGCCGCCAGCGCGTCGGCCCGCCGGGAGAATTCGCCTTCCAGGGAGCGGCGTGCCGCGCGCGCGGCGTGCACGTCGGTCGCCGCGATCAGGTCGGCGATCGCCTCGGCCTGCGCGAGGTCCAGCCGCCCGTTGAGGAAGGCGCGCTCGCTGAACTCGCCCGCGCGCGCCAGCCGTGCGCCGAGCGCGCAGCACCGCGCGAGGAGTTGCTGCAACGCGACGGGACTGCCATGGGCCTGCAGTTCCACCACGTCCTCGCCGGTGAAGCTGGCGGGCGCCGCGAAGTACAGCGCGATCCCGTCGTCGATGGCAGCGCCGTCGGCATCGCGGAACGCGACGTGGTGGGCGTGGCGCGGCGCCAGTGTGCGGCCGGCGACCTGTTCGCCGATCGCGCGGCTGCGCGGGCCGGAGAGCCGCACGATGCCGACGCCGCCCGCACCCGCGGCTGTCGCGACGGCGGCGATGGTGTCCGCGGCGGCGTCCACGGCCCGGGCGGTCAGCCCTTCGCCGGCGCCGGCTGGTCGCCGTAGCGCTTGATGTTCCACCACTGCTGCGCGAGGCCGAGCGTGCCGTTGGTGACCCAGTACAACACCAGGCCCGCGGGGAAGAAGACCATCATCACGCCGAACACCAGCGGCATGAACTGCATCATCTTGCGCTGCATCGGGTCCATGCCCGGCGTCGGCGTCAGCTTCTGCGTGGCCCACATGACGGCAATGTTCAGCAGCGGCAGGATGAAGTAGGGATCACGCGCGGTCAGGTCGTCGATCCAGCCCGGGATCCACGCGGCCTGGCGCAGTTCCACCGATTCCAGCAGCACCCAGTACAGGGCCAGGAACACCGGGATCTGCACCAGCACCGGCAGGCAGCCGCCGACGGGGTTGATCTTCTCCTTCTTGTACAGCTCCATCAGCGCGACCTGGAACTTCTGCTTGTCGTCGCCGTAGCGTTCCTTGAGTTGTTCCACGCGCGGCTGGAACCGGCGCATCTTCGCGGCCGACTTGTACTGCGCGGCCGACAGCGGGTACAGCATCAACTTGATGATCAGCACCAGCAGCACGATCGCCCAGCCCCAGTTGCTGGTCAGCAGGTGCAGCTTGGCAAGCAGCCAGGCGATGGGCTTGGCGAGGAAGGTGAAGACACCGTAGTCCAGCGCGAGCTCGAGCCCCGGCGCGACGTCCTGCAGGCGCTCGGCCAGCTTCGGTCCCAGCCACAGCGTGGCCTCGGTGGATGCGGTCTGGCCGGGCGCGACGTTGAAGCTCGGGCCGCGGGCCTCGATGCTGTACAGGCCGTCGTCGATGCCGAGCGAATACAGCGCAGCCTGGTCGGGCTGCGGCTCCCACGCGGTGAGGAAGTAGTGCTGCGACAGCGCGACCCAGCCGCCGGTCACCTGCACGTCGAGCGGGCCGTCGTCGGCGAAGTCCGCGAACGCGCGCTTTTCGTACTTCTCCTCCGGGCTGTACCACGCCGCCCCGTGGAAGGTGATCGCTTCCGGGTTGGTGAACATCGAGCCGCGATCCGGCGGCGCGTCGCGCAGCAGCTGGCGATACACGTGCGCCTGCCAGGGTTCGGCGCCGGCGTTGACCACTTCGTCCCGCACGTGCACCGCGTAGTCGTTTGCGCCGAAGGTCCAGGTGCGGCGCACGGTCACGCCGTCCGGGCCCGTCCAGGCGAACGGCACCGCGATCGTGTCCTGGCCTTCCTCCAGCGTGTAGTCGCGGGTGTCCCCCACCGGCAGGAAGCCGGTGGCGTGGCCCGGCGCGTTGCCGTCCGGCGCGGTCCATCCGCTGCGCGCGACATAGATGCCGGGCGCGGTGCTGCTGAGCAGTTCCACCGGCGGGCTGCCCGGTTCGGTCCCCTGCGGGTACCGCAACAGTTCGGTCGACAGGATCTCGCCGCCGCGCATGCGCACGCGCAGCACTTCGGTTTCCACGGTCACGACCGGCGTGGCGCCGGCGTCCACCGGCGGTGCCGCTGGTGCGTTGCCTGGCGCCATCGGGACCGCCGGCGCCGCCGATGCGCCGCGCCCGGCGGCGCTGGTGTCGGCGGTCGGGATCGCGGCGGTGCCGTTCGCGCCGGCCTGCGTGTCGGTGGCGACGACGGCGTCGGGACCGGCCACCTGTTCGCGCCCCCACTCCATCCACAGGAAGGTGGCCACCATCAGCCAGGCGAAAATCAGGAACGCGCGGGTCTGGTTCATCGGTTCAGGGGTCTTGTCGTCGGGCAGGCCGTGTCAGCCGGCGCGCGGATGCGGCGGCGGCGCGGCGGGCGGCGGGGAAGCGCGCATTGTGCCGGTCGCACCGGGGCGCGGCAACGCGCCGCCACGTTGCAGCGCGCGTTCGAAGGCGGCGCGGAGGTCGGCGGCGGTCGCGCGCGATGCACCCGGCCGGGCGACGAGCACGTACGCGCCGGGTGCCAGGTGCCCGCGCAGGTGGCGGAACGCATCGCGCAGCACGCGCTTGATCCGGTTGCGCGCCACCGCGCGCGGGTCGACCTTGCGCGAGACCGCGAGCCCCAGGCGCGCCGGTGCATCGTCGGCCAGCCAGTGCAGGGCCATCAGCGGCTCGGCGGTGCGGCGACCTGCCTTGAAGACCTTGTCGAACTCGGCCTTGGCGCGCACGCGCGCCATCCGCGGGAACCCCGCGGCGACGGTGGACGCGCACGCGAAATCGCCGGAGGCCTGTGTGGCGTCCGGCGACGAAGGATGGGTCACGATGTGCGAGCCGCGAAGCCGGGTGTCGCGGCGCGCCGCGACACGGCCCGGGTCAGGCGGTGAGGCGCTTGCGGCCCTTCGCGCGGCGACGGGCGAGGATCTTGCGGCCGTCGGCCGTCTTCATGCGGGCACGGAAGCCGTGGTCGCGCTTGCGCTTGAGGTTGCTGGGCTGGAAGGTGCGCTTGGTGGCCATGGCGGCTGCTTGCTCGAACCGGCTAAAAGACCGTCGATTTTAGCGGGCCGCGGGGAGTCGGGTCAAGCAAGGGCCTGCGCGGACGCGCTGGCGGCCAGTGCGCAATTGCTTCGCATCCCTGCGGCGGGGCCCGGATGATAGTCTGGCCTGCCCCGCAGTCCGGCTGGCGCGACCCCTGGTTCGCGCGCCGGGCCCGTGCCTTTCCCCGCCCGCGCCTTCCTGCCGGCCCGACGAGATTGTCCCCCTTGATGGATGCCTGGCCCCGCTGCCTCGAACGCCTGGAAGCCGAGCTGCCGGCCGAGGACGTCCACACCTGGCTCAAGCCGTTGCAGGCCGACCCGCGCGAGGACGGACTGGTGCTGTACGCGCCCAATGCCTTCGTGATGCAGGAAGTGCGGGACCGCTACCTGGTGCGCATCCGCGAATTGCTGGCGCACTTTGCCGGCAACGAGCAGGTGAGCCTGGAAATCGGTTCGATGCGCCGCGTGGCCGCGCCGGTCGTCAACGGCCAGGCCGGGACGTACGCCGCGGGTCGTCCGGCGCCGGTCGAGCCCTTCGACGGCCACCTGGACGGCCACTACACCTTCGAGAACTTCGTCGAAGGGCGCAGCAACCAGCTCGGCCGCGCCGCCGCCTGGCAGGCCGCGTCCAAGCCCGGGGACCGGGCCCACAACCCGCTGCTGCTGTACGGGGGCACCGGGCTGGGCAAGACCCACCTGATGTTCGCGGCCGGCAACGCGATGCGCGCGGCCAACCCGTCGATGCGCGTGCTGTACCTGCGCAGCGAGCAGTTCCTCGCCGCGCTGATGAAGGCGCTGCAGGACAAGAGCAACGGCATGGCGGCGTTCAAGCGCCAGTTCCAGCAGGTCGACGCGCTGCTGATCGACGACATCCAGTTCTTCGCCGGCAAGGACCGCACGCAGGAGGAGTTCTTCCACACCTTCAACGCGCTGATCGACGGCAAGCAGCAGATCATCCTGACCTGCGACCGCTTTCCGCGCGAGGTCGAGGGGCTCGAGCCCCGGTTGAAGTCGCGCCTGGGCTGGGGCCTGTCGGTCGCCATCGACCCGCCAGACTTCGAGACCCGCGCCCAGATCGTCCTGTCCAAGGCGGCCGAGCGTGGCGCACGGATCCCGGAGGACGTGGCGTTCCTGATCGCCAAGAAGATGCGCTCGAACGTGCGCGACCTGGAAGGCGCGCTCAACACCCTGGTGGCGCGCGCCAACTTCACCGGTCGCACCATCACCCCGGAGTTCGCCCAGGAGACCCTGCGCGACCTGCTGCGTGCGCAGCAGCAGGCGATCGGCATCCCCAACATCCAGAAGACCGTGGCAGACTACTACGGCCTGCAATTGAAGGACTTGCTGTCGAAACGGCGGACGCGTTCGCTCGCCCGGCCGCGCCAGGTGGCCATGGCGCTGGCCAAGGAACTGACCGAGCACAGCCTGCCGGAAATCGGGGACGCGTTTGCCGGTCGCGACCACACCACGGTGCTGCATGCCTGCAGGCAGGTGCGCCACCTGATGGACACCGACGGCAAGCTGCGGGAGGACTGGGAAAAGCTGATCCGCAAGTTGAGCGAATGACCGGCCAGGGACCCAGCCGAACCCGGTGGGCAAACACCGGGGCGGGCTGTGGATAACCGGTGCATTGTCTGGAGGGGCAAAAACGATCCACAGGTTGTCCGCAAGTCGAGGCCCGCTTTCCCCAGTGGGTTTTGGTCTCGATAAACCGATTGAAATCAAGTTGTTATCGTACTTCCCACCAGATTTCGCCGACACCAAGCACTACCTGTTCTTGATTTATCCCTCTCTGCTTCAAAGCAAGCAACCGAAGCAGACAACCAGAGCGTGACAAGGGGTCCGCATGCGCTTCAGCCTGCAACGCGAAGTCTTCCTGAAACCGCTGGCCCAGGTGGTCAACGTGGTCGAACGCCGGCAGACCCTGCCCGTGCTCGCCAACCTGCTGGTCCAGGTGGCCAACGGCCAGCTCTCGCTGACCGGTACCGACCTGGAGGTCGAAATGGTCGCCCGCCACGCGGTGGACGATGCCCAGGACGGCGAGACCACGATCCCGGCGCGCAAGCTGTTCGACATCGTGCGTGCCCTGCCCGACGGCAGCCGGGTCACGGTCAGCCAGACCGGTGACCGCGTGCTGGTCCAGGCCGGCCGCAGCCGCTTCACCCTGGCCAGCCTGCCCGCCGGCGACTTCCCCTCGGTGGACGAAGTCGAGGCGACCGAACGGGTGGGCGTGCAGGAAGCGGCGCTCAAGGAGCTGATCGACCGCACGGCGTTCGCGATGGCCCAGCAGGACGTGCGCTATTACCTCAATGGCCTGCTGTTCGACCTGCGCGACGACGCGCTGCGTTGCGTGGCCACCGATGGGCACCGCCTGGCGCTGTGCGAGGCGACGCTGGACGGCGGCGCCAGGGCCAAGCGCCAGATCATCGTGCCCCGCAAGGGCGTGACCGAGCTGCAGCGTCTGCTGGAAGGCGGGGACCGCGCGCTCGAACTCGAAGTGGGCCGCAACCACATCCGCATCAAGCGCGACGATGTGACGTTCACCTCGAAGCTCATCGATGGCCGCTTCCCCGACTACGAGGCCGTGATCCCGATCGGTGCGGACCGCGAGGTCCGGGTCGACCGCGAGGTCCTGCGGGCCGCCCTGATGCGCGCCGCCATCCTGTCGAACGAGAAGTACCGCGGCGTGCGCGTCGAGGTCTCGCCCGGCCAGCTGAAGATCAGCGCACACAATCCCGAGCAGGAAGAGGCGCAGGAAGAAGTCGAGGCCGACACCAAGGTCGATGACCTGGCCATCGGCTTCAACGTCAACTACCTGCTCGAGGCCCTGTCGGCGCTTCGCGACGAGCACGTCATCATCCAGTTGCGGGACGCCAATTCCTCCGCCCTGGTGCGGGAGGCGGGCAGCGAGGCCTGCCGGCACGTGGTCATGCCGCTGCGGCTCTGACGCCAGGCGCCCCCGTGCCTGTTCCACGTGGAACGCCCGGCTGGTCCGGGCGTTCCTGTTTCCATTGAGGCCCATGCACGTCATCCGCCTGGACATTGCCGGCCTGCGCCGCTTCGAGCGCGCCGAACTGCGCCCCGCCCCTGGCCTCAACGTGCTGGTGGGCGACAACGGCGCGGGCAAGACCAGCGTGCTCGAGGCGCTCCACCTGATGGCGTATGGCCGCAGCTTCCGCGGGCGGGTCCGGGATGGACTGGTCCGGCAGGGCGCCGAGGCGGTCGAAGTGTTCGTGGAATGGGTCGAGGCGGGCACCGCGGGGGGCGAGGTGCGCCGCCGCGCCGGGCTGCGACATGCGGGCCAGGCATGGGCCGGGCGCCTGGACGGGGAGCCCGTGGCGTCGCTGGGCGACCTGTGTGCCGCACTGGCCGTGGTGACCTTCGAGCCGGGCAGCCATGTGCTGGTTGCCGGTGGCGGGGAACCGCGCCGGCGCCAGCTCGACTGGGGGCTGTTCCACGTGGAACCAGACTTCCTGCCCGCTTGGCGTCGCCATGCGCGGGCATTGAAGCAACGCAACGCCCTGCTCAAGACCGGCACCAGACGGGACGATCAGTTGGGCGCCTGGGAAGCCGAACTGGCGGAAAGCGGCGAGACGATCACCCGACACCGGGAGCGGTACCTCGAGCAACTCCAGCCGCACCTGCAGGCGCTGGTGTCCGATCTCCTGCCCGAGGCGGGCGAGGCCCGCCTCGGCTTCCAGCCGGGCTGGCGCCGCGAGGAACTAACGCTGGCCGATGCGCTGCTGGTGGCCCGCGACCGGGACCTCGCGCTGGGGCACACCACGGTAGGCCCGCACCGGGCGGACTGGCGAATCGACTACACCGGGTTGCCAGGGCGCGAGCAGCTTTCCCGGGGGCAGGCCAAGCTCACTGCCCTGGGTTTCCTGCTGGCCCAGGCGCGGGAACACGCGGCGGTCCGTGGCGAGTGGCCGGTGGTCGCCCTGGACGATCTCGCGTCGGAACTCGACCGCCCCCACCAGCGGCGGGTCTTGCGCTTCCTGGCGGGGACGGGCGCCCAGGTCTTCGTGACCGGGACCGAGGCGCCGGCGGACCTGGCGTCGCTCACTGCGCCCATTGCAACGTTCCACGTGGAACACGGCGCGATTTCCAACAACAACCCCAGCTGAATCAGCAACTTGCATCGGGCCAGCGCCCTGCAGGCTCCAGCTGAATCCTGACGCTCTTCGGCACGCCCGTGGCTGGTCCACGCCGCGTGAATTGGTATACTTCACGCATCCATAGCTAATGAGTCACGGCACGCGCGGCCATCCCGGCCCCAGGCGCCTGCCGCGGGAGCCCGCAACCGCATGTCGCAACACGATCTCGGCCCGGCCGAAGCGGAGGCCGCCGGCCTCCCGCAGAACCAGTACGACTCCAGCAAGATCACCGTCCTGCGCGGCCTCGAGGCCGTTCGCAAGCGTCCCGGCATGTACATCGGCGACGTGCACGACGGCACCGGCTTGCACCACATGGTGTTCGAGGTCGTCGACAACTCGATCGACGAGGCGCTCGCCGGCCACGCCAACGACATCATCGTGACCATCCACGAGGACGGCTCGGTGTCGGTCAGCGACAACGGCCGCGGCATTCCCGTCGACATCCACAAGGAAGAGGGCGTCTCGGCGGCCGAGGTCATCATGACCGTGCTGCACGCCGGCGGTAAGTTCGACGACAACAGCTACAAGGTTTCGGGCGGCCTGCACGGCGTCGGCGTGTCGGTGGTCAACGCGTTGTCTTCGAAGCTCACGCTCGACATCTGGCGCGACGGCAACCATCACCAGCAGGAATACACGCTCGGCGAGCCGGTGTATCCGCTGCGCACGCTCGAGCCCTCGCAGAAGCGCGGCACGCTGCTGCGCTTCTGGCCGGCGACCGGGATCTTCACCGACACCGAGTTCCACTACGACATCCTGGCGCGCCGCCTGCGCGAGCTGTCGTTCCTCAATTCGGGCGTGCGCATCACGCTGGTGGACGAGCGCGGCGACGGCAAGCGCGACGTGTTCGAGTACGAGGGCGGCATCCGCTCGTTCGTCGAGCACCTGGCGCAGCTCAAGACACCGCTGCACCCCAACGTCATCTCCGTCTCCGGCGAGGAGAACGGCATCACCGTCGACGTCGCCATCCAGTGGACCGACTCCTACCAGGAGACGATGTTCTGCTTCACCAACAACATCCCGCAGAAGGATGGCGGCACGCACCTGATCGGGTTCCGCGCTGCGCTCACGCGCACGCTGACCAACTACATCGAGCAGAACGGCATCGCCAGGCAGGCGAAGGTCAGCCTGTCCGGCGACGACATGCGCGAAGGCATGATCGCGGTGCTGTCGGTCAAGGTGCCCGACCCCAGCTTTTCCAGCCAGACGAAGGAAAAGCTGGTCAGCTCCGACGTACGCCCCGTCGTCGAACACACCTTCGGCGCGAAGCTCGAGGAGTTCCTGCAGGAGCACCCGAACGAAGCCAAGGCGATCGCCGGCAAGATCGTCGACGCCGCCCGCGCCCGCGAGGCCGCCCGCAAGGCGCGCGACCTCACGCGGCGCAAGGGCGCGCTCGACATCGCCGGGTTGCCGGGCAAGCTGGCCGACTGCCAGGAAAAGGATCCCGCGCTGTCGGAACTGTTCATCGTCGAGGGCGACTCGGCGGGCGGCTCGGCCAAGCAGGGCCGAAACCGCAAGAACCAGGCCGTGCTCCCGCTGCGCGGCAAGATCCTCAACGTCGAGCGCGCACGCTTCGACCGCATGCTCGCGTCCGCGGAAGTCGGCACGCTGATCACCGCGCTCGGCACCGGCATCGGCAAGGACGAGTACAACCCGGACAAGCTGCGCTACCACCGCATCATCATCATGACCGACGCGGACGTGGACGGTTCGCACATCCGCACGCTGCTGCTCACGTTCTTCTACCGGCAGATGCCGGAGCTCATCGAACGCGGCTACGTCTACATCGGCCTGCCGCCGCTGTACAAGATCAAGCAGGGCAAGAACGAGCTGTACCTGAAGGACGACGCCGCGCTGGACGCCTACCTGGCGGGCAATGCCGTCGAGGGCGCGTCGCTGGTGCCGGCCGAAGGCGAGCCGGCGATCGAGGGCGCGGCCCTCGAGCGGCTGCTGCTGGTCTACGCCAAGGCCCGCGAATCCATCGCCCGCAACGCGCACCGCTACGACACCGGCGTGCTCGAGGCGCTGATCGACTTCACCCCGCTCGACGCGGCCAGCCTGGCCGAAAACACCGACGAGCAGCACGAACTCGACGCGCTGGAGAAGCGCATCAACCGCACCGGCCTGGGGCGCCCGCGCTACACGCTTTCGCTGCAGGCCGGCACCGACGAGCGCCCGGCCGCGTTGCTGGTGAAGCGCGCGCACATGGGCGAGACGGTGACCCAGGTGATCCCGATGTCGGTGTTCGAGTCCGGCGAGTTGCGTCCGCTGCGCGAAGCGGCCGCGGCGCTGCACGGGCTGATCCGCGACGGCGCGAAGATCGTCCGCGGCAACCGCGAGCAACCCGTCGACAGCTTCGCCCAGGCCCAGGCCTGGTTGCTCGAGGAAGCCAAGAAGGGCCGCCAGATCCAGCGCTTCAAGGGCCTGGGCGAGATGAACCCGGAACAGCTGTGGGACACCACCGTGAACCCGGACACGCGCCGCCTGCTGCAGGTGCGGATCGAGGACGCGGTCGCCGCGGACCAGATCTTCAGCTGCCTGATGGGCGACGTGGTCGAACCGCGCCGGGAGTTCATCGAGGACAACGCGCTGAAGGTCGCCAACCTCGACGTCTGATCCGGCACCACCAGGGAAGGGGAACACGCAATTGGAAGCGAGCGACACGATCGACCACCCGATGGCCGCCAGCGTCCCCGGCGCGCACCCGCGACCCGTGCGCGCCTTCGCGTTCGACGCCGTCATGGCCGTCGTGCTCATGCTCGCGATCACGGTGCTGTTCGGCATCGGCTGGGGCATCAGCCAGGGCATCGACGCAGCCTCCTCGGGTGTCGATCCGGCGGGGGCCGCGGCGAACACCGGCGCGCCCGGGACCCTTGCCCTGTTGTGGATGACCGCACTCGGCACCGGCGGTGCCGCGCTCGTCCTCTATCTCTGGCGGCGTCGTGCGACGCCCGCCGAGCGCGCGGCGTCGGCGCAGGCGGCGCGCAAGCCGTCCACCTGGGGCCTGGCCGCGCTGGTCGCGGGCGGCGTGTTTGCCGGGACCAGCCTGTTGCATTGGGTGATGGGGCAGGCGGGCATCGAGGTCGAGCCGACCAACCTGAAGATCATCCAGGCGGGCCTGGCGCAGCACCCCGTCCAGGTCCTGGTATTCGCCGCGATCCTAGCGCCCGCCTACGAGGAGCTGCTGTTCCGGCGGGTCCTGTTCGGACGGCTGTGGTCGGCCGGGAAGCCATGGCTCGGGATGGTGCTGAGCAGCGCGGTGTTCGCCCTGATGCACGAGGTGCCCGGCGTCAGCGGCAATCCGATCGAGGCGACCGCGATGCTCTGGGTGGTCTATGGCGCCATGGGCGCCGCCTTTGCCTGGGTCTACTGGCGGACCGGCACCCTGTGGGCCGCGTTCGCCGCGCATGCCCTGCACAACCTCGCGTCGTGCCTGGTGCTGCTCGGCATCGCCTGAGCGTTAGACTCCGCGCGGGGATGCAACTCGAAGCAACTCGCCGCAGGGGCCCATGAAGAAGACGCAGCTGTACCTGCTGGCCATGGCGCTCGCCGCGGTGGCGCTCGCCGCGATCGTCTACAAGTGGCAGGTGCTGCAGTTCCCGCTGCATGCCGATTCGAAGGTCGAGGTCTGGACACTCCAGGCGCGCATCGGCTACGTGCCGAAGCAGGGCGCCAACCGCGTGTCGCTGCTCGTGCCCGGCGACACGCCCGGCTGGAGCGTGCTCGACGAGCGCTTCGTCGCGCGCCGCCATTCGCGGCTGGAGGAGAGCGGTCCCGAAGGGCGCGAGATCGAGTGGTCCACCCGCCGCGCCAACGGCGAGCAGGCGCTGTACTACCGCGCGACCGTGGTCCGTGCCACGCCGGCCGCGGACCCGCTGCTGCTGCTGCCCGAACAACCGGCGCTGATCCCGCACCTGGAGGAACCGTACGGCACAGCCGCGCGCGCGATCCTGGACGAGGTCAGCGACGAGACCGCCGACGTCGAGACCTTCTCGCGCGAGCTGGTCCGCCGGTTCCACGCCGAACAGCCCGGCGAGGACGTGCGCCTGCTCTCGGACATGTACGAGGACGAGCACGGCAAGGTCGCCTTCATCGCCGGCCTGCTCGCGATCCGCAACATCAACGCGCGCCCCGTGCATGGCCTGCAGCTCGATCCGGACGTGGGCGCGGGCGAACTGCGCCCATGGCTGGCCGTGCAGGACGGCCCCAACGAGGACGGCGGTCGCTGGTTCCTCATCGATCCGCGCAACGACGCCGCCGGCTGGCCGTCGGACTTCTTCCTGTGGAGCGTCAGCGGCAAGCCGGTGTCCACGGTCGAGGGCAACGACGCCGCCACGCTGGAACTCAGCGGCAGCCGCAACATGGCCGACGCGATCGCCATCGCCGAACGCCGGCTCGAGGTGCGCGACGCGAACCTCGTGCGGTTCTCGCTGCTCAGCCTGCCGCTGCAGGCGCAGCAGACCTACGCGATCCTGCTGATGGTGCCGGTCGGTGCCTTCATCATGCTGCTGCTGCGCAACCTGGTGGGCGTCAAGACCTTCGGCACCTTCATGCCGGTGCTGGTCGCGCTGGCCTTCCGCGACACCGGCCTCACCGCGGGGGTGGCGCTGTTCGTGCTGGTCGTCGGCGCGGGCCTTCTCGCGCGCTTCTACCTGGAGCGCCTGCGCCTGCTGCTGGTGCCACGGCTGACCGCGATCCTGATCCTGGTGGTGCTGTTGATGGCCATGGTGAGCGTGCTGTCCAACCGCATGGAGCTGGAGGTCGGCCTGTCGGTCGCCCTGTTCCCGATGGTGATCATGGCGATGACCATCGAGCGCATGTCCGTGGCGTGGGACGAGCGGGGTGGCGCCAACGCCGTGCGCGAGGGCATCGGCACGCTGATGGTCGCCGCGCTCGCCTACCT
Organism: Luteimonas sp.; assembly: GCA_036675265.1. Taxonomy (GTDB): domain Bacteria; phylum Pseudomonadota; class Gammaproteobacteria; order Xanthomonadales; family Xanthomonadaceae; genus CAMPJU01. The sequence goes on from JAKFFJ010000076.1 coordinate 114,172, forward strand.
GGTGATGAGCTGGCCGTGGCTCGAGCGCTTCGTGTTCGTGTTCCCGGAATTCCTGCTGCTGCTGCTCGCCGGCTGCCTGCTGCTCGGCCGCTACTCGGGCTACCGCCTCACCGAGCTCTACCGCTTCCGCGCCCTGGCCCGCGACCCCGACCCGATCACCCCGCCGCCGGCCGCGTAAAGAGCAAAGAGCTTTTTTGCCACGGATTACACAGATGAACACAGATAGAGCAAATCTATTAGATAGCTTTTGCTTGATCAGATTTGATCTGTGCAATCTGTGGCCAAAAGGCTTCTGACTTGTTGAACCCGTTCACCATCGCGAGGCGGTTGAACGACATCGGGCTGATGGGCATCGGCCGGCGCAATGCCGAGTTCGTGCTGGAGTACAACCCGCGCCGCAACTACCCGCGCGTGGACGACAAGCTGCTGACCAAGAAGCTGGCGATTGCCGCGGGCCTGCCGGTGCCGGACCTGTACGCCGTCGTGCGCGAGGAGCACGAGATCGCGGAGCTGCACGAGCGCCTGGCCGGCTGCCGCGACGGCTTCGTGGTCAAGCCCGCGCACGGGTCCGGCGGCGACGGCATCCTGGTCATCACCGGCCGCAAGGGCGAACGCTACCGGCGCAGCAGCGGCAACCTGATGCCGCGCGGCGAGTTCGAGCACCACCTGTCCAACGGCCTGTCCGGCCTGTTCTCGCTCGGCGGCCAGCCCGACCACCTGCTGGTCGAGTACCGCGTCCAGTTCGACCCGGTGTTCGCCGACGTCAGCTACAAGGGGGTGCCGGACGTCCGCATCATCGTGTTCCTCGGCGTGCCGGTGATGGCCATGATCCGGCTGCCCACGCGCCAGTCCGACGGCAAGGCCAACCTCCACCAGGGCGCGATCGGCGTCGGCATCGACCTGCCGACCGGCACCACCCGGCGCGGCGTGTTCGGCACCGAGGTCGTGCGCGAGCACCCCGACACCGAGCAGCCACTGGTCGGCCTGGCCATCCCGCACTGGGACGACCTGCTCGAGATGTCGGCGCGCTGCTGCGATCTGTCGGGGCTGGGCTACATCGGCGTCGACTTCGTGCTCGACCGGGCGCGCGGCCCGCTGATCCTCGAGCTCAACGCGCGCCCCGGGTTGGCGATCCAGATCGCCAACGGCAACGGGCTGCTGCACCGCCTGCGCCGCGTCGAAGCCCTGCGCGACGGCCCCGGCCTGCCAGCGACCTCCGCCGAACGCGCCGCTTTCGCCCGGTCGGAGTTCGCCACCCGCGGCTGACGGGCCGGGATTGACGCGGCCTTCAATGGGGCAGGGGGTAAATGGGGGACCCACAGCTCCCGGAAGGACCCTCCACCATGCGCGCCCTCAAACCCCTGTTGCTGTCCGTCGCCATCGCGGCCGGCGTCACCGCCTGCGCCACCACCACCTCCCCGACCGGCCGGACCCAGTACGTCGGAGCCGTGTCCCAGGCCGAGCTCAACCAGCTCGGTGCCCAGGCATTCGCCCAGCTCAAGGCCCAGAAGCAGCAGGCGGGCGGTACCCAGCAGGCGTACGTTCGCTGCGTGGTCAACGCCGTTGTCTCCCAGTTGCCGGCAGATTGGCGACAGATGGGTTGGGAAAGCGCGGTCTTCGTGGACAACGAGACCAATGCCTTTGCGTTGCCGGGCGGGAAGGTCGGCGTCTACACCGGCATCTTCGACGTCGCCCGCAACCAGGACCAGCTGGCCGGCGTGATCGCCCATGAAATCGGCCACGTGGTCTCCCGCCACCACGACGAGCGGATCACCCGCCAGGCAGGCGCGCAGGGCGTGCTCGGCCTGGTCGGCGCGTTGCTGGGCGGCAGCGGCTACAGCCAGATCGCCGGCCAGGCGGGCAGCCTGCTGGCCCAGACCGGCTTCCTGCTGCCGGGTTCGCGTGCCCAGGAAACCGAGGCCGACGTCGTCGGGCAGCGCCTCATGGCGCAGGCCGGATTCGACCCCCGTGGCGCGGTCAGCCTCTGGGAAAACATGATCCGGGAAGGCGGTTCGCGCCCGCCGGAATTCCTGTCCACCCACCCGGACCCGAGCGCGCGCATCGGCGAGATGCGCCAGCGCGCGGCCAGCCTGCTGCCGACCTACGAGGCGGCGCGCGAGGCCGGCCGCCGGCCGAATTGCAGCTGACGGCAGCGGCACCGGCCCCCCGTGCCGGTGCCTTAACCGTCGCCACCACACCGTGACGCCAGGGGTCATGGTTCTGCTAGGTTGTCCGTTTTCCGGCTACGTAACACGAGGTGGTGCCATGACCGACATCCGTTCCCGCAAGCTCGGGGCCCGCAACCTGCTGGCGGCCGCCGTCGGCGGCGTCTTCCTGCTGGGCCTGGTCCCTGACGCCGATGCACAGCTCGCCAAGAAGCGCAACGAACGCTACAACCAGGAAAAGCAGGAACAGAGCGCACAGGACAAGGAAGACGAAGTCGCCAAGTACCCGCAGGCCACGCGCGCCGAGCCCGATGGCGAGGGGTCGCGCGGCATGCGCAAGTCGCTCAACGCGATGATCAAGGCGTTCAACGCGGACGAGTTCGCCGAAGCGCGCGCCATGTCGGCCGAGATCCTGGCCGATGCCGACGCGACCGCGTACGACAAGGCCCTTGCCGCGCAGATCGGTGCGCACGCGGCCTACGACATGGACGACCTCCCGGCCGCCATGGCGCTGTTGCAGCAGTCCATCGACTTCGACGCGCTGGACAACAACGACCACTACGGCGCGATGCTGATGCTCGCCCAGATGCAGATCCAGGAAGGCCTGGAAACGCAGGGGCTGGCCACGCTGGAAAGGTTCCTGGCGGAAACCAAGTCGACCGACCCGCAGCACCTCATCCTCAAGGGCAACACGCTTTACCAGCTGGAGCGCTGGGAAGAGGCCGCCGTTGCCACCAAGGCAGCGATCGACGCGTCGCCCGACGCCGACCCCTCCTGGACGCAGCTGCTGATGGGCATCTACCTGGAGCTCGACCGTCCCGAGGAAGCCGCCCGCATCGCCGAGGAACTGGCCGCGAGCGACGCGTCGAACAAGCAGGCCCAGCTCAACCTCGCGTCGATCTACCTGCAGAACGAGCAGCTCGACCGCGCCGCCGCGGTGCTCGAGAAGGTCCGCACGTCCGGCCAGCTGGAGACCGCGGACGAATACCGCCAGCTCTACGCGACCTACCTCAACATGGACGGCCAGGAAGCGAAGGCCATCGCGGTGATCGAGGAAGGCCTGGCCAAGGGCATCCTGCAGCCGAACTACGAGGCGTACGTCGCGCTCGCGCAGTCGTACTACTTCTCCAAGCAGGACGCGAAGGCGATCGAGGCCTACCAGAAGGCGGCGCCGCTGGACGAGGATGGCGAGACCTACCTCAACCTGGCGCGGGTGCTCTGGCAGGCCGACCGCATCGCCGAGGCGAAGGCGGCCGCGCAGCAGGCTTTGGACAAGGGGCTGAAGGACCCTGCGGACGCCCGCAGGATCCTCGATCTGCCCTGAGCAAGCCCTCGCGGAACAGGTCCCGGGCCCGCCGGTGTGTTGGTACACACCGGCGGGATTGGTATAAGCTTGGAAATTCCCGTGGCCACTTTGGCCGCATGCATCAGCACCCCGTGGCGCCGTGGCGCCCGGCCTCCACCCGAGCCCCCCACGCATGACGGAAAACTTGCCGAAGTCCGACAAGAACGACGACCGTGAAGGTCTCAACTGGGCCCGCATCGCGGGCCTGGCCTTCGCCATCGCCATGCATGTCGCGGCGTTGCTGGTCCTGCTGGCGCCGATCGCGCCGCCCGAGCCCGAAGCCGAAGAAAAAGACGTCACGCTGGTGAACTTCATTCGCCCGCCGCCGCCGCCGCCCCCGCCGCCGCCGCCGGACCCGGAGCCGCCGAAGCCCCGGGAGATCCGCGAGCTGACGCCGCCCCGGCCGACGCCGATCCCGCCGCCGCCCGATCCGCCGCCGGTCGTGTTCGACGACCCGTCGCCGGTCGATACGCCCGCGCCGCCGCCGGCACCGCCGTCGCCCCCTGCGCCGGCCACCAACATCGGCTCGAGCGTCGACCCGTCCTCGCGCGCCAACAACCCGCCGGAATACCCGCGCGAGGCGATCCGCGAGGAGGCCGAGGGCACGGTGGTCCTGCTGATCCACATCGACGCCCAGGGCAACGTGCTGGACATCGAGGTCGAGCGGTCGAGCCGCAACCGTGCCCTGGACCGCAGCGCCGTCCAGGCGGCCAAGCGCTGGCGCTTCAACCCGGCCATTGAAAACGGGGTGCCGGTGCGCAGCACGGTCCGGATCCCGGTCGATTTCACGCTCCCCAGGTAGCCTTCGGCTTATTGGGAAAGTGTTGCTCCACGCGTATCGCTAAAAACTCCTTCCACGACTCTCAAAGGTAAGCGTCATGCTGCAGGAAACCACTACCGCCCCGACCGGAGCCGCCGGCAACAACGCCGAAGCCCTCCAGCAGATGGGCTTCGCGGACATGATCCAGCACATGGACATGCTGGGCTGGGTGGTGCTTATCACCCTCATGCTCATGTCGTTGATGTCCGTCTACTGGCTCATCGTCAACTTCATCAAGAACATGCGCATGCGCGGCCGCGCCGACCGCGTGGTCAGCACGTTCTGGGATACGCCCAACGCGCAGGACGCGATCCGTTACATGGAAGAGCAGCCCAAGAGCGAGCCGTTCTCCAAGATCGCGCTCGATGCCGCCCAGGCGGCGGCCCACCACCAGCGCCATGAAGGCTCGCGCCTGGTCGAGTCGCTGAACCGTTCCGAGTTCGTCGACCGCGCGCTGCGCCAGGCCGTCACCCGTGAGTCGATGAACCTGGAGAACGGCCTGACCGTGCTCGCCACGGTCGGTTCGACCGCACCGTTCGTCGGCCTGCTGGGCACCGTGTGGGGCATCTACCGCGCCCTGATCCGCATCGGCGCCAGCGGCAACGCGTCCATCGGCGCGGTGGCCGGCCCGGTCGGCGAGGCGCTGATCATGACCGCCATCGGTCTGTTCGTCGCCATCCCGGCGGTGCTCGGCTACAACTTCTTCGTGCGCATGAACCGCGTGACGAACAACAAGTTCGACACGTTCGCCCACGACCTGCACGACTTCTTCGCAACCGGCGCGCGCGTCGGCGAAGTGCCGGCGAAGCGCTGACCAGCGAACGACTGACGGAGTCCCCCAATGGCCTTCAGTACTAACTCCGACGCCGGCGGGCCGATGGCCACGATCAACGTCGTCCCGTTGGTCGACGTGATGCTGGTGCTGCTGATCATCTTCATGGTGACCACCCCGCTGATGCAGCACCTCGTGGAAGTCGAGCTCCCCGAGGCGACGATCCTCGAGCCGGAAGACGAAGCGCCTCCGGTCCCGCCGGTGACCATCGCGGTCACCGACGACGGCCGGCTCTTCTGGAACGACGAACCCGTCACCGCGGACCTGCTCGAGAGCCGGTTGTCGGTCGAGGCGCAGAAGGTGCCGCAGCCCGGCATCCAGGTGCGTGGCGACAAGACCACCAAGTACAGCGTGGTGAACAGCGTCGTCCAGATCGCGCAGCGCCAGGGCATGCGCAAGGTCGGCTTCATCTCGCTGCAGGAAAACTGAGCCCGACGGGCCAAGGAAACCGACACATGGCTTTCAGCACCAACGCCGGCAGCGGCCCGATGGCCGAGATCAACATCATCCCGCTCGCGGACGTGATGCTGGTCCTGCTGATCATCTTCATGGTGACCGCACCGCCGACCACCTACGAGATCTCGGTCGACCTGCCGCAACGCAGCACCCAGCCGCCACCGCCGACGACGCCGAAGGATCCGATCAAGCTGCGCATCGACGCCTCCGGCCAGGTGTACTGGAACGACACGCTCTATGCGGTGTCCCAGCTCCAGCCGATGATGAGGGAGGTCGTGCAGCAGGATCCGACCAACCAGCCGACGCTGGAGATCGATACCGATCCCAACGCCGATTACGGCGTGCTGGCCAAGGTCCTGGCAGCCGCCAAGAACGCACAGATGGTCAAGATCGGTTTCGTCCAGGCCGACTGACCAGCCCGAAACACGCTTACCGAGTCTTCGGCGCCGCCTTCGGGCGGCGCCATTTTTTTGGCCGTGAACCCCGGCCGCGGGTCGGTCCGCGATAATGCCCACCATGTCCCAGCCCTCCCCGATCGTCCGGCTGTCCGGCGTCCGCCTCGAGCGAGGCGGCCGCGCCGTGCTGCGCGACATCGACCTGGTGGTGCCGCGCGGCGGCGTCACCGCGGTGCTGGGGCCGTCCGGTAGCGGCAAGTCGACCCTGCTGGCGGCGCTCACCGGCGAACTGGAACCGGCGGCGGGCACGGTCGAGGTGTTCGGCCAACCCTTGCCCCGGCGCACGCGCGACCTGCTGGAAACACGCAAGCAGATCGGCGTCCTGCTGCAGGGCAACGGCCTGCTTACCGACCTCACGGCCGGCGAAAACATCGCGCTGCCGCTGCGCGCCCACACGCGGTTGCCGGCGCCGGTGCTGCGCCGCCTGGTCCTGTTGAAGCTGCACGCGGTCGGCCTGCGTGGCGCGGTGGACTTGTTCCCGCGGGAACTGTCCGGCGGCATGGCGCGCCGGGTCGCGCTTGCGCGCGCGCTGGCCCTGGACCCGCCGCTGATGATCTACGACGAACCCCTGACCGGCCTGGACCCGATCGCGTCCGGCGTGATCATGGACCTCATCCGCCGCCTCAACGACACGCTCGGCCTGACCAGCATCGTGGTCACGCACCACGTGCACGAAACACTGCCGGTCGCCGACCACGCCATCGTGATCGCCGACGGCCGCATCGCGTACTCCGGCACGCCCGACGGGCTGCAGGCCAGCGAAGACCCGCTGCTGCGCCAGTTCCTGGAAGGGCGCGCGGATGGCCCGATTCCCTTCGACATGGCCGCGGACATGCGGCGCACGGAAGCCGCATAACATGCCGTCCAACAGCGCACTGGTCGAATCCGTCCGCTCGGTCGGTCGCGGCGGCCTGTTCGCGCTGTCGGTGCTGCGCGCCTCGCGCCCGACCGCGACGTTCTGGCGCGAGCTCGTCCGCGAGATCTACAAGATCGGTGCGCGCAGCCTGCCGATCATCGCGGTGGGGGGCGCCTTCGTCGGCCTGTCGGTCACGTTGCTCGGTTACCGCGCGCTGGAAACCTATGGCGCTGCCAACCAGATCAGCGCGCTCGTCGGCCTGGGCCTGTACCGCGAACTCGCGCCGGTGCTGACCGCGTTGCTGTTCATCGGGCGCGCCGGCAGCTCGATCGCCGCCGAACTGGGGCTGATGCGCGCGACCGACCAGATCACCGCGCTCGGTTTGATGGCCGTCGACCCGATCGAGCGCGCCGTCGCGCCGCGCTTCTGGGCCGCGGTCATCACCCTGCCACTGCTGACCGGCTTCTTCTGCAGCCTGGGCATCACCGCCAGCTACTTCGAGGCGGTGCACGTGATCGGCATCGACGCGGGCACGTTCTGGCAGGTGCTCAAGGATGCGGTCGACTTCCACGACGACTTCCTGGTCGCGTTCCAGAAGTCGGCGGTGTTCGGCGGCGTCGCGGCCCTGGTCGCGTCGTTCGTCGGCTACAACGCCGAGCCGACCATCGAGGGCACCTCGGTGGCCACCACCCGCGCGGTCGTCAACGCATCGCTGCTGGTGCTGATGTTCAACTTCGCCATGTCGGCGCTGTTGTTTTGAGTCGAAGGTAACCTTATGAACGCACGCGCTCCCCGCATCGAATTCGCCGTCGGCGCCTTCCTGATCCTGGCGCTCGCCTCGCTGCTGGTGCTGTCCATCGCCTCCACCAACGGCGGCATCGCCTTCAAGCCCGACAGCTACGACCTGAAGGCGCGGTTCAGCGGCATCGGCCAGCTGCGCGCCCAGGCGCCCGTGAAGATCGGCGGCGTCACCGTGGGCCGGGTCGCCGGGATCGGTCTGGACCCCGTCCGGTTCGACTCCGTGGTCACCCTGGCCATCGACGAGCAGTACAAGGACCTCCCGGCGGACACCTCGGCGGCCATCCTCACCAGTGGCCTGCTGGGCGAGAGCTACGTGGAGCTGCAGCCGGGCGGCGACCCCATGGTCCTGGCCCCGGGCGACGAAATCGTGCTCACCCAGTCGGCCGTGGACCTGATGCAGCTGGTCGGCAAGTACATGTTCAGCGGCGGTGGGGAGAATGCACAGGCTGAGGAGCCGCCGGCCGATCCTTATGCCGAGCCGGTTCCGCCCCCCACGGAATGAATGCCATGAACACGCTCAAGCGCTCCACCCTGTCCCTGCTGCTCGGCGCCGCGCTCGTGGCGCCTGCCGCGTGCCTGGTGCCCCTGGCCCCGGCCCTCGCGGCCACCACCCAGGGCGCGCCCAGCCAGCTCGTGCTCGAAAACAGCACCCGCGTGCTGCGCACCCTCGAGGCGCGCCGCGCCGAGTTCGCGGCCGATCGCGGCGCGCTCGACAAGTTCATCTCGAGCGAATTCAACAAGATGTTCGACCGCGACTACGCGGCGCGCCTGGTGCTCGGCCGCCACGCCCGCGGCGCCGATCCGGCGGAGATCAAGCGGTTCGCCGATGCGCTGGCCGACAGCCTGACCTCGCGCTACGGCGCCTCGCTGGTGAGCTTCGACAGCGGCCTGAAGGTGAAGGTGAACTCCGAGTCGTCGCTGCGCGGCGGCGCCATCGTCAAGGTGTCCAGCGAGTTCATCCGCAAGAACGGCGACGCGGTGCCGGTCGACTACCTGATGCACAAGGACGGCGGCAAGTGGAAGGTGTTCGACGTGATGGTCGAAGGCGTGTCGTTCGTGCAGACGTTCCGCGGCCAGTTCGACCAGCCGCTGTCGCGCAAGGGCATTGCCGCGGTCGCGGCCGACCTGCGTGCCGGCAAGCTGAGCGCAGACGCCGGGCGATGAGCCGGGTGTCGGCGGGCACCGATGCCAACGCGGCGCGCGTGCGCCGCGACGGCGCGACGCTCGCGTTCGAAGGCCCGCTCGAGCGGGCCGCGGTGCCCGCGCTGTGGGCCGCCGCCTTGCCGTTGCTGGAAGGCGCCCAGGCGATCGACCTGGGCGCGGTCTCGCACGTGGACAGCGCGGGCCTCGCGCTGCTTGCGGAATTGCAGGCGCGCGCCGGCGGCCGCCTGGCGCTGAATGGCGCGCCCGATGGCCTGCCGGGACTGCGGGCCGCGTATCGCCTGGGTGACACGCTGCAAACGGCCTGACGCCGCCTGTAAAATTCCACGATGCGCCTGACTTCCCCCGTCCTCGCACGCCCGGCCTTCGCGTGCGCGCTGTTGCTGCTCGCCGGTTGCGCGTCGCGCCCGGTCGAGGAGGCGCCGCCCGTTGCACCCGCGGCCATGGCCGCTGCCGCTACCGGCACCTATGTCGTCGCCTCCCCCGTCATTCCCGCGCAGGCGGGAATCCAGGCGGCCGATGAAGCGATTCCCGCCTCCGCGGGAATGACAGACCAGCCGCTTCCCGCCCCCACCCAGGAAGAACTCGATTTCGCCGCCATCTACGGCGGGGGCGTCTACAACCCCGTCGCCGACCCCACGCTGCCCGAGCCCGCGCAGCTCCCCGAGTCCTACGACCCATGGGAGCCGTTCAACCGCCGGATGCACGCGATCAACACCGTGATCGACACGCGCGTCGCCCGCCCGCTGGCCAACGCGTACATGGAAGTCGTGCCTCGCCCCATCCGCCTGGGCATCGGCAACTTCTTCCGCAACCTCGGCCAGCCGGTCAGCGCGCTCAACGCGTTGCTGCAGGGCAAGCCGAAGCAGGCCGGGCAGGGCATCGCGCGCTTCCTGCTCAACACCACCGTCGGCCTGGCCGGCGTGTTCGACCCCGCGACCGAAGTCGGTTTGCCGCTGCGCTCCGAGGACTTCGGGCAGACGCTGGGCGTATGGGGATGGGACACCTCGCGCTACGTGGAGCTGCCGTTGTTCGGCCCGCGCACCGTGCGCGACGTGCTCGGCCTGTTCGGCGACGCGCCGTTGTCGCCGCTGCGGCAGGTGGAAGAGGACAAGGTCCGCGTGTTCCTGCAGGGCCTGCAGCTGGTGGACGTGCGCGTCCAGCTGCTCGCGCTCGACAGCCTGCTCGAGGGCGCGCCGGACGAGTACGCGCTGCTGCGCGATGCCTGGCTGCAACGCCGCAACTACCAGATCCACGGGGAAACGACCGTGGAAGACGACGAGTCGCTGCCCGACTACCTGCGCGAAGAGCAGCTGCCGACCGTGCCTGTCGACGCGATGCCGGTCCTGCCGCAGGGCGGCTGACCCGCACACCGCACTGTCGGAGCCGCCACGGCGGCGAAGCCCTTCGGTCAACCGGCGTCGTCATCCTCGTCAGCCGCCTCGATCCCCAGCAACCCCTGGCTCTCCGCCACCGGCAGCGCCTCCACGTCCCGCAACTTCCGGCTCAGCACCCGGCTCCGCCGCGTCGTGTCCTCGATCTTGTTGCTCGCTTCCTGCAGCTTCTTCTGCACGGATTCCAGCGCGCCGCCGAACTTGGCGAATTCCGTCTTCACCGCGCCAAGCGTGCGCCACACCTCGCTGCTGCGTTCCTGGATGGCCAGCGTACGGAAACCCATCTGGAAGCTGGTCATCAGCGCAAGCAGGGTGGTGGGCCCGGCGATGGCGATCTTGCACTCGCGCTGGATGCCGTCCACCAGGCCGGGCCGCCGCAATACCTCGGCGTACAGGCCCTCGGTGGGCAGGAACAGGATGGCGAACTCGGTCGTGTGCGGCGCGGACACGTACTTGTCGCAGATGCGCCTGGCTTCCATGCGGACCTGGCGTTCCAATGAGTCCCCGGCGGCGCGCGCGGCCTCGGGGTCACCGCGTTCCTGCGCGTCCAGCAACCGCTCGTAATCCTCGCGCGGGAACTTGGCATCGATCGGCAGCCAGACCGGCGCCTCACCGGACGAACCGGGGAAGCGCACCGCGAATTCCACGCGGTCGTTGCTGCCCGGGATGGTCGCGACGTTCTTCGCGAACTGGTCCGGCGCCAGCACCTGCTCCAGCAACCCGGCCAGCTGCACCTCGCCGAACACGCCGCGCGACTTCACGTTGGTCAGCACGCGCTGCAGTCCGCCGACGTCCGCGGCCAGCTTGTTCATGTCGCCCAGGCCCTGGTGCACCTGCGCCAGCATGGTGGCCACGTTGCCGAAGCTCTCGGTCAGGCGGGTCTCCAGGGTCGCGTGGAGCTTTTCGTCCACGGTGGCGCGCATCTGCTCGAGCTTCTGGGCGTTGTCGGCCTGGAGGGCCTTGAGTTGTTGTTCCAGGGTGGCCCGCATCTCGACCATGCGCTGATCGTTGCGCTGGGTGAGGTCGGCCAGGCGCTGGCCAAGGGACTCGGCTAGAAGACGCTGCTGCTCGGCGACCTCGGTCCGGCCCTGCCGCTGTTCTTCGGCCAGCTGCGTGCGGAGCAGCTCCAAACGGTCCCCGAAACCGGAGATCCGCCTCTCCTGATGGTCGGAAAAGCTGTCGAGCTGCTGGCGTAGCTCGCCCCGGCCGGTTTGCTGCTCGTCCCGAAGCGCCCGCTCGAGGGCGTCCTTGAACCCAGTGAGTGCGGCTTCTGGGCGCCGGCGGACCAAGGCGACCAGCAGGCCGATGACGGCCAGCAGGCCGATGAGAACCAAGGTGAGAAGGATGGCTGAAACGTCCATGCCTCCAGTCTATCGTTCGCGGTCTCATCCCCGGAGATCTCAAACGCCTGTCGGTGGTCGCCGGACACTGCCAGGGCGCTGCCCAGAAAATATGGCGTAACCTGGATCAGGGGGAAGTCGGGGAGCGGTCCGGGTGCGCTACTGGTGGGTCAATCAAAACGCGACCTACAAATTCGAGGTCCCGGGGAATTACCTGTGGTCGCCGAAGCGATCCGCCGGCGACCGCCGGAATCCGTACTACGACTTCATGCGCGTTGTCTCCCCGGGCGACATGGTCTTCTCGTTTGCCGACACACTAATTCGTGCGATCGGGATCGTCAGGGCGTACGCCTACGAGGCGCCAAAGCCGCTTGAGTTCGGCAGCGCGGGTGCGTACTGGGACAACATCGGCTGGCGGGTGGATGTCCAGTTCAAGGAGCTCGTGCACCAGATACGGCCCGCGGAACATATGCAGGTGATCGGCAAGTTATTGCCGGGGAAGTACGCGCCACTGCAAAAAAGCGGCAAGGGACTGCAAAACATGTACCTGACTCGCGTGCCCGCTGACCTGGCAGACGCGCTGGTCGGACTCATCGGCATTGAGGCAAGGAACCTCTCACGCTCGACGATGCTTTCCGATTGGGCTCAACCGTCTGATGCCATCGGGCTTCTGCAATGGGAAGCACACCAGATCAGCGAATTGCGCAAGAACGCAGACATTCCTCCAACGGAGAAGGAAGCGTTGGTCATGGCCCGAAGAGGCCAAGGGCGCTTCCGACGAGAAGTTTCAAAGATCGAACAGAGATGTCGCATCACCCACGTGGACAAGGAGGAGCATCTCCGGGCGAGCCACTGCAAACCCTGGAGGGATTCGTCGAACGAAGAACGATTGAATGGTGAAAACGGCCTCCTGCTTACACCGACAGTCGATCACCTGTTTGATCGCGGCTTCATCAGCTTCGAGTGGAATGGCGACTTGCTGATTTCTCCCGTCGCACACCTCCCATCGATGGCCAGGATGGGAATAGACACGACTCGGAAGGTCAATGTCGGTGTGTTTAGTTCCGGGCAACGGGACTTCCTCGAGTTCCACCGCGGAAAGGTCTTCCTCAGCACCCCGGTGACGCTGGATTGAACCCAACCTGCGTCAATCGCCGAGCCGCGCCCCCTCATCCGCCACGGGCGAAGGCACCTGCCCCGGCACCTCGGAAGGAATCGCAATCGCATCCGGCCCCACCGGCAGCATCGTCGCCTCCCGCCACCGCCCCCACCGGTAGTAAGCCAGCGATGCGATCATCGCCACGAACGCGCTGACCGGGAAGCTCCACCAGATCGCATCCACGCCAAACTCCGGCTGCAACCAGTTGGCGAACGGGATCCGAACGCCCCACAGCGCCACGCCCAGGATCACCAGCGGCGGGATCACGGCGCCGGTCGAGCGCACGACGCCGGCCACCACGAACGTCACGCCGAAAAACAGGAACGACCACACCGCAATGCGGTTGAGGTGCCGCGCAATTTCCAGCGCGGTGCTGCCGTCGGGCATGAACCACGACAGGGTGAACCGGTCGAGCAGGATCAGCGGCGCGATCAACGCACCGGTCAGCACGAAGTTGAAGACGATGCCGGAGCGGGTGGTCGCTTCCACGCGGTCCCACTTGCCGGCGCCGACGTTCTGCGCGGCCATCGACGAGCACGCGGCGCCGATCGCCATCGCCGGCATCTGCACGTAGGTCCACAGTTGCAGCGCCGCGCCATAGGCGGCCGTGGTGTCCGTGCCGTACTGGTTGACCATGACGATCATCGCGATCATCGCCAGCGAGATCACCACCATCTGCAGGCCCATCGGCACGCCCTTGACCACCATGGTCCGCACGATGGTCCAGTCGGGGATGTACAGCCGGTTCTCGTTGCGGCTGATCCACAGCGGATGCCGCTTGTGCCGCAGCCACAGCACCATCGCGGGCAGGGCGATCGCGTTCGCCACCAGCGTCGCCATCGCGCTGCCGGCCATGCCCATCTCCGGCAGCGGCCCGACGCCGAACATCAGCAGGGGCACCAGCCCGATGTCCAGGGCCACTGCAAGCAGCAGGAACAGGAACGGCGTGCGCGTGTCGCCGGCGCCGCGCAGGATCGCCGACATGAAGGCGAACGCGTACAGCAGCGGCAACGCCAGGAAGATCACGCGGATGTAGGCGACCGCCAGCGGCATGGCGTCGGCGGGCGTGGCCATCCAGGACAGCACGCGCTCCGACGACACCCAGCCGATCGCCGCCAGCACCACCGACAGCAACAGGAAGAACGTCGCCGCGCTGCCGATCACCTTGCGCGCGCCGGCCAGGTCCTTCCGCCCCATCGCCTGCCCGACCAGGATCGTCGAGGCCATGCCGAACCCGAAGATCCCGCCCAGCAGGAAGAACATGATGTTGTTGGCGTTGGCGATCGCCACCAGCGCCTCCTCGCCCAGGAAGCGCCCGACCCAGATCGCGTTGACCGAGCCGTTGAGGGACTGCAGGACGTTGGCGCCCAGGATGGGCAGCGCGAAGACGAAGAGGGTGGGCCCGATGGGGCCGGCGGTGAGGTCGCGGCGCTGCATCGGGGCAGGGTAGCGACGGGGCGATCCCCGCTGCGTGGATTCGAGCATTGTCGCACAGGCCTATGAGATTGTACTTTACAATCCGAGCCGAGATGCTTTCCAATCAGCTATAACAGCTTTACAATCGCCCCATGCCAAAGGACCGCTCAGCTGAGATCGATGCTGCGCTGCTGGCGCAGGTAGCCGCGCATCCGAATGACCTCACCCGGGTCGTTGCGGCACAGATCGGTGTGTCCCGCCAGACCGTTGCGACGCGGGTCCGCGCCTTGGTCGCGGACGGCCTCCTGGCCAAGTCAGGCACGACACGGCCAACGTATCAATTGGGACTGCATCGCCGACAGGTATTCGACTATCCATTGAAAGGCCTCGCCGAGGACCGTGTCTGGACGCGTGATGTCGCGCCGCTGTTGCAGGGACTGCCCCGTGAAGTGATGGACATTTGCCATCACGGCCTCACTGAGATGGTTAACAACGCCATCGACCACTCGGAAGGGAGCAAGGTGACCGTGCAGGTCGCGCGGGATCCTCGCCAGGTGTTCCTCGGCATCGGCGACGACGGCATCGGCATCTTTCGCAAGATTGCCCGGGCGCTCGACCTGCCCGATGAACGCCTCGCGCTGCTCGAACTCGCAAAGGGAAAGTTGACTACTGACCCGCGCCGGCACTCCGGCGAAGGCGTCTTCTTCACTTCGCGAATGTTCGATACCTACCAGATCATGTCCGGAGGCTTGTCGTTCGACCACGATGGTCGGCAACCTCAAGATTGGCTTTTCGATACTGATGACACCCTAGACGGCACCGAGGTGTTCATGCACATCGCCAGCGATTCGCCCCGGATGATGGCGGACATCTACGCGCAGTATTCCAGCGGGCCGGACGACTACACGTTTGCCAAGACGGTCGTGCCAGTGCGACTGGCGCGGGTTGGCGACGAGAATCTGGTGTCCCGGTCCCAGGCGAAACGCCTCTTGCTGAGAGTGGACGGATTCCGAGTGGTGGTGCTGGACTTCGCCGAGATTGCCCGGATCGGCCAGGCATTTGCGGATGAGGTGTTTCGTGTGTTCGCCAACGATCATCCTGAGATCGAGTTGCAGGCTGTTCACGCGAGTCATGAGGTGCAACAGATGATCCGGCGGGCGGAAGTTGCGCGTGATGCCGGCAGCGACCAGTTGCCATTGCTCTGATGTCGACCGCCAAGGCTAGCTCGCCGGCGTGCGAACGTAACCGGGAACCGATCCTGGCGGTGCTGCGACGGCACTTCACTGCGAGCCGGCAGGTGCTCGAGATCGGCAGCGGCACCGGCCAGCACGCAGTGCATTTCGCCGCGGCCATGCCTTCCCTCACCTGGCAATGTTCGGACGTCGCCGAGCACCTGCCAGGCATCGAGGCCTGGCTAGCGGACGCGGCGCTCCCCAACACACCGACGCCCATCGAACTCGATGTCGCGCGCGGACCATGGCCGCCCCGCCGCTTCGATGCGGTCTTCAGCGCCAACACGCTGCACATCATGGGCTGGCCGGAAATCGAGGCCTTCTTCGCCGGCCTGCCGACTGTGCTGGGAGACCAGGCAACCGTCGTGGTCTACGGCCCGTTCAATTACGGGGGCGACTACACCAGCACTAGCAACCGGGAGTTCGATGCCTGGCTGAAGGCACGCGACCCCCGGTCCGGCATCCGGGACTTCGAAGCCGTCGATGCCCTGGCCCGCGCCATCGGGCTGGAGCTCGTCGAGGACGTGGCAATGCCCGCCAACAATCGCTGCCTGGTCTGGCGTCGCGATTGACCCTGTCCGGTCCGGCCCCGGGGAACCGTATTGTTTGCCAATCGCGCCATCCGGCGCGCCGGCCGACCGGCCGGACACCCAGGGGACCCACCATGCGGAACCGCTTCGTCTCGACCTGCCTCGCACTGCTGTTCACCTTGCCCGCGGCCGCCCTGGCCGCCGACGTCACCCCCGGGACCTACATGCTCGAGGGCGGCAGCTACATGATCGAGGTCGCGCCCACCAGCGACGGCCTGGTGGTCCACGAACCCAACAAGGACTCGCCGTACACGCGCGTCAGCGACACCGACTTCCATTTCTGGAACGACAACACGCAGACCAACTACGGGATCCGCTACCTGGACGAACGCACCATCGAGGCGTTCAAGCCGGACGTGCCGGGCAACGTCGGGTCGCGCCTGGTGCTGGTCGGCGGCAGCGGTGCGGACGCCGTGGTCGAGAACGACGACAGCGCGCATTGGGAAGCGCTGGCCCAGGAATACGCCACGCGGATCGAGAACGAGCCCGACAACGTCCAGGCGTGGGCGGCGTGCGCGGGCGTGGCGATGAAGCGCTCGATCTCCACCCAGGCCGATGCCGATGCGTATGCCGGTGAGATGGCGGCGATGCTGCAATTGATGATGCCCGCGGGCGCCGGGTCGCCGTGCCCGGAAGTGTTTACGTTCTGAAGTCAGGCCACCTGTACCACTCGCAGGGGGTTTCGCCACTCGGCCAGCAGCTCGGCCTCGCGCACCTTCGCATCGCGCAGGTGCGCCTCCTTGACGTGCCCGTAGCCGCGGATGTGCTCCGGGATGGAGGCGATGCGCGCGGCGAGGCCGACGTTGCCGCTGTCGAGTTCCGGCAATAGCGAATCGATGGTCGCGGCGTAATCCTCGATCAATCGCCGCTCGGTCCGCCGCTCGTGCGTGTACCCGAACACGTCCAGCGGCGTGCCGCGCAGGAACCGCAGCTTCGCCAGCGCGCGGAACGCGGTGAACACCCATGGGCCGTAGGCCTGCTTCTTCAGGCGCCCCTGCGCGTCCTTCTTCGCCAGCAGCGGTGGCGCCAGGTGGAACTGCAGCTTGAAGTCGCCCTCGAACTGCTGCTCGAGCTTCCGGCGGAACTCGCCGTTGGTGTACAGGCGCGCGACCTCGTACTCGTCCTTGTAGGCCATCAGCTTGAAGGCGTACCGGGCGACGGCTTCGGTGAGGTCGGTGCTGCCGGGCGCGCGTTGCGCCTCGGCGTCCCGGACCCTGGCCACGAGGTCGGCGTAACGCTTCGCGTAGCCCGCGTCCTGGTAGTCGTTGAGGAAGCGCACCCGACGCGCGATCAGTTCGTCGAGCGACCGTGACAGGCGGGCGTCGTCGAGCGGCAGGAAGGCGACGTCGGCGGTCGCCTCCGGCAAGTGGCGCAATTCGTCCTCGCGACGTGTCGCGGCCAGCGCATCCTGCAACCCCGACTCGTGGCCTTCGGATGGGCGCGGCGCGATCAGCGGCAGCGCGTGGGGCAGGCGTTCGGCGGCGGTCTGCACGTTGTGCACGACGCCGGCCGCTTCCATGACGGCCTGCGGATCCACCGCGGTCAGTCGACCCCAGGCGAACGCGGTCTTGTTCATCTCGACCGCCGCACCGTTGAGCTCGACCGCGCGCATCAGCGCGTCCCACGACAGCGGCACCAGTCCCTGCTGCCACGCGTAGCCGAGCATGAAGAGATTGGAGGCAATCGCGTCTCCCATCAGTGCGGTGGCGAGCCGCGTCGCGTCCACCAGCAGGGGTGACTCGCCCCCGAGCGCGGTCTGCACCGCGGCCACGATGTCGCTGCCGGGGAACGCCATGTCGGGCCGCGTGGTGAACGTGCCGGGCATCGCTTCCCACGTGTTCAGCACGACCGCGCTGCGGCCGGCGCGGATCTTCGACAGCGCCCAGTAGTCGTTGACCACCACCATGTCGCAGCCGAGCACCAGGTCGGCCTCGCCCGCGGCGATGCGCACGGCGTGGATGTCGGCCGGCGTGCGCGCGATGCGGATGTGCGTGGTCACCGCGCCGCCCTTTTGCGCCAGGCCGGTCTGGTCCAGCACGGACGAACCCTTGCCTTCCAGGTGGCCGGCCATGCCGAGCAGCGCGCCGATGGTCACCACGCCCGTGCCGCCGACGCCGGTGATCAGGATGTTCCAGGGCTGCGCCAGGTCGGTGCGCACGGGCGGAGCCGGCAACGTCGCCAGCCGGTCGGCTGCCGAGACCTTGCGACCCTTGCGCACGCTGCCGCCATGCACGGTCACGAAGCTGGGGCAGAAGCCCTCGACGCAGCTGAAGTCCTTGTTGCAGTTGCTCTGGTCGATCTCGCGCTTGCGGCCGAACTCGGTCTCCTTCGGCAGCACGGAGACGCAGAACGATTTCACGCCACAGTCGCCGCACCCTTCGCAGACCAGCGTATTGACCAGCACGCGCTTGGGCGGGTCCGGCAGCTTGCCGCGCTTGCGACGCCGGCGCTTCTCGGTGGCGCAGACCTGGTCGTAGATGAGGACGGAGGTGCCCGGCACTTCGCGCAGGCGCTTCTGGACGGCGTCGAGGTCGCTGCGGTCGTGGAAGGTCGTGCCTTCCGGGAAGTTCCATTCGCGGCCATGGCGGTTCCCGCCAAAGCCAGTCCATTTGCGGATTTCGTCACTCACGACCGCGATGGCCTGCACGCCCTCCGAGCGCACCTGCCGCGCGATGTCCGGCACCGACAGCTTGCCGTCCACCGGCTGGCCGCCGGTCATCGCCACCGCGTCGTTGTAGAGGATCTTGTAGGTGATGTTGACGCCGGCGGCGATCGACTGGCGGATGGCCAGCGAGCCCGAGTGGAAGTACGTGCCGTCACCAAGGTTCTGGAACACGTGCGGCGTGTCGGTGAACGCGGCCTGCCCGGCCCAGGTCACGCCTTCGCCACCCATGTGGGTGAAGGTGTCGGTCGACCGGTCCATCCACGTGACCATGTAGTGGCACCCGATGCCCGCCAGCGCGCGCGAACCCTCGGGCACCTGCGTCGAGGTGTTGTGCGGGCAGCCGGAGCAGTAGTGCGGCACGCGCGGGAAGTTGGCGCGCGGCAGGGCGAGCTCGCCTTCCTTCGCCTCCATCCACTGCAGCACCTGGCGCATCTGCTCTGACTGATGGAACCGCTGGATGCGCTCGGCGATCACGCGCGCGATGCGGGCCGGCGTCAGCTCCCCCGTCGACGGCAGGATCCAGTCTCCTGTCTCGTCGTACTTGCCCACGATGTTGGGGCGTTGCTCGCCGCCGAAGTCCGCGGCGGTCCAGTTGTACATCGCCTCCTTCATCTGGCTCTCGAGGAAGGCGTGCTTCTCCTCCACCACCAGGATGTCCGACAGTCCCCGCACGAACCTGCGCAGGCCCACCGGTTCCAGCGGCCAGGTCATGCCGACCTTGTAGACGCGCAGGCCCATGTCGCTGCACGCGCGCTCGTCCAGGCCCAGGTATTCCAGCGCCTGCAGCACGTCCAGGTACGACTTGCCGGTGGTGATGATGCCGAGCCGCGGCGTGGGCGAATCGAGCACGATCCTGTCGATGCCGTTGGCCCGCGCGAACGCATGGGCGGCCTTCACCGCGTACTGGTGCAGCCGCATCTCCTGGTCCAGCGGCGGATCCGGCCAGCGGATGTTGAGCCCGCCCGGCGGCATCTCGAAGTCGGTGGGCAGCACGATGTGCCGCGCCATTGGATCGACGTCGACCGACGCCGACGACTCCACCGTTTCGGCGATCGTCTTGAACCCCACCCAGCGGCCGGTGAACCGGCTCATCGCCCAGCCCAGCAGCCCCATGTCCAGGATGTCCTGCACGCCGGCGGGGTTGAGCACCGGCATCATCGCGCTGACGAACTCGTGTTCGGAGCCGTGCGGCAACGTCGAGCTTCGGCACGCGTGGTCGTCCGCCGCCAGCGCGAGCACGCCGCCGTGGGGCGCGGTGCCCGCCGCGTTCGCATGCTTGAACACGTCGCCGCACCGGTCCACGCCCGGACCCTTGCCGTACCACATGCCGAACACCCCGGCCTGCTTCGCCCCGGGGAACAGGCCGACCTGCTGCGTGCCCCAGACCATGGTCGCGCCCAGGTCCTCGTTGAGGCCCGGGGTGAACTTCACGCCCGCTGCGTCCAGGTGCCTGCGCGCGCGCCACAGCTCCAGGTCGAACCCGCCCAGCGGGCTGCCGCGGTAGCCCGACACGAAGCCGGCGGTGTCCAGGCCCGCCGCCTCGTCGCGCAGCCGCTGCATCAGCGGCAGCCGCACCAAGGCCTGGACCCCGGACAGGTAGATCCGGCCGCGGGTGCGGGTGAACTTGTCCTCGAGGGTGTAGTCCCGGTCCACGGTGCCGGCCTGGACGCCCGAGTGGGTCAGGGCGGTCCCCGCGGAGGCGGGGTCGGACAGCTCGGCGGTGCTGGACATGGCGGGAATCGCGGAAAAAAGACCGGCGATTCTAGCAACCGGGCCGCGCGGGACCGCCCTTGCCGCCCCAGCCGCGACCCAGGCGGGCGGGTCCCGGGACCGTGAACCCGGTCACGGATCCTCTGTGCGGCCGGTGTGGTGCCAGCATCCACGCGCCCTGCGCTAGTCTCGGCCGGCCTGGTACATGGAGCGTCGAATGGCCTTGGCGGGGCTGCGCGTGATGGTCGTCGAGGACCACGGGTTCCAGCGGCGGATGGCGCTGCGGTTCCTCGGGGAACTCGGGATCGAGCACGTGTGGGAAGCCGGCGACGGCGCCAGCGCGCTCGCCACGTTGCGCGACCTCAGGCAACGCCGGGCAGCGGAGGCACCGGACGTCGTCCTGGTCGACCTGGACATGCCCGGCATGGACGGGGTCGAACTGATCGAGCACCTCGCACGCGAGCACCTGTCCTCGGCGGTCGTGCTGGTCAGCGCGCTGGATCCCGCGTTGCTGACGACCGTCCAGGCGATGACCCGCGCGTACGGCCTGCACGTGATCGGCTGCGTCGAGAAGCCGCTGACCGTGGCCAAGCTCGAGTCCGTGCTGGCACGTTCCGACTCGGAACTGCACCACGCGCACGACGAGGTGGTGGACGTCCCGGTCGAGCGGCTGCGCGAGGCGCTGGCCGAGCGCCGGATCGTCCCCTGGTTCCAGCTGCAGGTCGAGATCGCGAACGGCCAGCCGATCGGGGTCGAGGCATTGGCGCGCTGGCAGCACCAGGACGGCACGGTCATGCTCCCGCGCCACTTCGTGCCGGTGCTCGAGCGCGAGGGCCTGGCGGCGGACCTCACGGACGCCATCCTCGACGAGGGGTGTCGCGCCATTGCCGCGTGGGCCCGGCAGGGCCTGTGCCTGCGGTTGTCGGTCAACGTGCCTCCGTCCACCCTCGCCGACACCGAAAGCGCCGACCGCTACCACCGCATCGTCGACGGCCACGGCGTCGATCCGAAGGACGTGATGCTGGAGATCACCGAAAGCTCGGTGATGGGGGATGCCGCGGGCAGCCTCGGGGTGCTCGCGCGCCTCCGGCTGAAGGGCTTCGGGTTGTCCGTCGACGACTTCGGCACCGGCTATTCGTCGCTGCTCCAGTTGTCGCAGGTGCCCTTCACCGAACTCAAGATCGACCAGGCGTTCGTGTCCGGCGCGGAGAACCTGCCGCGCAAGCGCGCGATGATCGAGGCGAGCCTGGACCTGGCCCGCAAGCTCGGGCTGTCGGTCGTGGCCGAAGGCGTGGAGACCGTCGAGGAATGGCGGATGCTGTCGGAGCTGGGATGCGGGGTGGCGCAGGGCTTCCTGGTCGCCGCGCCGGTGCCCGCCGACGGGTTGCGCGACGCGGTGGGGCACTGGCGCCGGCCGGAATGCTGAGCAGGCTGCGGGCGCGGCTGGCGAACGCCGGCATCCGCTGGCAGCTGTGGGCATTGTTCGGGCTGCTGGTGGTCGTGGCCCTGTCGGTGCTTGCGATGGTGGAGCAGTCCCAGGCGCAATCGCGCCACGCGCTGCTGAGCCTCCAGGAAGACGCGCTCGATCGCATGCGGCGCATCGAGGCGGTGTCCGACGCCTACACGGTGGACGTCGTGGACACGGCGTTCCGGGTCCGAAGCGGTCGCATGGCGTGGGACAGGGGCGTGGACGCGATCGATCGCGCACGCGCCGTGATCGACCGCAACTGGGCCGCCCTCGCGGCGCTCGACCGCGGCCCCATCCACCAGCGGCAATTCGAGGCGGTGGCCCGCGATCGGCGGCCCGCCGACCGCGCGATGGCCGAACTGCGCGCCATCCTGGCCGCCAAGGACCCGGAGCGCCTGGAACGCTTCGCGGACACGCGGCTGTACCCCGCCGTCGACCCGCTGGCGCGGCAGCTGCGCGCGCTGTCGGACACGGCCCTGGCCCATGCGGACCGCGTCGTGCGCGACGACCTGGCGTGGCAGGAACGGCAGAGCGCACTGCGCATCGCGCTGACCCTGGCCACGCTGGTGCTGGTCGGGCTGCTGGGACAGCGACTGCTGCGCAACGTCTACCTCGGCACCGAGACCCTGCACTGGATGGCGCGACGCTTGCGCGAGCGCGACAACAACGCGCAGCCGAGGTTCCGTCCCCGCGGGGAGCTCGGCGAGGTGCTGGACACGTTCGAGCGCATGCGTGCGGACGTGCTGGCCTACGAGGCCACGCTCAAGCAGCAACTGGCCAGCAACGAGGCGATCCGGCACGACCTCGCCGCCCGCGAGACGTTCCTGCGCTCGCTGCTCGACGCGGCGCAGGTCGCGATCATGGCGATCGACGACGACGGCCGCTGGACCGTGTTCAACCCGGCCGCCGAACGGTTGCTCGGCTGGCGCGCGGACGAGGTGGTGGGCCGGGTGGCGCGTTATCGCAACGAGGACGGCGAAGACGGGCCGGCGCTGGTCAGTCCCGAACGGGGCGGGCACACCATCGCCCGCCTGCGCGAGAAGCTCGGCCGGCACGTGCCCGACGATTGGCGTGCGTTGTATGCGCTGGCCGACCTGCGGCGCCCACCGACGGAAACCACGCTGCTGCACAGGAGCGGCCACCACGTGCCCGTGCTCCTCGCGCTCTCGGCGATCGACGACCCCGGCGCGGGCCGCGCGGGCCTGATCGCCGTCGCCGCCGACATGACCCTGACCAGGCGGCTCGAGTCCGAACTGCGCGAAAGCGAGGCGCGCGCCAATGCGGCCAGCCAGGCCAAGAGTGCATTCCTGGCCGCGATGAGCCACGAGATCCGGACGCCGATGATCGGCGTGACCGGCATGCTGGAGGTGCTGGCCCACTCCCGGCTCGACCCCGACCAGCGCAATGCCCTGAACGTCATCCAGCAATCGGCGCAGTCGCTGCTGCAGGTGGTCGGCGACATCCTGGACTTCTCCAAGATCGAGGCGGGGCGCCTGGACCTCGTCCTGGTGCCAACCGACCCCGCGCGGCTGTTGCGCAGCACCGTCGCCAACTTCAGCGGGGCCGCGTCGAGCAAGGGACTGCGCCTGTCCACGAAGGTCGACCCGCGCGTGGGCAAGGCCTATCTGGCCGACCCGCAGCGCCTGCGGCAGGTGCTCGCCAACTGCCTGTCGAACGCCATCAAGTTCACGGCCACCGGCAGCGTCGAGGCCGCGCTGGAGCACGAATCCCCGGGCACTGGCCAGGGCGCGGAAGCCGACACCCTGTGCTTCCGGGTCACCGACACCGGCATCGGGATCGACCCCGCGCGGCAGGAGCACCTCTTCAAGCCGTTCACCCAGGCGGAGGACGACACCAGCCGTCATTTCGGCGGAACCGGGCTGGGGTTGGCGATCAGCCGCCACCTCGCCGAATTGATGGGCGGCGAGCTGGTGCTCGAGAGCGTGCCGGGCATCGGCACGACCCTGCGCCTGCGCGTCACCTTGCAGCGCGCGAACCCGGACGACGTGGCCGCCGACGTCCACGTGTCGGAAGGCGAAGCCGAGGCGGTGCGCACGCGTCCCGTGCCGACCCTGGCGCAGGCGCGGGCGGACGGCACGCTGGTGCTGCTGGTCGACGACCATCCGACCAACCGCCTGGTGATCGCCCGGCAGCTCGCGCTGGCGGGCTTCGCCTGCGAGTCCGCGAACGATGGCACCGAAGGCCTCGCGCGCTGGCGCACCGGTCGCTACGGGCTGGTGCTGTCCGACGTGCACATGCCGGGACTGGACGGGTACGCGCTCGCGCGGGCGATCCGCGCGGAAGAAGCGGAGACCGGCCGGCCGCGCACGGCCATCGTCGCGCTGACCGCGGCGGCGTTGAAGGGCGAGGCCGAACGTTGCCTGGCCGCCGGCATGGACGACTACCTGGCCAAGCCGGTGCCGGTGGCGACCCTGGCCGCGTGCCTGCAGCGGTGGCTGCCGCAGGCCGCCCCGCGCGATCCGGGCGCCACGTCGGTGTTGCCGTCGCCCCGGGCGTCCGGCGCGGCGATCGTGCTCGACCCCGTGGTGCTGGCGACGCTGACGGGCGGCGACGCGGACAGCGGGCGCGCGCTGGTCATGGACTTCCTCGACACGACCACGGAGGACCTCGCGGCGCTCGAGGCCGCGCGCGCCATTGACGACCTGCAGGGCATCGCCCACCAGGCCCATCGCATCAAGGGCGCCGCGCGGCTGGTCGGCGCGGTGGAACTGGCAGCCTGCGCCGACGCCCTCGAGTCGGCGGCGCGCAAGGCCGACCACGACGCAGTGCTGCCGCTCGCTGCGGACCTCGCACTGGCCGAGCAACGCCTGCATCGCTACGTCGATGCCGAGGGGTTCGGGGCCTGACCTGGCCGCGGGCGGTACGATGCCCGCACGCCTCCGGCCCCGACGACCTTGATCAACAACGACCTCGACCTCGCGCCGTACCGCCGCGACCTGCACGCGCGCGGCCGGGTGCAGCTCCGCGAATTCCTCCAGCCGGACGCGGCCGAACGCCTCCACCAGTGCCTGCGCGACGACGTGCCGTGGCACGTGGCCGAACGGAACCAGCCGAATCGTCCCGCGCCCGCGTTCGGCGCGCCCGATCCCGCGCTCGACGACGCCTACCGGCGCGCGCAGGCCGAGGGCTTCCACTTCGCCTATGACCGCTACCTGATGGTCGAGGCCCTGAAGGAAGGTCGCGATCCCGACCTGTTGCTGCACTCGGTGGTGCCGTTCTTCAACGGCCCGCAGTTCCTCGAGTTCATCCGCTGGTTCGGCAACGACCCGGCGATCAACATGGTCGGCGCGCAGGCCACGCGCTACCGGCCCGGCCAGTTCCTGCGCCTGCATGACGACAAGCACCAGGACGAGGGTCGCCGGTATGCGTACGTGCTCAACCTGACGCGCGAGTGGGAGGCGGACTGGGGCGGCCTGCTGCAGTTCATCGACGCGCGCGGCAATGTCGTCGACACGTTCGTCCCCCGCTTCAACTCGCTGAGCCTGTTCAAGGTGCCGTTCGGCCACGTGGTCACGATGGTCGCGCCCTGGGCGAACGAACCGCGCCTGGCCATCACCGGCTGGTGGCACGCCAAGGCCTGAGATGGCGGCGGCCGGTCCTGGCCCGCTGTTCCCGATGGATGCGCTAGGCTCGGGGCAGCGGGGCATCCGCTGCATCCGGAGGTCGTGCATGAAGACGGTGCTGGTGGCCAGTTCCAAGGGCGGGGTCGGCAAGACCACCGTCGTGACCCACCTGGCCGCGCATGCGGCCCTCGCGGGCCGTCGCACCGTGCTGGTCGACGCCGATCCCCAGGGATCCTCCACCCGCTGGTGCGAGCGCCGGGCCGGCATGGACAGCGCCGTGCTCCCGGTCGACGGGACGGGGCGAAAGTCCTGGGAGCGGCACGTGCCGGACGGGTCGCAGGCCGTCTTCATCGACGGCGCGGCCGGTGCGATGGCCGCCGACCTCGGTTCGTTCCTCGATGCCGCCGACGCCGTGGTCGTCCCGGTGCTGCCCTCGACGCTGGACATCGAGGCCACCATCCATTTCCTGGACTCGCTGGCGAAGCACCCCCGGGTGAAGCGCGGCAAGTTGCCGATCGGGCTGGTGGTCAACAAGTTCCGCCCCTGGACCAACGCCTCGCGCAACGCGCTGGACGTGCTGCAGACGTGGCCGGTGCCGGTCGTGGCCCAGCTCCGCGACAGCCAGGCCTATTCGGTGCTGGTCGGGCTGGGCAAGAGCCTGTTCGACTACCAATCGGCCCAGGTCCGCGATCACCAGGCCGACTGGCAGCCGCTGCTACGCTGGCTGAAGCACTGACCACGGCGGTCGCGGACCGCGAAGGCCCCCATGAAGGAACTGATCCTGCTCCGCCACGCGCATGCCGAGCCGACGCTGCCCGGCGGCGTGGACCTGGACCGGCCGTTGTCGCCCGAAGGCCTGGCCGAGGCCGAATCCGCCGGGCGCTGGCTGAAGGAGCAGGCGCTGGTGCCGGACCGCGTGTTGTCCTCACCGGCGCGGCGCACGCGCGAGACCGTCGAGGCGGTGCTCGGCGTCATCGGCTACGTCGACCAGCGCCTCGAGGAGGCCATCTACGACGCCACGCCCGGCACGCTGATCGGCCTGGCGGACGCACATCGCGAGTGCGACCGCGTGTTGCTGGTCGGCCACAACCCCGGGCTGGAGCGACTGGCGGCGCTGCTGCACAGCGGCCAGTCCGGCGAATACCGCGGCATGCCGCCCGGCTCGGTGGCGGTGCTGGCGTTCAACGACGAGGACGCGCCGCTGGAACCCGGCAGCGCCAGGCTGGCCGCGTTCTGGTGGCCGTAGACCATGGGGTGGCCAGTGTCGCCAAGTTGGCTGGCCCTGCTGGCAGCAGTGCTGGCCGCCCCTGTGGGAGCCGGCATGCCGGCGAAGGGCTTCGCCGCCGTGGCGGCTCCCACATCGGATCTGGCCCCAGCGCACCAGGTCCTGCCATTCGACACCACGCATAGCCGCGTCGGCTTCCAGCTGCAGACCCGCTGGGGCCAGCACCTGCGCGGCGAGTTCCCCGCGTACGAAGGCGAAGTGCGCGTGTATCCGGACGGCCGCCGCGACGTGCACATGCGCCTGGACAGTACGCGGATGCACATCGTCGGAAATCGGCGCTACACCCGCTGGGCGAAAGGGCCCGACTTCTTCGACGTCGCCGATTACCCGGTCATCCGGTTCGTGTCCGAGACCTACGATGCAACGCTGTTGCGCGAGGGCGGCGCACTGCACGGCACCCTGACCATGCGCGATGTCTCGCGCCCGGTGCGCTTCGTGCTCGAACCCGCCACCTGCGACGCGCCGGGTGTCGCGTGCGACGTCGTCGCCAGCGGGGAGGTCGACCGGACCGACTTCGGCATGGACGACTGGCGCGTCGCGGTGGGCGATACCGTCCGCTTCGAGTTGCGGGTGCGGACCGCCGGGCCGGCGGAGTCGCAATGAACCCCTGGCTGCGCACGACGGTGCTGTTGCTCGCGCTGGCCGGCAGCGCGTGCGCGACGCTGTCGCCCGCCGAGCGGGACCGCGCGCAGTCGATCGCCCTGGCGGCGCGCAGCGCGGAGGTGACCTGCGACGCGCCCGACGCGTGCGCCGACAGCTCGCCCGTGCGCGACATGGGCGGCCGCGCGTTCGCCGCCTCGACGCCCGGCGATCCACGCCATTACGTCGTCATCCTCGACGCCGGGCAGGACGCGTTGCTCGCGCGCCTGGACCTCATCCGCAGCGCTACCAGCAGCATCGACCTGCAGACCTACATCTTCGACCAGGACGATGCCGGCCGGCTGTTCCTGGAGGAGTTGCTGGCAGCCGCGCGCCGCGGCGTGCGCGTGCGCGTGCTGATCGACCAGCTTTCCGCGCTCGAGGAGATCGAGACGCTGGCGGCGCTGGCGGGCGCGCACCAGAACTTCCAGCTGCGCATCTACAACCCGACGTTCGGCCGTGCCCAGCCGAACTATTTCCATTACGCGATGAGCGTGCTGTGCTGCTTCCGCGAGTTCAACCAGCGCATGCACAGCAAGCTGCTGCTGGTCGACGGCGCGGTGGGCATCACGGGCGGGCGCAACTACCAGAACGACTACTACGACTGGGATCCCCACTACGACTTCCGCGACCGCGACCTCCTGGTGGCCGGGCCGGAGGCGCGCGACATGCGCGCCAATTTCGAGGCGTTCTGGACGGACCGGCGCAGCGTGCCGGCCGCGCGCCTGACCGACGTGGGCGGCTACCTGCTCGCGCACGGCGTGCCCCCGCTCGACCTGGGGGCCTACGCTTTGCCGGAGCGCGCGGCAGAGGCCCGCGCGGCCGCCGAGGATGCCGCGCTGCTGCACGAACGCCTGGTGGTGCCCGCGCACGCGGTGGGCGAGGTGCACTTCATCGCCGACCTGCCCGACAAGCACGACCCGGAAGCCGAGGGCATCGATGACGGCGACCGGGCGTCGGTGGTGCTGCGCCGGCTGATCGAGTCGGCACGGGACGAGGTGCTGCTGCAGACCCCGTACCTGGTGCTGTCCGAGGCCGCGCAGGACGTTTTCTCCGGCCTGCACGACCGCCCCGACGCGCCGCGCGTCACGGTGTCGACCAACAGCCTGGCCGCGACCGACGCGTTCATGGTCTACGCCCTGTCGCACAAGTACAAGCGCACGTACCTGCGCGACTACGGGTTCCACCTCTACGAGTACAAGCCGTTCCCCGGGGACGCGCCCATCGATTTCGCGTCGACCGGGGCCACCCTGCCGGCGCCGCCGGTGCCGGGCGAGACGGTGGTCGAGACCGGGCGGGTGGAACGCGGCAGCGCGCTGCGGCGGCGGCTGCGGTTGCGGACCGAGACGCGGCCGTCGTTCCTGTCGCTGGGGCCGGTCACGGAGCCGGTGCGCCTGGAGCGCGCGGGCCTGCGCATCGGGCTGCACGCGAAGTCGCTGGTGGTGGACGAGCGCGTCGGCGTGGTGGGCACCCACAACTTCGATCCGCGGTCCGACAACTACAACACCGAGAGCGCGGTGGTGGTGCCCGACCCCGCGTTCGCGCAGGCGCTGGCCGCGAGCATCCGCCGCGACATCGCGCCGGAAAATTCCTGGCTGATCGCCCGCCGGCCCAAGCCGCCGGTGCTGTCCGGGCTGGAGTACTCGCTCGGCAAGGTGTTCGAGCAGCTGCCGTTGTTCGACCTCTGGCCGATCCGCTATGCCACCAGCTACGAGTTCCAGCCGGGACCGGGATGCCCGGTGCCGGTCCCGCGCGACCACCCCGACTTCGAGCGGTGCTACGAGCCCGTCGGGGACTTCCCCGAGGTCGCCGTGGGCCCCAAGTGGCTGTACACGCGGATCCTGATGGCCTTCGGGGCGGGCCTGGCCCCCGTCCTGTAGGAGCGGCGCAAGCCGCGATGCCTTTGGCGAGGCGCCCGGTCGCGGCTTCCGCCGCTCCTACAGGGGTGCCGACGGTGGGGTGACTTCCGGCCCATGCGGATTGGTTTTGGTGTTGTAGTCTACCAATACACCAATTCACGCCGGGTCCCCGGCACCACCGCAGAGGCTAGCCATGAACACCGTCGTCCGTCCGTTCCCGTCCCCCTCCCAGCCGCGCAACGTCGCCGTGGAGCGGCGCGGGTCGGCAGTCGCCAGGACCGCCCGCCGCAGCGAGCGCGACTTCGGCGTCGGCTACGGCAAGAGCAGTGGCTATGCCAGCCCGGACCGGCGCTATGCCCCCGACTGGCGTCAGCGCTCCTTCCGCTTCGCCTGACCGATTCGCTTCTCTCCCCGCCGCGTTCCCGGGCCGCGAACTCCCCCTCGCGGGCCCGGCGAACGCGGACTTTTTTGGTAGGCTGCCGCGTTCCACACCCGCGCAAATGGACCCGCCATGTCGATCTCGCTGACGCTCGAACTCAACGACCGGGACCTGGCGCATTTCCAGGACGCCATGGAGGCGGCGCAGAAGGCCGCGGCCGGCAAGGGCGAGGCGGACATCGTGGAATGCGCGTCGAAGCTGCTCGTCGAGGCGCGTGGCGAGCAGGTCCCGGATTTCATCCTGGAGCGCCTGCTGCGGCTCGACGACCTGATCGCCATGGTGCGCGACGAGGGCTGGGCGATGGGCGGCGAGGACCGCCAGCGCGTGCTGTCGGCGCTGACCTATTTCTGCGAGCCGGCCGATGTCATCCCCGACCACGTCAAGGTGCTCGGCTACCTCGATGACGCGGTCATGATCGAGCTGTGCGTGCGCGACCTGCAGCACGAGATCGACGCGTACGACGAGTTCTGCGACTACCGCCAGCGCGAGGCCCAGCGCCGCTCCCTCGAGCCCGCCAAGGTGGGCCGCGCCGACTGGCTGGGCACGCGCCGCGACGAACTGGTCGAGCGCATGCATCGTCGCCGCGCGCGCGACACCGGCGCCGGCTACGGCAAGAGCAGCGGCTACGCCTCCGGCAAGCGCACCTACGCCGACCGCGGCTGGCGCCCCGGATTGTTCAGCGCGGGCTGACCCGCGGCACCCCGCCCGTGCCGTTCCTGCGCCGGCCCGCACCGGCCGAACTCGACGCGTTGTCCGCGGGCACCGCGATCGAGCGGTTGGGCATCGCCTTCACCGAACTGGGCGACGACTTCCTGCGCGCGACCATGCCCGTGGACGCGCGCACGGTGCAGCCGTACGGCCTGCTGCACGGCGGCGCCTCGGTGCTGCTGGCCGAAACGCTGGGCAGCTCCGCCGGCAACCTGTGCGTACCGGACGGGCAGCGCGTGGTCGGCATCGAGATCAACGCCAACCACCTGCAGGCCGTCACCGGCGGGATCGTGACCGGCACCGCGCGCCCGCTGCATGTCGGCCGGCGCACGCAGGTCTGGGAGATCCGGATCGAGGACGCGCAGGGGCGGCTGGCCTGCGTGTCGCGACTGACCCTGGCGGTGGTCGGCGCACCGGCCTGACACGCACTCCGGTATCGTTTGCACGATGATCCGCGTGCTGCGCTACCTCGTGCGCATTCCCCTGTTGCTCGTGCACCTGCTGGTGCTGTTGCCGGTGGCCATGGCCGTCGTGAGCCTGCCCTGGGCGCGGCGCGGCGAACACGGCCAGCGGGTGGACAACCGCGTCGTGCGCTGGTGGTCGGCGGGCCTGGTGCGCGTGTTCGGCTTCCGGCTGCGGCGCATCGGCGAACCGCTCCCCGGCGCGGTGCTGTTCGTCGCCAACCATGTCAGCTGGATCGACATCGTGGTGCTGCACAGCCAGCGGATGATGGGCTTCGTCGCCAAGCGCGAGATCGAGAAGTGGCCGCTCGTCGGCTGGATGGCGGGGCGCGCGGAGACGATCTTCCACCAGCGCGGCAACAGCGAATCGCTGGGCGGCGTGCTGCACGAGATGCTGGCGCGCCTGCGCACCGGGCGCTCGGTGGGCGTGTTCCCGGAGGGGCGCACCCGCGACGGGCGCGAAGTCGGGCCGTTCCACGCGCGGATCTTCCTGGCCGCGGTCGAGACCGGCGCCCAGGTCCAGCCGGTGGCGTTGCGTTACGGCGAGCACGGAGCAGCGCAGGCCACCGTCGCCTTCCGGCCCGGCGAGAGCTTCCTGGGCAACTTCCTGAGGCTGCTCGGGGAGCCGGCGCGCGTGGCCGAGGTGCACTTCCTTGCACCGATCGGCACCGCCGACACCGTCGGCCGGCGTCGCATCGCGGAACTGGCGCGCGAACGCATCGTCACGGCGATGCAGGCGCCTTGAGCGCGGCCGCGGGCGGCACGCGGTGACCACGGCGCAGTCGCCCTACCGCGCGCCGCGCTGGCTGCACAACCCGCACGTGCAGAGCCTGCTCGGCACCAGCCCGGTGCGCCGCCGGATGGCTGCGCGCGCGTTGGCCGCGACCGGCGCGGTCACGACCACGCACGTGGTGGACGGTGGCAACGGCGTGCGCCTGCAGGGCCTGCACAGCACCGTCCCCGGCCGCGAGCCACTGGGCCTGGCGCTGCTGCTGCACGGGTGGGAAGGCAGCGCCGAATCCACGTACATGCGGTTGTCGGCCGCGCGGTTGCTGGCGCGCGGCCTGGATGTCTTCCGCCTCAACTTCCGCGACCACGGCGGCACCCACCACCTCAACGAGGGCATCTTCCATTCGTGCCTGATCGACGAAGTGGTGCATGCGGCCGGCGACATCGCGCGCCGCTTCCAGGCCGACCCTGCCGCCCCGCTGCGGGTGGGCGGGTACTCGCTCGGCGGCAACTTCGCATTGCGGCTGGGCCTGCGGGCGCCGGCGGCGGGGCTGGCGGTGTCGCGGATCGCCGCGGTCTGCCCGGTGCTGGATCCCGCCGCGACGATGACGGCGATGGAACGCGGTTTCCCCTTGTATGCGTGGTACTTCCGGCACAAGTGGACGCGGTCGCTGCGGCGAAAGCAGGCCCTGTTCCCGCAGTTGCTGGCCCTCGACGACCAGACGCTCGGACTGGACCTGCGCCCGCTCACGGGCTGGCTGGTGGAGCGCCACACCGACTTCGGGCACATCGACCGCTACTTCGACGGGTATTCGATTGCCGGTGATCGCCTGTCCGGCTTGCAGGTGCCGGCCCACCTCCTGACCAGCGCGGACGACCCGGTCATTCCCGTCGCCGGCTTCGAGGCGCTGCGACTGCCGCCGGCCGCGCACCTGGAGGTCGCCGCGCACGGCGGCCATTGCGGGTTCCTGCTGGACATGCGCCTGCGCGGGTTCGCGGAGCACTGGATCGCCGAACGGCTCGCCCAACCCTAGCCGGTACAATGGCCGGCTCCCCGCCAGGCTCCATTTGCCGATGCACGACGTGATCATCGAAGCCCTGCGCCGCGGCGCGAATGCCGAAGCCCTCGAGGCCGCCCGCGCGTGGGTCGCCGAGGCGCCCGACCTCGCCGATGCCCGGCGCTGGCTGGCGGTGGCGATGGCCGAATCCGGCGACGTCGACGGTGCACTGGACCACCTCGCCCAGGCCATCGAGCTGGCGCCGGACGACGCGGAGCTGCACCTGCTGCGCGGCACCCTGCTGCTCAACCTGCGCCAGGGCGAACCGGCCCGGGCGGCACTGGCCCGGGCCACCGAGCTCGATCCCAACCAGGTGCCGGCCTACTTCCTGCAGGCGCAGCTCGCACTCGCGCGCGGCGACGTGGCCGAGGCCGAGCGGCTGGCGAAATACGCGGCCCGCCTGGACCCGGCGCATCCGCAACTGACCATCATCGAGGCGATGGCCGCGCTGCGCAGCGGGAAGCCGCAGGTCGCCATCAGCCTGCTCGGCAGTCCTGACTTCGCCGAGGACAACGACCCCCAGCGCTTCTTCGCGCTCGCCTTCGCCCACATGCAACTCGGGCACGCGGCGTTCGCCGAACAGGCGTTCCGGCGGGTGCTCGAGATCCGCCCGGACGCCGACGGCGTGCGCCTGCTGGTGTCGCGCCTGTGCCAGGACCAGCGTCGCACCGACGATGCGCTCGAGGTGCTGGCGCCATTGCTGGAGCGCCCGGAACCGGGCTTCGCGCTGCTCCGGCTCGCCGGCCTGCTGGAGCTGGCGCGCGACCGCCCGGGCCGCGCGCTGCGCTGGCTGCAGCCGGCCTTCGCCGCGCGGCCGCTCGACCGCCACGTACGCGAAGCCGCGGTCACGGCGTGGCTGAGGCTCGATCGTGCCGCCGACGCGGGACGGGCCATCGAGTCCGCGCTTGCCGCGCATCCGGAAGATCCGGCGCTTTGGCAGGCACTCGCGCGCTTCACGCCTCGCGAGCACCAGCGTGCGCTGGTCGACCGCTGGCTCGAGCGGGTACCGGACAACCTTGATGCACTCGAGGCGCTCGCGACCGTGCAGGACCTCGACCCGTCGGCCGACCCCGCCGACACCATCGCCACCACCCGGCGCGTCATCGAGCTCGACCCGTCGCGCGTGACCTCGGGGCTGCGGCTCGCATCGCTCGAGCTGCGTGACGATCCCGCGGCAGCCATCGCGCGCCTGCGCGACCTGCTGGCGCGGCACGAGGATCCGCAGACGCGGCAACTGGTCGGCGGCCGCCTCGCCCTGGCGCTCGACCGCGCCGGGCAGCTCGAAGAAGCGGTCACCGCCTGGACCGCGCAGCGCAAGCAGGCCACGGCGCGCGCGATCCCCTTGCCGCAACCCGTCACCCCGCCGGCCGAGTGGCCGGTGCTGGTGGCCGTCGACGACGGCAGCGCGCGCAGGGGCCTGCTGTGGGGTGGCCCCGGCAGCTGGGTGGAACTGCTGGCCGAGCAGGCCGAACGCAGCGGCCTGCCGTTGCTGGCGGACCGGTACGGACCGAGGCCGCCGGCCGATGTGTTCCAGTCACCCGACACCGCCGCCGCACTGGCGGATGGCAAGCTCACGCCGCAGCAGGTGGTCGACAGCTGGCACCAGGGGTTGCAGCGGCGTGGCGTCGAGGGCGCCGCGCTGATCGACTGGCTGCGCTGGTGGGACAACGCGCTGCTGCTGGCCTTGCGGCCCCACCTCCAGGACACGCTGCTGCTGTTCGCGCTGCGCGACCCGCGCGACATGCTGCTGGACTGGCTGGCCTTCGGCTCCCCCGGGCGCCTTGCGTTCGAGTCGCCCGGGGCCGCCGCGGCGTGGCTCGCCGCCGGGCTCGACCAGGTCGCGACGCTGCACGACCGGAACCTGTATCCGCACCGCATCGTGCGGCTCGACGCAGGCTTCTCGCGCCCCGGGGCGTTCGTCGAGGCGCTGAACGACGCACTCGACACGCAGCTGCCCATCGACCCGCAGCCGCGTCCCGCGCTGGAGCGCCTGCCGGCCGGCCGCTGGCGCGCCTACGCGGGCGTGCTCGCGA
This sequence comes from Luteimonas sp., assembly GCA_036675265.1. GTDB lineage: Bacteria > Pseudomonadota > Gammaproteobacteria > Xanthomonadales > Xanthomonadaceae > CAMPJU01. The sequence continues at coordinate 148,832 of JAKFFJ010000076.1, forward strand.
AGCCGTTCGCGTCGCTGCACGCCGTCGCGGAACGGCTGGGGTACGCTCGCGACTGACCCGGAGGACCGCCTGATGCGCCTGCGCAGCGACAGTTTCGGACATGGCGAACCGATCCCCGCCGAATTCGCGCTCGGCACGCCCGGCGGGTTCGGCGGCAACCGCAATCCCCACCTGGCGTGGGACGACGTGCCCGAAGGCACGCGCTCGTTCGCGTTGATGTGCATCGACACCGACGCGCCCACCGATCCGGCACTGGTCGCCGGCAGCGCGCCCATTCCGGTCGACCACCCGCGCGGCGACTTCGTGCACTGGGTCGTCGCCGACCTCCCGTCCGGCGTGCGCGCCATCGCGGCGGGTGCGGCAAGCGACGGCGTCACGAAGCGCGGCAAGGCCGCCGGCGGCATCGAGGGCATCGGCGGCCGGCAGGGCCTCAACGACTACACCGGCTGGTTCGCCGGTGACGCGGACATGGGCGGCGACTACCACGGCTACGACGGCCCGTACCCGCCCGCGCACGACCTGCGCCTGCACCGTTATTTCTTCCGCCTGTTCGCGCTGGATGTCGACGCGCTGGCGCTGCCGGCGAAGTTCACCGCCGCCGACGTGTTCCGCGCGATGCACGGCCACGTGCTCGGCGAAGCAGCCGAACATGGCACGTACACGCTGAACCGCTGACCGCGGAGCCTCAGATCCCCGCAGGCAGCCAGAGCAGCAGCGCGGCACCGAGCACCGCGCGGTAGACCGCGAACGCGGTGAAGCGGTGGCTCTGGATGTAGCGCAGCAGCCACTTCACCGCGACGAACGCGGTGATGGCCGAGGCGGCGAAGGCCACCGCGAGCATCCCCCAGTCCTCGTTTGCGGCTTCGCCGGCCTGGATGACGTCGATGAGCTCGTAACCGGTGGCGGCGAACATCGTCGGGATGCCGACCAGGAAGGCGAACTCGGTGGCCGCCGCACGGTTGGTGGTGCCGGCGAGCAGGGCCACGAAGATGGTCGCGCCCGAGCGCGAGGTCCCGGGGAACACGCCCGCCACGACCTGCGCCACGCCGACCAGGATCGCGGTGGTCCAGGAAATGGCACTGCGCTCGCCCAGCTTCTCCGCGCGTCGCGCCGCCAGCTGTTCGGCCAGGATCATCCACGCGCCGCCCAGGATCAGTGCCCAGGCGATCGGGGTGATCTCGGTGGGCAACTCCCAGCCCAATGCCTTCACTGCCAGCCCCAGGACCGCGGTGACACCGAACGCCACCAGCAGCTTCCACGCGTAGTCCCGCGGAGGTTGGCCATGGACCGCCTGGGGGGCCGAACCGGGGCGCAGGAACGCCATCGCCAGCTGCACGAGCCGCTCGCGGTAGATCAACACCACCGCGAGGATGGCGCCGGCCTGGATGGCGATGTTGAACAGGTCGCTGCGATGGCCCAGCCAGTGCTCGGCGATCAGCAGGTGGCCGGTGCTGGAGATCGGCAGGAATTCGGTGATGCCCTCGATGATGCCGAGCAGCAGGGCGGCCAGGAAATCGGTCATCGGGAAAGTCTAGCGGTTTACCCTAGGCACCGATGGCCAACGAGCTCGCCCTCGTCGCCGATGTCGGCGGCACCAACGCGCGTTTCGCGCTGGCGGACCCGGCCGCGCCGGTGGCCGGGGTGGTGCAGGCGCAGGCATTGCGGACCGCCGACTTCGCGAGCCTGCAGCACGCGGCGAGCCACTACCTGCAATCCGTCGGCGTCCGCCCGCGCCGCGCCGCCATCGCCGTCGCGAGCCCCGTGGACGGCGACGAGATCCGGCTCACCAACCGCGCCTGGTCGTGCACCCGCGACGAGTTGCGCACGGCGCTGGGCGTGGACGAGTTGCACCTGCTCAACGACTTCGGTGCGGTGGCGTGGGCGGTCACGGCCTTGCGTCCGGAGGATCGGATCGCCCTGCATGGTCCCGCCACGGACCCGCTGGTCGGGCCGGTCAGCGTGCTCGGGCCGGGCACCGGGCTGGGCGTCGCGCTGCTGGTGGGCACGCCGCGCGCAGGCTGGCGCGTCGTGGAAACCGAAGGCGGACATGTCAGCTTCGCGCCGCTGGACGAGGAGGAGCAAGCCATCGCCGCGTGGTTCACGGCACGGCATGGCCGCGTGTCGAACGAACGCGTGCTCTGTGGCAGCGGGTTGTCGCAGGTGGACGCGATCCTGCGGGGCGGGGCCGGCGCGGCGCTGCGTGACCCGGCCGATATCGTCGCCGCGGCGCTCGGCGGCACGGACGCGGCTGCGCGGCACGCGCTTGCGCGGTTCTGCGCGGTGCTGGGCAGCGTCGCCGGCGACTGCGCGCTGGTGCACGGCGCGCGCACGGTCGTGATCGCCGGCGGCATGGTGCCGCGCTTCGTTCCGTTTTTGCGCAGCAGCGCATTCCGCGAGCGTTTCCTGGCCAAGGGACGGTTCGCCCCCTGGCTGGAATCGGTGGCCATCCACGTGGTCACGCACCCGCATCCGGGTTTGCTCGGGGCCGCCGTTGCGCTCCGCCAATGACACCCGACCAGGTCACCCTGCCGGTCGCAGGCGCCAGGAACACCCTGACGAGCGGTCCCGGCGCCCCGGACGCGCGGGCGTATATTCCGGCGGCGGCACCCAACTCATGGAGACAGCCATGCCCAAATACGTGATCGAGCGGGAGATTCCTGGCGCCGGCCAGTTGTCGTCCCAGGACCTGAAGGGGATTTCCCGGAAGTCGTGCGCCGTGCTCGGCAACCTGGGGCCGCAGATCCAGTGGGTCGAGAGTTTCGTCACCGGCGACAAGGTCTATTGCGTGTACATCGCGCCGAACGAGGACATGGTGCGCGAACACGCGCGGCAGGGCGGCTTCCCCGCCAACCGCGTGTCCGAGGTCATGGCGATGATCGACCCGACGACGGCGGAATGACGCTTCGGGCTTACGGCGCGCGCGCTGCCGACAAGGCGCTGGAGCCGCTGGACATCGAGCGTCGCACCCCGGGTCCCACCGACGTCCAGGTCGACATCGCGTATTGCGGCGTCTGCCATTCCGACCTGCACACCGTGCGGTCGGAGTGGAGCGGCACGCGGTTCCCGTGCGTGCCGGGGCACGAGATCGTCGGCAAGGTGGCGGCCGTCGGCAGCGAGGTGACCCGGTTCGCGGTGGGCGACATCGTCGGCGTCGGCTGCATGGTCGACAGTTGCCAGCGCTGCGCGTCCTGCGCCGAAGGGCTGGAACAGTATTGCGAGAACGGGTTCGTCGGCACCTACAACGGTGCGACGAAGGACCCGCCCGGGCACACGCTGGGCGGCTACTCGCAGGGCATCGTGGTGTCCGAGAAGTTCGTGCTGAAGATCCGCCACCCGGTGGAACAACTGCCGGCCGTGGCGCCGTTGTTGTGCGCGGGCATCACCACCTACTCGCCCCTGCGCCACTGGAACACCGGTCCCGGCAAGAAGGTGGGCATCGTCGGCATCGGTGGCCTGGGGCACATGGGCGTGAAGCTCGCGCACGCGATGGGCGCGCACGTGGTCGCGTTCACCACGTCCGAAGGCAAGCGCAAGGACGCCCTGGCGCTGGGGGCGGACGAAGTGGTGGTGTCGCGCAATGCCGAGGAGATGCGCGCCCACGCGCGCAGCTTCGACCTGGTCCTCGACACCGTGGCCGCCAGCCACTCGCTGGACGCCTATACCAGCCTGCTGAAACGCGACGGGGCGCTGGTCCTGGTCGGCGTGCCGGAACATCCGCACCCGAGCCCGGCCATCGGCCTGCTGATCTTCGGGCGCCGGTCGATCGCCGGTTCGCTGATCGGCGGCATCGCCGAGACCCAGGAAATGCTCGACTTCTGCGCCGAACACGGCATCGTCGCCGACATCGAGATGATCCCCGCGCAGGCGATCGACGAGGCCTACGAACGCATGCTGCGCAGTGACGTGAAATACCGGTTCGTCATCGACATCGCCTCGCTGGGCTGAACCTCTCGTCCGGGGACCCTCGACAAGCGCGGGGCAGCGCGGCATGGTGCGCGCCATGAGCGACCTCACCGGCCTGTTGCGTGACCTCCGCATCGCCCTGCGCCGGGCGGTGCCGGGGTTCGAGCACCAGCCACTGTCGCGCCGGCTCGACGCGGCGATCGATGCCGCCGAGAGACCCCCGCCGCCCACCGCCAAGGTCGAGCCCCACGACATCCACGCGCCCGGGAAGGTGATCCTGCAGATGGTCGCCGCCGGCCGCCGGGAGTTCACGGCCGAGCAGCGCGACTGGTGCCTGGGCGAGGCAATGGTGCTGACCGGGTTCAAGGAGGACCCGAACGCATTGCTCGCGCGCGGCGACCAGGCACTGGCGACGCTGGTGATGAGCGGGCAGGGAGAGCGGCCGGGCGCCTAAAATAGGCGCATGCACGATTTCGAAGCCGTCCAAGCGTGGTTGAGGTCCCTGCAGGACCGCATCTGCGGCGCACTGGAAGGCGCCGACGGCGGCGCACGGTTCATCGAGGACACCTGGACCCGGCCCGAAGGTGGCGGGGGGCGCACCCGGATCCTGCGGGAGGGCGCGGTGTTCGAGCAGGCGGGCGTCGGGTTCTCGGACGTGTCCGGGACGCAGCTGCCACCCTCGGCCAGCGCCGCGCGGCCCGAGCTGGCCGGCGCGGCGTGGCGGGCGACCGGGGTGTCGCTGGTCGTCCATCCGCGCAACCCGCACGTGCCGACCTCGCACATGAACGTGCGCCACTTCCACGCGACGCGCGAAGGCGAAACGGTGGCGTGGTGGTTCGGCGGCGGTTTCGACCTGACGCCGTTCTACCCGGTGCACGAGGACGTGCTGCATTGGCACCGCACCGCGCGTGACCTGTGCGGACCGTTCGGCGGGCAGTCCCGCTACGCCGCACACAAGCAGGCCTGCGACGCCTACTTCTTCCTCAGGCATCGCAACGAGACGCGAGGCGTCGGTGGCCTGTTCTTCGACGACCTGCACGACGACTTCGACCGAGACTTCGCCTACACGCGCGCGGTCGGCGACGGGTACCTGGAGGCGTACCTGCCGATCGTCGAGCGGCGTCGCGACACCCCGCATGGGGATCGCGAGCGGCAGTTCCAGTTGTACCGGCGCGGCCGCTACGTCGAGTTCAACCTGGTGCTGGACCGCGGCACGCTGTTCGGCCTGCAGTCCGGGGGACGCACCGAGTCCATCCTGATGAGCCTGCCACCCCTGGTGCGGTGGGAATACGGATACGTGCCGGAGGCGGAATCGGCCGAGGCCAAGCTTGCCGAGTATCTCGTTCCACGCGATTGGCTGTGATCGCGGCGCACGCCGCGCCTACCACCCGCCTGCTGAATGGGGTATCCGTTCCGGATCGCTCTGAATGCGTCCTGAATTCCGCCTCTCCGGCGCGGGATGCCTTCACGAAACGTCCATGTTCGAAATGCTCACATAGGCCCCGACGGATGCAAGGTCCGTCGCTGATCTCTCCCCTCCCCTGGAGTGATCTGGAACAGGACACCCCTCCCCAGGGTCCTGTTCCCCGGCCCCGCCGACCTCCCCCTAGGTCCGCGGGGCTTTTTTATGCCCGTTCGCGTAGCCCGGCATCGCCCGGAGGCAGCGAAGCGGACTCCGGGATCCGGGACTCGCCTAATGCGCCTCGTCCCAGTTGTCCCCCGTCCCGCTGTCCACCACCAGCGGCACCCGCAACGCGGCCGCCCCCGCCATCCGCCGCTCGACTTCCGGCAGCAGGGTGTCCACGAACCCCGCGTCGACCTCGAACACCAGTTCGTCGTGCACCTGCAGGATCATCAGCGCCTGATCGCCATGCCCCTTGAGCCAGGCATCGATCTCCAGCATCGCGCGCTTGATGATGTCCGCCGCGGTGCCCTGCATCGGCGCGTTGATGGCGGCCCGCTCGGCGCCCGCGCGCAGGCCCTGGTTGCGCGCGGCGATGTGCTCCAGGTACAGGCGCCGGCCGAAGACCGTTTCCACGTAACCCTGGTCGCGCGCCTGCTGCCGCGTGCGCTCCATGAAGTCGCGGACGCCGGGATAGCGGCTGAAGTACAGCGCGATGTAGTCCTGCGCCTCGCCGCGGCCGACGCCGAGCTGCTTGGCCAGGCCGAACGCACCCATGCCGTACATCAGGCCGAAGTTGATCGCCTTCGCGGCGCGGCGTTCGTCGGGTGCCACCTGGTCGATCGCCTTGCCGAACACCTCCGCCGCGGTGGCGCGGTGGATGTCCTCGCCCGAGGAGAACGCCCGCAGCAGCGCCGGGTCCTCCGACAGGTGGGCCATGATCCGCAGCTCGATCTGCGAGTAGTCGCAGGCCACGATGCGCCGGCCTTGGGGGGCGACGAAGGCGCGGCGGATGCGCCGCCCGTCGTCGGTGCGGATCGGGATGTTCTGCAGGTTCGGATCGCTGGACGCGAGCCGACCCGTCGCCGCGCCCGCCTGGTGGTAGCTGGTGTGCAGGCGCCCGGTGCGCGCGTTGACCATGCCCGGCAGCTTGTCGGTGTAGGTGCCGCGCAGCTTGGCCAGGCCGCGGTACTCCAGGATCACCCGCGGCAGTTCGTGCTGGTCGGCGATGGCTTCCAGCGCCTCCTCGTTCGCGGAGGGCTGGCCCTTCGGCGTCTTCACCAGCGCGGGCAGCTTCAGCTCCTCGAACAGCAGCTCGCACACCTGCTTGGGCGAGTCGAGGTTGAACGGGCGGCCGGCCAGCCCGGTCGCGCGTGCCTGTGCATCGAGCATGCGCTTGCCCAGGTCCGCGGACTGGCGTCGCAGCTCGGCGACATCGACCAGCACGCCGTTGGCCTCGATGCGCTCGAGGACCGGCACGAGTGGCACCTCGATGGTGCGATACACCTGCTGCAGCGCCGGCTCCGCGGCGACCCGCGGAGACAGCACGCGGTGCAGGCGCAGCGTCACGTCCGCGTCCTCGGCGGCATAGCGCGTAGCGTCGTCCAGCGCGACCTGCGAGAACGAAATCTGCTTCACGCCCTTGCCGGCCACGTCCGAGAACCTCACCGTCTCGTAGCCCAGGTAGCGCGACGCCAGCGAGTCCATGTCGTGCCGCGTCGCGGTCGCATTGAGCACGAAGCTCTCGAGCATCGTGTCGTCGGCGTAGCCACGCACCTCCAGCCCGTGGCAGCGCAGCACGTGCAGGTCGTACTTGCCGTGCTGGCCGATCTTGCGCTTGCCGGGGTCGGTGAAGGCGGGCCGCAACGCGTCCAGCACCTCGGCCAGCGGCAGCTGCGCCGGCGCGCCGGGGGCGTCGTGGCCGACCGGGATGTAGCAGGCCTCGGCCACCGTGGTGCACAGGCTGATGCCGACGAGGTTCGCGCACAGGGCGTCGAGCGAATCGGTTTCGGTGTCGAAGGCGAACTCGTCGGCGGCCGCGAGCTTGTCGACCCAGGCGTCGAGCTGCGCGCGGGTGAGCACGGTTTCGTAGCGACCCGGCGCAGCCAGGGCCGGGTCCACGGCCGGCGCCGGTCCCGCGGCGGCGCGCGCGTATCCGGCGGCGGTGTTGCGCATCCCCGCCGAAGCGGTCGCGTCCCCACCACCCCCTTCGAGGTCGCGCAGCGCCTGGCGAAAGCCGTAGCGCGCGTACAGCGTGCGCAGCGCATCGACGTCGCGCTCGCGCAGACGCAGGCAGTCGTGCGCGTGTTCCAGGGCCAGGTCCACGCGGATGGTGGCCAGGTCGCGGTTGAGCGGCAGGCGGTCGACCACCGCGCGCAGGTTCTCGCCGATCTTGCCGCCGATCCGGTCGGCATTGGCGATCACGCCGTCCAGGCTGCCGTATTCGCCCAGCCACTTGGCGGCCGTCTTCGGCCCGCACTTGTCCACGCCGGGGATGTTGTCGACCTTGTCGCCGACCAGCGCCAGGTAGTCGACGATCTGGTCCGCGCGCACGCCGAACTTCGCGACCACCGCCTCGTCCGAGTCCAGGCGGCTGCCGCTCATCGTGTTGACCAGGGCCACGCCCGGCCGCACCAGCTGGGCGAAGTCCTTGTCGCTGGTGGAGATGGTGACGTCGACGCCGGCCGCGCAGGCGCGCAGGGCCAGGGTGCCGATCACGTCGTCGGCTTCCACCCCGTCCACCCGCACGATGTCGATGCCCAGCGCCTGGACGATGTCGCACATCGGCTGGACCTGGGCGCGCAGCTCGTCGGGCATCGGCGGGCGGTTGGCCTTGTACTGCGGGTCCAGGTCCTCGCGGAAGGTCTTGCCGGGGGCGTCGACCACGAAGGCGACGCAGTCCGGCTTCTCGTTGAGCGTGGCGCGCAGCATGTTGACCACGCCGAACAGCGCGCCGGTCGGCTCGCCGGCGTCGTTGGTGAGCGGGGGCAGCGCGTGGAAGGCGCGGTAGAGGTAGGACGATCCGTCGATCAGCACGAGCCTGGGCATCCGGGGATTCTACCGGCGGGCCGCGCGGCGACCGCCGCTCACGCACCCTCCGCGCGACGCCGCGGCATACTCCCCCGAACCGCTTCCGGGAGCCCGCCATGCATGCCTCGCGCCTTGCCTGCCTGCCGCTCGTCGGCCTGTTCCTGGCCTTGGCGGCCTGCGCCTCCGATCCGTTCGCCGGCCCGGAGATTCCCGCCGACGCGGTCGAATCCGTGAAGACCTACGAGAACGGCGACGTGGTGACCGAGTACCGGGTGGCGGGCCAGCTCCGGGTGGTCCGGGTCCAGCCCCCCAGGGGCCCGACCTACTACCTGTACGACCGCAACGGGGATGGCCGGCTGGACGAAAGCAAGGGCGAGGGGCCCGTCTCCCCCGTCTACTTCAAGCTCTACGAATGGTAGGCTCCCCGCGGAACCCGCCAAGGAGTGACCGATGACCAAGCTCGACAAGCCGCTGCGGCGCGAAGTCCAGATCGGCGACAAGGCCTACACCCTGACGATCGCGCCGGAAGGCCTGAAGCTGGTGGAGAAGGGCCACCGCAAGGGGACCGACATCGCCTGGACCGACCTGGTCAACGGCGACGCCGGCCTGGCCGCCGCGCTGCGGGGCTCGACCGCCGGCTGAGCGGCCCCGCGACAGCGGAACCAGCCAGACATCGCGCCGGCCGGGCTTGCCCCGGCCGGCGTCTTTCTTGGCGGGCGCCTATCGCCCGGTGGGCATCGGCGGCAGGGTGCCGAAGTGCGCCCAGAGGGCATCGAGCTCGGTGTCGGTCATCGTCCCGAACTCCCGCCACGGCATCATCGGGTGGACCGGGCGGCCGTCGGGCCGCACGCCGGTCCGCATCACGCGGACGAAATCGTCGCGGTTCCAGGCGCCCAGGGCATCCGGATGCGGGGTCAGGTTCGCGGTCGGCGGGGTATCCGGGACCATGACGATCCCGCCGGTGAAGTCCGCCTTGTGGCAGCCGGTGCACACCTGGGCGAGGTAGGCGCCGTATTCGGCAGTCGGCCCGGCCGGCGGCGCCCGGCGCGGGCGCGGGGCGTGGTCGATCGCGTCCGCGGGGGTCAAGGGGAACCGGCCGAACAGGTGGAGGACGCGGCCCAGGGGCCGGACCTCGGTCCGCCCGGGGTCATGGTCCGACGGGGGCAAGGTCCGCAGCCACGCGATGATCGCGGCGGTGTCCGCGTCGTCCAGGTCCTGGTAGTCGCCGGCCGGCATGAAGACCAGGGGGGTGCCGTCGGGACGCACGCCATGGCGGACGGCGGCGGCAAGGGCGTCGTCGGTCCAGCCGGGATCCCGCACGGTCCGGGTCAGGTTGGCCGGGACGATTTTCGCGACCGGGCCCGCGTCGAAGAGCAGCTTCCCCTCGCCCGCGTCGCCGTGGCACCCGGCGCAACCGCGCGAGACGTAGAGGTGCCGGCCGCGGGCGATGGTTTCCGGGTCGGACGGCACCACCAGCGGCGGATCGGCGATGACGTACTTCCGCGCCAGCGCGCTTTCGCTCTGCGCCCAGGCGACCGCCAGCAGGCCGGCGGCGAGCAGCAGGACCGTTGCGAGCGCGATGCCCGCCCACTCCAGGCCACGGCGCATGAGCCTTCCCCGAGTTGTCCCCGGACGCGAAATTACGCCTGGACCAGGGGTCCGGCAATGGGGCGGTTCGCGTTCGTTTCATCGGGCCGGCGGCATGATCGGGCGTCCCGGCTGGAGACGTCGCCATGCCTTACGACCGCATTACGGAACTGCCCGACTCGGTGAAGGACAACCTGCCCAAACACGCGCAGGAAATCTACAAGGAAGCCTTCAACAGCGCCTACGACCAGTACGACAAGCCGTCGGAGCGCCGTGGCGATTCGGGCCGCGAGGAAACCGCGCACAAGGTCGCCTGGTCCGCCGTCAAGAAGGACTACGAGAAGGGCGACGACGACAAGTGGCACGCCAAATGACGCATGTGGGAGCCGCGATGGCGGCGAAGCGCTTCGCCGGCATGCCGGCTCCCACAGGATCACGTCATGCCGGTTGCAGGTTCGCGTAGGCCAGGACCAGCCACTTGCTGCCGGCGTCGTCGAAATTGACCTGCACGCGCGCATGCGCGCCGCTGCCTTCCACGTCGGTGACGATGCCGGTGCCGAACGTCGGGTGCGTCACCCCCTGGCCCAGGCGGATGCCCGGCGTCTCGACCTGCGCGTGGCCCGCGAAGCGCGGATGGCGCAGCACGGGCGCGGCGACCTTCGGCTTCGGTCGCACCTCGTGCAGCAGCGCGCCGGGGATCTCGCGCAGGAAGCGCGACGGCATCGCGTAATGGTCCTGGCCGTGCAGGCGGCGCGTTTCCGCGTGGCTGAGCACGAGTTGCTGGCGCGCGCGGGTGATGCCGACGTAGGCCAGCCGGCGCTCTTCCTCGAGTCGCCCTTCCTCCTCGAGTGAACGACCGCTCGGGAACAGACCCTCTTCCAGTCCCGCCAGGAAGACCAGCTGGAATTCCAGGCCCTTCGCGCTGTGCAGCGTCATCAGTTGCACGCCGTCCTCGCCCGCCTGGGCCTGGCCTTCGCCGGCCTCGAGCGCCGCGTAGGCGAGGAAGGCCACCAGCTCGGTCAGCGCCGCCGCTTCCTCGTCGTCCTCGGCGCGCAGGAAACGCGAGGCGACGGAGACGAGTTCGTCCAGGTTCTCGGTCTTCGAGTCGAGCTGTCCCGCGGACTCCTTGTCGTAGTGCGCGCGCAGGCCCGAGCGCGCCAGCACGTGGTCGATCTTCCCGGGCAGCGGCAGTTCGGCCGTCTCGCGCTGGAGCGCCTCGACCAGCTGCAGGAAGCCGGCCAGCGCGTTGCGCGCCCGCGCGGACAGGTCGTTGCCCGTGCTTTCGCGCAGCGCCGCGTCCCACAACGGGATGCCGTCCTGGCGCGCGCGCCGGCGTACGCAGTCCAGGGTGCGCTCGCCGATGCCGCGCGTCGGCGTGTTCACCGCGCGCTCGAACGCAGCGTCGTCGGCGCGGTTCGCCACCAGCCGCAGGTACGCCAGCGTGTCCTTGATCTCGGCGCGTTCGAAGAAGCGCACGCCGCCGTAGACGCGGTAAGGCACCTGCTCCGACAGCAACGCCTCCTCGAAGGCGCGCGACTGGGCGTTGCTCCTGTACAGGATGGCGATTTCGCCGTGTGCGCCGCCGCCACGGACCCAGTCGGCGATCCGCTGGACCGCGTACCGCGCCTCGTCGACCTCGTTGTAGGCCGCGTACAGGTCGATCTGCTCGCCCTCGCCCGCGTCGGTCCACAGCTGCTTGCCGAGGCGGTCCGGGTTGTGCGCGATCACGGCATTGGCGGCACCCAGGATGTTTGCGGTGGAACGGTAGTTCTGCTCGAGCTTCAGGGTCCCGGCGCCACTGAAATCGCGCAGGAAGCGCTGCACGTTCTCCACCTTCGCCCCGCGCCAGCCGTAGATCGCCTGGTCGTCGTCGCCGACCACGAACACGTGGCCGGTGCTCCCCGCGAGCAGGCGCACGAAGCCGTACTGGATCGCGTTGGTGTCCTGGAACTCGTCGACCAGGATCTCCGTGAAACGGTGCCGGTAGTGATCGAGCAGCTGCGGGTTGTCGCGCAACACCTCGTGTGCGCGCAGCAGCAGTTCCGCGAAATCGACCAGGCCGGCCCGGTCGCAACGCTCCTGGTATGCGACGTAGGCACGGCGCATCGTCTCCAGGAACCAGTCGTCGCCCGGCTGGATGTGTTGCGCGCGGCGACCTTCGTCCTTCTGCGCATTGATCCACCACGCGATCTGCCGCGGCGGGAACCGCGCGTCGTCCAGCTCCAGTTGCTGCACCACGCGCTTGACCATGCGCAGCTGGTCGTCGCTGTCCAGGATCTGGAAGCCCTCCGGCAACCCGGCCTCCTGCCAATGCATGCGCAACAGGCGATGCGCCAGGCCATGGAAGGTGCCGATCCACATGCCGCGGGTGTCGCCGCGCAGCTGGGCGGCCGCGCGCGAGCGCATCTCGGCCGCGGCCTTGTTGGTGAAGGTGACCGCGAGGATTCCGTGCGCCGGCACGCCGTGCACCTCGTGCAGCCAGGCGATGCGGTGGGTGAGCACGCGGGTCTTGCCGGAACCGGCCCCGGCGAGCACCAGGTAGTGCCCCGGCGGCGCCGACACGGCCTCGCGCTGGGCCGGGTTCAGGCCGTCGAGCAGGTGCGAAACATCCATGCACCCATTCTATGTTTTGTGGGAGCCGGCATGCCGGCGAAAAGCGCGCCGCCATGGCGGCTCCCACAGGAAACCTGTCAGTGTTCGGCGCGCGCGGCCTTCGGCGGGTGCTGCATCAGCTTGTCGGTCCACGCGATGCCGATGGCCGACAGGATGAACACGCAATGGATGATCGTCTGCCACATGATCCCGGTGGCCGTCGTGGAGGAACAGAGCTGCCCGGCGGCGTCGAGGGCCGGCGTGCAGAGCGGCAGCCCGAGTTCGCCGGCCTCGATGAAGCTCTTCAGCAGGTGGATCGAGCTGATGCCGATGATCGCCATCGCCAGCTTCACCTTCAGCACGCTGGCGTTGACGTGGCTGAGCCATTCCGGCTGGTCCGGGTGGCCCTGCAGCCGCAACCGCGACACGAACGTTTCGTAGCCGCCGACGATCACCATCACCAGCAGGTTGGAAATCATCACCACGTCGATCAGGCCCAGCACCAGCAGCATGATCCCCTGTTCGGTCAGCGTGTTGGCGTCGGCGACCAGGTGCACCAGCTCCTTGACGAACAGGAACACGTAGACGCACTGGGCGACGATCAGGCCCAGGTACAGCGGCAACTGCAGCCAGCGCGAGGAGAAGATCAGCGCGGGCAGCGGGGTGAGGCGGAACTGGTCGGGTGGGGTGGTCACGGGCGGCTCGCGGGTGCGGGAAGGCGCGGAGTTTACGCGGGCCGGCCTAGACTCGTCGGCCCGCGTCGCAGGAGCCGCTCCCATGATCCAGCTGCACTACTGGCCCACGCCCAACGGCCACAAGGTCACGCTGTTCCTCGAGGAGGCCGGGCTGCCCTACGAGCTCCATCCCGTGGACATCGGCGCCGGGGACCAGTTCAAGCCGGACTTCCTGGCCATCTCGCCCAACAACAAGATGCCGGCGATCGTCGACACCGCGCCGGCCGATGGTGGCGCGGCGCTGTCGGTGTTCGAGTCGGGCGCGATCCTGCTCTACCTGGCCGGGAAGACCGGCCGGTTCCTGCCCGGCGACCTGCGCGGGCGCAACGAGACGCTGGCCTGGCTGTTCTGGCAGGTGGGCGGGCTGGGGCCGATGACCGGCCAGTACGGACATTTCCACGTCTATGCGCCGGAACCCATCGACTACGCGAAGGACCGCTACCGGCGGGAGGTCGAACGGTTGATGGGCGTGCTGGACAAGCGCCTGGCAGGCCGGGAGTTCATCGCCGGCGGCACGCTGACCATCGCCGACATGGCCTGCCATCCGTGGATCGACGCGTATTCGAAAGCGCCGATCGACATGGCGCCGTATCCGGAGGTGCGCCGCTGGCACGCCGCAATCGGCGCGCGGCCGGCGGTGCAGCGTGCCTATGCCTTGGGCGACCGGTTCGGTTGACAGGCCGGATGCAGGCGCAACGCGCCGGAATCCGGGATCAGTCGCCCGCCGGCGGGGTGATCGAGTAAGCGTCCGGCGGCACCGCGCCGAGCAGGTGTTCGACGAAGTAGTCCCAGCGCCGGCGCATCACGTACCACTGGTCCTGGCCGTAACCGTGCCGCGCGTGGGGCAGCAGCAACAGGTCGAAGTCCTTGTTGGCCTTCACCAGCGCGTCGACCACCAGCAGCGTGCCGTAGGGCGGCACGTTGTCGTCCATCATCCCGTGGACCAGGAACAGCTTGCCTTGCAGGTTCGCCGCGCGGGACTGGTTGGCCTGGTCGGCGTAGTTGCTGCGCCCATCGGCATCGAACGTTTCCAGGCCCTGCCACTTCTCAGCCCAGTCGTCCTCGTAGTTGCGGTTGTCGTGGTTGCCGCTCTCCGAGATGCCGACCTTGAACACATCGGGGTACGTGAACATCGCGTCCGCGGTCGCGTAACCGCCGCCCGAATGACCCCAGATGCCCACGCGGTCGAGGTCGATCCAGTCGTGGCGCGCCGCCAGCTGGCGCACCGCGGCGACCTGGTCGGGCAACGTGTTGTCGCCGATGTCGCCATCGAAGGCGTCGTGGAAGGCCTTGCTCCGGAACGGCGTGCCCAGGCCGTCGACCGCGATCACGATGAAGCCGAGTTCGGCGAGCGCCTGGTGGTCGCGTCGCGCGGTGGCGAAGCTGCGGCCGCGCACCGAGCCGGCCTGCGGGCCCGGGTAGACGTAGACGACCAGCGGATAGCGTCGTGACGCGTCGAAGTGCGTCGGCTTGAACATCAGGCCGTACAGGTCGGTCTCGCCGTCCCGCGCCTTGACGTTGAAGGGTTCCGGCGGCACCCAGCCGGCGGCGCGCAGCCGCGTGAGGTCCGCGCGTGCCACTTCGGCGACCAGGGTGCCTTCGGAGGACCTGCGCAGCACGGTGACCGGGGGCGTGGTCGGCGTGGAATGGGTGTCCACGAAATAGGTGCCGTCGGGCGACAGCGTGATGTCGTGGTTCGCGTCCTCGGGCGTGAGCAGCACCGGCGCGCCGCCGTCCAGGCCCACCTTGTAGAAGTGCTGGTAGTACGGATTGCGCCCGGGTTCCATGCCGACGCCGCGGAACCACGCGGTGCGCGTCGCCGGATCGACGCGCAGCACTTCGGTGACGTTGCCTTCGCCCGTCGTGATCGCGCGCTTCAGCTCGCCGGTGGAAAGGTCGTGGAGATAGAGGTGCCCCCAGCCGCTGCGCTCGGAGAACCAGATGAACTCGTCGCTGCCGGGCAATACCTTCCAGTTGACCGCACCGTTGCCGCTCTCGAAATAGGTCGGCGCGTGCTCGTGGAACACGGTGCGGACCTTGCCGGTGGTGGGGTCGGCGACGCGCAGCCAGGTGTCCTTGTGGTCGCGCGAGGTCGAGGCGAACGCCAGGCTGGCCGAGTCCGGCGCCCACTGCACGTCTTCCCAGCCACCGGAGCAGCTGACGTCATCGCACAGGGTCGACCGGTGCTGGTCGGGCGGCATGTCCAGGCGCACGACGGTGCGTGTCGGGACGTCGATGACCACGCGCTCGATCATCGTGACGTGCTCGTCGCCGACCAGGGGGTACTTCCAGGTCTCGACCACGGGATGGCCGACGTTGGTCGACACCAGGGTCATGCTGCCGGTGCGGCGCTGGTCCTGCCGGAAGGTCGCGATCTTCGTCGAATCGGGCGACCACACGAGGATCGGGCGGTCGCTGTGGATCCAGCCGGCATTGTCGGTGGCATAGCCGTAATCGGTCGTGCCGTCGGTGGTGAGCGGCGCCTCCACCCCGGTGGCCGTGTCGCGGACCCACAGGTTCCACTCGCGGATGAAGGCCTCCTGCTTGCCGTCCGGCGACACCACGACCGGCGGCGCGTCCTCCGCGTCATCCGCAGGCGTTTCCGTTTCTTGGTCGTGCCCGACGGGCGCGACGCCGGGCGCCGGGGCCACGGTGCCGGTTGCCGCGTCCATCCGCAGCGTGCGGTCACCGCCCGCGTCGTGGACCTCGAACACGACGTGGCGGTCGTCCTCCCAGGTGACGTCGCTCACCGCGTCGTCGACCAGCGGGTCGGCGTGGTGCGCGAGGAACCGCTCGGCGCGGGCGTAGTCGGTGGTGGTCAGGACCCGTGGTTCGTGGGCCAGGGCCGGGCCCGCGAGGGCCACCAGGACGAGCAGGGCAAGCAGGCGTTCGGTCGTATTCATCGCCAGAGCGTAACAAGCGTTTCGCGACCTGCGCCCCTCCTACCTATACTCACCGGCGAGTGCCGCGACGCGGTGCCGCATTCAGGAAGTCCGCGTGCCGCCAGCGCTCTCGTCGTCCCCGCAGCCGCAACCGATGCGCCCGCTGGCGATCCGCGCCTGGACCGCGACCACCGCCCTGGGGCGTGGCAGGGATGCCCAGCTGTCGGCATTGCGCGAACGCCGCAGCGGCCTGCGCCCGAACGCATTCGGCCCGCTGGTCGACGGCGCGCCGCTGGCCTGCTGGACCGGGCGCGTCGACGGCCTCGAAGCATCCCCGCTCCCGCAGGCGCTTGCCCGATGGGAGTGCCGCAACAACCGCCTGGCCTGGCTGGCGCTGCAACAGGACGGCGTGCAGGAGGCGATCGCCGCCGCGCGCGCGCGACACGGCGCCGATCGCATCGCGATCGTGCTGGGGACATCCACCTCCAGCATCGGCGCGAGCGAAGCCGCCTACACGCGCCTGCAGCCGGGTCCGGATGGAACGCCTGCGTTTCCCGGGGACCTGGCCCGACCGATCGTGCACACGCCGCATTCCCTCGGCGATTTCGTGCGCGCAGCGACCGGGCTCGAAGGCCCGGCGGTGACGGTCGCGACGGCCTGTTCCTCCAGCGCCAAGGTGTTCGCGCAGGCGGCGCGGCTGGTCCAGGCCGGCGTCGTCGATGCCGCGCTGGTCGGCGGCGTGGACACGTTGTGCGGCAGCGTGCTCTACGGTTTCAACGCGTTGCAGCTGGTGTCGCGTGAACCGTGCCGCCCGTTCGATGCGCGGCGCGACGGCCTGTCGCTCGGCGAGGCAGGCGGTTTCGCACTGCTCGAGCGTGCGGGCGATGCCGCGGCCGCGGGCGAACTCCGGCTGCGCGGCTACGGCGAGTCCAGCGATGCGCACCACATGTCCGCGCCGCATCCGGAAGGGCTCGGCGCGCGGCTGGCGATGCGCGACGCGATGGCGCGCGCCGGTGTCGAGCCAGGCGACATCGGCTACCTGAACCTGCACGGCACCGCGACGCCGGCCAACGACAGCGTCGAGGCGCAGGCGGTCGCGGCGCTGTTTCCGCCGACCTTGCACGCCGCGTCGAGCAAGGGCTGGACCGGGCACACCCTGGGCGCTGCGGGCATCGTCGAGTCGGTGTTCGCGCTGCTCGCGCTCGCGCACGGGTTGCTGCCGGGCACGCTCAACAGCGACACGCCCGACCCGGCCTGCGGACCGCAGGTCCGGTTCGACAATGCGGCCGCCCCCGCGCTGCGTTACGCCATGAACAACTCGTTCGGCTTCGGCGGCAACAACTGTTCGCTGGTGTTCGGCCGCGCATGACCCCGCTGTCCGCTTCCATCGCCGGCATCGGGTTCTGGACCGACGGCCTGCCCTCGTGGGACGCGGCGCGCGCCTTCGCTGCCACCGGCGTGCCGCCCGGGCATGCACCGGCGCGACCGGCGCCCGACCTGCTGGCGCCCAACGAGCGCCGGCGCGCACCCGAAACCGTGGCGGTCGCGCTCGACGTGGCGCAGGCGGCATGCGCGGGCGCCGGCCTGGATCCCGCAACGCTGCCGTCGGTGTTCGCGTCGACCCACGGCGAGCTGGCGATCACCGACTACATGTGCGAGACCCTGGCGCGCGCGCCGGCGGACATCTCTCCCACCCGGTTCCACAATTCCGTGCACAACGCCGCCGCGGGCTACTGGACCATCGGCACCGGCTGCGTGAAGCCCGCCACCGCGTTGAGCGCGTACCGTGCGACGTTCGCGCAGGGACTGCTGGAGGCGCTGGTGCAGCTCGTGGCGGGCAACGAGGGCGTGCTGCTGGTGGCCTACGACACGCCGGCACGTGGCCCGCTGGGCGCACAGGCGCGCAGCACCGGGCTGCTCGGCGGCGCGCTCGTGCTGGTCCGCGACGGCGCGGGCCCGCGGATTTCAGCGACACTCGGCACCGGCGAGGCATCGCCGGGCGATGGACCACTCGCCAGGCATGCCAGGGAGAATGCGATGGCACCGATGCTTCCGTTGTTCGATGCGCTGGCGGCGGGGACGGGCACTGCCTGTCTGGATGCCGGCGCGGGTCGCGTGCTGCGCGTGGAGGTCACCCATGGCTGAGCAGCCGTCCTTCGCCCCGATGAAGCTCGACCCTGCCCGCATCGCCGTCGTGATTCCGGCGCTGAACGAGGCGCTGCGGATCCGCGACGTCGTGTCCGGCGCGCTCGCGCATTGTCCGAACGTCATCGTGGTGGACGACGGGTCCGATGACGCCACGGTCGAACGCATCGCAGACCTGCCGGCGGTGGTGCTGCGGCACGCGCGCCGGATGGGCAAGGGCGCATCCCTGCGCGACGGGTTCGCCGAGGCATTGCGCCGCGGCATGCAGGGCGTGGTCACCATGGACGGCGACGGCCAGCATGCGGCCGAGGACATCCCGCGGCTGCTGGCGGCCGCGCAGCGGCATCCGGGCGCCATCGTGATCGGCGCGCGCCTGCGCAAGCGGGCCAGCCAGCCCGGGTACCGCAGGCTGGCCAACGAGTTCGGCGACTGGGGCATCGCGTTCGGGACCGGTTACCGCATCGCCGATACGCAGAGCGGGCAACGCTATTACCCGGCGGCCGTGGCCGCGCTTGGCGACGTGCCGGGCGAGGACTTCGTGTTCGAGGCGCAGATCCTGATTTCCGCGGCGCGCCGGTTGGGCACGCGATGCGTGTCGATCCCGATCGAATCGCGCTACAGCGTGCACGACAGCGACCAGCAGTTCCGCGCCAGCCATTTCCGCCCGTTGCGGGACCTGTGGCGGATCACGTCGCACGTGGTCGTGCAGGTGCTCGGCCACGAGAGCCTGCTGTCCGCCTGGCGCAAGACCCGCGCAAACCCCGCGGTGATCGACGACCCGACGGGCGAGTTCTCGACGACGCCGCCGAAGCGCGCCGCGGCGCGCAAGACCCACGCATGACGGCACCGGTCGAATGCGATGTCGCCGTGGTCGGCGGCGGGCTCGCCGGGTTGTGCCTGGCGCTGCAGTTGAAGGGTCGCGACCCCGCGATCGACGTCGTCGTCCTGGAGCGCAACCGGCACCCGGTCCCGGAGGCCGCGTTCAAGGTCGGCGAGTCGATGGTCGAGATCGGCGCGCACTATTTCGCCAACATCCTCGGCCTGCGCGGGCACCTGGATGCCGCGCAGGTGCGCAAGTTCGGATTCCGCTTCTTCTTCAGCGACGGGCGCGACGACCTGGGCGCGTGCACCGAGATCGGCGTCAGCCGGCCGCTGCCGACCCCGTCGTGGCAGGTCGACCGGGGGCGCTTCGAGAACTTCCTGGGCGAACGCGCCCGTGCGCTCGGCGTGCGCTTCCTGGACGGGACGACCGTGCGCGCCGTGAGGATCGGCCAGGGCGACGCACCACACGAGGTGGACCATGTGGGAGCCGCCATGGCGGCGAATGGACCCGGCGAAGCACTTCACCGCCATGGCGGCCCCCATACGCTGCGCGCGCGCTGGCTCGTCGACGCGAGCGGGCGCGCCGGCGTGCTCAAGCGCACCCTCGGCCTGGCCGAGCCGAACGACCACGACGCCCATGCCGCGTGGTGGCGGGTGGAGGGCGTGCTGGACGTCGACGCCTGGGGCGACGCCGAGTGGCGCGCGCGCTGCGACCCGCCCGAGCGCTGGCGTTCCACCAGCCACCTGTGCGGCCCGGGCTACTGGCTCTGGCTGATCCCGCTGGCGTCCGGGGCGCATTCGCTCGGCATCGTCTGCGATCCCGCGACGCATCCGCTCGACACCATCGACACGCCGGACAAGGTGTCGGCCTGGTTGCGCCTCCACCAGCCGCGCGTCGCCCGGGCGCTGGCGGAGGGCGGCCATGCGCCGATGGACTTCCGCTACCTGCGCCACTTCTCGCACGGCTGCAGGCAGGTGTTCTCCGGCGACCGCTGGGCATCGACCGGCGAGGCGGGCGTCTTCCTCGATCCGTTCTATTCGCCCGGCAGCGACTTCATCGCGATCGCCAACACCTACATCTGCGAACTGGTGCAACGCGACCGCGCCGGCCGCGACGTCGCGCCGCATGCCGCGCTCTTCCAGCAGCTGTTCTTTGCGTTCTACGAAAACACGCTGAGCCTCTTCCGCGGGCAGTACCCCTTGTTCGGCGACCCGCAGGTGCTGACCTGCAAGGTGCTCTGGGACTACACCTTCTACTGGTCGCTGCTGGCACCGCTGTTCTACGGCGGGCGGATCGCGGACATCCCGCTGCTGGGTCGGGTGCGCGACAGCGCGCGCCGCGCGGAGGCGCTCAACGCGGCCATGCAGCGGCTGCTGCGCGAATGGGGCGAGCGCAATGCCGTCGTGGGGGTGGAAGCGTCCCCCCGGCACGAAGGTCCGGGCAGCCCGCCGATGCTCGACCAGCAGGCAGTGCCCTGGTTCCACGAGATGAATCGCGGACTGGCCGATGCACTGGACGACCCCGCGTTCGTCGCCCGCATCCAGGCCAACGTCGCGCGCATGGGCGTGCTGGCCGCCGAACTGCTGGGCTACGCGCGGGACGCGCATCCGGGAATCGGCGACCACGGCCTTTCGGCCCTCCTCGAAAGCGATCCCCCGGTGGCCACGGACCCGCTGCCGCTGGTGCCGGCAGCGTGGCGCAACGTCGCCTGACCTCGTCCCGTTCGGGGCGGTCCCGCGTCGGTCAGTCTTCCAGCACCCAGATCGCGACACCCACCGCGCGTCGCTGCGACGTCGGGATGCCGACGCTGCCGAAGATCCCGACGTGGCGGCGCGCGATGCCGGTGCCCACGCTGACCCCGACCGGCGGCGCCACCGTGTCCACGCCGAGGAGCAACACGCCGTTCGCCCCGAGCGCCGCGGCTTCCCGGCGCAGGCGCGCAATGGCGCTGTCGGTCTGTCCCGGCGTTCCGAACCCGACCGCACTCTCGGTCTCCAGGCGCGCGATTTCCTCGAATCGCGCCGGCGGATCCACGTAGACGCGCACCGCCTCGGCCGCCACGGGCGCGCGGGCAGGCCCCAGCATCACCTTCGAAGTGCTCGCGCAGCCCGCCGCGAGGGCAAGGGCGAGGAGAAGCGACACGCAACGCAGGGCAGTCATGGGGAACACCTCGATCGAAGGGCGCGAGCATACGCCCCGGCAGGTCACCGTCAGGTCATCCCGCCGTCGACCCCGATCACCTGCCCGTTCACGTAGGACGCGGCGTCCGAGCACAGGAACCCGATCAAGGCAGCCACCTCTTCCGGCGCACCCGCCCTTCCCGCCGGCACCACCTGCTTCACCACGTCCGCCGGGAAGGACGCGTCCGCCATGCGGCCCGCAACCACGCCCGGCGCCACCACGTTCACGGTGATCCCGCGCGATCCCATCTCGCGCGCCAGCGACTTGGAGGCGCCGTGCAGGGCCGACTTCGCCGCCGCGTAATTCGCCTGTCCGCGGTTGCCGAGCACCGCCGCCACCGACGACACGCTGACGATCCGGCCCCACCGCGTGCGTGCCATCGGCAGCAGCAACGGCTGGGTCACGTGGAAGAACCCGTGCAGCGACACGTCGACGACCCGTCGCCATTGCGCCTCCGACATGCCCGCCAGCGGCGCGTCGTCGTGGACGCCCGCGTTGTTGACCAGCACCTGGACCGGGCCGTCCGCGAGCAGGCCCTCGATCGCCGCGCGCGTCGCGTCGCCATCGGCCACGTCGAACGCCACCGCCTGCGCGCTGCCGCCCTCGTGGTGGATCGCGTCGACCACGGCCCGGGCGCGGGCCGGATGCGTGTTTGCATGGACGATCACGTGCATCCCGGCGGCCGCCAGCTGCCGGCAGGTCGCGCCACCGATGTCGCCGCTGCCGCCGGTCACCAGCGCGCGCCGCGCGATCGCCTGGATCGTCGTCATGTCGTTTCCCCGCCTGTCGGGCCCGCCAGCATCACCGCGGCGCGGCCTTCGGCCAGCAGCGTACCTGCATGGTGGATCCGGAAGGCATATTGCTGGCTCGCCGGCGAATCGGCCAGTCGTTCGGCACTGCCTTCCAGCGGCCCGGCCAGGTCGTCGATGCGATCGACATGCAGGACGACCGCGCGCAGCGCCACCAGCACGCCGGGGCGCGCCACGCCGCCGGCCTCGCTCGCGCGCAGGCCGCCATGCACCGCCATCGCCTGCGCCCCGTACTCGCACAGGTGCAGGGCGCGCAGCCGACCGTCGCCACGCAACGGATGCGACGGGTCGCGGTGGTTGTCCGCGCGCAACGCGATGCATGCGGCGTCCCACGCGACGACCTCGTCCCACAGGCACATCGCGCCCGCATGGGGCACCAGCGACAGGATGCGGTCGCGGCCGATCATGCCGGGCCAGGATGGGCGCGCGCCGGGCGTCGCACGATCAGCAGCGCCAGCACGAAGTTGAACAGCACGCCGAGCGCGACGGTGGCGCCGATGGCGCGCAGCACCGGGATCGACGACGACGCCAGCAACGCGAATACCAGCAGCGTCGATGCGCTGCAGACCAGCAGGGCGTGCAGCGTGCGCAACTGGTCGTCGCGGTCGTCGCCGGCGTGGTCGAAGAACAGCGCGTAGTCCAGGCCCAGCCCGGCCGCGAGGATCAGCGCCACCAGGTGGAACAGGTTGAGCTCGACGCCCGCGGCGCGCAGCACCGCAAGCACCAGCAGCGTGGTCAACGCCATCGGCGCCAGCACGCGCAGCGCGCGGCGGGTGTCGCCCAGCGCGATCCGCACGGTGGCCGCCAGCAGCAACGCGGCGAGCGCCAGCGCCCACAGCACGCGGTTGCGGTACTCGGCGACCAGCGACTCCGACGCCTGCTTCAGGTCGAGGAGCGCTGCACCGCCGGCCTCGAGCGCCGCGGCCACCGCATCCGGGTCGCGCAACCCGGACAACGCGACCAGCGCCGTGGCCCCGTTGCCGTCGGTCGACAGCAGGCCAGCCACGCGCCCCTCCAGGGGCGTGCCCGCCAGGTCCTGGAGGCGCAGGGGCTCGGCCGTGCGCGCGGTCGCGATGTCCGCCTCGAAGGGTTCGAACACCCCGGCACGGAACGGACTGTCGGCGAGAGCGGTGTCGAGCATCGCGCGCAACGCGGCCGGTTCGGGAAGGGCCGCCTGGCGCGCGCGTTGTGTCGCGGTGCTGGGCAGGTAGCGCGTCGCCAGGTCGAAGCCGTCGATCGCGCCCGTTGCGCGCAGCCCGGCCAGCACCGGCAACAGGGCTTCCGACTTGCGCAGCGCGTCCTGCACGTCGCCGCCGCGCACGGTCGCCATGTAGCGCACGTCAGGCGCGCCCAGGTCGGCGCGCAGGCGCGCGTCGCGCGCGACCAGTCCGGCCGGGGCGGGCGTCAGCTTCGACAGGTCGTTTTCCCAGGTGTCGGCCGGCGCCAGCCAGGCCACGGCGAGGGCGCCGAGGGCGGCCGCGGCGAACCAGCCCGCGCGCGGCCGCGGCCAGCGCGCCAGCGCGGTCCACAGCCTGCCCAGCCGCGGCGACGCGGCGGGATCGCGGGGTGAGGGATCCAGCAGCGCCGGCAACAGGAAGCGCGTCGACAGGGCGGCGACCGCGAGCCCCGCGATGGTGAACACCGCCAGTTGCTGCAGGCCATCCACGCCCGACACCAGGAAGGTCAGGTAGGCGATGCAGGTCGCGACCACGCCGGTGCCGAGCGTGGGCCACAACGCGCGCACGTTGTCCCAGGGCGACAGGCCCGGGCGCTGGTGGCTGAAGCAGTGCAGCGGATAGTCCTGGGCCACGCCGATCAGGGTGAAGCCGAACGCCACGGTGATGCCATGCACGGCATCGAAGGCCAGCGCGACCGCGCCCAGGCCGGCCAGCCCGCCGCTGGCCAGGGGCAGCGCGCCGAACAACGGTGCCTTCCAGCTCCGGTAGGCGGCGAACAGCAGCAGCACGAACGCCGTCGTGCCCAGTCCGCCCAGCCAGGCCGCCTCGCGGGTGGTGCGCCCCGCGATTTCGACCGAGAACACGCCGGGGCCGCCCAGGGCCATCCGGGTGTCGGTGTCGCCGCGCACGGCGGCGAACGCATCGCGCAAGGCCCGGACCGCGGCGTCCTGCGCCGCGGGGTCGAAGCCGGCCGCGCGCGTCTGCAGGAGCAGCAATGCACGCTCGCCGGTCGCGTCGAACCACGCGCCATGCCGGGTCTCCGGCGCGTTCGCCGGTGCCCAGGCTTCGGCCAGGACCAGCGTCTCCAGCGTCGGATCGGACGGCACCAGCGGCTCGACCAGCGCAGCGGCGGGCGACCCGAGGTCCTGCACGCGAGCCTGCAGTTGCGCGCGCAGGTATGCCGTATCCAGCGGCCGGTCGTCGAAGGTGCGGGTCAGCAGGTAGCGGTACGGGCGCAGGTCGTCCGGGATCGCGTCCAGCCCGGTGTCACCGCCGTTCGCCACGAGTTCGAAACGCGGGTCCCCGGCCAGCGCGGACCGGAGCGCTGTCGATTGCCCCGCCAGCACCTCCGGCTCCGCGCCGTGGAGCGCCACCAGCAACAGGCGCGAGCCGGGGCCTTCGCCGAGTTCATCGAGCAACAGCTGTTGCGCCGGCGTGCGCGGCGCGGGCATGAAGGCGCGCAGGTCGCCCGACAGCGGCAGCGCCCGCCCGATCCACCAGCCGGCGACGAGCAGCGCGGCCAGCCACAGCAGCGCCAGGCCCAGCCGCCGGCGCGACGGCATCCGTCAGTCGCCGCGGCAGAGCGCGGCGAGCGCGCCGGCGTCGGCCACGTCGGCCGCCGCCATGGCCGTGCCCGCCAGCAGGGTGCGCTGCAGTTCGCCTTCGACAGGCCGGGTCTCGATGCAGCGCAGTTCCGCGCCCTGGCCGTGCAGCACGATGCCGCGCAGCTTCGCGGCAAGCGCCTTGTCGATGGGCGACAGGGTCAGCACCCAGGCCTTGCGCGTGCCCTCGGCCTTGACCGCGTAGTGCTTCTTCAGGGTGGCGCGATCGCCGGCCAGCAGCGCACCGAAGCCCGCCTGCAGGCCCGCCAGTTCCGGCGCGCGCGACAACGCGAAGCGGCGGACCTTGCCGTTGCGCTCGATCTCGATGGCGCCGTCGCGCAGCGTGGTCGTCTCCGGATGCGGCGCGCGGACCACGCGCACCAGCACGTCGGCGGCTGGCCGGCGGTACTCGCCGCTCACCCGCAGCGGCGCTTCCAGCAAGGGGGAACCGCGCAGTTCCAGGAACGGCGTGCGGCTCGGCACCGGGCGCTCGAGCCGCGCCAGGATCCAGCCGGCATCGACCGGCCCGGCGCCCGCCTCAGCCGCCAGGCAGGGCAGTGCGGCGCAGCCGAGGGTCGCCAGCAGGAGGCAGGCGAACCGGTGGCGCGGCGTGGTCGGGGAAGGCAGGGGCATGGTCGGTGTCCCAGAACGGATAGAAGTTGAACCAGTTGAATGGCGCACGGCGGGCGTGATGTTCCAGCCGCGCGGCGTAACGGGCGATGAGCGCGGGAAGTTCGCGGGCGCGCTGGCCCCTGGGGAGGCGCAGGCCGTCGCTGAACGGCTCGAACAGCAGTTCGTACCGGTTGCCCCCGCGGTACAGCCCGAACGCCAGCACCACGGGCACCTGCAGCGCGGCCGCCAGTTGCCAGGGGGCGAGCGGCCACGGCGCCTGGTGGCCGAGGAACGGCGCCGTCACCGCGGGCGCCTCGGGCTGCACGCGGTCGACCAGCAGCGCGACCATCGCGCCGGAGGCCACGGCGTCGCCGATGGCCAGCATGATGTCGGTCCCTGGCTGGCCCGCATCGATCACCGTGGCAGCGACCTCCGGGTCCAGGGCGTCCAGCAATTCGGTCAGCATCGGGTTCTGGCCGCGATCGAGCACGACCCGCAAGGCCACGTCGGGGCGGGCGCGCTTGAGCACGCGCAACACCTCGAAGCTGCCCAGGTGCGAACCGAACAGGAGGACCCCGCGCCCCAGTCCGATCGCGGCGTGCAGGGCGTCGAGCCCGTTCACCTGCACGGCGAACCGGTCCGGCCGCCGGTCGCCGAGCAGGAACAGGCGATCGAGGATGGTCGCGGAGAAGGTGTGGAGGTGGCGCGCGAGGTCCATCGCGGTTGCCGGCCGCCCCAGCGCGCGCGAGAGCCATTCGCGCGACGCCCGCCGCTCGGGCCCGCGACGCAGCAGGAAATACAGCGTGATCGGGTACAGGAAGGCCCGCGCCACCGAACGGCCGCCGCGGCGGGCGATCGCCACGAGCAGGCCGATCGCGAACGGTGCACCGCCCTCCGGCCGCGCCTTCCATTGCGTGCTCATGCGGCGACCTCCCCGCTGGCGATGACATCGCCACCGCGCGACACGCGGAACCGCCACCGACCGTCGCCGCCCTGCAGCGCGATGTCCGCCGCTTCGCCCGGCCGCAACGGCGCCAGGAACTTCACCTGCGGCAGCCGCAACGGCGGCAAGGCACCCTCGCGCTGCTCGATCGCGGCGACCACGTGGTCGAGCACCACCACGCCGGGCACGACCGGATTGCCCGGGAAGTGGCCGGCGAGCGAGGGATGGTCGTGCGGGACCCGGAATCGCATGGAATGGGCGCGAAATGCCGTCTGGACGCGGTGGCCGACAGGATAGCGCGGCGGTCAGCGCACCAGGCCGCGCCAGAACCCGGGGCCGAGCGCGGCAAGCTTGCGCAGGAAATCGGGCAGGTCGCGATAGGGCTGGTCGGGGAAGCGCCTGCGGCGCCAAGCGTATTCGAGCAGGAAGCAGCCGCCGACGACGCCGTGGATCAGCAGGTTGGCGAACAGCGACCCCTGCGCGTCGAGCACCGGCAATGGCGTCGGATGTCCCAGCCGCGCGAGCAACCCTTCCGGTGCCGCGAACACGGCCAGCACGAGGTTCACCAGGCACAGCGCGAACAGCAGCGTCGCCCAGAAGCCGGTGAGCGCGCGGGTATAGGCCGCCAGCGCGGGATCCAGCGCCGTGGCCGGCCGCTCGTGCAGCGCGGCCGCCATCCGGGTGACCAGCGGGATCCGACCGCGGCGCAGGGTGCGCGCGAACAGCCAGGCCACCCACCCGACGAGCAGCACCGGCGGCGCGAGCAGCGGCAGGGTGGCGTGCGGCGTGCGCGCCAGCCAGCCGAGTGCGGCGATGCAGGCCGCCAGCGTCGCCCAGGCCCATGCCTCGCGTCGCAGGAGCGGTCCAAGGAGCAGGATCACCGCGAGGTCGCCCAGCGCGACCGCGGCCAGCGTGCCCTCGCCACGCGCGTTGGCGGCGTGCGCCAGGAACGGATAGGCCAGCGCCAGCGCGGTCCGCAGCGCGAGCGCCGCGCCGTGCATCTCAGCCGGTGGTCTTGTGCTGTTCGACGTGGGCGCTGAGGGCACGCAGCGACGCGAAGATCCGCCGGTTGTCGCCGTCGTCCGACCGCAACTGGAAGCCGTACTGCTTGCCGATCGCCAGCGCCAGCTCCAGCGCGTCGATCGAGTCCAGGCCCAGTCCCTCGCCGAACAGGGGCGCTTCGGGGTCGATCCCGGCGGGGTCGACGCCGTCCAGGTTGAGGCTGTCGACCATCAGGCGGGCAAGTTGCTGTTCGGCGGGCGTCTGGTCGGGCATCTCGGGCGCGCAAGGCAGTGGAAGGCCCGCCACGATCCGGCATCGGGGCCGCTGGCGCAAGCGCGCCACGCCGCGTGCAGGTCGCTGCCGCTATCATTTGTGCATGCCTTCCCAGCCTGCCGATGCCGCATGGGCGCCCGCGCCGTCGCTGCGGGTGGATTACCGCGACGGGACGGTCGCCCAGGCGCTGGCCGACCCCGGCACCCTCGCCGCCTTCGGTTTCGGCACCGGCACCGCCAACGCTGATCCGCGCGCGCTGACCGTGCCGCTGCAGCCGCTCGGCGACGCACGGGTGGAGGCGTGGCGCGTTCCGGGGCCGGTCACCCACGGGCGCGACGACGTGCTGCGCTGGTCGGCGGACGGTGCGCTGCTGTTCGGCGCGGTGGAGATCGAGGAAGCCGCGGCCGGCGGCATCGTGATGGCCGCCGAGCAGGCCTACGAGACCCTGCACGCGAGCCTCGAACGGCACGGTTATCCCTATCCGCTGCGCATCTGGAACTACCTCGACGCGATCACCGAGGGCGAGGGCGACCTGGAGCGTTACCGCCAGTTCTGCGTGGGCCGCGCGCGCGGCCTGGGCAGCTTCGATGTGGGGCGGCTGCCGGCGGCCACGGCGATCGGCTGCCGCGACGGCCGGCGCGTGCTGCAGGTGTACTGGCTGGCCGCGAAGGCGCCGGGAACGCCGCTGGAGAATCCGCGCCAGCTCGCCGCCTACCGCTACCCGCGCCAGTACGGCCCCCAGTCGCCGAGCTTCGCCCGGGCGATGTTGCCGCCCGCCGGCAGCGACGTGCCGCTGCTGCTGTCCGGCACGGCAAGCGTCGTGGGCCACGAGACGCGCCATGCCGGCAACCTGGTCGCGCAACTGGAGGAAACCTTCGCCAACTTCGACAGCCTGCTGGATGAAGCGCACCGGCGGCGCCCCGGGCTGCCCGCCCGCTTTGGCGCGGGCACCCGGTTGAAGGTCTACGTGCGCGAGCCCGGCGAGCGCGCGGCCATCGAGGCGGTGCTGGCGCGATTGGCGCCGGGCGTGCCCGTCCTGTTGCTGCACGCCGACATCTGCCGGCGCGACCTGCACATCGAGATCGACGGCGTCCACGCCTGACGCCACCAACCAGGGGAACGCGACATGGGATTGATCAGCTTGCTGTGGGGCATCGTGGCGATGATCTGGATGGTCATCGCGCTGGTCCCGATCATCGGCATCACCAACTGGCTGCTGATCCCGTTCGCGGCCATCGGCGTGGTGATCGCGGCCATCGGCATCGCATTCACCAGTCCCGGCAACCGCGGTCGCGCCAAGACCGGTCTCGTGCTCAACGGCATCGTGATCGTGGTGGCCATCTTCCGGCTGACCCTGTTCGGCGGCCTTGCCTGATGGAGGCACGGCCCGTCCGGCTGCGACGGATGCGCCGCGACGACTTCTCGCGCCGGCTGATGCGCGAGTCGTCGCTGGCGGCCGACGACCTGGTGCTGCCGGTGTTCGTGCACGAGCCCGGCGGACGCGAGCCGGTGGCGTCGATGCCGGGCGTGGAGCGGCTGTCGATCGACGAGTTGCTGCGCGTCGCCGAACGCGCGAGCACGTTGCGGATCCCCGCGATCGCGCTGTTCCCGGTCACGACGCCCGGATCGAAATCGCTCGACGCGGCCGCTGCGTGGGACGACGAAGGCCTGGCCCAGCGCGCCGTGCGCGCGCTGAAGGAGCGGTTTCCCGCGCTCGGCGTGATCACCGACGTCGCATTGGACCCGTACACGACGCACGGCCAGGACGGACTCGTCGACGAACACGGTTACGTGGTGAACGACGCGACCGTCGAGGCGCTGGTGCGCCAGGCGCTGTCGCACGCCCGCGCCGGCGCGGACGTGGTGGCGCCGAGTGACATGATGGACGGGCGCATCGGCGCGATCCGCGATGCGCTCGAGCGCGAGGGCCACGTCCACGCACGGATCCTCGCCTACAGCGCCAAGTACGCCAGCGCGTTCTACGGCCCGTTCCGCGACGCGGTCGGTTCGGCCGCGGCACTGGGCAAGGGCGACAAGCAGACCTACCAGATGGACCCGGCCAACAGCGACGAGGCCCTGCGCGAAGTGGGGCTGGACCTGGAGGAGGGCGCCGACATGGTGATGGTCAAGCCGGGGCTGCCCTACCTGGACATCCTGCGGCGAGTGAAGGACACGTACGGCGCACCGACGTTCGTCTACCAGGTGAGCGGGGAGTACGCGATGCTCAAGGCCGCCGCCGCGCAGGGCTGGCTGGACGAACGCGCCTGCGTGCTGGAGTCGCTGCGGGCGTTCAGGCGCGCCGGCGCGGACGGCATCCTCACCTACTTCGCGCTGGACGCGGCAACCTGGCTCCGGGAAGGCTGACCATGACAAAGCAGTACGCGGTGATCGGACATCCTGTGGCGCACTCGCTGTCACCCCGCATCCACGCCGCGTTCGGGCGCCAGCACGGCATCGCCGTCGACTACCGGGCGATCGATCCCGGCCTGGACGGGCTCGAGGCGGCGCTCGCCCGTTTCGCCGCGGACGGCGGCGTGGGGGCGAACATCACCCTGCCGTTCAAGCCGGCGGCCGCTGCGCTGTGCCGCGAGCTGACGCCGCGCGCACTGCGGGCCGGCGCGGCCAACACGCTGGTCCGCGAGGACGGCGGCTGGCGTGGCGACAACACGGACGGCGCAGGCCTGGTGCGTGACCTGACCGGCCGCCACGGCCTGGACCTCCGCGCGCGCCGCACGCTCATGCTCGGCGCGGGCGGTGGCGCCCGCGGCGTCGCACCGGCGCTCCTGGAGGCCGGCATCGGCGAGCTCGTGGTGGTCAATCGCACGCCGGGCCGCGCCGATGCGCTGGCCGATGCACTGGGCGACCCGGGGCGCGTGCACTCGCGCTACTACGAGGACCTGGGCTCGCTCGGCGAGTTCGACCTGGTGGTCAACGCAACGTCCGCATCGCGCGATGGCGCCTTCCTCAGCCTCCCCCGCTCGCTGGTCGGCCGCCGCACCGCGGCCGTCGACCTGAGCTACGGCGAAGCGGTGATCGGCTTCCTGGCCTGGGCGCGCGCGGCCGGCGCCCACGACGTCATCGACGGCCTCGGCATGCTCGTCGAGCAGGCGGCGGAAAGCTTCCACCTGTGGCACGGCGTCCGCCCCGACACCGACGCCATCTACGCGGAACTGCGCGTAAACCACCGCGCGCTCGTCACTGCGGATTGAGCTTCGCCGATCGAGCTTCGCCGCCATGGCGGCTCCCGCAGGAAGGCCCTTCAACCGGCGGCGAGGTACGCGTCCTTCAGCCGCACGTAGTGGGCGGCGCTGTAGTAGAGGGCCTCGATCTCGGCGTCGGTGAGCATGCGGGCCTTGCGCGCGGGGTTGCCGAGCCAGAGCTCGCCGGCGCCGACTTCCTTCCCGGGCGTGACCAGCGCGCCGGCGCCGACGAATGCGTGCTTCCGCACGACGACGCCGTCCAGCAGCATCGCGCCCATGCCGACCAGCACCGCGTCCTCGATCCGGCAGGCGTGGATGATCGCCTTGTGGCCGATGGTGACATCCGCGCCGATGTGCGTCGCGAAACCGCCGAGTTTCGCGTGCGGCCCGTCGTGACTGACATGCACGACGGTGCCGTCCTGCACGTTGGTGCGGGCCCCGATGCGGATGTAGTTGACGTCGCCGCGCACGACCGTGCCCGGCCAGAGCGACGCGTCGTCGCCGAGCACCACGTCGCCGATGCAGGTGGCGGCCGGGTCGACGTAGACGCGTTCGCCGACGGTGGGAAGCTTGTCGCGGTAGGGGCGCAGGTGCATCGGGAGGTCCGGGTGGTCGGGATCAGGCGAGGGCCGCGAAGCCGTCGGCGACGCGTTCGACGCCGGCATCATCGACGTCCAGGTGCAGGACCAGGCGCAGGTGCGGTGCATCGCCGATCGACAGGCGCACGCGTCGCTCCGCCATGGCATCGCGCAGGCGCGGCAGCAGCCCGGGCGCGACGTCGACGAACACCATGTTGGTGTGCTGCTCGACGGCGGTGATGCCCTCGCGCCCGCGCAGTGCTTCGGCCAGCCGCGCAGCGCGCGCATGGTCCTCGGCCAGCCGCTCGACGTGGTGGTCCAGGGCATGCAGGCCGGCGGCCGCCAGGATGCCCGCCTGGCGCATGCCGCCCCCGGTCATCTTGCGCCACCGGCGCGCGCGTTCCACCAGCGCGCGCGTGCCGACGAGGACCGACCCGACCGGGGCGCCCAGGCCCTTCGACAGGCACACCGACACGCTGTCGAAATGCCGCGCGATCCCGCGCGCCGGCACGCCGCAGGCAACGGCCGCGTTGTAGAGCCGTGCGCCATCCAGGTGCAGGCCGAGGCCGCGGCGGTCGCACAACGCGCGCGCCTGTGCCAGGTAGTCCAGCGGCAATGGCCGGCCGTGCCAGGTGGTTTCCAGGCACAGCAGCCGGGTGCGTGCGAAATGCGGGTCGTCCGGCTTGATCGTGCGCTCCACCGCGTCCAGCGGCAGGGTGCCGTCGCCGGCCTGCACGATCGGCTGCGGCTGGATCGAGCCGAGCACCGCCGCGCCGCCGCCCTCGTACTTGTAGGTGTGCGCCTCCATGCCGACGACGTACTCGTCGCCGCGTGCGCAATGCGCGAGCAGCGCCACCAGGTTCGACTGCGTGCCGCTGGGCAGGAACAGCCCGGCCTCGAACCCCAGGTCGTCGGCCAGCCGTGCCTGCAGTGCGTTGACGGTCGGGTCGTCCCCGTAGACGTCGTCGCCCACCGGCGCCGCGGCCATGGCCGCGCGCATGGCCGCGGTCGGCCGGGTGACGGTGTCGCTGCGCAGGTCGATCCAGTCCATGCGGCGCATGGTAATGCGACGGGCACGCCAATAAGATCGATCCCATGAAGATCGCCAGCTGGAACGTCAACTCGCTCAACGTGCGCATGCCGCACCTGCGCCAGTGGCTCCTCGACGCCGCGCCGGACGTGGTGGCGCTGCAGGAGACGAAGCTGGAGGACATGCGCTTCCCCGACACCGAACTGGCGACCCTCGGCTACCGCAGCGTGTTCTGCGGCCAGAAGACCTACAACGGCGTGGCCCTGCTGGCGAAGGCGCCGTTCGCCGCGGACTGCGTGATGGCGATCCCCGGGTTCGACGATCCGCAGAAACGCGTCCTCGCGGCCACCGTCGGCGACCCCGGCTCGCCCCAGGCGATCCGCGTGGTCAACCTCTACGTGGTCAACGGGCAGTCCGTCGGCAGCGCGAAGTTCGACTACAAGCTGCGCTGGCTGGCGGCCGTGCGCGACTGGCTGGCCGAGGAACTGGTGCGTTTCCCGCGGATGGTGGTGCTGGGCGACTTCAACATCGCCCCGGACGACCGGGACGTGCACGACCCCAAGCGCTGGCACGAGAAGATCCTGTGCTCGACCCCGGAGCGGGACGCCCTGCGGGACATCCTGTCGCTGGGCTTCCACGACAGCTTCCGGCTGTTCGAAGCCGATGCCGGCCACCACAGCTGGTGGGACTACCGCCTGGGCGGCTACGACCGCGGGCTGGGGCTCCGGATCGACCTGGTGCTGGTGAGCGAGGCGTTGCGTGGCGCCTGCACGGCCGCGGGCATCGACACGGCGCCGCGCACCTGGGAAAGGCCCAGCGATCACACGCCGGTCTGGGTGGCGGTGGACTGACCGCCATTCGCCGCCATGGCGGCTCCCACATGGCTTGCCTGAACGACAAAGGCCCGGCTTGGTAGCCGGGCCTTTGGTGTCGCGTGCCTTGGGTGCGTCTTAGCGCACGCGGCCGCGACGGAACAGGTTCACGATCGCCAGCAGGATGATGGCGCCGATCAGGGCGGCGATGAAGCCCATGATGTCGAAGCCCTCGCTGCCGGTGCTGCCGCCGATCAGCGGCGCGATGAGCCACCCGCCGATGAACGCACCGATGATGCCGACCACGACGTTCAGCAGGATGCCCTGCTGGCCATCGGTCTTCATGATCAGGCTGGCAAGCCAGCCGATGATCCCGCCCACGATCAACCAGATGATGAAACCAAGCATGACTGGACTCCTTGTTTTTGATGGGGGACCCGAGCACCCCGATCGGGGGCTGGCAGCCAGTTTCCTTAGCGCCATGTGATGGCTGCGTCAGCGCGAATTCAGCGGGGTGATGGCATTTGGCCGCCGCGCTGGCGTATTCAGCCGGCGAGCGCCAGCAGGGCCGCGCGCGGCAGCTTGCCGGTCTCGTTGCGGGGCAGCGCGGTCACCCGTCGCAGCGGGCGCGGGAGGAAGACCGGATCGATGCCGATCCGCAGGGCGGCCAGGATGGCCGCTTCGTCCAGGCCGGGCGCGACCACCAGCGCGGCGGTCCGCCGCACGCCGTCGGCACCCGCCTTGTCCAGCTGGAACACCACCCCGTCCTCGACGCCCGGGATCGCCAGCAGCCGGCGGGTGAGGTCGGCCAGCGAGGCGCGCTTGCCGGCGATCTCGAGCAGGTCCGCGTTGCGGCCCTGCAGCAGGAACCGCCCGTCGGCCTGGAGCTCCACCAGGTCCGCGAGCGTCCTGGGCTCGTCCAGGTGCGCCGCCGTGACCACCGTGCCGTCCGCCCCGGGCAGGAGGCGAACCCCCGCGAACGGGGTCCAGGCGATATCGGCCGCGGTCCTCCGGCTGGCGAGGATGCAGGTCTCGGTCGAGCCGAAGAACTCGCGCACCTCGCAGCCAAAGCGCGCTTCCGCCTGCGCGGCGAGTTCCGGCGCCAGGGGGGCGGTGGCGGACACGATCGCGGCCAATGGCGGCAGCGCAATGCCGGCGCCGAGCAGCGCCCGGAGGTGCACCGGCGTGGTCACGAGCAGGCGCGGCGCGGGCGCTTCGTGCAGCGCGCGTGCCACGTCGGCCGGGAACAGCGGCCGTGCCGCATGCACGGACGCATCTCCCAGCAACGGCAGCAGCACCGACATCTCCATGCCGTACATGTGCTGCGGCGGCACGGTGGCGACCACGGACGGCCACGCACCCGGCCACAGGTCCTGCAGTGCCGCGACGTTCTGCGCGGTGCTGGTACGGAAGCTGCCCCAGGTCTTGTGCTGCGGTTGGGGATGGCCCGTGCTTCCCGAGGTGAACCCCACCACGGCCAGCGCGTCGTCCGCGGGCGCGAACCCGGCGCCATCGGCTTCCGGGAGTTGCGCGGGCAGGCACCAGTAGCGCGGTGGCGGGAACCCGAGTTCGGTGTCGCCGATGGTCCAGGCGCCGGGATGCGTGGACAGCACCTCGTCCACCGCGGCAGGCGCGCGCGACGGCGGGAGCAGCGTGGCCTGCCCGCGCACCGCGACCGCGGCCAGCGCGACCAGGAACCGGTAGCGGTCCTCGCACAGGTTGACGGCGTGGGTGCCGGCCGGCAGCTGCGCGGCCACGCCGTGGACATGGCGCAGGAACGTGGCCAGGCCCACCTCGCCCGTGCCGTCGAAGGCGACGACCCGGTCGGCGCCACCGCGCGGCGGCGAGGCATGCGCGCGGCGGGCGACTTCCGCTTCGCTGACTGCCGACATGCGCTGGCGCCCCCTCTTGCGCGCCCTCACGGGCCGCCACTTCCCAGGCTGCTTACTTTACGCTGGCCCCTTCGCCACCGGCCACGCGTCGACATGTCGCCGCAACCCATCCTGCCGCCGAGCCTGCGCTGGACCTGGCGCGACCACGTCCCCGGCACTGCCGCCGAGGTCGCCGCGCGGGCCTGGCTGGGGCCGTTGCTGCGGGTCGAGCCGGAGGCCGTACCGTTGCACCGCGACGTGCACGGGCGGCCGCGGCTCGAATGCCCGGCCGAAGGGTGCGACACCGGGTGGAGCCACAGCGGCGAAGGCCTGGTGATCGCCTTCGGCCGCGGACTGGTCCTGGGCATCGACCTGGAGCGCATGCGTCCCCGGCCCCGCGCGCTGGCGCTGGCGCGGCGCTTCTTCGCGGCGTCCGAGGCGGACTGGCTGGAAGGCATCCCCGAGCCGGCGCGCGAGCAGTCGTTCCTGCGCCTGTGGTGCGCGAAGGAAGCGTTGCTGAAGGCGCATGGGCGCGGGCTGTCGTTCGGCCTGGCCAAGCTGGCGTTCGCCGAGCGCGGTGGCGCCCTGGTGCTGGCCGACTGCGATCCCGCGCTGGGGGCGCCGGGCGACTGGAAGCTGCACGAGTGGAGTCCACGGCCGGGCTATCGGGCGGCGCTGGCCTGGCGCGACGCGATCGCGAAGTGACCCGCGGCGGCGGGCTGCCACGCGCTCCTACAATGCCGCGATGGAAGATCGTCCCGATGCGCCGGCGCACCAGGCGCCGCTGCGCGAAGAACTCACCGCTGGATTGCGCGCGCTTGGTCTCGACGAAGCGCTGGCCGTGCCACTGCTCGACTACCTGGCGCTGCTGGCCCGCTGGAACCGCGCGTACAACCTGACGGCGGTGCGCGAACCGCAGGCGATGGTCGCGCGCCACCTGCTCGACTCGCTGGCCATGCACGCGGCGGTCGCACCGCTGGCCGCGCGCCGCGGAGCCCTCGCCGACCTGGGCACCGGTCCGGGCCTGCCGGGCATCCCCCTGGCGATCGCACTGCCCGGACTCCGGGTCACGCTGGTGGAGAGCAACGGCAAGAAGGCGCGTTTCCTGCGCGAGGCAGTGCGCACGCTGCGGCTGGGCAATGCGTCGGTGGTCGAGGCGAGGATCGAGGCGATGGACCGTCCCGGCACGTTCGATGCGATCACCGCGCGGGCGCTGGCGACACTGCCGAAGCTCCTCGAGCTGGGGGGGCACCTGCTGGCCCCCGCGGGAAGGCTGCTGGCGATGAAGGGCGTGGTGCCGGACGAGGAGATCGCGTCGCTGCCGCCGGGCTGGCAAGTCGAGCGGGTCGAGCCGCTGGCCGTGCCCGGCCTGGACGGCGAACGCCACCTGGTGGTGGTCGCGCGCGCCTGACTGGGACACCGGTCCGGCGTGGGGTGTCGGCAGGCGGCATAATCGACTGCTCGGCCGGCACCCACCGGCCTCCAGTCGCACGAGGGGCGCCGAGCCGCATGGCCCGCATCATTGCCGTTGCCAACCAGAAGGGCGGGGTCGGAAAGACCACGACCGCCGTCAACCTGGCCGCGGCGCTCGCGCGCACGCCGCAGCGGGTGTTGCTGGTCGACCTGGACCCGCAGGGCAACGCGACCATGGGCAGCGGCGTGGAGAAGCGCGGCCTCCAGGCCTCCTCGACCGACGTGCTGCTCGAGGAGATGCACGCGACCGACGCGATCGTGCGCGCGCCCGAAGGTTACGACCTGCTGCCCGGCAACATCGACCTGACCGCGGCCGAATTCGAGCTGATGGACGAGGCGGGGCGCGAACAGCGCCTGCGCCGCGCGCTCGACCCGCTGCGCGAGCGCTACGACTTCATCCTGATCGACTGCCCGCCCGCGCTCGGCCTGCTCACGCTCAACGCGCTGACGGCGTCGGACTCGGTGCTCGTGCCGATGCAGTGCGAGTACTACGCGCTGGAAGGCCTGACCGCGCTGCTGGAAACCATCGACGCGTTGACCGCGAAGCTCAACCCGAAGCTCGAGGTCGAGGGCGTGCTGCGCACCATGTTCGATGTCCGCAACAATCTCGCCAACGCGGTCTCGGCGGAGCTGGTGCAGCACTTCGGCGACAAGGTGTTCCGCACCGTGGTGCCGCGCAACGTGCGCCTGGCGGAGGCGCCGAGCCACGGCCGCAGCATCGTGGGATACGACGCGG
The DNA here is from genome assembly GCA_036675265.1 of Luteimonas sp. Classification (GTDB taxonomy): domain Bacteria; phylum Pseudomonadota; class Gammaproteobacteria; order Xanthomonadales; family Xanthomonadaceae; genus CAMPJU01. The sequence continues at coordinate 186,229 of JAKFFJ010000076.1, forward strand.
GCAGCCGCGGTGGCGTGGCCTACCTGGGGCTGGCCGGGGAACTGATGCGGCGCACGCGCGAACGCGCGTCGCGCGCGACGACGCCGGCGCCGGCGCAGCAACGGAACACGGAGACGGTGGAATGAGCGTGGTGAAGAAGGCGGCGCCGAAGAAGCGCGGCCTGGGCCGTGGGCTCGAGGCATTGCTGGGACCGAAGGCCGCGGCGGAAGCCGCCGCGCTGGAACCGCAGCCGGGCGAGGCGCTGCTGCGGTTGCCCGTCTCGCGGTTGCAGCCGGGCCAGTACCAGCCGCGCAAGTCGATGGACCAGGCCAAGCTCGAGGAGCTTGCCGAGTCCATCCGCGCGCAGGGCGTGATCCAGCCCATCGTCGTCCGCCAGCTCGTCGCGGACGCGGGCGGCCAGCAACGGTACGAGATCATCGCGGGCGAGCGCCGCTGGCGCGCGTCGCAACTGGCGGGACTGGACGAGATCCCGGCCGTCGTGCGCGTGGTCGACGACCACGCCGTGGTCGCGATGGCGCTGATCGAGAACATCCAGCGCGAGGACCTCAATCCGCTGGAAGAGGCGTCCGCGCTGCAGCGGCTCATCGACGAGTTCCACCTGACCCATGCGCAGGCGGCGGACGCGGTGGGCCGGTCGCGCGCGGCCGTGTCCAACCTGTTGCGCCTGCTGGAATTGCCGGACGAGATCCGGATGCTGGTCGAGACGCGAGCGCTGGAGATGGGACACGCGCGCGCGCTGCTCACCGTCGCGCCGCCCGCCGCGATCGCGCTGGCGCGCCAGGCGGTCGAGCACGGCTGGTCGGTGCGCGAGGTCGAGCACCGCGTCCAGCAGCTGTCCGCCGGCAAGGTCACGCCCAACCGCACGCGCAAGGCGGCGCCCGGGCGGCCGCAGGCCGACATCGCGGCGCTCGAGCGCGAGTTGTCCGAAACGCTCGGTTCGCGCGTGAACGTGCTGCACGGGCGCGGCGGCAAGGGGCGGCTGGTGATCCATTACGCCGACCTCGAGTCGCTCGACGGGGTGCTCGACCGGCTGCGCACCAAGGCCTGAGCCTGCGCGCATGACCGGGACGCCGCAGCTGTCGGTGGTGGTGCCGGTGCATGACGAGGCCGGCAATGTCGCGCCCCTGGTGCGGGAAGTGGTGGACGCCCTGCGCGGCCTCGTGGCGTTCGAGCTGGTCTATGTCGACGACGCCTCGGGGGACGCGACGCTCGCCGAGTTGCAGGACCTCCGGCGCGAGGTGCCCGAGTTGCGCGTGCTGCGGCACGCGGTCCGCGCCGGCCAGAGCACCGCGATCCGCAACGGGGTGAAGGCCGCGCGCGCGCCGTGGATCGCGACGCTCGACGGGGACGGCCAGAACGACCCGGCGGACCTGCCCAGGCTGCTCGCCGCGCGCGATGCGGCCTCGCCCGAGGTGAAGCTGGTCACCGGCTGGCGCACCTCGCGCAAGGACACCGCGGCGAAACGCTGGGCCTCGCGCCTGGCCAACGCCATCCGCCGCCGGCTGCTGCGGGACGACACGCCCGACACCGGCTGCGGCACCAAGCTGTTCGAGCGCGAGGCGTTCCTGGACCTGCCCTATTTCGACCACATGCACCGCTACCTGCCCGCGCTGATGCAACGCGCAGGCTGGCGCACGCTCAGCCTGCCGGTGAACCACCGCGCGCGTGGCGGCGGCACGTCCAAGTACGGCAACCTCTCGCGCGCCATCGTCGGCCTGCGCGACCTGCGTGGCGTGGCATGGCTGATCCGCCGCAGCCACGTCGTCCGCGCCGAGGAACTCCAGGCATGACCGACTTCATGAACACCGCGCTGCCGTGGCTCGAATGGACCGGGGTCCACATGAGCCCGTGGAAGCTGATTGGCCTGACCGGCGCGCTGATGTTCGGTACCCGCTGGGTCGTCCAGTTCGTGGCCACGCGACGGGCGGGGCGGCCGGTGATCCCCCGCCTGTTCTGGGTGATGAGCCTCGTCGGCAGCGCCATGACCCTGTCCTACTTCCTGTTCTCGGCCAAGCAGGACGCGGTGGGGATCGTGCAGAACCTGTTCCCGGCCTTCACGGCGGCCTACAGCCTGTGGCTCGACATCCGCCCGCGACCTTGCCCGGAGCCGCCCGGCCCGGCATAATGCCCGGCTCGCTGCGCCTTGCCCGTCCTTCGGGCCTGCAACGAGGCCGAGGGTCCCCGGGCAACGGGGGCCGCCCACGGACCTTCGAGGGTCCCGCTCCAGGAGTCGACCATGTCCCGCGTCTGCCAAGTCACAGGCAAGCGCGTGCAGACCGGCAACAACGTCTCGCACGCCAACAACAAGACCCGCCGCCGCTTCCTCCCCAACCTCCACGAGCGCCGCTTCTGGGTCGCCTCGGAGAACCGTTGGGTCAAGCTGCGCGTTTCCACCGCCGCCCTGCGCACCATCGACAAGAACGGCATCGACACCGTCCTCGCCGACCTGCGTGCCCGCGGCGAGAAGATCTGAGGAGGATCACACCATGGCAACCAAGCGCGACAAGATCCGGCTGATCTCCTCGGCCAACACCGGCCACTTCTACACGACCGACAAGAACAAGAAGAACACCCCGAACAAGATGGAGATCAAGAAGTACGATCCCGTCGTCCGGAAGCACGTGATCTACAAGGAAGGCAAGATCAAGTGACGATTTGCAGTCCAGCGCATCGCGTTGGACGCAGCAAATCGTCATCCCCGCGAAGGCGGGGATCCAGGACGCCGAAAGAGCCCGCCACAAGCGGGCTTTTTCATTCCCGCGAGCCTGGGTTCCCGCCTTCGCGGGAACGACGGTTCTGCACCAGCGACGCCACGACAGACGGATCGGCCAGCGTCGACGTGTCCCCCAGCTGGTCCGGTGCGTCTTCCGCGATCTTGCGCAGGATCCGCCGCATGATCTTCCCCGAGCGCGTCTTCGGCAGGCCCGGCGCCCACTGCAGGTGGTCCGGCGCCGCGATCGGCCCGATCGCCGTGCGCACGTACCGGACCAACTCGTCGCGCAACGCATCGGAGGGCGACTCGCCCGCAAGCAGCGTCACGTAGGCGTAGATGCCCTGGCCCTTGATGTCGTGCGGAAAACCCACCACGGCGGCCTCGGCGACCTTCGGGTGCGCCACCAGCGCGCTCTCGACTTCCGCGGTGCCGATGCGATGCCCGCTGACGTTGATCACGTCGTCCACGCGCCCCGTGATCCACCAGTGCCCGTCGGCGTCGCGCCGGGCGCCGTCGCCGCTGAAGTACATGCCCGGGTAGGCCTTGAAGTAGGTGTCGAAGAAGCGCTGCGGATCGCCGTACACGCCGCGCATCTGCCCGGGCCAGGAATCGGTGAGCACGAGGTTGCCGCTGGCCTCGCCTTCGAGGATCTTTCCGTCCGGATCCACCAGCGCCGGTCGCACGCCATGGAAAGGACGCATCGCGGCGCCGGGCTTCGCCGGCTCCAGGCCCGCGAGCGGGGCGATCAGGATGCCGCCGGTCTCGGTCTGCCACCAGGTGTCGACCACCGGGCAGCGGCCGTCGCCCACCACGTCCGCATACCAGCGCCACGCTTCCGGGTTGATCGGCTCGCCGACCGAGCCGAGCAGTCGCAGCGACTGGCGCGAGGTCGCCTTGACCGGCCCGTCGCCCTCGCGCATCAACGCGCGGATCGCCGTGGGCGCCGTGTAGAAGATCGTGACCCGGTGGCGGTCGATGACCTGCCAGAACCGCGACGCATCCGGGTACGTCGGCACGCCCTCGAACACCACGCCGGTGGCGCCGTTCGCCAGCGGCCCATACACGATGTAACTGTGCCCGGTGACCCAGCCGACGTCGGCCGTGCACCAGTAGACGTCGTCCTCGCGCAGGCCGAACACCTGTTCGTGGGTGAAGGCACAGAACACCAGGTAGCCGCCGGTCGTGTGCAGCACGCCCTTGGGCTTACCGGTGCTGCCGGACGTGTAGAGGATGAACAACGGGTCCTCCGCGCCCATCGGCTCGGGATCGCAGGCGTCCGGTTGCCCTTCGACCACCGCGTCGTACCAGCGGTCCCGCGGCATCTGCATGTCCACGGCCGCGTTCGTGTGGCGCACGACGAGCACCGTCTCGACGGGGTTCGTGCCCGGCAACTGCAGCGCGGCATCGACATTGGCCTTCAGCGCGATGCGCTTGCCACCGCGCAACCCCTCGTCCGCCGTGATCACCAGCTTGCTGCCGCAATCGGCGATCCGGTCGGCGATGGACTGCGGCGCGAACCCGCCGAACACCACCGAGTGGATCGCCCCGATGCGCGCGCAGGCGAGCATCGCCACCACCGCCTCCGGGATCATCGGCAGGTAGATCGTCACGCGGTCGCCCTTGCCGACGCCCAGGTTGCGCAGCGCGTTGCCCAGCCGGCAGGTGCGCGCATGCAGTTCGCGGTAGGTGATCGTTTCCGGTGGCAGCGAGGGGTCGTCGCGTTCGAACACGAGCGCGGGCTTGTCGCCGCGCGACGCGAGATGCCGGTCCAGGCATTCCACGCTGGCATTGAGCACGCCGTCGGCGAACCACCGGATGCGGAAGTCCGCGGCGTCGAAGCTGGTGTCCTTGACCTGCGTCGGCGGCCGGATCCAGTCCAGGCGCCGGGCGACATCGCCCCAGAAGGCATCCGGATCGCGCAGGGAGTCCGCGTACCGGCGCTCGTAGTCGGCCAGGGTGGAGGGGAGCGGTTGGGGCATGGCATGGCTCCGTCGTGACGGCTCCAGTGTGCCGCAACCGCCCGCGGGCGGTGACCCTCCCGTGTGGAACCCTGCATTCCGCGCTCACGCCGGGGTGTCCAGCATGGACGGCCCCGGGCCGCGGACGGCGCCAATGCCAACCGACATCACCCTGTTCGACTGGCAACGCCTGCTCGTCGGCCTGCCGCCGAAGTTCTACTACCTCGAGATCGCGTTCAAGACGCTCGCGTTGTTCGCGATCCTGCTGCTGGTGCTGCGCATGCTCGGCAAGCGCGCGCACCACAACCTCAGCCCGATGCAGCAGATGTTGCTGATCGCCCTCGGTTCCGCCGCGGGCGACGTGATGCTGTACCCGGAGGTCCCGCTGGGCTACGCGGCGCTGATCCTGCTCGGCGTGACCGGCCTGACCATGTTGCTGGAAGTGGCCGGTACCAGGTCGCGCATGGTGCGCGACTACGTGGAGTCACGCCCCAGGGTGCTGGTACGCGACGGGCAGGTGGACTGGGACGCACTGAAGCGCGAGCGCACGACGCGCCGCGAGCTGTTCGCGGAACTGCGGACCAAGGGCGCGCGTTCGCTGGCGCAGGTGGACGCCGCGATCCTCGAGGTCAGCGGCGATATCAGCGTGTTCCTCCACAAGGACAAGGACAAGGACGGGGACGACAACCTGCTGCGCTACATCCTGGAGGACGACCACGACCTGGCGCCCTCGGGGAAGGACACCGACTAGGGCACAAAAAAACCCGCACGTCGCCGTGCGGGTTCGGGATGCCACGAGGCGGCTCAGGCGCCTTGCAAGGGCGTGGTCTTCAGCGAATAGCCCTTCAGCCGCGCCGAGTACTCCTGCAGCGCGCGGATGCCGCTGGCTTCCGCCTCGTGGCACCACTGCTGCAGCCGCTGCAAGGTCGCCTGCGCGTCATGGCCGCGCGCTTCCAGCACTTCGGCGAGCTGGGCACGGTACTCGACCAGCGTGCGGATCCTCGGACGCTGCTCGACCCAGGCCTGCAGCTCCTCGCGCGCTTCCGGCTTCAGCCAGCGGCCGTCGTCGGCCAGGCCCTTGCGCAACTTGCGCGGCAGCAGCGCGCGCAACCGCGCGCCCGCGGCGGCGGCTTCCTCGCGCAGCGCGGGCTTGAGCACGTTGCGCTGGTAATCGGTCATCGCCTGGAAGCGGTGGGCGAGCAGCGCCTTCATCGTGTCGCTGTCCGGCACCCGGATGTTGGGGCGCACGTCCAGCGACGGCGCCACGCGCAGGACCTTCGCCAGGCCCATTGCCTGCAGGCCGCGGATCGCTGCCCAGCCGATGTCGAATTCCCACTTGCGCAACGCGAACTTCGCAGAGCTCGGGAACGCGTGGTGGTTGTTGTGCAGTTCCTCGCCGCCGATCCACACGCCCCACGGCGACAGGTTGGTCGCGGTGTCGGTGGTCTCGAAGTTGCGGTAGCCCCACCAGTGGCCCAGGCCGTTGACCACGCCCGCGGCCCAGAACGGGATCCACGCCATCTGGATCGCCCAGAGCGCCACGCCGGCGAATCCGAACGCCAGGAAGCTGGCGACCAGCAGCAGGGTCGGCCCGAGCGTCGCGTGCGGGGTGTAGAGCTTGCGCTCGATCCAGTCGTCCGGGCAGCCCTTGCCGTATTTCTCGATGTCCTCGCGCTGGCCGCGCGCGTCCCGGTACATCTCGACGCCACGCCACATCACGTTGTCGATGCCCTGGAACATCGGGCTGTGCGGGTCTTCCTCGGTCTCGCACTTGGCGTGGTGCTTGCGATGGATCGCCACCCACTCGCGGGTGATCATCGACGTCGTCAGCCACGCCCAGAACCGGAACACGTGCGCGACCGCCGGGTGGAAATCCACGCCGCGATGCGCCATCGACCGGTGCAGGTAGAGGGTGACGGAGAAGATGGTCAGCTGGGTCGCGACCAGCAGCCAGATCGCGAGGGTGCCGAGACTGGCCTGGGCCAGGCCGCCGGCCAGGAAATCGAGCAGTGAAGCGGGCATTGCAGGCTCCGGAACGAAAGGCGGGGACGGGCATGGCCCGATCCCCGGTTCACATGATGCCAGCCGGGGCGTGGTGAAGGCATCCACGGGGACTGTGAATGCCCCGGTTGTTCAGGTCCCGTCAGCCGCCCTCGAACGCGCACAGGGCGTGCACCGGAAGCCCCTGCGCCTCCAGCCGCCGACGGCCGCCAAGGTCCGGCAGGTCGATCACGAACGCGCATTCGACGACCCGGCCACCGGCCGCGGCCACCAGCAGCGAGGCCGCTTCCGCGGTACCGCCCGTGGCGACGAGGTCGTCGACCAGCAGGACACGCGCACCCGCCACCAGCGCGTCGGCGTGGATCTCGACCCGGTCGCTGCCGTATTCGAGCTTGTAGTCCTGTCCCAGCACCCGCCCGGGCAACTTCGCCGCCTTGCGGATGGGGATGAAGCCCTTGCCGAGCGCCAGGGCGAGCGCCGCTCCAATGATGAAACCGCGCGCCTCGATGCCGGCGACCAGGTCGACCTCGCGTTCCCCGCTGCGATAGCGGTCCGCCAGGTCATTGATCGCACGGGCGAACCCCACCGGATTGGCCAGCAATGTCGTGATGTCGCGGAACTGGATGCCGGGCCGGGGGAAGTCGGGGATGGTGCGGATGAGCGACTTGATGGGCATGGTCGGTCCGGGTCGGCAGGCCACGCATTATTACTGCGAAGCTCGGCGTGACAGCGTTCGGCGACCCGGTCACGGGCGGCATGCGCAGGCGGCATACTTCCCCGATGAACGGGAAGTCGTGGCTCGCAATCGTCGTGCCCCGTCGTGCCAGGCAACGGTTGCTGTTGCTGTTGCTGTTGGTGGCCGTGGCCGCCCTGGCGCCGGCGGACGCGCGTGTCGGCGTGGACCACGCCACGCTGTGGTTCAGGGCCGACATCGTCCTGGGACCTGATGGGCGGCTGGTGTCGTTGGCTTGGCGAAACTACAAGGCCATGCCCGAAGCAGCGCAGCGAAGCCTGGAACAGAAGATCCGGTCGTGGGACTTCCGGCCCGCGCCGGGTGTACGGCCCGTCGAGTCGATCGCGACGACGCTCACGATCCGGGTACTCGCCAAAGAACGGAAGGACGGGAAGTTCGGGATCGAGGTCGAGGACGCCTTTACCGGCCCCTCCTTGCTGGATGCCCCGGACCAGCACGGCTGGCAGCGGTGGGAGCGCATCGACATGGGTACGCGTCCGGCCAGTGCGGGAATCGTCTATGAGGTCGACTGGGATGAGGGCGAGGTGCGCCGGCTCGAACTCGTCGAGTACGACGCAAGCACGTCCCGCCGTGAATACCGGGAGTCGCAGGAAGCGCGCTCGCGCGAGCAGATACTCGCTTGGCGGGTCAAGCCGGAGCAGGTGGATGGCGCGACGGTCGAAGCCCGCTTTCGGTTCCTTTACACCCATTGCGTCATCCCGGCGTGGTGCGCAAGCCACGAGCCGCGTGGCTTCCGCGGATTGCCCGAAGTCCCGCGAGGCGACCCGGTCCCACTGCAGAGCGTGGTGACGATCGCAACGGATGTGCGCGGCATGGCGCTGTAGCGACAGCTGATGCCCGAACTCCCCGAAGTCGAAACCACCCGTCGCGGCCTCGCGCCGCACCTGGTCGGGCGCACCGTCACCGGCGTCGTCCAGCGACGATCGGGGCTGCGCTGGCCTTTCCCGCCCGAACTGCAGGCGCTGTTGCCGGACCGGCGGATCGAGGCCGTGCGGCGACGCGCGAAGTACCTGCTGCTGGACACCGATGCAGGCAGTGCGCTGCTGCACCTGGGCATGAGTGGCAGCCTGCGGGTGCTGCGTCCGGACGTGCCGGTGGGCCTGCACGACCACCTGGATGTCGGGCTGGACAGTGGCCGCGTCCTGCGCTTCAACGACCCGCGGCGGTTCGGTTGCGCGCTCTGGCAACCGGCCGGGGAGACCCATGCTCTGCTGCAGGACCTCGGACCGGAGCCGTTGTCGGACGATTTCGACGGCGACTGGTTGTTCGCGCGCAGTCGCGGCCGCAGCGTGCCCGTCAAGGCATTCCTGATGGACCAGCGGATCGTGGTTGGCGTGGGCAACATCTACGCGGCGGAGGCGCTGTTCGCCGCGGGCATCTCGCCGTTGCGCCCCGCGGGCAAGGTTTCGCGGGCGCGCTACGCGGCGCTCGCGGACGAAACGAAACGCATCCTCGCCCATGCCATCGAGCGCGGGGGGACCACCCTGCGCGACTTCATCGCCCCGGACGGCGCGCCGGGCTACTTCGAACTGGAACTGCTGGCCTACGGGCGCGGCGGTGAACCCTGCATCCGTTGTGGGCGGCCGTTGCGCGAGGCGCCGATCGCGCAGCGCACGACGGCCTGGTGTCCCGCCTGCCAGCGCTGAGCGTCCGGTGGTGACCTTTCCGCCGGACCCCGGCGTATGATCGGGTGGCCTTCGAGGGGGAAACGATGGCAGACAACGCTGACATCACGGGCTGGCTCGATGCCGCGCGCGGGGGCGACCGCAAGGCGCTCGACCACGTGCTCGCATCGCTGTACCAGGAATTGCACACGATGGCGCGGCGCCAGCTGGCCGGGCAGCACGGTCGCACGCTCGATGCCACCGCGCTGGTCCACGAGGCCTATCTCAAGGTCGTGGGTCGCAACACGGCGCAATTCGACGACCGCGCGCACTTCTTCGCCTATGCCGCCACGGCGATGCGCAGCGTCGTGGTGGATTACGCGCGCCAGCGGATGGCGCAGAAGCGCGGCGGCGACCTGCACCGCGTGACGGACCTGCCCGAGGACCTGGCCGGCGGCGTCCGGCTGGACGAGGAAACGCTGGGCCTGGACACCGCGTTGACCCGCCTGGCGGAAGTCGACCCGCGGCTGGCCAAGGTCGTCGAACTGCGTTACTTCGCCGGCCTGTCGGAAGTCGAGATCGCCGCGCTGCTCAAGCGGTCGGAGCGCAGCATCCGCCGCGACTGGCAGAAGGCGCGCCTGTTCCTGCTCGCCTCGCTGCAGGAAGGCGAAGAAGACCGCGGCCCCCGGCGCAACGCGGCCGGCGGGCGCGGCTGAGCCGCGCCGGACGCGCGACGCAGGCAGCGTGCAATGGACGCCGAGCGCTGGCAACGCCTGTCGCCGCTGCTCGACGCGCTGTTCGAGCTCGATCCTGACGAACGCGCGCGACGCCTCGAGGTGATGCGGGCCGAGGACCCGGCGCAGGCCGACGAGTTGCAGGCGCTGGTCGCGCTGGAGGAAGCCAGCGGCGATTTCCTGTCCGAGCCCCTGGTCGCGCCCTTGCCCGGCGCGCGCGTGGGTGCCCGCATCGGACCCTACCGGCTGGAGCGGCTGCTCGGCGAAGGCGGCATGGGCCAGGTCTGGCTGGCCGGACGGGCCGACGGGATGTACCAGCGCCGCGTCGCGCTCAAGCTGCTGCGTCCCGGGCTGGTCGACCCGGGCCTGCGCCGGCGCTTCCAGCGCGAACGCGAGATCCTCGCGCGCCTGGCGCATCCCCACATCGCACGCCTGCTCTATGCAGGGCTCAGCGACGACAGCCAGCCGTTCCTCGTCCTTGAGTACATCGAAGGCGAGCCGGTCACCGACTGGTGCGAGGCGCGCGACGTGCCCATCGCCGCTCGGCTGGAACTGTTCGGACAGGTGTGCCAGGCGGTGAGCCACGCGCACGCCAACCTGATCGTGCATCGCGACCTGAAGCCGTCCAACATCCTGGTCACGGCGACCGGCGACGTGCAGTTGCTCGACTTCGGCATCGCCAAGCTGCTCGACACCAGCGAAGGGACGGCGCCGGAGTACACCGGCACCGGCATGCGCGCGTTCACGCTCCACTACGCCGCGCCCGAACAGATCCGCGGCGAGCTGGTCACCACCATGACCGACGTCTACGCGCTTGGCGTGGTGCTCTACGAACTGCTGGCCGGCGCCAAGCCGTACACGCCCGCGCGCGGCAGCGACGCAGCGTGGGAAGAAGCCATCCTCTCGAGTGATCCGCTGCCACCGTCGCAGGCGCTGGCACGCGCGGCGGAGGCGAACCCGGGCCGGTCTGGCGCGCTGCGCCGGCGGGCCCGCCAGGTCGCCGGCGACCTGGACAACATCGTGCTCAAGGCGCTGGCCAAGGAACCCGTGCAGCGCTATCCGTCCGTGGAGGCGCTGGCGCGCGACGTGCAGCGGTACCTCGAGGGCCAGCCGGTGCTCGCCAAGCCGCGTGGCGTCGGCTACCGGCTGCAGAAGTTCATCGCCCGCCATCGCTGGCCGCTGGCGAGCGCCTCGCTGGTCGGATTGGCCGTGGTCGCGGCACTGGCCGTGGTGCTCTGGCAGGCCCGCCTGGCCTTGCAGGACGCGTCGCGGGCGCAGGCGATGCAATCGTTCGTCATCGGCCTGTTCGAACAGGCCGGCGCGGCGCCCCCGGACGCCTCGCTGGAGCTGCGTCGGCTGCTGTCCGCGGGCGTCGAACGCGGCAACCGCGAACTGTCCGGCCAGCCGCTCGCGCGTGCGGAACTGCTGGGGCTGGGCGCACGCCTGAGGCTCGGCCTGGGCGACCACCGCGAGGCGGCGGCATTGCTGGACCGGCAGGCCGACATGCTGTCGGCCCTGGGCGACGCGGTGCCGACGGGACTGCGCCTGGAGGCGGCCACGCTCCGCGGGCGCAGCCTGTTCCTGGGCAATGCCGTCGCGGGATGCATCGATGCGATGGAACCGTGGCTGCCCGCCGTGCGCCGCGAGCAGGCGCGGCTTCCGGCGCAGGCCGCCGCCTTCCAGTCACAGCTGGCGCAGTGCCGCCGCGCCAATGGCGAGCCGCGGCTCGCGCGCCTGTTGCTGGAAGACGCGCTGGACGTGCATGCGGCGCTGCTCCGGGACGAGGTCGGCGCGGTCGAACGCCTGCGGGACCTGGCGCAGTTGCATGTCGATGCCGGCGAGACGTCCGCAGCCCTGCGGGTCCAGGCCGATGCCCTGGCACGCCTGCGGCGCGGGGCTGGCGAACGGCATCCGCTCGCCATCGAGCTGCTGGGCGACATCGGCGCATCGCGCCAGCAACTCGGCCAGCAGGCGGCGGCGGAACGGGCCCATGCCGAAGCGCTGGTGCTGGCGCTGGAAGTGCTGGGCCCGCGGCATCCGGCGACGGTGCGCGCGCGCCAGCGCCTGGAGCGGGCGCGCGAGGCGCGCCTGTCGCCGGTCGCACCGGCTGGCAGCGGCTAGCGCCGTTCCAGCGGCAACGGCTGCTGCAGCGGATCGACGCTGGCTTCGCCCCGCATCACCTTCTTGAACTCGGCCCGCGACACGGACACGTAGCGCTCGTTCCCGCCGATCTCGACCTGCGGGCCCGCCTGCAGGGCACGCCCGCCCTCGTCCACGCGCACGGTCATCGTCGCCTTGCAGCCGGTGTGGCAGATGGTCTTGATCTCGACCAGCTCGTCGGCCCAGGCCAGCAGCGCGGCGCTTCCCTCGAACAGCTCGCCGCGGAAGTCGGTGCGCAAGCCGTAGCACAGCACCGGGATCCGCAGCGCATCCACCACCTCGGTCAGCTGCCACGCCTGCGCGCGCGTCAGGAACTGCGCCTCGTCCACCAGCACGCAGTGCAACGTCCCGCGCGCGTCGATGTCCTTTCCAATCAATGCGTGCAGGTCGTGGCCCGGCTCGAACGCGATGCCCTCGGCCTGCAACCCGATGCGGGACGCGACGTTGCCGCTCCCCGCACGGTCGTCGAGCCGCGGCGTGAGGATCAGCGTGCGCATCCCGCGCTCGCGGTAGTTGTGCGCCGATTGCAGCAGCGTGGTGGTCTTCCCGGCGTTCATTGCCGAGTAGTAGAAATAGAGCTTGGCCATTGCGCCCAGTTTAATCCCGCGTCCAGGCCGCCGTGGCTACTCCCCGCCTTCGTCCTCGTCCCGGACGACCTCGAGCGGCTTGACGGTGACCGTTCCGAACCCGGGGTCCTTCCAGATGGTGTCCTGCCATTCCCAGTACTGGTCCGGCTCCCAGTACCTGTCGTCGTAGAAGCGCTCGGCGCTGACCGTGATCGGCGTCCCGTGGGACCCTGCCAGTTGGACTTCGAGGAAGCCGACGAATCCGGTGCGGCTGCCCGTGATCTTTCGCTTCGCCTTCTCGAGCTCGCGCTCGAGGCGCTCCTGCGCGACCTCGTCGCGGTATTCCGCGTACAGCGTGTGACCGACCTCGAGCGCCTGTGCGCGTTCGGCCTCGCTGAGCGCGTTCCAGTACGCCTCGCGCTTGGCGACGAACGGGACGTAAGCGCGTTCCGCGGCGATGTCCATCCAGGCGTAGGCCAGCGGCCGGTCGACCGCCACGCCGTTCCCGGTCCACAGCATCTCGGCCACCATTGCCTGGGAGGGCTTGTCGGCGTAGCGCGCGGCGCGCATGAAATAGGTGAACGCTTCGCGCGGGCGGTCCTTTTCCAGCGTCGCCTGGCCTTCGCGGCGCCAGCGCAGGTCGGGGTGCGCGCCGAGGAACCCGGTGTTGTTGAGGATGAGCGCGTCGCCGCGTTGCGGGATCGGGTTGGCGGCAATCGCGGGTCCGGAAATGGCCAGCGCCAGTGCAATCGCGATGAGGGTTTTCATCCCACGCCTCCTTGTAAGCCTCCCTGCCAGGGATGCCCCGGGAAGCCGGACGGTCGCACCACGATCGATCGCGATACCCGGGCCCGTGTCGGGCTAGTCGTCGCCCTCCTCGTCGCCAGCCGGCGCGTCACCCTGGCGAACCACCTCGAGCGGCTGCACGCTCACGGTGCCCTTGGGCGGATCCTTCCAGACGCTGTCCTGCCAGGCCCAGTACTGCTCGGGTTCCCAGTACTGGTCGTCGTAGAACTTCGAACCGTCGATGGTGATGCCGATGCCGCCAGGGCCGGGGACCACGACCTGCAGGTTGCCAACGTGGCCGGTACGACTGCCGGTCACGCTGCGCTGCGCGCGGCGCAACAGGCGTTCCAGCCGCTCCTTGGCGACACCATCGTTGAATTCGTCGTAGACCGCGGCGCCGACGGCCAGCGCCTGCTTGCGCTCGGCCTCGGTCAGCGCGTTCCAGTACGCCTCGCGCTTGGCCAGGAACGGGATGTAGGCGCGCTCGGCGGCGACATCCATCCAGGCGTACGCAAGCGGACGGTCCATCGGCGTGCCGGTCCCGGTCCAGAGCATCTCGGCGACCATCGCCTGCGACGGCTTGTCCGCGTAGCGCGCCGCGCGCTTGAAGAAAGTGAATGCTTCACCGGCGCGATCCTGTTCGAGGGACTGCAGTCCTTCGCGCCGCCAGCGCAGGTCGGGATGGGCGCCCAGGAACCCGGCGCTGTTCATGACGACTTCGTCGCCGGGGTCCCACAGGGGCTTGTCGGTGTCGTCCTGCGCGAGCACTGGCGCGGCGACGAGGCTGAAAAGGCACGCAAGGGCAAGGGGGCGGATCATCTGCTCGGTTCCATGGTGTGGGGACGCTATGGGGATGGATGATAGGAAGGCGCGGACCGTTGCAAATGAGGCAATGGTCAGGTGAACCAATGGCATGGAAATGCGTGGCGAAGATGAAGCCGGGATGGGTGGCGGATGGGGGATGCGAGAATTGGGGGGATGAACGGATTGAACCCGCAGCAGCGCGAGGCGGTTGTCCATGTCGACGGGCCGATGCTGGTGCTGGCGGGCGCGGGCAGCGGCAAGACGCGGGTGATCGTCGAGAAGATCGCACACCTCGTCGCGTCCGGGACGATGCCGGCACGGCGGATTGCCGCGATCACCTTCACCAACAAGGCCGCGCGCGAGATGCGCGAGCGCGTCGCGCGGCGGATCCGCGGCGACGCGGGAGAGGGTTTGCTGGTTTGCACGTTCCACGCGCTGGGCCTGCGCATCCTCCAGGCTGAACACGCGAAGGTGGGGCTGCGCCGCGGGTTCTCCGTGTTCGACGCCGAGGACAGCGCCGCCCAGCTCAAGGACCTGCTGCCCGCCGGCAGCAAGCCCGATGCGATCGAGGCGGTGAAGTCGCTCGTGTCCCGGGCCAAGAATTCGGGCCTGTCGCCTGAACAGGCATCCGCCGCCGCGGGCAGCGCCCGCGAACGCGAGGCCGCGGCCCTGTACGCGGCCTACCAGGCGCGCCTGTCCGCGTTCAACGCGGTCGACTTCGACGACCTGATCCGGCTGCCCGTGCAGTTGCTGGAGTCCGACGAGGACGCCATCGCCGGCTGGCGCGAGCGCATCGGTTACCTGCTGGTCGACGAGTGCCAGGACACCAACGACGCGCAGTACCGGTTGCTGAAGGCCATCGCCGGGCCGCGCGGCCTGTTCACCTGCGTGGGCGACGACGACCAGTCGATCTACGCCTGGCGTGGCGCCAATCCCGACAACCTGCTGCAACTGGCGGTCGACTATCCGGCGCTCGAGGTGGTCAAGCTCGAGCAGAACTACCGTTGCAGCAACCGGGTGCTGCGCTCGGCCAACGCCCTGATCGCCCACAACCCGCACGAACATCCCAAGGCGCTGTGGAGCGACAACGCCGATGGCGAGCGGATCCGCGTCTGGGAATGCCGGGACGCGGTCCACGAAGCCGAGAAGGTCGCCGACCAGGTGCACTTCCTGCACACCACGCGCGGCGCGCCGTGGAGCGACTTCTGCGTGCTGTTCCGCGGCAACCACCAGTCGCGCGCGCTGGAGAAGGCGTTGCAGCTGCTGCGCGTTCCCTACCACCTGAGCGGCGGCACGGCGTTCCTCGACCGCGGCGAAGTCAAGGACGCACTGGCATGGCTGCGGCTGGTCGCCAACCCGGACGACGACGCCGCGTTCCTGCGTGCCGTGGGTGCCCCGCAGCGCGGCGTCGGCGGCACCACGCTGGCGAAGCTGGGGGAGCTGGCGCGCACCGCGCACCTGCCGCTGGCACGCGCCGCGGCGTCCATCGGGCTGCTGAAGCAACTGCCGGCGCGCAGCGCCAACGCATTGCAGGGATTCGACGCGGTGGTGCGTGCGCTGCGCGCCGAGGCGCAGCGCCTGCCGCCGGCGCAGCTGGTCCGGGCGCTGGTCGAGCAATCCGGCCTGCTCGCCTCGCTGCGCGCGCAGTGCAAGGACGAGGCGATGTTCACCCTGCGCCGCCGCAACCTGGAGGAACTGGCCGAGTGGTTCGACGGGCCGCGCACCAGCGGGCCGGGCGAACTGGCGGCGGCGATGTCCCTGCTCGCGCACGCGGACAAGGGGGACGCCGGCGACCAGGTCCGGCTGATGAGCCTGCACGCGGCCAAGGGACTGGAGTTCCGGTACGTGTTCATCGTCGGCGTCGAGGACGGCAACCTGCCGCACGAGGCGTCCATCGAGGAAGGCCGCATCGACGAGGAGCGCCGCCTGCTCTATGTCGGCATCACCCGCGCGAAGGAGCGGCTGTGGCTGTCGCATGCCCGCGAAGCGCAACGCTGGGGCCAGCGCATCCGCAACCTGCCGAGCCGTTTCCTCGACGAGCTGCCGGCGGCCGAGCTGCAGCGTGACGGCGCCGATCCGCAGGCCGACGCCGCCCAGCGCAAGGAGCGGGCGGACGCCGGCTTCGCCGCGATCAGGGCACTGCTGGAGGCCTGACCGGCTACCCACGGGGGCGTCATGCCCGGTCGGTAGACTCGGTGCCCCTTTTCCATGCCGGGATCCCCATGCGCCCAGTCGCACTTGCCGTTTCGATCGCCGTCGCGCTCGCGCTGGGCGCATGCCGCACCACGCCCGACCCGGTGGCGGTGGCGCCACCGGTCACGGCGGTCGCGTACGTCGACACGGAGGCGGTCGCGTCCGCGAACGCGAACCTCAATGCCGTCCTCTGGGTCCAGTCCTCGGCCGAATACGATGCGGCCACGCTGTCGGCCTACCACGCCGCCGCCGCGCGGCTGGACGCGGCGCTCGCCGACACGTCCTGGGACGCCCTCGCGCCCGGGGAGCGTGCCAATCCCGATGCGATCGCCGTCCTGCCGCCCGCCGTCATCCTCGACGTCGACGAAACGGTCCTGGACAACTCGCCCTACCAGGCGCGGCTCGTGCGCGACGGCGGTGCCTACGACGAAGCGACCTGGGCGGCCTGGGTCGAGGAACGCCGTGCCCGCCCGGTGCCCGGCGTGCTCGATTTCGCGCGGGCCGCCACCGCGCGCGGGGTCACCCTCGTGTACCTGTCCAACCGTGCCGAGCACCTGCAGGACGCCACGCTGGACAACCTGCGTGCGGTCGGGCTGCCGGTCGCCGGCGAGTCGGTGTTCCTGGGCCTGGGCACGGTGGTCGAGGGCTGTGAACAGGACGGCAGCGAGAAGGACTGCCGGCGCCAGCTCGCCGGCAGGCAGTACCGGGTGCTGATGCAGTTCGGGGACCAGCTGGGCGACTTCGTCGCGGTCGCCGCCAACACGCCCGCCGCGCGCCAGGCGCTGGTCGACCGGCACGCGGGCTGGTTCGGTGAACGCTGGTGGATGCTGCCGAACCCGACCTACGGCGGCTGGGAACCGGCGGTGTTCGACAACGACTGGCGCCTGCCGCTCGAGGCGCGCCGCGCGGCGAAGCGGGCCGCGCTCGATACCGGGGGCCGCTGACCGTGGCCGGTCCCGGGGTTGCCCCCGTCCGGCGCGGCCGTCACGATGCCCCGATGCCTGGATCGATGAACCCGTCGTCGCCCGCCGCGAGGTCCGTTGCCGTTGCCCTGCTGGCGCTGCTGCTGGTGCTGGCGCTCCTGGCCGGCTGCGAGCGCGACCCGGCGCCGGCCGGGCAGCCACCCGCCGCCGACTCGCCGGCCGCCACCGTCGTCGCGCTGGCCACCCGGCTGCAGGCCGGCGACCTGGCCGGGTACGCACGGGCGGCCGTGCCGCCCGCGCTGCATGCGGAACTGGACGCGGCCTGGCGGGAAGACCGCAGCCGCTGGCCACTGAGCGACCTGCCGCTGGCCGGCAAGCTGCCGCCCCTGCTCGCCGCGTTCGGCGCCGAGGGCGCGGAGGCCAGGCTGCAGTCGGCCTTCGATCGCCAGTTCGCCGGCCAGGACCAGCAGCTGGACGCCGCCGCGCAGTCGTTGTCGCTGTGGGGCGTGGAATACGTCAACAACGAGGGTGAGTTCAGCGACGCCGAGCGCGTGCACTACGCCCAGGTGATCGACGCACTCGGCGCCTGGGCCACCGACGCCCCGCTGGCCGACCGGGAGCGGGCCAGGGCGTCGATCGTGCGCCTGGCCGCGGCCGCCCGCGCCGCGGGCCTGGACGAGCCGTCGGACTTCACCGCGCTCGGGATGACGGGCACGCTGGAGCGCCTGCAGCCGTTCGTCGCGGCGTCGATGCGCACCTTCGCCGATTACGGCCTGGACCTCGGGGCGAGCCTGGCAGGCCTTCGCGTGGAAGAAGCCTCGCAGGAGGGCGACCGGGCCGTGGTGCAGGTCACTTACCCGCTGGCCGGGCATGCCATCAGCACGCAGGTGATGCTCGAACGGATCGACGGGCGCTGGTATCCGTCCGACAGCGTGCGCAACGCGCGCGCCAGCCTCGCGCCGGCCGCGTCGACGGACGACGCCCCGGTCGCTGGCGACGATGCCGACGGGACAACGCCCGCGGGTTGAGCGGCCACGCCGCCGGCCCGCACCGGGCCGCCTTGCGATAATGCGAACGATGTCGAAGCCCAAGCCGCTCCCGCCGCAGGAATCGTTGCCTTTCCCGGAGCCTGCCACCGATGGGCCGGACGCCGTGTCGCACAGGTGTCCGCAGCCGGCGCGCGACGTCCGTCCCTGGTGGGCGCGCCTGCTCGGCCGGATGCTCGACCCGTGGATCGCCCTGGACGTGGTCCCGGAAACACCGGCGCTGTGCGACGAGGTCCGGCCGGTCTGCTACGTGCTCGAGGACTACGGGCTGTCCAACGCACTGGTCCTGGACCGCGCCTGCCGCCAGGCCGGCCTGCCGTCCCCGCTGCGCCCGTTGCCCGGCGTCCCGCTCGACCGCAGCCGCGGCTACGTCGCGCTCTCGCGCCGCAACGCGAGCGCGCTGCCCCCGGCACTGCGGCGCAAGAGCCACGGACGCACCCACTCGGACTCGCTGGCACGGTTGCTGGAAGCACACCGCGAGGATCCCGCCCTCGACGTCCAACTGGTGCCGGTGTCGATCTTCGTCGGACGCGCGCCGGACAAGCAGAGCGGCTGGTTCTCGGTGCTGTTCTCGGAGAACTGGGCGATCGTCGGCCGGTTCCGGCGGCTGCTCGCCATCCTCCTCAATGGTCGCGACACGCAGGTGCAGTTCGCGCCGCCCGTGCGGCTGCGGGAGATCGTCGACGAGGGGCTGGCGGAAGGGCTCGACCCGGAGCGCACCGTGCGCAAGCTCTCGCGGGTGCTACGCACGCACTTCCGGCGCATCCGCGAAGCGGTGATCGGGCCGGACCTGTCGACCCGCCGCCTGCTCGCCGACAAGGTGCTGTCCAGCGCGCCGGTGCTCGAGGCCATCGCCGAGCAGGCGCGGCGCGACAAGGGCAGCACGGCGGATGCGTGGCGCAAGGCGCATGCGTACGTCTGGGAGATCGCGGCGGATTATTCGCACCCGGTGGTGCGTTCGCTGGCGTCGATGCTCACGCCGGTCTGGAACCGCATCTACCGCGGCGTGCTCGTGCACCACCTGGACGAGGTCAAGGCCAACGCGCCCGGGCACGAAGTGGTCTACGTGCCCTGCCATCGCAGCCACATGGACTACCTGCTGCTCAGCTACCTGCTGTACACCCGCGGCATCGTCCCACCGCACATCTTCGCCGGGATCAACCTCAACCTGCCGGTGATCGGCACCATCCTGCGCAAGGGCGGCGCGTTCTTCGCCCGGCGCAGCTTCCGCGGCAATGCACTCTATTCCGCGGTGTTCCGCGAGTACATGGCGCAGCTCGTCGCCGGCGGCTATTCCATCGAGTACTTCATCGAGGGCGGGCGTTCGCGCACCGGCCGGCTGCTGCCGCCCAAGGGCGGCACGCTCGCGATGACGGTGCGCGGCTACCTGCGGCAGCCGACCCGCCCCGTGCTGTTCCAGCCCGTGTACATCGGCTACGAGAAGCTGATGGAAGGCACCAGCTACCTCGACGAGCTGACCGGGAAGCCGAAGCAGAAGGAATCGATCTGGCAGCTGGTCACCGGCATCCCCAAGGTGCTGCGCTCCAACTACGGCCAGGTGGTGGTCAATTTCGGCGAGGCGATCCGGCTCAACGACATGCTCGACAGGCATGCGCCCGGCTGGGAAACCGAGCCGCTGTCCGACGACCAGAAGCCCGCGTGGCTGGCCGACACCGTCAGCGCGCTGGCCAACGACATCCAGGTCAACGTCAACCGCGCCGCGGACGTGAACCCGGTGAACCTGCTGGCGATGGCCCTGCTGTCCACGCCCAAGCACGCGATGGGCGAGGCCGACCTGCTGGCGCAGATCGCGCTGTCCAAGAAGCTGCTCGACGAGTTGCCGTACTCGCGGCACGTGACCGTGACGCCCCACGCACCGGAGGAGATCGTCGCCCACGGCGAGGAGATCGGGATGCTGGCGCGCACGCCGCATCCGCTCGGCGACGTGCTGGGCGTGGACGGCGACACGGCGGTGCTGCTGAGCTACTTCCGCAACAACGTGCTGCACCTGTTCGTGGCCGCGGCGTGGATCGCCGTGTGCTTCCAGAACAACCGGCGCATGAGCCGCAACGGCGTGTTGCGCCTGGGTCGCAGCGTCTACCCCTTCCTCCAGTCGGAACTGTTCCTGCCCTGGACGGAGGAGGAATTCGCCGGGCGCCTGTCGCGCACCATCGACATCTTCGCCGGGGAAGGACTGCTCGAGGTGGTCGGCGCGGACGACGGCGACATCCTCGCGCGCAACGCCGGGCAGACGGACGAGGTCTTCCGCCTGCGCGCCATCGGCCATTCGCTGCAGCAGGCGTTCGAGCGGTACTACATCGCGATCTCGGTCCTGGCCAAGAACGGTCCCGGCACGCTCAGCGCCGGCGAGCTGGAGCGGCTGTGCCAGCTCGCGGCGCAACGCCTGTCGCTGCTGTACGCCCCGGCGGCGCCGGAGTTCTTCGACCGCACGCTGTTCCGCGGCTTCATCCAGAAGCTGCGCGAGCTGAAGCTGGTGTGGCCCGACGCCGAAGGCAAGCTCACGTTCGACCAGCGCCTGGATGCCTGGGCGCGCGATGCCAAGGTCATCCTCGGTCGCGAATTGCGGCACACCATCGAGAAGATCAGCCCGGAGACACCGAAGGGCGACGATCCGCCCCCCGATGCGCCTGGCCCCCACGCGCCCGGGGACGAGCCCGCGGGCGCCTAGTCGTCGATGGCGCCGCCGACGCTCCCCGCGTCCGCCAGGTAGGTGCCGTAGACCAGGCTGGCACCGTCACGGTGCAGCTTCGCCAGGAAGGCGCCCGTGCGGGCCACCGTGGCGTCGCGCGCCGGGAACCGGGACGGGAAGTCCGCCGACGCGGTGTGCCCGGACACGTAGGCATGGCCGTCGTCGTCCAGCGCGACGCGGTGGCCGCCGTCGTCCGCGCTGCCGCCCAGGTAGGTGGCGAATGCGAGGACGCCGCCGCGCTCGAACTTGGCGACGAAGGCATCGGTCCCCGCCGGGTCGGCGACCTGGAGCGCCCCGGGCGTGGTCGGGAAGTTCCGCGTCGACGAGGTATCGCCGGTGACCCAGGTGGTCCCGTCTGCACCGACCGCGACGCCCCGGGCGACATCTCGCGCGTTGCCGCCCAGGTAGGTACTGAAGGCGGGCCGGTCCATCAGGGGGCCAAGGCTGAGCACGAACGCATCGCTGGCACCTGCCCGTCGGCGCTGGTGTGCCTCCACCACCGGGAAGTCCGTCGAACGGGTGGTGCCCACGACATGCGCGGCGCCGCGCGGGCCGATCGCGAGCGCCAGGGCGGCGTCGTCGTCCGAGCCACCGATGTAGGCGCATTCCGGGGCGGCGCTGGTCGCGCCGAGCCGGCAGGCGAATGCGTCGCCGTCGCCGCGCTTGCCGGTGGCGGACAGCGCCCGGCCGACGGCCCAGACCGCGCCGGTGGCGTCGACTTCGACGGCGCGCGCAGGCCCCGGCCATGGGCCGGCGTCGCCGGCCGCGGCGCCGACCGGGAACGCGAGCACGGGGACGACCACCAGTGGCAACGACCGGTCGTAAAGGCCGAACGCCATGGCCACCGTGTCGTCGTCGAGCCGCCAGTAGCGGCTGTCGACGGCGCGGCGCGTGCCATCGACGAGCTGCCAGGCGAGCGGGCGGTGCAGCTGCAGCGTCGTCTGGCCCGTGTCGAGTCGGAGGTCGCCGGCGGCATCGAGCGCCACGTCGCGCACGCCGCCGATGTCGAATGCGACCAGCCCGGGCGTCGCGCCCGGCGCGAACGTGAAGCCGAGTTCCAGCCGGCCCGCGTGGCCGCGGAACTCGAGGTCGATCCCGTCATGGATCCCGGAGAACATCGCCTGGCCATGCAGCGGCACCGCGTGCTGCCAGCGGCCGGGGTCGTTGCCCCTGAAGTGGTGGCTCGCGCCGGGCAGGCGGCCGATGCCCGAGGCATGGGCCCGGTGCATGCCGGCGATGGAGAGGTGCACCTCGCCGCCGGGCAGGCGGAGCGCCGCACCGGTGTCCTCCAGGCGCAGTGCGAACCCGTTGCCCCGCGCGACGAACCGGACCCAGGGATCGGCCTGCCCCAGGTTGGATTCGAATGCCAGGCCAGCCGGCGGGGCCGGGCCGTCCTCGGCGGCGTGGGCGTCCGGGCGCGGTGCGGCGTCTACGCCGCCCACCAGGTGGCAGGCCGTGGACGACAGCAGGAACGCGATGCCGCTTGCCAGTGACGCAAGGATTTTCACCTGCACCTCCCCCCGGAGCATTGTGCCGGGCCAGGTGGCCCGGCGCGACCCGCCTGGGCCGCACCGGAGGGAGGGTCCCCCGAATTCCCCGGCCAGTCCTTCCCGGTCCGGGGAATCGGTCTGAAGATTCCTGAAAGGACTCAGTCGATCGGGAAGGGTGCCGTTTCGCGGTCGTAGAAGTTGCCGCGCTGGTGCTGGACGTCCAGGTCCAGGTCGCCGTCGGCGTCCCAGGCCAGCTCCTCGATCACGAAGATCCGGTTCCCGTCCACCGCCAGCGGATGCCAGCGGCGCTGGGTGTACACGAAGCACCCGTTGACCGGTGGCGTGCAGCTGGGCACCCAGCCGGTGTTGTCGTAGTACACGGTGGATTCCATGGAGCCGGCGTCCGGATTGAAGCGCCAGGTTTGCCGCGTCTTGTAGGTGTTCGGGTCGCCGGCATAGCGCGAGGCCATCACCGCGGAACCGTCCGGGTCCAGCACCAGGTACAGGCCCACCAGGGACGGCTCGTAGGCCGCCTGGCTCAGGTCGAATCCGCCGCGCCAGGAATCGGCGAGGTTCGCGGCATCGAAGACCAGCGAGCCGTCGAACTCGTTCGAGATCGACCATTCCGCGAGCATCTTCCCGTTCCACTCGTGGACCGCGATCACCCCGTCTGCCTTGCCACCGTCGGTGGCCAGCCGGGTGTAGCGGCTCCACGAGCCATCCGCGTACTCGACCTGCAGCCTGCCCTCGGCATCCAGCGTCCATCCGAACGCCGTGCCGTCATCGCGCTGGCCCGTGCCGTCGGCCGCGAAGTCCATCAAGGCGTAACCCGAGGCGTTGATGTGCGCGGGCCGCACCACCGGCAGCGTGCGCAGGGCGGGGAATTCGGTGGCGAGGAAGGGGTTGCCGGCCGCGCCGTCGTGGATCGCCATCATCGAGCCGCTGTAGGCCGTGTCGAACGCGCCGAGCTCCGGGTTGTCCGGGTACGACACGTGCGACTGGTAGCGCACGCCGAAGATGTCCCGGCCCCCACCGTCCACCAGCCGCGTCACCGACACCTGGTTCTGGGTGACGTGCTGGCGCACCTGGCCATAGCCGGGAATGTTCGGATAGCTGGTGAACGTGACCGGGTTGTTGAAGATCGCGACCGCTTCGTTGCCGGCGAACGTCCAGGTCAGCGACGGATCGCCGTTGAGCGCGGTGTTGAGATAGCGGCCGGTGCCGTCCGCCGCCAGTTCCAGCCGCTCACCCTGCCCGATGCCCACCCGGATCGTGCCGGGGGCGCCGATCTCGTTGATCAGGGTGTACTCGCCGACGTAGTCGGCCGCGGTCGCGGGTGGAGTCACCGCCGGGTCGGCCAGCGTCGCCTGCGATGCCTCCTCCAGCGCGCCCGGCGCCGTGGCCTCGGCCTCGGCGACGAACGCCTGGAACGCACCCGCATCACTGATCATTTCCAGCGTGTCGTCGACGCCCGCCGGCAGCGCGAAGCCTTCGTCGACCACCAGCTTGATCGCCGCCGCCATCTGCAGCAGCGCGCCCATGTCGAGGGCGTCGCGCGCGGCCTGGAGTTCGGCGTCCGTGGTGATCTCGCCGGGGCTCGCCGCCTGGAGCAGGAAGGCCTCCGCCGTGCTGACGTGGGTCACCTGGACCTGGTTGTTCTCGGTGCGATCGAGCACGCCGTCGCCCGCTTCCGCGCGCAGCCGGTCGAACTGGCCCAGGACGCTGAGGAAGTTGACGACCGCCTGGTCGGCGCCGCCGCGGGCCCCGAGCACGACCATGTCGTCGCCGGTGCCGATCATGCTCAGGCGGTACTCGCCGTCCGCGTTCGCGGTGGTCAGGTAGCTGCGACCGCCGATCGTCGCGCGCACCTCCGCGAAGGGAATCGGCGCATCGACCACGGCGCCTTCGATCGTGAAGGCGACGCCGACGTCGACGGACACCGTCCCCACGGACGGCCGGCCACTCCCCACGATCCGGTATTGGAAGCTGTCGCTGCCCTCGAAGCCCGCTTCGGGCTGGTAGACGACGTGGGTGCCCACCACGCGTGCCTTGCCGTGCGACGGCTGGCTGGCCACGGTCACCATCGCCTTGCCGCTGCCCAGCGTGTCGTTGGCCAGCACGTCGATGGCGACGGGGATGGCGACGACGGTCACCGCCTCGTCGGGCTGGACCGCGTGCGGCGTCGGCGCGCCCTTGCCGAACGCGGGCAGGCACAAGGCCATTCCCGCTGCCAGGAAAAACAGCTTGCTGTTGCGTTGCATGTCCACTTCCCCGGTTGTGATCGCACACTGACAACGCGCGTGATGGCCGGCGCCGGACAGTTGCAACGCTGAAAGATCCTGAAGGCTCGTGAAGGTCGAGGTCGCCCCGGGGATTGAACGGCGGGACGCACGCGGCGAAGATGCGGATGACACGGGGGAGGGGCGCGGCACGCGCCGGCGCGACCATGGGCGAGCACGCACCGGGCATCTGGCGATTCGGCGCCGTCGAACTCGACGAGCAGCTGGCGGAACTGCGCGTGGCCGGACAGGCCGTGCCGATCGACCGTAGCAGCTACGACATCCTGCTGGCGCTGCTGCGCCACAGCGGCGAGGTCGTCACCAAGGACGAGCTGCTGGAAGCGGGCTGGCCCGGCCGGGTGGTGTCCGAGAATTCACTGGCCAAGGCGGTCAGCCGGTTGCGCCAGGCGCTGGGCGACGAGGCCGCGGCACTGCGCGTGGTGCATGGTTACGGCTATCGCCTGACCGCGGCAGTCCGGTGCGAGGCGCCGGACGACACCGGCGCGGCGCCCACGCCCCCCTGGCCGGCGGGCCTGCAGCCCGGCGACCCGTTGCCCCAGCGCCCCGGCTGGCACCTGGAGCGCCCGATCGGGCAGGGCGCCACCGGCGTGATCTGGCTGGCGGCCGGCGCCGACGGCGAACAGCGCGCAGTGAAGTTCGCCCACGGCGAGGACGGCCTGCGCGGGCTCAAGCGCGAGATCGCCCTGGCGCGCTACCTGCGTTCCGCGCGTGCGGACTTCACCGCGGTCGCGCCGGTGCTGGGGTGGAACCTGGCGCACGCCCCGTACTTCGTGGAGTTCCCCTGGTACCGGGACGGGTCGCTGCGCGACTGGGCCGACGCGCGGGGCGGGCTGGCGAACGTCCCGCTCGCGGAGCGGCTGCAACTGGCCATCCTCCTGTGCGAGGCCGTCGCGGACCTGCATGAGGTCGGCATCATCCATCGCGACCTGAAGCCCGAGAACATCTTCATGGTGCCGGGCCAGGCGCCCGGCGCAGGCAACGGCACGGTCGCGGGCGCGGACTGGCGCCTGGTCCTCGGCGACCTCGGCGCGAGCGATGCCGCGGCGTCGGCGCAGCTCGCCGCGCTCGGCATCACCATGAGCATCCTGGATACCGCCGCGGAGTCGCCGCGTCCGCACGTCTACGGCAGCATGCTCTACATCGCGCCGGAGGTCATCGCCGGGGAGGTCCCGACCCAGCGCAGCGACGTGTTCGCGCTGGGCGTGCTGGTCTACCAGCTGGCGGTGGGCGACCTGCGACGGTCGCTGGCCCCGGGCTGGGAGGGCGATGTCGGCGACGAGCTGCTGCGCGAGGACATCGCCCTGGCCGCCGCCGTCAACCCGGAGCGCCGCCTGCTGTCCGCGCACGCGCTCGCCGCGCGCCTGCGCGACCTGGACCTGCGCCGCAGCCAGCGCGACGCACAGCGGGAGGTCGAGCGCCAGCACGCGCGGATGCAGCGCACGCTGGAGCGCGCGCGCAGCAGGCGGCCGTGGCTGGTCTCCACGGTCGTCGTGCTGCTGCTGGGGATCGCCATGTCTTCCTACCTGTACGCAAAGGCGCTGGCCGCGGGTCGTGCCGCCAGCGAACAGGCCGCCGTCGCCGACGCCGTCATCCGCTTCTTCAACCAGGACGTGCTCAGCGCCGCTTCGCCCTATGCGCAGAACGAGCGCGACGAACTGACGGTCCGCGAAGCCATCGACCACGCCGTCACCCGCATCGATGAACGCCTCAGCGACCAGCCCGTGGTCGAAGCCACCGTGCGGATGACCATCGGCCAGGTCTACGGCGAAGCGATGCAGATCGCCCCGGCCATCGAGCAGGAGCGCCGCGCCGTGGCGTTGTTCGAGCGGCACCTGGGCCTGGAGGACACGCGCACGCAGCAGGCGCGCTACACGCTCGCCATCGACCTGACGGACGATTCACGCTTCGAGGAAGCCAAGCAGCTGATCGACGGCACCGATGCACTGCGCAGGCAGCTGGACCTGGCCGACGTCGAGACCGCCCTGCTCTCGCACCGGGCAGGCTGCTACTGGCACATCAGGCGCAAGCAGTACGACGCGGGGCAGGCCGACTGCGAGAACGTGGTCGCATCGCAGCTCGCCGTCGACGCCAGCGACCACAACGCGCTGATCAAGGCGCGTGCCAATGTCGCCGTGCTGCACAGCCGCGCCGGGCGCTCGGCGCAGGCCGAGGAACAGTTCGCGAAGATCGACGAGGCGTTCGCCGCCCTCGGTGACCGGGACAGCCCGACGCGGCTGCGGTTCCAGTACCTGCACGGCATGAACCTGCTGGCGCTCGAGCGCTTCGAGGACGCCGAGCGCGTGCTCGGCGCCGCCTATCGCGGCTCGGTGGCCGCACTCGGCGCCGACAACCCGCACACGCTCGAAGCCGAGATGGGCATGGCCAGGCTGCACGTCATGCGCGGCCGGCATGCGAAGGCCGTGCCCTTGCTGCAACACGCCTACGCCACGTATGCGCGGCTGCTCGGCGACGACAGCCACTTCACCCTGGCGGCTCGCCGCGCGCTCGATGCCGCACGATGCGCATCGGGCCAGCACGCCGTGCCCGGGCGGGCCTGCTAGGCCGGTTCGTCCGGGATCAGTGCACTTTCCAGCCGCGCGATCTGGTCCTTGAGCAGCAGCTTGCGCTTCTTCAGGCGCTTGACGGCGAGTTCGTCCGCTTCGATGTCGCTCTGCAGGCGCGCGATCGCATCGTCCAGGTCGCGATGTTCCAGCCGCAATTCCGCGACGCGCCGGTGCATGGCGGCCAGTTCGGCGGGATCCTGGGTCTGGGTCACGCCGCCAGCTTAATGCGTCCCCGGCAGCGCGTGTCACCGCCACCCGCGGCGCTAGAATGTTCGACCGCCCTGCCTGCAACGACGATGCCCGATCCCGCCCTTCCGCTGGCCGAGCCCGTGTCCCGCGCCCGCCGCGCGGCGCACGAGCGGAACCGGCTGGCCAAGCGCCTGCGCCACCAGGTGGGTCGCGCGATCGCCGACTTCGGCATGATCGAGGACGGCGACAAGGTGATGGTGTGCCTGTCCGGCGGCAAGGACAGCTACACCCTGCTGGACGTGCTGCTGCAGCTGCAGCGCAAGGCCCCGGTGTCGTTCTCGCTCACCGCGGTCAACCTGGACCAGAAGCAGCCCGGGTTCCCCGCGCACGTGCTGCCCGGATACCTGCGTTCGCTGGGCGTGGATTTCCACATCCTGGAGCAGGACACCTACTCGGTGGTGACCCGGGTGGTGCCCGAGGGCAAGACGATGTGCTCGCTCTGCTCGCGCCTGCGGCGCGGGGCGTTGTACGCGCACGCGGCCGAACACGGCTTCACCAAGATCGCACTGGGCCACCATCGCGACGACCTGGTCGCCACCTTCTTCCTCAACCTCTTCTTCCACGCAAAGCTGGGCGGCATGCCGCCCAAGCTGTTGTCCGACGACGGGCGGCACGTGGTAATCCGGCCGCTGGCCTACGCGTGCGAGGCCGACATCGCCGCGTATGCCGAGGCGAAGGGGTTCCCGATCATCCCGTGCAACCTGTGCGGGTCGCAGGAGAACCTGCAGCGCAAGCAGGTCGAGCGGATGCTGGCGGCCTGGGAACGGGAATCGCCGGGGCGCATCGAGACCATCGCGCGCGCGCTCGGCGACATCCGTCCCTCGCAACTGTCGGATCCGAAGCTGTTCGATTTCACGTCGCTGGGCATGCGTGCCGGGGCCTTGCCCGATGTGCATGCCTGGCTGGGCGACGCAACCTCCGAACCACCCATCGCGGCGCATGCCGCCCATACGGAATCTTGATGTTCTTTCGCAACCTGACGTTCTTCCGCTTCCCCGCCTCGCTCGACTTCTCCGACCTGGACACCCGGCTCGCCCACCACGTGCTCAAGCCTGTCGGCCCGATGGAATTGTCCTCGCGGGGCTTCATCCCGCCATTCGGCCGCGACACGGAAGCCCTGTCGCACCGGATTGGCGACGCCACCTGGCTCAGCGTCGGCAGCGAGGACAAGCTGCTGCCCGGCGCGGTGGTCAACGACCTGCTGCAGAAGAAGCTGGCCGACCTGGAGGAAAAGGAAGGCAGGCGCCCCGGCGGCCGCGCGCGCAAGCGGCTGAAGGAAGACCTGGTGCAGGAACTGTTGCCGCGCGCGTTCGTGCGCCCCGGCCGCACCGATGCGATCCTCGACCTGGAACACGGCATCTGCGTGGTCGATACCTCCTCGCGCAAGCAGGCCGAGCACGTGGTGTCGGAGATCCGCCAGGCGCTGGGCAGCTTCCCCGCGTTGCCACTCAACGCGGAGGTGGCGCCGCGTCCGGTGCTGACGGGCTGGATCGCGGGCGAGCCGCTGCCCGACGGCCTGTCGCTGGGCGACGAGTGCGAACTCAAGGACGCCGCTGACAAGGGCGCGGTGGTGAAGTGCCAGCGCCAGGACTTGCTTTCCGATGAAGTGGCCAGGCACCTGGAGGCTGGCAAGCAGGTCACGCGGCTGGCATTGACGCTCGACGACCACGTGTCGTTCGTGCTCGGCGAGGACCTGGTCGTGCGCAAGTTCAAGTTGCTCGAGGGCGCGGTCGACGCGCTGGAGTCCACCGAGCGCGAGGACCTGCATGCGGAGCTCGACGCGCGCTTCGCGCTGATGTCCGGCGAACTGAAGCGGTTGTTCGCGGTGCTGGAGCCGGCGCTGAAGCTCGGCCGGGCGGACGGTTGAGCCCCAGGCGCCTGTTCCGGTTGCTGGCGCCGACGCCGCGCACGATCGAGCGCGACAGCTTCCCGTTGCGCCTGGACGATGGCCGCACGATCGAGGTCGAACGCGTGCGGCATCCGCAGGCGCGGCGACTGCGGCTGTCGGTGGACGAGCGCGGCGCGCGATTGACCTTGCCGCCGCGCGCCAGCCTGGCCAGCGGCGAGCGCTTCGCCGCCGAGCAACGCACCTGGGTGGCCGCGCAGCTCGAGCGCTTCGCGCCGGCGGCCGCCGTCGGGCTCGTGCCGGGCGAAACGGCCTGGCTGCCCCTGCGCGGCCGGCTGGTCCCGCTGGACTGGCATGACGGCCGGTACGCCAGCGTGCGGCCGGGGGCGGAGGGCATCGCGATCGCCCTGCCTCCGCGGGCGCCACGCAGCACGCTGCTGCGCGCATTGCGCGATTTCTACGAGGCGGAGGCCCGGGCGGACACGGGCCGGTGGATGGCCCGGCACCTGCCGGGGCTGCCGCGTGCCCCGCGGCGCGTGCGGTTCCGGCCGATGTCGTCGCAATGGGGGTCGCTGGCCCCCGATGGCACGGTGTCGCTCGACCTGGCACTGGTGCTGGCCCGCCCCTCGGCATTCGAATACGTCCTGGTGCACGAGTTGTGCCACCTGGTCCGGGCCGACCACTCGCGGGCGTTCTGGCGTGAGGTCGAGGCCCGCTTCCCCGACTGGCGGGCCGAGCGGGCCTACTTCCACGCCGATGGCCGCGCCCTGAAGGCGGCCCTGAGGGCCCTGCTGGCCTGAGCGATCCGTGGCCCCACGGCGCGGGAAACCTCGTTCTGTCCGGTCAGGACCGGCGCCCCCGGCCCAGGAGCCACGACCATGCACCCGCCCCTCGAGACATCGCGCGCCGCCCTCCTCGGGCTCGGCGCAGCCCTGCTGTTGAGCCTGTCCGCCTGCGCCGACACGCCCGGCGAAGCCGCGGCCGAAGCCGCGCTCGCGGCGGCCGGCGCGCAGGACGTCGAGATCGACGAGGACGGCGAATCGATTTCCTATCGCACCGAGGAAGGCGAGGTGACCATCACGGGAGGCGAGGCGGCGAGCCTGCCCGACGACTTCCCGGACGACGTCTACCTCCCGGGCGGCTACGTGGTGGAGAGCACGCTGGCGATGAACGCGGACCTGTTCATCGGCCTCGCCGTGGACGAGGACGTGCCCGCGCTGTATGCCTCCGCGCGCGAATCGATGGCCGGCCACGGCTGGACCGAGACCATGGCCGCGCTGGAGAACAACGAGAACGGCCTGCTCACCTTCGAGAAGGACGACCGCAGCGCCGTGGTGTCGCTGTCGCGCGGCGAGGAAGGCACGACGATGGGACTGCAGCTCACCCGCGCGATGCCGTAGCGTCCGCGCGCGCCAGGAAGGGGCCGACCGCGTCGGCCACGGCGCCTGGCTGGTCCATGTGCAGGTGATGGCCGCCAGGCAGGCGGACCAGGCGCAGGTCGGCGGGCAGGGCCGCACGGTCGCTGCGCAACGGCTCGGGGAAGTAGGACTGCGCCGGCTCTGCATACACCGCGAGCACGGGGCAGGCCAGGTTGCGCAGCAGGTCGCGCACCTGGCCTTCGGTCATCCGCGTGGGCGTGCTGACGGTCAGCCGTGGATCGCTGGACCAGGCATGCCCGCCCGGCACTTCGCGCAACCCGCGCGCCACGAGCAGGCGCACCAGCGGCTCGGCCAGCGCGGTCTCGCCCAGCAGGTTCGCGCGCAGGCGCGTGTCGACCGCGGCGTCGACGTCGGGAAACACGCGCAGTTGCTTGCCGCGCAGTGCGCGCCGGGCCGCGATCGCTTCGCGCAGGCGCGACGCGGTGCGGTCCTCGGTGTCCGCCAGTGCCCCCAGCGCCTCGATCGCCGCCAGGCGTGACACGCGGTCCGGCGCCGCGGCCGCGACCAGGCAGCCGATCGAGGCGCCCATCGAATGGCCCAGCACGGCGAACCGCTCCCAGCCCAGCGCGTCGGCCGCGTCCAGCACCGCGAGCACGGTGCCGGCGAGCGCGTATTCGGCCCCGGCCGGCAGGTGGTCCGATGCGCCGTGGCCGGGCAGGTCGAGCGCCACCATGTCCACGCCGGGCAGGTGCGCCGCCAGCGGCACGAAGCTGGCCGCGTTGTCGAGCCAGCCGTGCAGGGCGAGCACCGGGGCGCCCCCGGCATCGCCCATTCGCAAGCCCGCCAGCATCCCGCCTTCGATGTCGAGCCGGATCTCGCGCGGCGCGGCGGCGATCACGGGTCGAGTTCCAGCGCGTCCGCCGCGATGCCCGCCAGCGCATGGGCATGCGCCGGCGTCGCGTTGAGGCAGGGAACGTAGCGCAACCCGGCGCCGCCGGCTTCGCGGAACAGGCCGGCGTTCTCGACCGCGATCTCTTCGAGCGTTTCCAGGCAGTCGACCGCGAAGCCCGGACACACCACGTCGACCCGCGCAACGCCCTGGGCTGCCAGCGTGCGCAACGTATCGCTCGTGTAGGGCTGCAACCAGCGCTCGCGGCCGAAGCGCGACTGGTAGGTGAGCGTCCAGTCGCCGGCCGTGAGTTCCAGCGCTTCGGCGATCGCGGCCGCACTGGCCTCGCATTGCGCGGCGTACGGATCGCCCGCGGCCACCAGGCGTTCGGGGATCCCGTGGAACGAGAACAGCAAGCGGTCGCCGCGTCCCTGTCGTGCCCAGTGCTGGCGGATCGCGCCGGCCACCGCCGCCACCCAGCGCGCATCCAGGTGGTAATCGGCGACCATGCCGATGGCGCCGCCGCCCGCACGCGCGGTTTCCACCAGGTCGCCGACCGAGGCCGTGGTGGTGGTCGAATACTGCGGGTACAGCGGCAGCACCAGCACCCGGCCGATGCCTCCGGCACGCAAGCCGGCCAGCACGTCGGCGAACGCGGGCGTGCCGTAGCGCATCGCGTGGACCACCCGCAGCCCGGGGAGGCGCGCCTGCACCGCGCCTGCCAGCGCCTCGGTATGCACCGCCAGCGGCGACCCCCCGGGCAACCACACCTGCGCGTACTTGCGCGCCACGCGCGCCGAGCGCAGCGGCAGCACGAGCCCATGCAGCAATGGCCACCAGACGACGCGCGGCAGCTGGACGACGCGACGGTCCGACAGGAACTCGGCGAGGTACCGCCGGACCGCGCCGGGCGTCGGCGCGGAGGGCGTGCCGAGGTTGACCAGCAGCACGGCGGTATCGGCAGGAGGCTTGGCAGGCATCCGCATAGGATGACAGCCGTACGGCCGCGATTCATCGGACCGGCCGTGCCGGCGCTACTCTTGCGCCAACCCGACCTTGCCGGAGCCCGCCATGTCCCCATCCCTTCCCGCGCGCCTGATCGCTGCGCTGCTCCTGGCGGCTGCCAGCGCCCACGCCGCGGCCGGTGCCGACGAGGACGACATGGCGCGCAACGCCGTGCGCGTGGTCAACGAGATGCAGGTGATCCCCGAGTCCGCGATCCCGGACAAGCTGCTCGACGAGGCGCACGCGATCGCCGTGATCCCCGATTCGATCAAGGCCGGCCTGATCATCGGCGGGCGCCGGGGGCATGGCCTGCTGTCGGTGAAGACGCCCGAAGGCACGTGGTCGAACCCCGCGTTCATCACGCTCACCGGCGGCAGCATCGGGCTCCAGGCCGGCGTGCAGTCGGCCGACATCGTGCTGGTCTTCAGCAGCCAGCGCGGCCTGGACGACATCGTCAACGGCAAGGTCACCCTGGGTGCGGACGCGGGGGTCGCGGCCGGTCCGGTCGGACGCCACGCGGCCGTCGCCACCGACGGCACGATGAAGGCGGAGATCTGGTCCTGGTCGCGTGCGCGCGGCCTGTTTGCCGGCGTCGCGCTGGACGGCGCGGTGCTGTCGATCGACGACGACGCCAACACCGAGGTCTACGGCGCGGGGACCACGCCGCGCATGATCTTCGAGGGACGTGCCGGCGGCACGCCGTCGGCGGCGGTCACGGGCTTCGTGGACACGCTGGAGGAAGCCACGGCGGCCGCGCGCTATGCCCGCGGGACGGGCGTCGACGTGCAGGCCGGCGCGCCGGCGACCGACGCGGCGGCGCCCACCACCGCGACGCCCGCCACGACCACGCCGGTGACGACCCCGACCGCAACGGCCACGCCCGCGCCAGGACCGGGCACGTTCGAGCCGGTGCCGGCGGAGGAAGCCCCGGACGACGCCAATCCCGCCAGCGTCGAACCGCTGCCCTAGGCGGCTGCGTTATCCTGACGCTCTTTCCACGCAGGACCACGACATGGGCGGCTTGAGTCTCTGGCACTGGTTGATCGTGCTGGTCGTGGTGGTGGTGATCTTCGGCACCAAGCGCCTGCGCAACGTCGGCCAGGACCTCGGTGAAGCCGTGAAGGGCTTCCGCAAGGGGATGCGCGACGGCGAGGGCCCGGGCGACGACCAGCCGCCCACCGCGGACCGACAGCTCCCGAAGGCCGGCGACGACCGCGATCCCGGGCAGCCCTGACGCCGCCCCGGGCGGCGCCCCAACGCCATGTTCGACGTCGGTTTCAGCGAGCTGCTGCTGGTGGCGCTGGTCGCGCTGGTCGTCCTCGGGCCGGAGCGCCTGCCGCGCGCCGCGCGCTTCGTGGGCCTGTGGGTGCGCCGTGCCCGCGCGCAATGGCATTCGGTCAAGGCCGAGCTGGAACGCGACCTCGCGGCCGAGGAACTGCAGCGCAGCCTTCGCGAAGGCCGCGACGCCCTGCGCGACGCGCGCGACGAGCTGCGTGACGTGGGCGGCCAGGCACGTGACGGCTTGAAGCCGCCCGCGCCACCCGCACCGGACCGGACCGATGACCGCCGCTGATCCGCAAGGCGAGGCGGGCACCGCGCGCCTGGTCGACCACCTGGTCGAGCTGCGCTCGCGCCTGTTGCGCGGGGTTGGCGGCCTGCTGCTCGTCTTCGTCGTGCTGCTGCCGTTCGCCAACGACCTGTACGGCTGGCTGGCACGCCCGTTGCTCGACAAGCTCCCGGCCGGCGCCCGGCTGATCGCGGTCGAGGTCGCGTCGCCGTTCTTCGCGCCCCTGAAGCTGGCGTTCTTCGTGGCGATGGTCCTGGCGATGCCGTGGCTGCTGTACCAGGCGTGGGCGTTCGTCGCGCCCGGCCTGTACCGGCGCGAACGCCGGCTGGCGTTTCCGCTGCTGGCCTCGTCGCTGGTGCTGTTCTACGCGGGCTGCGCGTTCGCGTTCTACGTGGTGCTGCCGGCGGTGTTCGCGTTCCTGGCGTCGGTCACGCCCGAGGGCGTCGCGATGATGACCGACATCAACGCCTACCTCGATTTCGTGCTGGTGGTGTTCCTGGCGTTCGGCCTGAGCTTCGAGCTGCCGGTGGCGCTGGTGATCCTGGTGCTGCTCGGCTGGGTGACGCCGGCGCAGTTGCGCGAGGCGCGCGGCTACGCGATCGTGGGGATCTTCGTGCTGGCGGCGATCGTCACGCCGCCGGACGTGGTGTCGCAGTTGCTGCTGGCGATCCCGATGGTCGTGCTGTACGAGTTGGGGATCGTCGCCGCGCAGTTGCTGACCGCGCGGCGGCGCGACGGCGCGCGCTAGGCTTCGAATCCCGCGGGCGATGCCGTGGTGGTGACTGCGGCGCCTCCGGCGAACGTGTCGCGCCAGGCCAGGTAGGCGGCCCCGACCAGCACCACCAGCGCCGCGCTGGCGAACAGCAGGCCCAGCACCAGCGTCAGCGCGGCGCCCACCAGGGGATGGAGGGCGTTGCCGACCAGGGCCACCAGCATCAGCAGCAGCGCGAACAGGAGCGTGGCGACGAGCAGCGCGGCCACCAGCAGCACGCCGGCCAGCAGGTTGGCGCCGATGTTGCGGAACGACGCCTCCAGGCTGCCGCCCAGCGCCTCGCCCAGCGTGGCGTCGAGGAACAGGACGGACGGGACGGTGAACAGCAGCACCGCGTAGCCGACGTAGTTCACCAGCAGTTGCAGCACGAACATCAGGAGGCTGGCCTCCGGTTGCGCGACCGTGAGCGGGTCCGCACCGGCCAGCAGCCCGCGCACCATCTCCCCGTAGGCCTGCAGGTATTCGCTGCCGCCGGTCAGCATCACCAGCGTGCCACCCACCACCTGGATGGCGAGCATCAGCAGCCCGACCGCGACCAGGCGGCCGGCCTTGCCGGAACGGAACGGGCGGAACACGGCGAGTGCGCCGGGCCTGTTGCCGGCTTCCGTCTCGCGGATCACGAGCATCAGTCCGCCGACCAGGAAGGGCATCAGCATCGAGATCGCCAGGATCATCAGGACGAGGAAGGGCCACAGGCGGGAGAGCACGGCGCCGACGTCGGCGGCGTCGCCCGTGCCGGGCAGGACGGCCACCATCGGCACGATGATCAGCAGGCCGACCGCATAGAGCGCCAGCAGCACCAGCGCGGCTGCGCCGAACACGCCACGCGGGTTGTGCCCGCCCAGGTCGATGGACTGCTTGAACCAGGCCAGGCCCTGGCCGATGGGCAGCTTGCGGATGTCCATGGTGATCCTCCGGTCCGGTGCGCGGGCAGCGCGCTCAGCCTGCCCGCGCG
This sequence comes from Luteimonas sp., assembly GCA_036675265.1. Classification (GTDB taxonomy): domain Bacteria; phylum Pseudomonadota; class Gammaproteobacteria; order Xanthomonadales; family Xanthomonadaceae; genus CAMPJU01. The sequence goes on from JAKFFJ010000076.1 coordinate 222,197, forward strand.
ACGGCGACGAAACGCCGCAGCAGGCCCCGCGCGCGCGGGGTCGCCGTGATGGTACGCGACAACGCGCGCGGATCGCGGCCTTCGGCGAGCAGTGCATCGCGGCGCGCGTCGACGTAGCCGCGCATGTGCGTGGCGGAGAACTCGGGATGGAACTGCACGCCCCACGCGCTGTCGCCCCAGCGGAATGCCTGGCAGGCATCGTGCGCGGAGCGCGCCAGCACCGTGGCGCCCGGCGGTGGCTCGAGCACGGTCTGCAGGTGCGTGGCATGCGCGGCGAAGCGGCCGGGCAATCCGTCGAACAGCGGATCGCCCTCGGCGGCCGGCAGCACCTCGACGTCGATCGTGCCCATCTCGCGGCCGTGCGGATGGTCGTCGACGCGGCCGCCCAGCGCGTGCGCGAGCAGCTGGTGCCCGTAGCAGATGCCGAGCAGCGGCAACCCGGCACGGGCCGACTCGCGCAGCCAGTCCGCCGCGCGTTCGCTCCAGTCGTGGCGGTGGCTGACCATCGCGGCCGAGCCGGTGACGATGGCGCCGGCGAAGCCCTCGGTCGAGGGCGGCGCCTCGGATGCGATGTCGACCGCCACCGCATCGTCGGCGTCCAGGCCCGCGGCCACGCGGATCCAGTGCGGGAAACCGCCGTGCCGCCGGAGCGATGCGACCGGCGTTCCGGCCTGCAGGATGAGGAAGGTCATTGCCTATACTAGCCAGCTTTACCGCGCGGCCCGAAGCATGTCCGGTCCCACGTCTCCGCCCAGCACGTTCCAGGAACTCATCCAGCGCCTCAACGCCTACTGGGCGGCGCAGGGGTGCGTGCTGGTCCAGCCGCTGGACCTGGAGGTCGGCGCGGGCACGTTCCATCCCGCCACGTTCCTGCGCGCCCTCGGCCCGGAACCGTGGAGCGCGGCCTACGTGCAGCCCTGCCGGCGCCCGACCGACGGCCGCTACGGCGAGAACCCGAACCGGCTGCAGCGGTACTACCAGTACCAGGTCGCGCTGAAGCCTTCGCCCGACAACATCGTGGAGCTGTACTTCGGTTCGCTGGTCGCGCTGGGCATCGACCCCAGGGTGCACGACCTGCGCCTGGTCGAGGACAACTGGGAGTCGCCGACGCTCGGCGCCTGGGGGCTCGGCTGGGAAGTCTGGCTCAACGGCATGGAGATCACCCAGTTCACCTGGTTCCAGCAGGCCGGCGGCATCGAGTGCAGGCCCGTGCTGGGCGAGATCACCTACGGCCTGGAACGGCTGTGCATGTACCTGCAGGACGTGGAGGACGTGTTCGACATCGTCTGGACGCACGGCCGCGACGGGACGCCGGTGCTGTACCGCGACGTGTACCACCAGAACGAGGTCGAGCAGAGCGCGTACAACTTCGAGCACGCGGACGTCGCCGAACTGTTCCACCGTTTCGATGCGTGCGAGGCCGAGGCGTTGAAGCTGGTCGGGCTGGGGCTGCCGCTGCCCGCGTACGACCAGGTGTGCAAGGCCAGCCACAGCTTCAACCTGCTCGATGCGCGACGGGCGATCAGCGTGACCGAGCGGCAGCGCTACATCCTGCGGGTGCGGAAGATGTCGCAGGCCGTGGCGGAGGCGTACGTGGCGCGGCGCGCGGAGATCGCGGCGACGGCCGGTCGCGGCGCGGGCGCCGCGGCATGAGCACGATGCAACCGCTGCTCATCGAGATCGGGACGGACGAACTGCCGGTGGCGGCGTTGCCGGGGCTGGCGCAGGCCTTGTTCGACGGCGTGGTCGAGGGACTGGCCCGGCGTGGCGTGCCAATCGCGCGTGGCGATGCGAAACCGCTGTACACCCCGCGGCGCCTCGCGGTGCTCCTGCCCGGCGTCGGCGGCGAGCAACCCGAGCAGCGTGGCGAGGTCCTCGGCCCGTACGTGAACATCGCGCTGGATGCCGATGGCAATCCCACGCGCGCGCTGCAGGGATTCGCGCAGAAGGCGGGGGTCGCGTGGACCGCGCTGGAGCGCACGACGGATGCGAAGGGCGAGCGCTTCGTGCACCGATCGGTGGCGCCGGGCAAGGCGACCTCGGCGCTGCTGCCGGAGGTGCTGCAGGACGCAGTGGCCGCGATGCCGATCCCCAGGCCGATGCGCTGGGGCGCGCATGCCCATGCGTTCGCCCGGCCGGTGCACTGGCTCGTCGTGCTGCTCGGCGACACCGTGGTCGACGCGGAGCTGTTCGGCCAGCGCAGCGACCGCATGAGCCGCGGCCACCGCTTCCTCCATGAAGGCCCGGTCTGGATCGGCACGCCAGGCGATTACGTCGACGCGCTGCGCGCGACCCACGTGCTGGTCGATCCCGGCGAGCGCCGCGAGCGCATCGTGCGCGAGGTCGAGGCGGCCGCCGCCATGGCCGGCGGCCGGGCGCGCATCGCGCCCGGCAACCTGGCGCAGGTCGAGTGCCTGGTCGAGTGGCCCGAGGCTGTTGGCTGCTCGTTCGACCGCGCGTTCCTGGACGTCCCGGCCGAGGCGCTGGTCGCGACCATGGAAGCGAACCAGAAATTCTTCCCGGTGCTCGATGCCGCAGGTGCGCTGACCGAGCATTTCGTCGGCGTCGCCAACATTCCCTCGACCGACGTCGCCGAAGTCCGCAAGGGCTACGAGCGCGTGATCCGCCCCCGGTTCGCGGACGCGAAGTTCTTCTTCGACGAGGACCTGAAGCAGGGCCTGGCATCGATGGGAGCGGGCCTGGCGAACGTCACGTACCAGGCAAGGCTGGGCACGGTTGCCGACAAGGTGTCGCGCGTGGCCACGCTCGCGGAAACGATCGCGCGCGACGTCGGGGTCGACCCGGCGCAGGCGCGTCGCGCCGCGGCGCTGTCGAAGAACGACCTGCAGTCCCGGATGGTGAACGAGTTCCCCGAACTCCAGGGCGTTGCCGGCCGGCACTATGCGGCCGCTGCGGGCGCACCCGCCGAGGTCGCCGCCGCCATCGACGAGGCGTACATGCCGCGCTTTGCCGCCGACGCCATCGCCCCCTCGCCGCTGGGCCGCGTGCTTGCGATCGCCGAGCGGCTGGACACGCTGACGGGGGGGTTCAGCGCGGGCCTGAAGCCGACCGGCAACAAGGATCCGTTCGCGCTGCGCCGGAATGCACTCGGACTGGCGCGCACGGTCATCGAAGGTGGCCTCGACGTGGCATTGCCGATGCCGGGCGACGTGCACGAGTTCGTGGTCGACCGGCTGCGCGGGTATTACGCCGACCAGGGCGTGGCCCCGCAACAGTTCGAGGCGGTTGTCGCGGTGGCCCCGGCCACGCTGCTGGATTTCGACCGTCGGCTGCGGGCGATCGGCGAGTTCGCGAAGCTGCCGGAAGCGGAGGCGCTCGCGGCGGCCAACAAGCGCAGCCGCAACATCCTCAGGAAGGTCGAAGGCGACGTGCCGTCGGCCATCGATCGGGAGCTGTTTGCCGAGGACGCGGAGCGCGAGCTCGCGGCGGCGATCGATGCGGCCATCGCGGACACCGATCCGCTGCTGGCGCAACGCGACTACGTCGCCGTGCTCGGCCGCCTGGCGCGGCTTCGCCCGCAAGTCGACGCGTTCTTCGACCGGGTGATGGTCAACGCGGACGACGCGGCGGTGCGCGACAACCGCCTTGCGCTGTTGAAGCGGTTGTCGGACAGGCTGGGCAGCGTGGCGGCCATCGAGCATCTGTCGATCTGAAGTGGCGGCCCCGGATCGCGCTTTGCTCCATCCGGGCTACTCCCGACCACGTAGCCCGGATGCAGGCGCGCAGCGCCGGAATCCGGGTCAGCGCAGGGCGTAGAGGACGGTGAGGGCCACGATGGCGCCGGTGCCGAGGATCGCGGCCACCATGCGGCGCTGCAGGGCGCGCAGTTCCCCGGCGACCTCGGCCAGTTCGCGCGAGCGCATCGAAAGTTCCTGTCGCCCCGCGACCTGCTGCTCCAGCCATGCATGCAGCAGCCCCGGCATCTCCGGCGCGCGCGTCACCAGTTCCGGCAGCTTGCGGCGGAACTCCCGCAGCAGGCGCGTCGGGCTGTAGCGCTCGGCCAGGATGCGTTCCAGCTCCGGGTGCGCCACCGCCCAGATGTCGATCTTCGGGTCGAGCTGCCGCCCGACGCCCTCGATGTTCAGCAGCGTCTTCTGCAGCAGGATCAACTGCGGCTGCAGGGTCAGCTCGTACTGTTGCGCGGTGCGGAACAGCTTCAGCAGCACTTCGGCCAGCGAAATCTCCGACAGCGGCCGCGTGAAGTAGGGCTCGCACACCGTGCGCGCGGCCGCTTCCAGTTCGTCGATGCGGATGTGCGCCGGCATCCACCCGGCCTGCACGTGCAGCTCGGCGATCCGCCGGTAGTCCTTGTGGAAGATCGCCATGAAGTTCTCGGCGAGCCAGTACTGGTCCTCGCGCGAGAGCTGGCCCATGATCCCGAAGTCCAGCGCGATGAAGCGCGGGTTCGCCTTGCGCGCCGGGTCGCTGTCGACCCAGATGTTCCCGGCATGCGCATCGGCGTGGAAGAAGTTGTCGCGGAACACCTGCTGGTAGAACACGCGCACGCCCTTGGCGGCCAGCACGCGGCGGTCGATGCCCGCCGCATCGAGCGCGGCGATGTCGTCGGACGGGATGCCGCGCACCCGCTCGAGCGTCAGCACGCGCTCGGCGGTGTGCGACCAGATCACCTCCGGCACGTACAGGTCCGGGGAGTGTTCCCAGTTGCGGCGCAGCACCGAGGCGTTCGCGCCCTCGCGCTGCAGGTCCAGTTCCGCGGCCAGCGTGCCTTCGATCTCGGCCACGATCTCCCGCGGCCGGATCTTGTCGGCGCGCGGATGCGTGCGGTCGACCAGCCCCGCCAGGCGCTGCAGCAGGGCGATGTCGGTTGCCACCTGCCGGCGGATGCCGGGTCGCAGGACCTTGACCACCACTTCTCGCGGCACGGCCGACCCGTCCGCCGGCAGCGTCGCCGCGTGCACCTGCGCGATGGAGGCCGAGGCCAGCGGGTCCGTGTCGAAGCTCGCGAACGCCGTCGCGACCGGCAGGTCGAGGGCCTCCTCGACGATCGCGCGCGCCGCCAGGCCATCGAAGGGCGCCACCTGGTCCTGCAGCAGCGACAGCTCGTCGGCGACGTCCGGTGGCAACAGGTCCCGCCGGGTGGACAGCACCTGCCCGAACTTCACGAAGATCGGCCCGAGTTCCTGCAACGCCAGCCGCAGGCGCACGCCGCGCGGCAGCGACGCGACCTTGCGCGAGGCCCGGGGCACGAAGGGACGCGCCAGGCGCAACCACCGTTGCGCAGGGGTGTCGTCCAGGAATTCGTCGAGCCGGTACCGCAACAGCACGCGGCCGATCCGCCACGCGCGAAGCACCGGCGTCATGCCGCGCCTCCCGCCGGCAGGCGCGCAACCCGAGCGGCCAGGCGCGCCACGTCGTCTCGCAGCGCGTCCACGTCGTCGTGGAACGCGGCGAGTTCCTCGCGCGGCACCAGGTCGCGCGATTCCTCCGTCAGGTATTCCACCGTCATGCCGGCCACGTCGCGGGCGCCCGCGCGGGCTTGCCTGAGTGCGCCCGCGAAGACCTTCGCCACCTGCACCCCGAGGACCTCGCCGAACACCGCGACGAACGGGGCATCCCAGTCGGGATCGAACCGCCCGGCCAGCCGCTGCAGCCGCCGCGCCAGGTCGGCGTCCCCCTCGATGCGCATCCGCCCCACCGGCGGGCCCTCGTCTTCACGGCGGAACATCGGCAGCTGCGAGACCAGTCCCGCCAGCGTGGCGCGCACGTCCAGGTCGGCGGCCGCCGCAGCGTCCACCGGGCCGACCCGCAGGCGTTCGCCGTCGACCGTGACCTGCAGTGCCAGCGGCGGCTGGGCGACGCGCAAGGCGATGCGCCGGCCGTCCAGCTTCGCCAGCGCGTCCCGGGTCTCGGGGTCCAGCGCGAGCGCGCGGTTCAGCGCCGCCTCCAGCGCGCGGCCGGCGGGGACCTTCCAGTTGAAGTCGGGTGCGGGCATCGCGGCATTGTAGTGCGGGGTGCGCCGCGCACCCGTCGCGATCCCGTCAGTCGCCGAGCAGCGTCCGCGTCGCGGCGACGAAGGCCTGGTCGGGCCGGGTGCCGACCTGGTCGGTCCGCGCCACGATCCGTCCCTCGGCATCGAGCAGCACCAGCGCACTGGTGTGGTTGAACTCGCCGTCGGCGAGCTTCCGGTAGCGGATGCCGAGCACGCCGGCCACGCTGCGCACGTCGCCTTCGCGCGGCGCGGCCAGCCACCAGCGATCGCCATCCAGCTTGCGCTTCGTGGCCACGGCCTCGAGCGCCGCGGGATCGTCGCGCGCGGGATCCATGCTGATGAGCACGATGCCGAGCCGGTCGCGTTGGGCCGGGGTCAACGCGCGCTCGATGGCCTTGCCCGAATCGACGATCAGCGGGCAGATGTACTGGCAGGAGGTGTAGAACATCGACACGAGCCGCGGCTTGCCGCGCAGCGTGTCCCAGTCGCGGGTCCTGCCGTCCTGCCCGGTCAGCGGCAGCTCGAGCTGGTAGACCGAGTCCCCGGGCAGGGGGGTGCCCGCCACGACGCCTCCTGACGCCGCCAGCAGCCATGCACCGGCCACCAGCGCGGCCAGCGCGGCCATGCGCGAACCCATCCACGTCATCGTGCGCTCCTCGCGCAGCGGAACCCCAGGTTCGCGGTCGCATCCATGCCGTCGAGCGAGGACAGCATCGCCACCCGCATCAGCACCGCGTAGTTGTCGCGGTCGTCCATGGAGATCGCGCCGGCGCCGCAGAAGCGCGCGTTGTCGGGATCGCCCTGGGTGCGGTTGTCCGCTTCCACCAGCAACGAGGAATAGTCGTCGGTCCATTCCCAGACCAGGCCGTGCAGGTCGTGCACCCCGTAGGCATTGGCGGCCTGCAGGCCGGCACGCGGCAGCGCCTGGCTGGAGGGGCGCGAGTACCAGGCGAGGATCCGCTCGCGCCACGCGGGGTCGTCGCGTGCGTCCCTGCGCAATTCGTCGGCGGCGGCCGCGTACTCCCATTCGGTCCACGTGGGCAGCCGCGCATCGATCGATTCGCAGTAGGCGTTCGCGGCGAACCAGCTCACCCACGTGACCGGTTGCCCGGGCAGGGCGTTCGCGCCGAGTTCCGTCGGGGATGCCCAGTGCGACAGGTAGCGCTGCTCGGCGAGCACCGGCGGTGCGTTGTCGCGCCGCCATTCCGGATGCCTGCGGACGAACGCCAGGAATTCCCCGTTGGTGACCGGCATGCGCATCAGCGCGTAGGGCGCGACGCTCACGCCCCCCTCGACGTCCTCGTAATCCAGCGTCGACTCGAACCTGCCGCCGGGCAGGCCCGCATAGCGCGATGGCCCATCGCCGGCCACCAGGCCGGCGAGGGGCACCGCGACGAGCAGGACCGTCCAGGCAGCCCGCATCGCTCAGTGGCCTTCCGAGGCGTTCGCCGGCTTCTGCTGGCGGATCGTGGCCGCCTCTTCCTTGGTCACGCGGCCACCCGGGTTGCCCCAGCTGTTGAGCACGTAGGTGGAGATGTTGGCCACCTCGTCGTCGGTCAGCTGGCTCATCGGCGGCATGTTCGAGTTGTAGTCGGTGCCGTTGACCGTCACCGGGCCGGCCAGGCCGTGCAGGATCACCGCCGGCACGCGCTTGGGGTCTGCCGCGATGTAGTCGGAGTTCGCCAATGGCGGGAACACGCCCGGCATGCCCTGGCCCTCGGCCTGGTGGCAGGTCGAGCAGGTGCCGGCGAACAGCTGGCGACCGGCGTCGATCTGCTGCTCGAGGGTGAGGTCGCCGGTACTCTGCGCCGCGGCCGCGGTCGCCACCGCCGCCATGTTCGGCTGGGCGCGGTCGCCGAGGTACACGTAGTCGACTTCCTTGCCCGAGTAGATGTCCTTGTTCTCCTCGCCGTTGGCCTGGAGGATCGCCAGCGCGCCCTTGTTGAAGGCGCGGAAGATCGAGTGGTCGACCAGCACGTAGCTGCCAGGCACCTCCAGGTGGAAGTCCATGATCGCCGCGCCGCCCGACGGGATCAGCGTGGTCTGCACGTTCTCGTTGAAGCGCGTGCCACCCTCGAACCAGACCCGGTCGAAGATCTCGCCGATCACGTGGAAGCTCGACACCAGGTTCGGGCCACCGTTGCCGACATACAGCCGCACCGTCTCGCCCACGTCGGCCTGCAGCGCCTGGTCGCCGGTCAGCGCGCCTTCGCGCCCGTTGAAGAGCACGTAGGTCGGGTTCTCGTCGATCGCGCTTTCCATGTTGAACGGCGCATGGCCCTTCTCGCGGTACTTCGTGGTGGTGTAGAAGTCGCCCTGCATCACGTAGTACTCCTTGTCGACCGGGGGCATGCCGCCCGGTGGCTCGACGAGGATCAGGCCGTACATGCCGTTGGCGATGTGCATGCCCACCGGCGCGGTGGCGCAGTGGTAGACGAACAGCCCGGCGTTGAGCGCCTTGAAGGTGAACTGCGAGGAATGCCCGGGGGCCGTGAACGTCGCCGACGCGCCGCCACCGGGACCGGTGACGCCGTGCAGGTCGATGTTGTGGGGCATCTTCGACTCCGGCATGTTCCGCAGGTGGAACTCGACCGTGTCGCCCTGGCGGACGCGGATGAAGCTGCCCGGCACCGTGCCGCCGAAGGTCCAGAACGTGTAGGTCACGCCCTCGGAGATCGGCATCTCCTTCTCGACCACGTCCAGCTTGACGATGACCTTGGCCGGGTGGTCGCGCCCGGTGGGTGGCGGCACCAGCGGCGGCGAGGTGAGCACCGCATCGACCGGCTCGCCCTGCGGCGGGCCGAAGTCGCCCGAGGCCGAGCCCCGGGTGGTGTCCGTGGCAGCCTGCACGGGCGCGGTGTCCTCCGCCGCCTCCCGGTCGCAGCCGGCCAGCGCGAACGCAGCCAGCGCGCAGGCGGCCAGGAAAAGGGTGCGGGGGCGGGGAAATACCTTCATTGGCCAGCTCCTTGGACGGTCATCGGCTTGTTTTGGGTCAGAACGGGACGTTCATGTCCACCGGCTGCGGGGCTGGCTGTTCGTGGCCCTCGACCGTGCCGGCCTGGGCGATGAACACGGCCGCCGCGATCGCCAGGGCGACGGGCAGGACGTAAAGCATGTGGCGAAGGTTGAAGTCTTTCATGGCGGAACTCCAGTCTGCTTGCGGTTGGTTTCGGTTCGCGCGCAGTCTGGTCCCGCCGGGGCAAGCGATAACTGATCTGGATCAAATGCCCCGTGAAGAGCAGCCTTCACGCCATCGGCGCTTGATCCAGGTCAATCGGGCGCGTGCTGCGCCGGCCGCCACGCCCGGTCTGTCAAACTGGGCGCTTTCCCGACGCACCCGTCCCGAATGACCAGACCCGCCTCCTTCGACCGCGAGCAACTGCTCGCCTGCGCCCGCGGCGAGCTGTTCGGCCCCGGCAATGCGCGCCTCCCGGCCCCGCCGATGCTGATGTTCGACCGCATCACCCACGTCTCCGAGGACGGCGGGGCGCACGGCAAGGGCCTGCTGGTCGCCGAGTTCGACATCGACCCCTCGCTCTGGTTCTTCGCCTGCCACTTCGAGGGCGACCCGGTGATGCCCGGCTGCCTGGGCGTGGATGCGATGTGGCAGCTGGCGGGATTCTTCCTGCCGTGGCTGGGCGAACCCGGGCTTGGGCGCGCACTGGGCGTGGGCGAGGTGAAGTTCACCGGCCAGGTGCTGCCCACCGCGAAGTGCGTGCGCTACGAGATCGACGTGAAGCGGGTCATGCGCGGCAAGCTGCGGATGATCATCGCCGACGGCCGGACCTACGTGGACGACCGGCTGATCTACGAAGCGTCGAACCTGCGCGTGGGCCTGTTCCAGTCGGTGGAGGGGTTCTGATGGCTCGCCGGATCGTGGTGACGGGCATGGGCGTCGTGTCGCCGCTGGGCAACGACGCGCCGACGGTATCGGCCTCGTTGCGCGAGGGCCGCAGCGGCCTGCGCGCGATGCCCGGGTACGCGGAGATGGGGCTGCGCAGCCAGGTGGCGGGCGTGCCCGAGATCGACCTGGAAGCGGCGATCGACCGCAAGCTCAAGCGGTTCATGGGCGACGCGGCGGCCTATGCCTACGTATCGATGCGCGATGCGATCGCCGACGCCGGACTGACCGACGAGCAGGTGCGCGATCCGCGCACCGGCGTGATCGCCGGCTCCGGCGGCGGGTCGCCGCAGTGGCAGGTCGAGACCGGCGACCTGCTGCGCAACAAGGGCGTCAAGCGCGTCGGCCCGTACATGGTGCCGCGCACGATGTGCTCGACCGTTTCGGCTTCGCTGGCCACGGCGTTCGGCATCCGCGGCGTGAGCTATTCGCTTTCGGCCGCGTGCGCCACGTCGGCCCATTGCATCGGCGCCGCGGCGGACATGATCCGTGCCGGATCGCAGGACATCGTGCTGGCGGGCGGCGGCGAGGAGCTGCACTGGGCCATGACCGCCCAGTTCGACGCGATGGGCGCGCTGTCGACGCACTTCAACGACACGCCGGAACGCGCTTCGCGCCCGTACGACGCGGACCGCGACGGCTTCGTCATCGCCGGCGGCGGCGGGATGCTGGTGCTCGAGGACCACGAGCATGCGAAGGCGCGCGGCGCGAAGATCCACGCGGAGCTGCTCGGCTACGGCGTGACCTCCGACGGCGCCGACATGGTCGCGCCCAGCGGCGAGGGTGCCGTGCGCTGCATGAAGATGGCGATGGCCGGTGTCGACGGCCAGGGTGTAGGCGTCGTCGATTACCTCAACACCCACGGCACTTCGACGCCCGTGGGCGACGTGGTGGAGTTGCAGGCGGTGCGCGAGGCCTTCGGCGACGACGTGCCGCCGCTGTCCTCGACCAAGGCGTTGACCGGCCACTCGCTCGGCGCGGCCAGCGTGCACGAGGCGATCTACAGCCTGCTGATGCTGCAAGGCGGTTTCATGGCCGCCTCGGCGAACATCGAGGCGCTGGACCCGCGCGCGGAAGGCTTCCCGATCCTGCGCGAGCTGCGCGAAGCGAAGCTGCGCACGGTGATGTCCAACAGCTTCGGGTTCGGCGGTACCAACGCCACGCTGGTCTTCGGCGCCGCCTGACGCCCGGGCCGCTGCCGGCTTGACCACGGTCAAGGCAGGCAGGCGCCCGGGCGCGCAGCATGGAACCCGGGCCGTTCCGGCCCGCGACCCTGGCTCCCCCATGCCGCATCCCTGCCTGCTTGCCCTGGCGCTGGCGCTCTCGCTGGCGTCCCTCCCTGCGCTTGCGCAGGAAGCCCCCCACGGCCACGCGCCAGGCCACGTCGCCTCCGGGACCGCGGACGTCGAGGCCCCGGCGCAACGCTGGGCCACCGATGCGCCGCTGCGCGAGGGGATGCGCGAGATCGCCGTGATCGTCGGCGCGCTGGGCCACTACGAAATGGGCCACGTGGAGACCGGACAAGCGGTGGCGCTGGCTGGCCAGGTCAACGACGCCATCGCCGACATCGTGGCCAACTGCCGCCTGGAACCCGACGCCGACGCCGCCTTGCACATCGTGCTGGCGGCGCTCGCGCAGGGCGCGACGCGCTTCCAGCAGGAGCCCGGCGACCACGCCCCGATTGCGGCGATGCGCCAGGCGCTGGCCGATTACGCGCGACTGTTCGACGACCCGGGCTTCGAAGTGCCGTCGGCCTGATCCAGGTCAATGGCGCGCCGTGCGCTCGATCGCACACTGGCGTCCCTCCAGGACCGGTGAGCGTTCCATGTCCCTCCAGACCCAGGCCCTCTACCCCTTCGACGCCCGCGGCATCGGCAAGCGCTTCCGCCACGCCGCGATCTTCGGCGCGCTCGACGCGCTGATGCCGGGCGAGACGATGCGGTTCGTCAACGACCACGACCCGTTGCCCCTGCTGGCGCAGCTGCGCGAACGCTATGGCGACGGCCTGGCCATCGAGTACCGCCAGCGCGAGCCGGGTGCGATCGTGATCGACTTCTCCGTGGTCGGCACGACGGCCGGCGTGGACGACAGCCGTTGTGGCTGCGGGACCGGCGGCTGCGGCTGAGCCAACGCGCCTGGCCCTCGACAGGCACTGCCCCGACTACGCCAGCGGCGCCTCGCCGCTGGCGATGCTGTGCTCGAGTCGCTTGGCCGCCGGCGCAAGCGCCACGCCCCTCCCCTGCAGCCAGGCGGGGTCGAACAACGTCTCGTCGTAGCGTTCGCCGCGGTCGCAGAGCAGGGTGACGATGGCGCCCTGCTCGTCGCGTTGCCGCAGGCCGGCCGCCAGTTGCAGGCAGGCGACGAGGTTGGTGCCCGACGAACCGCCGTAGCGACGGCCCAGCAAGCGCCGCAGCAGCCAGGTGCCCGCCACGGAGTACGAGTCCGGTACCTCCACCACGTCGTCGACCACTTCGAACACGAAGCCCGGCTCGACGCGCGGGCGGCCAATGCCTTCCACGAGGGTCGGCGTGCTGGCCGTGGCGCCGCGGTCGCGGCTCCGCCAGCCGCGGGCGAACGCGGCCCCGGCCGGGTCGGCGACGCACAGGCGCGTGCGCAGCCCGCGATAACGCAGGTAGCGGCCGATGGTCGCGGACGTCCCGCCCGTGCCGGCGCCGCACACGACCCATGCCGGTTCCGGGTGCGGTTCCAGCGCCAGCTGGTCGACGATCGACTCGGCGATGTTGTTGTTGCCACGCCAGTCGGTGGCGCGCTCGGCCAGCCCGAACTGGTCCAGGTGGCAGGCACCGCGCGCCGCATGCCAGGCCGCGCGCGCATGCACGTCGGCCGGGTCCTCGACGAGGTCGCAGCGTCCGCCGAGCGCCTGGACGTCCGCGATCTTGCGCGGCGCGGTGCAGGCCGGCATCACCGCGACGAACGGCAGGCCGAGCATGCGCGCGAACCAGGCTTCGGAAATCGCGGTGCTGCCCGACGACGCGTCCACGACCGCCTGTCCTTCCTGCAGGCGGCCGTTGCACAGCGCGTAGAGGAACAGCGAACGCGCCAGGCGGTGCTTCAGGCTGCCGGTGGGATGCGCGGCTTCGTCCTTGAAGTAGAACGGGATCCCCGGGAAGCCGGGCAGGTCCAGGCGCAGCAGGTGGGTGTCCGCCGACCGCGCGGCTTCCTGGCGCAACAGCGCCAGCGCGTGCAGCGGCCAGTCGCGAGCGCCGCCCGGCACGCCCCCCCGGTCGTCGTGGAGGGCGACCGCGCTCATGCCGCGCGCACCGCGGGCCGCAGCAGCGCGCGCACGCGCGCGGACAGGAACTCGAAGTAGCGGTCGATGTAGCTGATGCCGTTCTCGGCATCGAGCAGGTACGGGTTCATCAGCGTGTGGCGCAGGATCACCACGCGCTCGTCCTCCAGCAGCGCCGGATCGAGGCCCAGGCACGCCCCGATGTGGGCGAGTTCGTCGCCACCCATCGCGTCCGGGCGCAGCGTGGTGATCGAGCCGAAGAATTCCTTGAGCTGCAGCGGCCGCCGCGGATCGCAACGCAGTTCCTCGTGCAGCTGGCGGACGAAGGCGCTCGCCGCCGCCGGGTCCCGGTTGCCCGACGGGTTGATCGCCAGGCACACCAGGTTGCTGTCCGGCCCGAAAGGCACGCAGGCACGGGCGACGTCCGAAATGTCGGAAGCGAACACCTTCGCGCGCGCGGCGAAGGCCTCGGCGGCGAGGATCGTCTGCCGCGGCAACTGCCCGAAGTTGAGGTGGTCCAGCGGCAGCACCTTGTGCATCACGTAGACCGCGGCGGCGGCGGCGCCGGAGCGGGAGCCTTCCGGGATGAACTGGCCCAGGCGGCGGTAGCGCGCCATGTAGCCGTCGGCGGCCTCGCCGTCGAACACGTAGTCCGCCTGCTCGGCGAGCAGCGCCGTGGCCCGGTGGTCGCGGCAGACGAAAGCGCCGGCGCCGTAGGGCAGGTAACCAAGCTTGTGCGGATCCACGGTGATCGAGTCGGCGGCGCCGAGCGCGGCGAACGCCGCATGGACCTCCGGCCTCGGGAACGATGCGAAGCCTTCGGCGACTTCCTGGCAGGTGCGCAGGCTGCCGTCCGGATTGCGGAACAGCGTCGCCAGGTAACCGCCCCAGGCCGCGTCGACATGCACGCCGAAGCCCAGGCCGCGGGCCTGCATCGCCGCGCGGGCCGCGACGACGCCGTCCACCGGATCGACGGTGCCGTACTCGGTGGTCCCCAGGACCGCGACCGTCATCAGCACCGGCTGGCGGTCCCGCAGGCAGCGGTCCAGCACCGCCTGGTGCGCCTCCAGGTCCAGCCGCATGCCGTGTTCGGGAAGCAGCTCGAGCTGTTCCCGGCCCAGGCCGAGCAACTTGAGCCCCTTGCTCCACGAGTAGTGCGCCGTGACGGGCGCCAGCACCTTCGGGACCCGCAGGTCCGGGTGCCGCGCGAAGAACGCCACCAGGCCGAGCTGCTCGAGCCGCTCGGCCTGCACGCGCGCCTGCCAGTGCCTGCGTTCGGCGGGGGCCAGCAGCGCGAGCCAGGCCTGCCAACGCACGAGCAGCGCGATCGCGCCATCGTGGCCGACGTTGAACGCGGCCCAGTCGTCGTCCGGCAGCTCGCCCGGCGCCATCGCGGCCATCGCGCCGGACGCAAGCAATGCCACCGGGAACGCCTTCAACGCCAGCGCGAGGCGCAGTGCCTGGTAGTTGGCGATCGTGCCGCCCGACGTCAGGTGGCCGAACGCGCAGTCGGCCCGCTGCGGGTCGTCGACGTATCCGAACATCCGCGCGAGCTGCAGCCCGGCCTTGACCTCGAGCTCGACGGTGACCGGCGCGGCATCCTCGCTGACGTTGTTCGGGTTGTAGGGCAGCGCCAGCATCTGCGCCGCCAAGCCCGGCAGCAGCAGGTCGGACGCCATGTGGCCGATGTAGCGCGGGCTGTGGAACGGCACCGACTGCTTGAGCGCGGCCGACAGTGCGTGCAGTTCGTGGCGCATGCGCGCCTCGAACGCCTGGAACTCGGGATGCAGCGCGGCCCGCGTCGGGATCGCCGGCGGGTCCTCGGGATGGAAGTTGCGGCGCCAGTAGACGTGGTCGCGCAGGAACTCGGTGACCAGCCGCTCCAGGAGCGCATCGTTCTCGCCGTACGGGCCCAGGAAACAGGCATCCAGTGCGCGCCGGCCCAGTGGCGATCCGCCGGGATGCATGGCGACCGCCCGGCTCAGCCCGACACCGCGGGGGCGCCCGCGCGAGCGGGGCGCAACGTGTCGGCGAACCCGTGGTTGACGTCGCGGTGGCCGGCCTCGTCGGCGCGGACGGCCAGCACCACGTCGCGCAGGCGCGCATCGGGCGGCAGGCGCCAGTAGTCGCGTGCGATCTTCGGCGCCGGGACGTTCTCGACGCGGCCCGCGTCGATTTCGTCCAGGTACTGGGTGTAGCTGACGACCGCCTGCTCCTCGAAGTAGCCGACCAGCCGGTGCGCGGTCCGTGCCGAGACGAGGTAGAGCAGCAGGAAGAACGTGGAGAACACCGCCTGCGCCACGAGCACCAGGGCGCGCTCGACCCGGTTCGGCCGCGCGATCTCGATGAAGGTCATCAGGTGCATGCGCTCGTTCTCGGCCTCCTCCATCAGCGCGCGGATCCAGCCGTGGTCGTGCTTCATCCAGCGCAGGCAGCGCAGGTGGACGAGCGCGGCGCCGACCAGCCCGGGAACGGCTGCCACGGTCTCCAGCACGATCGCGCGGTTGCCGTAGCGCTTCGCGAAAAAGGTGTCGGCGAGGAAGCGCAGGCCCAGGGTGATGCCGTGGGCGACGCGGTCCGACCAGTCAAGCGCCGCGTGGTGGCTGTCCAGCGCGACGCGGGCCGGCGTCTGGACGTGGGGCGTGATCAGTGCGGCGTTCATGGGCGCCGTGGGGCGGGGGAAAACAGGGGTCGTGTCCATGGCGCCCACGATGGCGCCGCCGGCCCTGCCGCACATTGACCTGGGTCAACCCAGCAGCGGAAGGAACGCCCCCAGGGGGTGGTGCGCCCGCGCGATCGAGTAGATCGACCCGAACACCAGCAGTGCCGCCGCGTAACACAACGCACGGGTGCGCCGGGTGCGTCCCCGGCGCAGGGCGAATACGCCGAGCACGACATACACGACCACCAGCGTGACCTTCAGCAGCAGCCACCCGTTGCCGAACATCGCCCACGGCAGGATGGTCAGCAGCATCAACGCGGCAGTCAGCAATGCGGTGTCGACGGCGTAGCTGGCCCATTTCACCGGCAACGCCTGCGGCCATCGGGCCCCGCCCAGCAGGAAGGCGCCGCGCACCGCGAACAGCGCGCCGCTGAGCAGGGCGACGAAGACGTGGAACTGCTTGATCTGCAGGTAGAACGCGATCATCGACCCTCAGCCCGGCCGGCCGTCCACGCGTGGCGACAAGGTGATGCGGCCAATGCGGAGCACCCACGGTGCGAACGCCACCAGCCAGCCGACGGCCGCTGCGGCCTGCCACGCCCACATGTCCGGCAGCACCTCCGCGAACACGCGGGCGAGGGCCACCCCCTGGATGGCCACGAACGCGAACCAGGCCGCCCCGGGCATCACCAGTTTCCGCCCCGAATGGCCCTGGGTGACGCGCGTGACCATCGCGATGAGCACGCTGCCGAAGAAGCCGACGAACAACGCATGCGCCGGCCCGCGCCCGAGCAGGAACTGGCCCGTGAGCTCGTAGGCGATGCTCTGGAAGGCGTACAGCGCGATGGCCACGGGCAGCCACGCCAGGCCGATGAACAGCACCCGCAGGATCCCGGGCGCGGGGCCGCGCGGCCACCATTTCCACAGCGCCAGCGACAGCAACGCGAGCAGTGGCAGGTCCGCCACCCACAACCAGGCGTAGGCATGCGCGAGTTCGAGCGCCAGGTGCGAGATCGACAGCGCCAGCACCGCGCCGAGCAGCCACGTCGGCCGCCACGCGACGTACCCCGGCACCACGTTGCCGGCGAAGAACGGGAACATCCGGTGGGCCACGCTGAAATACACCGGCAGCAACAACCCGAAGGTCCCGACCTTGATGCTGGCGAACGCATGCCGCGCGTCCGCACCGCGCAGGACGTCGCTGTACAGGAACGCGCCCCAGGCGACCAGGCCCGCGAGGCCGAGCACCAGGCCCCCGAAGCAGGCGCGCGCGGTCCAGGTCGTGCCGCGCTCGCGCCACAGCATCGGCCCGAGCGTCGCGACACCCGCCAGCCAGCCGGCCAGGGTGAGCCAGAAGCCGATCCGGATGCCGGGCGCCCAGCCGAACGCGCCGGCGATGGTCAGCAGCTGCCCGCCGAACAGGCCGATGCCCACCGGCAGGTAGCGCGTGCGCGGGATGTCGGGCAGCGCCATCCAGCGCGGGAACACCGTGAGCAGGAAGCCGAAGATGAAGCTCGGCAGCACCTGGTACTGCATCACGAAGGCATGCAGCCAGCCGGCCCACGGTTGCGGCTGGCGCAACCCGAATACCTGCCAGCGCGCATCGAGCAGCCATGCCGCCCACCACGCCATCGCCAGCAGCACGTTGGTCGCCCCCACGAAGAACATCAGGCGGTGCGGCGCCTGCGCCAGCCGGCTAACCAAAACTGCAACCCCCGCAACAGACCGAGGGCAATTGTTGCAGGTCGCCGGGCGCGAGGTCGACGCCCGCTGCCCGCAGGCAGTCGAGCAGTTCGCGCGGCGTCACCCAGGTGGAAATGCGCACCGCCGACCCACTGGAATCCAGGTCCAGCAAGGCGGCCGGGTCGAGCGCGGCGAGTTCGCGCTCGATCGGGTCCAGTTCCGGCGCCGGGCCGGCAGTGCGAAAGGTGTACTCCATGGCCTCAACGGTCCACGCCCTCGGCGTTTCCGTCGAGCGCGGGATCACGCCTGGGCGCGACCCACAGCCGCAGCACGAACCAGGCCAGCGCGAAGGCGCCGACGCTGAAGATCGTGTCGCCCGGCACCCGCATCCACACCAGCAGGTCGACGATCGGCTGCTGCATGAACTCGGCAGAGCGCGCGTAGTAGTAGCCGTGCTCGATGGCCGCCAGCAGCTGCATCGTGCCCAGCGGCAGCAGGGTGAGCACGGCCATCAGCGCCAGGCCGATGTTGAGCGCCCAGAACGAGACCTTCAGCGCGCCGGTGTTCCAGACCATCTGCCCGCGCAGCCCACGCATGCAGAACAGCACCAGCGCGATGCCGAGCATGCCGTACACGCCGAACAGCGCGGTGTGGCCGTGCAGCGGCGTCAGGTTCAGGCCCTGCATGAAGTACAGCGACAGCGGCGGGTTGATCAGGAAGCCGAACAGCCCCGCGCCGACGAGGTTCCAGAACGACACCGCCAGGAAGAACATGATCGGCCACTTGTAGCGGACCATCCAGGGCGTCGCCTTGCCGAGCTTCCAGGTGTGGTACGCCTCGAACCCGATGTACGCGAGCGGCACGACCTCGAGCGCGCTGAAGCTGGCGCCCAGGGCGACCACCGCCGTCGGCGTGCCGACGAAGTACAGGTGGTGCAGGGTGCCGAGCACGCCGCCGGCCATGAACACGATGGTCGCGAACAGCACCGCCACCGTGGCCGTGTCGGTCCGGATCAGGCCCAGCCGGGTGAAGATCAATGCCATCACCGCGGTGGCGAAGACCTCGAAGAAGCCCTCCACCCACAGGTGCACCAGCCACCAGCGCCAGTACTCGACCTCGGAGATGTGCGTGTGCTCGCCCCACATCAGCGCCGAGGCGAAGAACAGGCCGATGCACACGGTGGACAGGAACAGCAGGCCGACGATGTGGCGCGACTCGTGCGCCTTGCCGTCCGCGCCGCGTCCCGACAGCACGGGCCAGAGCGCGCGCCCGACGAGGGTCAGCCACAGCAGCAGGCCGATGAACAGGTACCACTGCCAGAAGCGGCCCATGTCCGCGTATTCCCAGCCCTGGTGGCCGAACCAGAAGTTGTTTTCCAGGCCGAGCGTCTGCATCACCGCCAGCCACTGGCCGGCGAACGAGCCGACCACGATCACGATCAGCGATCCGAACAGGAAGTTGGTGCCCAGGCGCTGGAACTTCGGCTCGTGGCCCGACAGCGCCGGCGCGATGTACAGCCCGGTGCCGAGCCAGGCCACGGCGATCCACAGGACCGCCAGCTGCGTGTGCCAGGTGCGCGTGATCGAGTAGGGCAGCACTTCCGACAGCGCGAAGCCGTAGGCCTCCTGGCCCTCGACCTGGTAGTGCGCGGTGATCGCGCCGAGCAGGATCTGGGTCAGGAACAGCGCGAGCACCAGCCAGAAGTACTTGGCGGTGGCGCGCATGGACGGGGTGATGCGCAGGGCCGCGAAAGGATCGGTCGCCGGGATCTTGTGCGACTCGTCCCGGTCATGGCTCACCGCGTGGTGCCAGCCCAGCAGCGCGATGCCCAGGATCAGGAACAGCACGCTGAAGGCCGACCACACCCACATCGACGGCGGCGGCGTGTTGCCGATCAGCGGCTCGCTCGGCCAGTTGTTGGTGTAGGTGACGCGCTTGCTCGCGACCCCGGTCTTGTCCAGGCCGATGGTCTCGCCCTCTGCGGCCGGTCGTTCGGTGCCGGCGGCCCAGGCGGTCCACCAGAAGAACGCCGTCAGCGCCCGGCGGTGTTCCGCGTCGGGGACGGTGTTGTTCTTCATCGCATAGGCTTCGCGCAACGCTGCCGTGGTCGGATCGTTGCCGAACAGGCTCTCGTAATGCGCAGCGGTGTTCGACAGCGCCGCGACCCGGTCGCGCGAGAGCGTGATCGTCCCGGTCTGCGCGTCGTAGGTGTTGCGCCGCATTTCCGCCTGCAGGCGCCCGCGCAACGCGGCCTGGGTCTCGGCGTCGAGGTCGGCATAGGTGGCCATGCCCCCGTCCGCGCGCGCCCAGAGGTCGAGCAGGCCGGCCGCTTCGCGGTGCAGCCAGTCGGCGCTCCAGTCGGGCGCGACGTAGCCGCCGTGACCCCAGATCGACCCGAGCTGCATGCCGCCCATCGATTGCCAGACCTGGCGCCCGCGCTGGATGTCGGCCCTGGTGTAGACGACGGTGCCGTCCTCGGCGACGACCTGCTCGGGCACCGGCGGCGCCGCGCGGAAGATCTCCGTGCCCGCCCACAACAGCACGCCGAACGACAGGACCAGCAGCGTCGCCAGGCCGATCCAGAGTTTCCGGATGTTGCTCATCAAGCTCTCCCTTCGATTGCGGAAATGGTCGGCCGCGAGGGGGGTGCCGCGCCTTGACGCAGGTCAAGCGACGCCCGGAAGCGGCTAGTCGCGCAGGATGGGCGCGGCGAGCGCCTCGAGTGCGACGCGGTCGGCGAGCTCGATCTCGCGGCGCTCGACGTTGAGCAGCCCGTCCTGCTGGAAGCGCTTGAGCACGCGGCTCACGGTTTCCGGCGCCAGGCGCAGGTAATTGGCGATGTCGGTGCGCGGCATCGTGAGCTGGAACCGCGTGGCCGAGAAGCCGCGCGCGGCCAGGCGGCGCGACAGCCCGACCAGGAAGGCGGCCAGGCGCTGGTCGGCCGACCAGTCGCCCGCGAGCAACGCCGCGCGCCCGATGTCGCGGCTGAGCAGCCGGAACAGCTGGCGCTGCAGCCCGGGCAGGCGCGTGGCCAGGACCGCGATCTTGGGAAACGAGAACCGGCAGAGCATCACGGTGTCCAGCGCCACCGCGTTGCAGGGGTAGTGGTCGCCATCGATCGCGTCCAGGCCGATCACCTCCCCCGGGAGGTGGAAGCCGAGCACGTGCTCGCGGCCGTCGCGGTCGATCACGTAGGTCTTCACGGTCCCGGCGCGGACCGCGGCGATCGCCTCGAACGCGTCGCCCTCGCGGAACAGGTGCTCGCCGGCATGGAACGGGCCGACGTGGTCGACCAGCACGTGCAGGTCCTTCAGGGCGCCCTTGTCCATCCCTTCGGCCAGGCAGGCCTGCGAGAACGCACAGGTGGAGCAGAAGGTGAAGGCATCGCCGTCGTCGGCGACGATGCGCCGGTCGACGTGGGGAAATTCGGCGGGCGCCGCGCCCTCGGCCGCGGCCCGCGTCACCACGGGCGCCCGCCGGCGCTCAGATCGCGCGGGAGAACTGCGGGGCCGCCTGGTCGAGGTATCGGTCGAAGCACATCGCGATGTTACGCAACAGCAGGCGTCCACGCGACGTGACCTCGATCCGGTCGCTGTCGAAGCGGACCAGCCCGTCCTCCGCCAGGGGCTGGAGCCGCTCCAGCGCGTCGGCGAAGTAGTCGTGGAAGTCGATGGCATGGCGCCGCTCGAGCGCGGCGACCGGGATTTCGCCCCGGCACATCAGCGACTGGATGAGGTCGGCGCGCAACTGGTCGTCGACGTCGAGCCACATGCCGCGGAACACCGGCAGCTTCCCCTGGTCGAGCGCCACCTGCCAGGCGGCCACGTCCCTCGGGTTCTGGCTGTAGGTGTCGCCCACGTGGCTGATGGCGCTCACGCCCAACCCGACCAGGTCGCTGTCGGCGTGGGTGGTGTAGCCCATGAAGTTGCGGTGCAGCCCGCCGCGCTTGCGCGCGATGGACAGCTCGTCGTCGGGCAGCGCGAAGTGGTCCATGCCGATGTAGTCGTAGCCGGCCGCGCCCAGCCGCTCGATGGCGAGTTGCAGCAGGCCGAGCTTGGCGGCGGGATCGGGCAGGTCGGCCTCGTCGATCTGGCGCTGCGCCTTGAACAGGTTCGGCAGGTGCGCGTAGCTGTAGACGGCCACGCGGTCCGGACGCATGTCGCCGACGATCTCGAGGGTCCGCGTGAAGCCCGCTGCAGTCTGCTTCGGCAAACCGTAGATCAGGTCGACGTTGACCGACCGGAAGCCATTGGCGCGGCAGGCGTCGACGACCGCGCGGGTCTCCTCCACCGACTGGATGCGGTTGACGGCCTGCTGCACCGCGGGGTCGAAGTCCTGCACGCCGAAGCTGGCGCGGTTGAAGCCGATGTCCGCGAGTTGCGCGATGTCGTCGGCATCGACGAAGCGCGGGTCCAGCTCGATCGAGATGTCGCGCTGGCGGGCGCCGGAGAAGCGGAACTGGCTGCGCAGGGTGTCGACGACTTCGCGCAACTGGACGGGGGTGAGGAAGTTCGGCGTGCCACCGCCGAAGTGCAGCTGGATCACTTCCCGGTCGCGATCGAACAGTTGCGCCGTCAGGTCGATCTCCCGGTACAGGCGCGCCAGGTACCCTTCCGCGCGCGATTTGTCGCGGGTGATGATCCGGTTGCAGCCGCAGTAGAAGCACGGGCTGGTGCAGAACGGGATATGCACGTACAGCGACAGGCGGCGCGGGATGGGGTCGCCATTGCTGGCCAGGCACGCCTCGCGCAGCTCCGCCTCGCCGAATCCGTCGTGGAACCGCGGCGCGGTGGGGTAGGAGGTGTAGCGCGGCCCCGGCCGGTCGTAGCGGCGGAGCAGGTCGGGATCGAACTGGAGGGATGCGTGCATGGGCAGGATGCTGCGGCCGCGCCGCGCCGCGCACCTTGACCCAGGTCAACCCGCGTGCGATGTGGCCAGGCGGCGGAGGCCTTCGGCGATGGACACGCGCGGGACATAGCCGAAGTCGCGCCGCGCCGGGCCCATGTCGTACCAGTGGGTGGTCGCCAGCTGCTCGGCCAGGAAGCGCGTGAGTGGCGGTTCGCCCCGCAGCGGGAACCATGTCCATGCCGCTTCGCAGGCGGCGCCGATGGCATACGCGGCGGGAAACGGCAGCGACGCCGTGACCGGCGGCGCGCCCACCGCCGCCAGCAGGCCATTCACGATCTCGCGCATCGGCCTGGGTTCGCCGTTGGAGATGAAATAGGCACGGCCCGCGCACGCCGCGCCGGGCGCGAGGTGGTCGAAGGCGTCGAAATGCGCCTGCGCGGCATTGTCGATGTACGTGGTGTCGACCAGGTTGTTGCCGCCGCCGACCAGGCGCAGGCGGCCGGCACGCGCGCGCTCGGCGATGCGCGGCAGCAACTGCGCATCGCCCGGGCCCCAGATCAGCCGCGGGCGCAACGCGACCGTGGCGAGCGTCGCGTCGTTCGCGGCGAGCACCTGCTTCTCGGCTTCCAGCTTGGTCGCGGCATAGGGCGCCTTGAGGTGCTCGCCATAGGGCACGTCGTCGGCGGTGCCGTTGGCGACCGGATGCGTCGCGCGGTGCGTGACGCTGGGCGTGGACGTGTACACGAGGCGGCCGATGCCGTGCATGCGGCAGGCCTCGAGCACGTGCCGCGTGCCGAGCACGTTGGCGCGGTGGTAGCTGTCGAAGCTGCCCCAGGCGCCCGCCTTCGCGGCATTGTGGAACACCGCATCGAA
This sequence comes from Luteimonas sp., assembly GCA_036675265.1. GTDB lineage: Bacteria > Pseudomonadota > Gammaproteobacteria > Xanthomonadales > Xanthomonadaceae > CAMPJU01. Next base: position 245,385 of record JAKFFJ010000076.1, read on the forward strand.
CCCGTTGCCGAACGCCGGCAGCACGGCATCCCGGTCTGCCAGGTCCCCCTGCACCTGCCGTACGCCGACCGCGTCCAGCACCGGGTAATACCCGCGATTGAAGCTGGTCACGTCGTGCCCGCGCGCGACCAGCCCACGGCACAGGGCCTGGCCCAGGAAACCGCCTCCGCCGGTCACCAGCACCTTCATCGGACGTTCCGGGCGGCCCATCGGGCGAGGGTCTCGCGGTCGATCTTGGCGTTGTGGCGGATGTCGACGGGGAAGCGGGGATGGCGGAGGAAGGTCGCGATGCCGGCGGTATGCGGGTGGCGCGCGCCGAGGGCGCGCAGTTCGTCCTCGATGCGTGGCCAGTCGCCGCCGCGGACGCCGGCGGCGAGTTCGACGCACAGGACCGGTGCCTGCGCCCCGCGCTCGCCCACGCCCACCAGGGCGGCGCGCCTGACCTGCGGATGGGGTTCGAACACGGGTTCCACCTGTTCGGTGTACAGCGTTCCGTCGCCGGTTTCGACGCGCTGCGACTTGCGCCCGCAGAACCAGAGCCGGCCCGCTTCGTCGAACCAGCCCAGGTCGCCCATGCGGTGGACGATGCGTTCGCTCCCATCCGCCAGGCGTTCGCGGACCTTCGCCAGCCGCGTGGCAGCCTCGCGGTTGAAGTAGCGGTCGGTCGCGGTGGGCCCGGCGACGGTGATCTCGCCTACTTCGCCCCGTGGCAGCGGGCGCGCATCGGTCCAGTCGGGGATCGGGCCGTCGTCGATCGCGACGATCCGCACCTCGTTCGGCGGGACCGGCCGGCCGACGCAGGTTCCCGCGCCGGCTTCCGTGCGGGCGCGCAAAGCCACCAGTTCCGCCCCTTCGATCACCGTGACCGGCAGGCATTCGGTGGCGCCGTACGGCGTCCAGAACCGTGCACCTTCCGGCAGCAGCGCGCGCATCGCCGCGACGACGGCGGCCGGCACCGGCGCACCCGCGGACGTCACGCGCGTCACGCCGGGCAGCGCCGCGCCGTGCGCCGCCAGCACGCGCATCAGCGCCGGCGAGCCGAACAGCTGGGTCACGCCGAAGCGCGCGATGGCGTCGTGCAGCTTCCGCGGGTCCGCGTGCGCCGGCCGCGTCGGGTCCATGTCTGGCACCACCGAGGTGAGCCCGAGCGCGGGATCGAACAGCGCGAACGGCGGGAAGGTCGGCATGTCGACCCCGCCACCGTCCGGCGCGATGTCGAACGCGGCGCGCAGCATGTCCACCTGGGCGGCGAAGTGGCGGTGCCGGTACACCACGCCCTTGGGCACGCCGGTCGAGCCGGACGTGAACAGGATCGCGGCCACATCGTCCGGTGCGGTCGCCGCCAGCCGCGGACCCGCGCCTTCGCCGTCGCGCTCCACCTGCGCGAGCGTCGCGTCCGCCAGCCAGGCACGACGGCCGGTCGTGATCCGCACCCGGGCCGATTTCGCCCACCCCAGGGCGACGCGTGCGGCCTGGGCCAGCGGGATGCCGATGAAAGCTTCCGCCTGGGCCTCGTCGAGGCACTGTTTCAAGGCGCGCCTGTCGATGCCGGGGTCGACGAGCACCGGCACCGCGCCCGACTTGAGCAGCGCGAACATCAGGAGGAAGAACTCGGGCGTCGGCCGGACCATCAGCACGGTGCGCGTGCCGCGCCCCACGCCCCGGCGGGCCAGCCCGGCGGCGATTGCATCGCTGCGGCGGTCCAGCTGGGCATAGGTCAGCGACTCGCGGTACCGCCCGTCCCGGCCGGGGACGCGCATCGCGATCCTGTCCGGCTGCTGGCTGGCCAGCGCCGGCAGCGCTGCGGCGATGTTGCCGGGGCTCCCCATGCCGCTATTATCGCCGCCCGCCCCGTCCACCCCCTGGCGCAGATGCTCCATCCCTGCCTGGCCTGCGGCGCCTGCTGCGCCCACTTCCGGATCAGTTTCCACTGGTCGGAGGCCGAGCCTGGCCTGGGCGGCGTCGTCCCCATCGAACTGACCGATCCGCTGCGGCGCCACGAGCGGGTGATGCGCGGCACCTCGCAGGCGGCGCCGCGCTGCGTGGCCCTGGACGCCGAGATCGGCGTGCGTTCGCGCTGCAGCATCCATGCGGTGCGGCCCGGCGCGTGCCGTGCGGTGGAGGCGTCGTGGGAATCCGGCGCGCCCAGCACGCAGTGCGACAAGGCGCGCATCGCGCACGGCCTGGCGCCGCTGACGCCTGCAAGCTGGTCAGGCCGCGTCGAGGCGATGGTCGTCCAGGAATGCGCGGATGGCCGGCACGAGGACCTCGTGCCGGTCCTCGAGCACGTAGTGCCCCGCATCCTCGAAGGCATGGACCTCGGCATCGGGCCATGCGCCGCGGAAGGTCTCCAGGCAGTGCCCGTCGAACACGAAATCGCGCAGCCCCCAGCCGAGGAAGATGGGGCGGTCCGCGAACTCGCCTAGGCGCGCACCCGCCTCCGCGACCAGTGGCCAGGCCGGATCGCCCTCGCGCAGCGGGATGTCCTGCATGAAGCGCAGTGTCGAGATCGCGTTCGCCCACCCTGCGTAGGGGGCGACGTACGCGCGCCGCACGTCCGGCGGCAGCCGGCGCTCGGTCCCCAGCCAGGCCGCGCCGCGCGCGAACAGGTTGAACCGGCGAATGAACCAGCCACCGATGCGCGAGTCGCGCCCCAGCGACAGTTGCCATGGCATCCGCTTGGTTGCGGGCAGCGGAAACATCGCGGTGTTGAGCACGACCAACCGCCGCACGCGCGACGGATCCCGCAGTGCCCAGCCCATGCCGATCATCCCGCCCCAGTCGTGCACCGCCAGGGTCACGGGGCGGTCGATCCCCAGGGAATCGATCAGCGTCCCGATGTCGTCGACCCGCGACTGCAATGTGTAGTCGTAGCGCGGCGACGCGTCGGCCACATCGTCCGGCTTGTCGGACAAGCCCATGCCGACATGGTCCGGCACGATGCACCGGTACCGGTCGCACAGACCGGACACCAGGTGCCGCCAGTAGTAGCTCCACGACGGGTTGCCGTGCAGCATCACCATGACGTGGCCGTCGCGCGGGCCTTCGTCGAGGTACGACATTTCGACGCCGGGACGCACCTCAAGGCGCCCAGGCGCGAACGAATAATCAGGAAGCGCGGTGGTCATGTCGCTTTCGAACTGATGGTGGACGAGCGCCATCTTCACCAGTGGGTCGGCGGCGAACGGCGGTTCGTCGTGCATGAAACGTTCGAGGTCGCCCACCAGGCGAGCCATCAGCCCGCTTCCTGGGCATGTGTCGGCGGTCGGATTACCAGACCACCTCGGCCATCGAGCAATTCAACCCCGACCCGATGCCCAGCAGCGCAATCCGGTTGCCCTTCTTCAGGGTACCCATCTCCCGCAGCTTGCTCAGCACGATCGGCACCGATGCCGGCCCGATGTTGCCGTGTTCGCCGAAGATGGTCATCACCTTGGCCGGATCGATGCGGAAGGCCTTGAGGAAGGCCTTGGTGTGCGCCTTGCTGACCTGGTGGATCACGAACTGGTCCAGTTCCTCCACGGCCCAGCCCAGCGCCAGCCGGGCGGCGGCGAAGGTCTTGTGGCCCAGCTTGATGCCCTCGACCAGCAGCATCGGGCCGTCGGCGATCATCCGGTCGTGGATGAGGTCGCCCCGGCACAGGTGGTTCCACTCGGTGGCCGAGCGGGTCACGCCGCCCCGGTAGCGCGGCGCCCCGGGGGCGAGCTCGGTCCGGGCCATGACCATCGCCGCGGCGCCGCTGCCCAGGGTGAGGGTGGCCATCTCGTCGCGGAACTGTTCGGCGGTCACGTCGGGCTGGCCGAGCCGGTGCAGGGTCTTTTCGTAGGCGAGGTCGGCGGTCTCGCCGTCCACGACCAGTGCGTAGTCGATCTCGCCGCGCTCGATCATGCGGCCGGCGATGTCCATGCCGTTGAGGAACGCCAGGCACGCGTTGGCCACGTCGAAGTTCTGGCACTGGTCGCCCAGGCGCAGGTTGCCGGCGACGATGCTGGCCGTGGACGGCTCCAGGTAGTCGCGGCTGACGGAGGTGTTGACCAGCAGGCCGATCCGGTCGGCGTCGATCCCGGCGTCGGCCAGCGCCTTGACGCCGGCGAGCGTCGCCGCGTCCGAGGCCTTCATCTCGCCGTCCCAGAGCCGCCGCTCGTGCACGCCGGCCACGTCCTGCAGGACGTTGGCCTTGATGCCGAGGCGGTCGAGGGTGGGGCGGAGGCGGGCGTGGATCTCGTCGGAGGTCAGCCGGCGGGGCGCGTCGATATGGGCCAGGCCGGCGATGGCGACGTGTTGGAACAGCATGGGCGGGACTGCCTGCGGGGTGCCGGGCGCGGCACGGGAATCCGACAGGATACCGGACGGGAGCCGGGCTACTTGCAGCGGTACGCCGCGAACCGCTGCTCACCTTCGACAGGCGGGGCCATCGGGACGATGGTGTCCGCGCCCAGGCCGGGCGCCTCGTTGCGCGCCAGGGTCTCGAGTTCGTCGCGTACGCGCAGGTCGTTGCGCTCGTAGAACGCGATGCTGTCCTTGACCGACACGGCAACGTCGCCGCGCTTCTCGCAGCCGGGCGGCTGCGACCCCAGGGGCAGGACTTCGACCGCCCGGGCACCGGGCGCCAGGTGCACCCAGGTGCAGCCGCCGGACAGCAGCGCGGCGGTGATCAGCAGGGGCAGCGTCTTGCGCATGGCGGTCTCCTCGGTGGGCGTCCATCCGATTGTAGGAGGCGGCAAAGGAAACGGGCCGGTCGCCCGGCCCGTTCCGGTGGTGCATGCAGCGGGCGTTTACCTGCTGACGGGCTTGCCGTCGGCATCCACGATCGTGACCGTGCCCAGGTCGAGCGCGCGGATCGGTGCCTCGATCTTGTCGAGGTCGCCGACCACCACCCAGGTCAGTGCGGACGGATCGATCGCCGCCGCGGCCTCGGCGACCTGCGCCGGGGTCAGCGCCTCGATTTCCTCGCGACGCTGTGCCACGTAGTCGTCGGGCCGGTCGTAGCGGACGATCCCGGCGATGGTGCCCATCACCGCGCCAGCGGTCTCGTAGGCACCGGGCAGGCCGCGGATGTTGGTGGCCTGGACCTTGGCGACTTCCTCGGCGGTCGGCGGCACCGCGCTGGTGGCGTACTCGGTGATCTCGCGCTTGATCTCGGCGAGCGACTCGGCAGTCTTGTCGATCTGCACCGCCGCGTAGCCGATCCACGGGCGTTGGCCCTGGGCGTCGCTGAGGAAACTGGAGGCGCCGTAAGCCCAGTGCTTGTCCTCGCGCAGGTTCATGTTGAGCCGCGAAGTGAATTCGCCACCCAGCACCGCGTTGGCGATCTCGAGCTCGGTGGCGCCTTCGTCGCGCGTGGAGGGCATCAGCTGGCCGACGAAGATGTTGGCCTGCACGGCGCCCGGCTGGTCGATCAGGAACACGCGCGGCTGCGCGGGCAGGGCGACACGGTCCACGTCCACCGGTGCCGGCGCCGGGCCGGTGCCCTGCCAGTCGCCGAAATGCTTCTCGAGCAGCGGCTTGACCTCCGCCAGCGTCGTGTCGCCGACGACCACGAGGGTCGCGCCTTCCGGACGGATCCACGCGTGGTGGTAGTCGACCAGGTCCGCGCGGTCGAGCGCGGCGATGGAGGCCTCGGTGCCCGTGCCGCTGAAGGGGATGGCGTAGGCGTGGCCTTCGCCGTACAGCAGCGGCGGCAGCACGCGCAGCGCCGCGCCGTTCGGGCGGGCCTTCTCCTGCTTGATGCCGGCGATCCAGCTGGCCTTGACCCGGTCGATCTCGGCCTGGTCGAAGCGCGGGGCCTGCAGCATGTCGGCGAACAGCGCCAGCGACGGGTCCAGGTTCTCCTTCAGCGCCGACAGGTAGGCACTGGTGCCGTCGAGCGACGCGCCGGCGCCGAGCTGCGCGCCCAGCGACTCGGCCGCCGCGCGGAAATCCAGCGCACCCAGGTCGGCCGAACCCTCGTCCAGCATGCCCATCGCGAAGCTGGAGGTGCCGAGCTTGTCGTCGGCGTCGGCCTTGTAGCCGCCACCGAACAGGAAGCTCATCTGCACGACCGGCACGTCATGGCGCTCGGCGAGGATCACCTCGATGCCGTTGGACAGCGTCGTGCGCTGCAGGTCCGGGAACGTGAGGTCGGGGAAGGCCTCGGTGACCGGCACGCCCGCGCTGCGGTCGACCGTGCTCTCGGTGGTGGTGTACGTCGGGTCCACCGGCGGGGGCGTGAACGGCGCCGGGGTCACCGCCACGTCCTCGACCAGCGGGGTGCGCTCGCCCGGGACCACGACCAGCGTGTGGTCGCCATCGCCGAGCCACTTGCGGCCCATCGCCTGGATGTCGGCGGCGGTGGTCGCCTCGATGTTCTCCAGCGTGTCGCGGAAGCAGCCGGGGTCGCCGGCGAACACCTCGCAGGCGGCCAGCACGTCGGCCTTGCCGCCGAAGCCGCCGATCCGCTCGATGCCGCGGATGAAGCCGGCGCGGATCACGGTCTTGGCCTGCTCGAGCTCGTCGGCCGTCGGGCCTTCGGTCACGAGCCTGCGCACCTCTTCCTCGATGATCGCCTCGACCTTCGCGGGGTCGACGCCTTCCTTGACGTTGGCGATCACCACGAAGTTGGAGCCGAGCTGCGACTCGCCGAGGAAGGTGCTGACGCTGTCGGCCAGCTTGTCGCCGTGCACCAGGCGCTTGTCCAGGCGCGAGGTGGCGCTGCCGCCCAGCAGCTGCGAGACCACGTGCAGCTGGTCGACGTCCTTCGTGTTGGCCTGCGCCACGTTCCAGGCGCGGTAGATGCGCGCCTGCGGCACGTTGTCGGCCATCACCTCGCGGGTATCGGCCGGGCGCCGGGCGACGTCGACCGGTGGCTGCGCCATGGTCGGGCCGGCCGGGATGTCGCCGAAGTACTTCGCGACCTTCTTCTTCGCGGTCTCCACGTCGATGTCGCCCGCCAGCACCAGCACCGCGTTGTTCGGGCCGTACCAGGTGCGGAACCACTGCTTCACGTCGTCCAGCGACGCGGCGTTGAGGTCCGCCATCGAGCCGATGGTGCTGTGGTGGTAGGGGTGGCCTTCCGGGTACAGGGCCTCGCCGAGCTTCTCCCAGACCTGGCCGTAGGGCTGGTTGATGCCCTGGCGCTTCTCGTTCTGGACCACGCCGCGCTGCTCGTCGAGCGCGGCCTGGTCGACGGCGCCGAGCAGGTGGCCCATGCGGTCGGACTCCATCCACAACGCCATGTCGAGCGCGGTGGTGGGGACGTTCTGGAAATAGTTGGTGCGGTCGGAATTGGTGGTGCCGTTCTGGTCGGTGGCGCCCACCATCTCGAACGGGGTGAAGAACTCGCCGGGGTGGTTCTCGCTGGCCTGGAACATCAGGTGCTCGAACAGGTGCGCGAAGCCGCTGCGGCCCTTCGGTTCGTCCTTGCTGCCCACGTGGTACCAGATGTTGACCGCGACGATCGGCGCCTTGTGGTCCTCGTGGACGATCACGCGCAGGCCGTTGGGCAGCGTGAACTCCTCGTAGGGAATGGCGACCTCGGCGACGTCGCCGGCCACGTCCGCGGCGGCGGCCGGCGCTTCCGCAGGCGAAGTGGTGCATCCGCCGATGGCGAGGGCCAGGGCCAGCGCGAGCGCGCCGTGCCGGAGGGCCGCGAACGGCCGGTGCGAAGCAGTCATGTGTCACTCCCCGAAAATGGTGGCAAGAAGGCGCAAGGGCCCTGTCGCATCCTAGCGGGCGGGGAGCGCGGGGGCATGGGCCACAAGTCCGGTTGCCGTGGGGGGAACTTCGATGGCTCCCGCAAGTAGACTCGCCGGATGACGTCCACTGCCTACGCACTCGTGACCGGCGCCAATCGCGGCCTCGGCCTGGAATTCGCCCGCCAGCTGCTGGGCCAGGGTCGCCGGGTCGTGGCGACGTGCCGCCAACCCGGGCGCGCCACCGCGCTCAATGCCCTGGCCGGGGAGCATCCGGGCCGCCTGCGGGTGTTGCCGCTGGATGTCGCCGACGCGCGCTCGCGCGCCGAACTGGTGCGCGAACTGCCACTGCTGTCCGCCGACGATGCGCCGCTGCGCATCGACCTGCTGGTCAACAACGCGGGCGTGCTGCATTCGGGCGAGCGGTTCGGGGACGTATCGGAGGCCAACCTGCTCGACAGCCTGCGCATCAACGCGGTCGGGCCGTTCCTCCTGGTGCAGGCATTGGCGCCACTGCTGGCCGATGGCGCCCGCGTGGCCAACCTGTCGTCGCAGCTCGGTTCGATCGAGCGCGTGACCCGCTTCGGCACGCCGAGCTATTCGATTTCCAAGGCGGCGCAGAACATGGCGACCGCGCAACTCGCGCAGGCCCTTGCGGCGCGGGGGATCGTGCTGGTGGCGCTGCACCCCGGCTGGGTCCAGACCGAGATGGGCGGTGCCGGCGCGGACGTCGCGCCGCAGGATTCCGCCGCGGGACTGCTGGCGGTCATCGACGGCCTGGGCGAGCGCGACAGCGGCCGCTTCCTCGACTGGCGCGGGCAGCCGCTGCCCTGGTGAGGCCCGCGCGGCCGACATGTTCGACGTCATCCTGCATGCGCCGGAAATCCCGCCCAACACCGGCAACGTGATCCGGCTGTGTGCCAACACCGGCGCGAGGCTGCACCTGGTGGAGCCCCTCGGGTTCTCGCTGGAGGACCGGCAGTTGCGCCGCGCGGGCCTCGACTACCACGAGTACGCCAGGGTGCGCGTCCACGCCTCGCTGGACGACGCGCTTGCCGCGATCTCGCCGCCGCGCCTGTTCGCGTTGTCCACGCGCGGCACGGTGCGCCATGACGCGCCCGGCTATGCGGCGGGTGATGCGTTCCTGTTCGGCAGCGAGACGCGGGGGCTTCCCGACGACGTGCTGGAGGCGGTGCCCGCGGGCCAGCGCCTGCGCCTCCCCATGCGGCCTGGCAATCGCAGCGTCAACCTGTCGAACGCGGTCGCCGTGGTGGTGTTCGAGGCCTGGCGGCAGCAGGGGTTCCAGGGCGGCGCCTGATCCCGCGCGCGTGCTCGCGTCGGCGCGCGTTCAGGTGGCGGTGGCGCGGCTCACGCCGATTCCACGGGGCGCTGCGGACACTCTTGGTCCTTGCAACGACGGGCCTATCCCATGACCAAGTTCGACTACATCCCCGAACGCGCGCTGCTGCTGGCCGGCCAGGTCGGCGAAAACCTCCGCCAGGTGGTCCCGGCGCACGCCGGCAAGTGGCTGGACGCGGGCATGAAGCTCGGCGCGCTCAAGGCGAGCTCGCGGGTCGCCGGCAAGTTCGTCCAGCGCCACCCGGCCGCCCTCGCCGCCGCCGCCGCGGGCGCGGGCGTGCTCTGGTACCTGGCGCGCCGTCGCGCGAAGCAGGCCGAGGACGGCACCGGCAATGGCCAGTCGCGGTCGACCCGGGTCGAGGCGAAGCGCGGCAACGGCAGCACGCGCAGCACCACGACGCGCGCACGCAAGGCGCGGGCACGCAAGACGGCCGAATAGGGGCCTGGCGTTCGCCGCCTCAGGCGGCGGGCGCGACCGGCAGTTCGATGATGAAGCGGGCGCCGCCCCCGTCGCGGTCCTCGTACCAGAGCTGGCCGCCCGCGTGGTCGACGATCTGCCGTGCCAGCGACAGCCCGAGGCCGCTGGAGAGCCCGTTCGCCGGATCCTCCTCGGTCAGCCGGACGAAGGGCTTGAACAGTTCGCGCCGGCGCCGCTCCGGGATGCCCGGCCCGCGATCCTCCGCCCACAACTGCCAGTACTCCGGTGCGCCGCGCCGCGCGCTGAGGTCCAGCACGCCGCCGTCGGCGGCGTACTTCATCGCGTTGCTCACCAGGTTCTCGGTGACCTGGCGCAGCACCAGCGGATCCATCGCCACCATCGCCTCAGCGCCGGGAAGCTCGCATTGCAGGCGCATGCCACGGGACTCGAGCTGCAGCTCGTAGCGGTCGCGCAACCACGCCAGCACTTCGGCCAGCGAGGCGCGTGCGCCGTCGGCGCCCGGCTCACCCGCGCCACCGCGGCGCGCCTGCGTTTCCAGGTAGCGCCGGATGTAACCCAGGGCGTCCTGCGCGCTGTCCTGGATCATCTGCAGGTAGCGCGGCACCCGTTCGGGCTTGCAGGCACCCTGCAGCAGCATGTCGCTGGCGAAGACCACGCTGCTCAGCGGATTCTTGACGTCGTGCGCGACCAGGTTGACCAGCTCCTGGCGCTCGCGCGCGACGCGCTCGAGGCGGTCGCGGGTGAGCTTGAGCCCGAGGTGCGCGTTGACGCGCGCCAGCAGTTCCTCGGGCATGAAGGGCTTGGTGACGTAATCGACGGCGCCCGCGTCGAACGCGCGCAGCAGCATGTCGCGATCCTGCGCGGCGGTGAGGAACACGACGGGCACCTGGCCGAGCGCGGGCTCCTGCTTCACGCGCGCGATCAGTTCGAAGCCGTCCATCCCCGGCATCATCATGTCGAGCAGCATCAGGTCGGGGACCTGCGCGGCGGCGAGCTCGAGCGCGGCCTGGCCGTCGCTCGCCGACAGCACTTCGTAACCATGGCGCGTCAGCAACGCGGACACCACGCGCAGGTTTGCCGGCTGGTCGTCGACGACGAGGATCCGTCCGGGCGCGTAGCCGGTATTGGGCAAGTCTGGTCTCCCGGATACGCCGCTCGGGGCGGCGATGAACCCCTGTCCGGCCTACGCTAACAGGAAGCGGTAGCGGTCGGGACGGCCCGCGTGCAGGAACCTGAACGGTCAGTCGACCGGCGTCACGTTTTTCCATTGGCCGGGGGCGAGGCCGTCCAGGCGATGGGTCCCGATGGCGGCACGGACCAGCCGCAGCGTCGGCAATCCCACGGCCGCGGTCATGCGCCGCACCTGCCGGTTGCGGCCTTCCCGCAGCACGAGTTCCAGCCAGGCATCGGGCACGGCCTTCCGGAATCGCACCGGCGGATCGCGGGGCCACAACGACGGCGCCGGGAGGCGCCGTGCCCCGGCGGGCAGGGTCGGTCCGTCCTTCAACTGCACGCCTGCGCGCAGTGCCGCCAGCTGCGCCTCGTCGGGGTCGCCCTCGACCTGCACCCAGTAGGTTTTCGGCTGCTTGTGGCGCGGGTCGGTCAGGTGGTGCGCGAGCGCACCGTCATCGGTGAGCAGCAGCAACCCTTCCGAATCCGCATCCAGCCGTCCCGCGGGATACACGCCGGGTGGAAGGTCGAAGCCGGCGAGTGTCGGCCGCGGCGGGGTGCCGCGGTCGGTGAACTGGCAGAGCACGCCGAAGGGCTTGTTGAGGGCAATGAGCATGGCGCGCGAAAAACCCGTTGCTTGACTGTCGTCGGCCGTGGCGACGGCCCGATTCCTGTCCTTGCTCGTGGTTATTCCTGGCGCGGCTTCCGGAACCGCAGCGTCATGCGGTCGCTCTCGCCGATCGCGCGGTACTTCGCCGCGTCGGCCGCTTCGTGGTTGTTGGACGGCGGCAGGGTCCAGACGCCATTGGGATGGTCGGCGGTGTCGGCCGGGTTGGCATTGGCTTCGCTGCGCGCATCGAGTTCGAAGCCGGCATCGGTGGCCAGCCGGATGACCAGTGCCTCGGTGAGGTAGCCGGAGGTCTTCATCTGCTCCAGCGACGTGCCCGGCTTGGCGCGGTGGTCGACGACGCCCAGCGTGCCCCCGGGCGCGAGCACCTCGAAGAAGGCTGCGAAATATTCCTCCGCGTTGCCTTCGTCGACCCAGTTGTGCGCGTTGCGGAAGGTCAGCACCGCGTCCGCCGAACCGGCCGGGCCGAACGACGGTTGCGCCGGGTCGAACACGCGCACGTCCGGCGTGCCGTACACCGCCGGTGCCGCCGCGAACTTCGCACGCAGCGCGGTGTTGAGCCGATAGCGGTAGCCGGGCTGGTCCGGGATCGCGTCGTCCCATACCGCGGCGACGTATTCGCCGTCGTCGCGCAGGTACGGCGCGAGGATCTCCGCATACCAGCCGCCGCCTGGCGTGATCTCCACCACGGTGTCGTCCCGATGCACGCCGAAGAAGGCGAGGGTGGCCCCGGGATGCCGGTACTTGTCCCGCGCGACGTTCGCCGGGTCGCGCCACTCGCCGGCGATGGCGGACGCCAGGCTGGTCGACACGCCTGCATCGGGGTCGCAGGCAATGGCGGGCACGCCGGCCGATGCCAGGAGCGCGCCGGAGAGCAGGACGGGAAGGGCGCTTTTCATCGAAGGCTCCGGCGGTGGATGTCCCGTGCAGGGTAGCGCCGCGGACCGACCCTGCCCATCCTGAAAAGTTCCTGTCTGCCGCCCCGGGCGCTTCAGTCCCGGTTGCGGGGCCGTTTCGATACTGCGCGCACCGGCGTGGTCCCCGCGCCGGCCCATAAGCAAGCAGACAAGAGAGGTGCCCCATGCATCGTTCCTCCCCGAAGCACCGCCAGCTGCTCCTCGCGCTCCTCGTGGGCCTGCCCGCGATCGGCATGGCCGCAAGCGCCAATGCCGCCGAGGGCGTGTCCTACAACTACGTGCAGGCCGGCTATGCCGCGACCGATGTCGACGACGGCGAGGCCGACGGGTTCGCCGGCGAAGCCTCGTTTGCGCTCCACCCGAACTTCCACGTGTTCGGCGGCTACAACAACCAGGACATCGACGACAGCTCGGTCGAGCTGGAGAACTGGCGTGCCGGCGTGGGCTACAACCACCCGATCGCCGCCAACACCGACCTGCTGACCCGCGTGGCCTACGAGAACTACCAGGCCGACGAAGTCGGGCTCGACGAGGACGGCTGGAGCGCCGAGGTCGGCGTGCGCAGCGCGCTCACCCCGCGACTGGAGGGCTACGCCCTGGCCGGCTACGAGGACGGCGACGACTTCGACGGGTCCGCGTACGGCCGCCTCGGCGGGCAGGTGAAGTTCAACCCGAACTGGGGCCTCACCGGCGACGTGAAGTTCGCCGATGGCGATACCCAGTGGTTCGTGGGCCCGCGTTTCACCTGGTGAACCACGCCAGGCCACCCACGCGAGTGGAGGCAACAAGGGAAGCCCGGCGACGCCGGGCTTCTTCCTTTCAGGCGTCGTCGCCGAACAGCCCGTCGGGGTATTCGGCCTTCTGCTCGCGCGCAAGCAACTGGCGCAAGCCTTCGGCCGGGGTCATCCGCCCGTGCAGCACCGCCTGCACCCCGCTGGCGATCGGAAGCTCGACGCCGTGGCGTTCCGCGAGGCGCATCACCTCGTCCGCCGTCTGCACCGACTCCACCACCTGGCCGATCCCGCGCACCGCCGCCTCCAGCGACTCGCCCCGGCCGAGCGCCAGGCCCAGCCGGCGGTTGCGTGACAGGTCGCCGGTGCAGGTGAGTACCAGGTCGCCCAGCCCGGCCAGGCCCATCAGCGTTTCCGCCCGGCCGCCGATGGCGTGGTTGAGGCGCAGCATCTCGTTGAGGCCGCGGGTGATCAGGCCCGCACGGGCGTTGAGCCCCAGCTGCATGCCGTCCGCGACCCCGGTGGCGACCGCGAGCACGTTCTTCATCGCACCGCCGAGCTCGGCGCCCAGCATGTCGTCGCCGGTGTAGGCGCGGAACGTGGGTCCGTGCAGCACGTCGGCGACCTGCTTGCCGAACGCGGGCGGGTCGGCGTGCACCGTCAGTGCGGTCGGCAGGCCGGCGGCCACCTCGCGTGCGAACGAAGGCCCGGTGACAACGGCCAGCGGCACGTCGTCGCCCAGCGACTCGCGTGCGACTTCATGCAGGAACCGTCCCGAGCCGGGCTCGAAGCCCTTCGTCGCCCACGCCACGCCGGCGTCGGCCGGCCGATGCGGCGCAAGCGCGCGCAGGGTTTCCGCGAACGCGTGCGACGGCACCACGACCAGCACCAGCGTCGCGTCGGCCAGCGCGGCCTGCAGGTTGCCGGTGGCGCGCAGCGACGCCGGCAGGCGGACGCCGGGCAGGTAGCGCGGGTTCTCGTGGTCGGCGTCGATGGCCGCGGTGATCGCGGCATCGCGGCCCCACAGCACCGTCGGATGCCCGTGGCGTGCGGTCAGGGCGGCGAGCGCGGTGCCCCAGGAGCCCGCGCCCAGCACCGCCAGCCGGTTCGGCGAGGCCATGGGTCAGGCGTTGCCGACGGTCTCCGACCCTGCCAGCCCGTCGCCGGCCTGCTGCTGGCCCTGCGCGGCCCGCTGGCGCAGGCCTTCCGCGTACAGCCCCTCGAAGTTGATCGGCTGCAGGTAGAACGGCGGGAAGCCGCCGGCCTGCACCAGGTCGCTCACCAGCTGGCGGGCGTACGGGTACAGCACGTGCGGGCACTGGATGCCGAGCATCGCGTCGAGGGTCTGCGGCTCGAAGCCGCGCAGGTTGAACACGCCGCCCTGCTGCACTTCGGCCAGGTACAGCGGCTTGTCGTTGGCGTTGCAGGTCAGGGTGACGCCCAGCACCACCTCGAAGGAGTGCTCGCCCAGGCGCTGGACGCGCTGGTTGAGGTTGAGCTGCAACTGCGGCTGCGCCTGCTCGGAGAACACCATCGGCGCGCCCGGCACCTCGAACGACACGTCCTTGACGTAGATCTTCTCGACCGAGAAGGACGGACCGGAGGGGGTCTCGGGCGTGGCGCCGGCGGCGCCGTTCTGGGTGTCTTCGGCCATGGTGGAACTCCAGCGGAATGCAGGAAAAGAGGACGATTATGACATGCGTCGCAGCCCGGACGGCCGCCGCGCGGGTCGGGTTCAGCCGCGTCCGCGGACCAGCGGCAGGTTCGCCTGTTGCCAGGCCGCCACGCCGCCCTCGAGCCAGTGCACCCGGGTGAAGCCGGCCTTGCGCAGGCGCGCGGCAGCGGCCATCGATGCCTGCCCGGTGCGGCAGGTGACCACGATGGGCAGGTCGCGCGCCTTGGCCAGTTGCTTGTGTTCGGGATCGAACTGGCCGGGCGAGATGTTGCGCGCGCCGGCGATGTGGCCCTTCTCGAAGTCGCCCGCGGGCGACAGGTCGACCAGCAGCGCGTCGTCGTGGTTGAGCAGCGTCGTCAGCTGCGCGGGGCGCAATGCCTTGAAGCCGCGCGCCAGCCGCGACAGTTCCGTCCAGAGGATCGCCAGGGTGAGGCCGGCCAGGAGCAGCGAAAGGATCGGGTGGCGGCCGGCGAACGCGGCCAGTTCAGCGAAAGTCACGGCATTCGGGGATCGTTCGAGGGCCGGGGAGTATGCGGGAAGCCGCGGCGGCGTGCCCTCGCGGGGCCGTGCTCAGTCGCCCTCCCCCCAGAGGTCGGGCAGGCCGTTGGTGATCCACCAGGTCTCGGCCACCGGGTCCCAGCGCCATTGCTCGACGTGCCGGAGCTGGCGCTCGCGCAGCGTGTGGCGGTTGACCACGCCGACGTGGACGTTGCGCTGCGCGGTGTCGCCCTGCACGGTCGCGCCGAGGTCGCGGTAGGCGGAGATCTGCACCTGCTTGAAACGTTCGCGTTCGAGGTCGGTCAGGGGATGCGCCTCGCGGTAGGCCGGGTCGACCAGGGTCCACGCGCCCTCGAAATCGCCCCAGCGGATGGCGGCCGACCACGCGTACTGCGCCTGGTCCAGCGCGCGCTCGCGACCCTGGGTGGCACAGCCCGCCAGGAGCAGCGTGGCGGCCAGGAGCAGGAAGACAGGTCTGGCAAGGGCGCGATGCATGGCAGCCATGCTAGTCCCCCCGGCGCAGGATGGCGACGTAGCGCGCCGAGAACGTGGTCGCAATTCCGCCCGAAGGCAGCGGCACCTGTGCCATCGCCTCGACACGGGCCCGGCCGCGGGACTGCAATGTCGAAATGAATGCGTCCCAGTTCGAGCCCGGCGCGAGCATCGCTTCGGCCACCAGGTCGTCGAACAGCGGCGCGAGGAAGCGCAGGGTGCTGTCTGCGACATAGATGTCCGCATCGATGCCCGCGTCTTCCAGCCGCACGTGCAGCAATCCCCAGGCGGCCAGCGTCAGCAGCGACCCGAGGCTGCCGCCAAAGGCGCAGCCCTTGTCGTTGACGTGCCGCGCCAGGGGCGCGCCCAGGCGCAGGCGTTCGCCGTCGTAGCCGGCCACGTGCAGCCCGAGCGCCGCGACCGGCGGCATGGCGTCGTAATGGGCCTGCAGGCGTTGCAGGGCGGGTTGATGTTCGTGCATGGGCCGGGACCTGGTGGGGATGCTTGCGGCGGCAGGCCACGCGCCACAAGCTGGCGGGATGCACGCACGCGGGCCGACGCCGGAATGGTACGTGATCTCGCTGCGGCCCCGCGGCGCGCATGCGGCGGTGCAGCGCGCGGCAGCGCGCCGTGGCGCGGGCGTCGTGGCGCTGTCGCCGTGGATCCTGCGCAGGCGCGACGACCCGTCGACGCGGGATGCGCTGGCGCGGGCGATGGGCGCGTCGCGCGTGGTGTTCACCAGCCCCACGGCGGTGCGCGCGGCGGATGCATTGCAGTCGCTCGTTCCAGGCCGCGAGTACATCGCGGTGGGCGCAGGCACCGCCGCTGCCCTGCGCCGCGCGGGTGTCGCGCGGGTGCATGCGCCGGCGAGGATGGACAGCGAAGGGCTGCTCGCGCTTCCGGTCCTGCACGACCTCGACGGCGCGGACCTGGGCCTGGTCACGGCGCCGGGGGGACGTGGCCTGCTGGCGCCGGCCCTGCAGGCGCGCGGCGCGCGCGTGCTGCGCGCGGATGTCTACGTGCGCGATCCGGTCGCGCCGGCGGCGCACGCCGTCGACGCGTTGCTCGCATTGCGCGCGCCCGCGGTGCTGTTGCTCAGCAGTGGGGGTGCGCTGTCCTGGATGCTCGACGCGCTGCCGGCAGCCGCATGCGAAAAGCTGCGCGCCCTGCCCGTGGTGGCGGCCAGCGACCGGCTGCAGGCCATGGCGGAGTCGGAGGGGTTCGCGCCCGTGACGCGCGCCGCCGGGCCCCGGCCAAGGCAGCTGTTGGACGCCGCCATGGCACTGCTGGCGCACCGCCCGGGCTGACCCGTTCCGCTAGCATGCGCGGCAACCCCGCCGAGCCCACCCACGTGACCGAATCCGCCACGCCTCCGTCCGCACCCGCGCCCGCGCCGCGCCGTCCCGCGCGCCGGGGCAATGGCGCGTCCTGGCTGTTGCTGCTGGTGGCGCTGGCAGCGGTCGCGTGGCAGGGCTGGGCGTGGTGGCAGGCCCAGGCACGGTCCCGCGCCGAACAGGCCGGGCACCTGGAGCGCCTGGACGGCCTGGAGGCCCGCGTCGATGCCCTGCGGCGCGACCAGCGCGCCAATGCCGAGCGCATGCAGCAGACCGCGGCAACCAACCGCCTGCTCCGCGAGGAGCTGCTTGGCCTGAGCCAGCGCGCCGCACTGCTCGAGGACAACGTCGCGGACCTGGCCGACGCCGGGGCCGGCGGCATCCGCTCGTTGCGGATGGACGAGGCGGACCTGTTGCTGGCCACCGCGGAGCAGCGGTTGCTCGCCGGCGATGTCGACGGCGCACGCCGGGCCTACGCACTGGCCGCGACGCTGCTCGAGCGGGTCGGCGGCCCGGAACTCCTCGACTTGCGCCAGGCACTTGCCCAGGAGCGTGCCGTGCTCGAGGACCTCGGGCCGGAGCCCGCGGCCGCGGCGCGGGCCCGCCTGGACGCGATCGCGTCGGCGCTGGCCGACCTGCCGGACCGTCGGAGCCGCGAGGTTCCCCCGTCGGCGCCGTGGTGGGAGCGGCTGGCGTCCCGTGTGATCGACGTGCGGCCCACCGCGGCGGGCGCGCCGGTCGCGGCACCGGGCGAGCGCGGCGCCGGGATGGCGACGCTGCAGCTGGAACTCACGCTGGCCCGCGCGGCGCTCGAGCGCCGTGACGACGCCGCGTTCGATGCCGCGCTGGGCCGCATCGACGCCTGGCTCACCCGCCTCTGGCCTCCCTCGAAGGCCCTCCGCCGCCAGCGTGACGCGATCCGGGAGCTGCGCGACATGCCTTTGCGCCTCGATGCGCCGGAGCTGGGCAGCACGCTGGTCCAGCTGAGGCGCCTGGGCGACGGCTGAGCGGGAGTCCACGCCGCACCCACGCCCCCCTGTTTAGGGTCGTGGACATCCTGTCAGGAGCCAACCGATGAACCTCTTCCGCAACCTGCTGTTCTGGATCGTGCTCGCGCTCGCGGGTGCCCTGCTGGCACAGGTGCTGTTGCAGGACCCGGGCCAGGTGCTGGTCCGCTTCCGCGGCATGGACTACAGCACCACCGTCGCCTTCGCGCTGGTGCTGCTGCTGGCCGGGCTGGCCGTGTTGTGGCTGCTCTGGCAAGCCCTGAGCCTCCCGTTCCGTGCCTGGCACGGGCACCGCGACCGCAAGTCCCGCGCGCGCCTGCTGGACGGTTTCTCGCTGCTGCAACAGGGCCACTGGAGCCGCTCGGAAAAGTTGCTGGCACAGGCGGCGGCCGACGACCCCGCCAGCGAGGCGGTGGCACGCAGCGCGGCGATCCGCGCGGCCGACGCGCGTGGCGATGCCGCCGCGGCGCAGCAGCACCTCGACGGCTTCGGCGAGCGGCACCCCACGGCGCGCGCCCTGGCAGCCGCCGAACGCGCGTTGATGCTCGGCCGCCCGACCGATGCACTGGTGGCGCTGGACGCGCCTGCGGCGCAGCCGCTGCCCCCGCGGGGCCTTGCCTTGCGCGCCGAGGCGATGGCGACGTCCGGCCTGGCCGCCCAGGCCTACGGGTTGCTGGGGCCGATGCGCCAGCAGCAGGCGCTGCCGCCGGAACGACTCGACGAACTGGAGGAGCGCTGGGCCGCCGCCGCGTTGCGCGAGGCGGCGGACGCCAACATCCTCGCCGAACGCTGGGAAGCGTTGCCGGTGCCACTCAAGCATTCGCCGGATGTCGTGTCGGCGTACGCCGCACGGGCAGCCGCGCTGCGCTGGGACGACGCTGCGCTCAAGAGCCTGGAACAGGCGCTCGACAGCCGATGGGACGAAGGACTGGCGGCCCAGTACGGCGCATTGCCGCTGGGCCGCACCGACCACCGGCGCGAACACGCCGAGCGCTGGCTGAAGGCCCACCCGGCCAGCCCCGCGCTGTTGCTGAGCCTGGCGCGGATCGCCCGCGAGCAGGGGCAGTGGAGCGTGGCCGAGGACTACCTGCATCGCGCGCTGGCGCAGGGCGCGGGCGGCGAGGCTTGGGAGGAACTCGGCCACGGCTTCACCGTCGCCGGCGACGAGGCGCGCGCACGCCAGTGCTACGCGAACGCGCTACGCGCCGAGCGCGGCGAGGCGCCGACGGAACTCGCCGGGCGCGACCTGCGGCAGAAGATCTACGACTCGGCGGTCACCGAGGAGCGCGACGAGCACGGGATGCCGCGCCTGCGCGGATGACCTTGTGGGAGCCGCCACGGCGGCGAAGCGCATCGCCGGCAGGCCGGCTCCCACAGTTCAGCGTTCGAGGATCGCGACGACGCCCATGCCGCCGGCGGTGCAGATCGACACCAGGCAACGGCCGCCGCCGCGCGCCTGCAGTTCCTTCGCCGCCGCCGCGACGATGCGCGCGCCGGTGGCGGCGAACGGGTGCCCGGTCGCGAGCGACGAACCGTTGGGGTTGACCTTCGCCGGGTCGATCCGCCCCAGCGGTGCGTCCAGCCCGAGCCGGTTGCGGCAGTACTCCTCGCTTTCCCACGCGCGCAGCGTGCACAGCACCTGTGCGGCGAACGCCTCGTGGATCTCGTAGAAGTCGAAGTCCTGCAGCGACAGGCCGTTGCGCGCCAGCAGCTCCGGCACCGCGATGGTCGGTGCCATCAGCAGGCCCTCGCCGTGCACGAAGTCGACGGCCGCCACGTGCGCGTCGCGCAACCGGCAGAGCACCTCGTGGCCGTGCTTCCCGGCCCAGTCCTCCGATGCGAGCAGGCAGGCGGCCGCGCCATCGGTCAGGGGCGTCGAGTTGCCCGCCGTGAGCGTCCCGAGCCCCGAGGCCCTGTCGAACGCCGGCTTGAGGGTCGCGAGCTTCTCGAGCGTGGTGTCCGCGCGCAGCACGTTGTCCCGCGCCACGCCCCGGAAGCTGACCACCAGGTCGTCGAGGAAGCCGCGTTCGTACGCCGCCGCGAGCTTCCGGTGGGAGCCGAGCGCCCACTCGTCCTGCGAATCGCGCGAGATCGACCACTCGCGCGCCATGTCCTCGCAATGCTCGCCCATCGACTTGCCGGTGCGCGGCTCCCCCACGCCGGGAAAGTCCGGCTTGAGCTCGCTCGGCCGGAAGCCACGGAAGGTGCGCAGCTTGTCCTGCCAGGTGCGCGCCGCGTTCGCCGCCAGCAGGCGGCGACGGAAGGCCTGGCCATAGACGATCGGAACGTCGGAGGTGCTGTCCGACCCGCCGCCGATGCCTGCCTCGACCTGGCCGCAGGCGATCTTGTTGGCCACGTGCACGATGGTGTCGAGCGAGGTACCGCAGGCGCGCTGCAGCGTGATGCCGGGCGTCAGCGGCGAGAGGCCCGACGACAGCGCGGCCTCGCGGCCCAGGTTCCAGTCCGACGAGTGCTTGATGACCGCGCCCATCGCGACTTCGCCGAGCTGCTGCCCATGCAGGCCGAACTTCTCGACCAGGGCGCCGAGCGTGCGCACGGACATGCCGAGGTTGCCGACATCCGAATACGCCGTGTTCTGCCGACAGAAAGGGATTCGAACCCCGCCGAGGATGGCGACGGGACGGGACTGGCGCATCGCGAACCTCCGATAATGGACGGCAGTCTAGCGCCGGCCACGTGCACGGCCAATCATCGAGCCGACCCGGATACCCTCGCGACCGCAGCCACATGACCGCAGCCACATGACGCGTTCCTCCCTGCACGCCGGCGACACTGCGCCGGTGCACCTGCTCGCCGCGCTCGCGCTCGAACGCTCGCCCGGCACCGGCGCGTCGCGCGATGCGCTGGACCAGGGCGGCGCCGCCGCGCTTGCGGAACGCATCGCGCAGGACCTCGCCGTGTTCGCTCCCGATGCATCCGCGCTGGAGCTGGTGGTCGTGGGGGCGCACTACGATCCGGTGGAACTGCTACGCCCGGGCTGGCCGCTTCATCGGGAACTCGAGCAGCTGGCCGCGCGCGCGCCGCCGGGACGGGGCGACGGCCACGGACGGGTCATCGCCTTCGGGGCCCACGAAGGGCGCTTGCCCGCCTCGCTTGCGCCGTCCGCCGATTTCGCCGGCGGCCCGCTCCGGCTGGTGCCGCTGCTGCTCGGCGCCGCGGCCCACGATGCCGCGCTGGCGCGCCTGGGCGACCGTTTCGAGCGCGAACTGATGGAGCGCGGCATGGCCGGCGCGGCCACCGCGCTGCTCGCGCAGGAGGCGTTCGGGCTGCAGGTCGAGCATGCGCGCTACCTCACGGTGCACGACCTGCTGGCGATGACGGCGATGCAGTACGAACACGGCGGCCTCGCGCCGCTCTGGCCGCTGCTCGAGACCGCATTGCTGTCACCCGGCGGCGACTGCGTGCTCGACGCGCCGCCCGAACCGCTGGTGTCCTACGCCGACGGCCAGGCACGCATCGCGTTGCTCGATCCGCAGGCCTGGTGCCGGCGCAACGCGCCCGGCGTGGACTGCGCCGACCCTGGTGAACGCGAGCGACTGGCCAGGCAATACCGGTTCTTCGAGGCCCGCCAGCGCCAGTTCGCCGAAGTCCTGATGGCCCACGCCATCCCCGTCACCCTCGAACAGCTACAGCAAAAGCAATTAGCCACAGATTTCACAGATGACACAGATAGAGCGTTCTAGAGCTTTGCCTTATCTGTGTTGACCTGTGAAATCCGTGGCTGAAAATTGCTGCTCGAAGACGAGGTAGCCGGCGTCGTCCATGCCGAGGGAGGCGTAGGTGCGCTGGGCGGCGGCGTTGGCGCGTTCGACGTACAGGCGCAGGCCGATGACGCCGGGCGTCGCGCGCGCCAGCGACGACGCGTGGTCGTAGAGCGCGGCGAACACGCCGGTCCGCCGCTCGCCCGGTGGCACGTACACGCTCTGGATCCACCACCACCAGCCGTTGCGCCAGTCGCTCCACTCATCGGTGAGCATCAACGTACCGACCGGGAGGGCGAGCGTCTCGCGCCCGGCCACCTCGGCCTGGCGCATCGCGATGAAGTAGCGCGCACGCATCGGGTCTGCCAGCGCGTTCGACACGCCGAGCGCGACGGTGGCCGGGTCGAGCCGCTTCTGCTCGGTTTCCCAGGCCATCGCCGTGGCCCACTCGGCGAGCAGCGGCGCGTCGGCCGCTTCCGCGTCGCGGATGCGCAATCGGCCCACTCAGCGGATGACCGTGATCACCCCGCAGGCGACCCGCGCGCCGGCGTCGCCCGAAGGCTGGCTGGTGTAGTCGTCGGGATCGGCGTGGACGATGATCGCCCGCCCGGCGATGTCATTGGCCAGGCCGGTGCCGAGGCTGACGTCATGCAGGTGTGTATCGACGGCGGCCACGCCCTCGGCGTCGGCGACGAGGTTGTCGCTGTCGCCCAGGTGGTGCTTCGCCGGACCGGACCGCCCGTGCGGCATGTTGGTCGGGTTGAAGTGGCCGCCCGCGCTGCTCGCGTCGGCGGCGCTGCAATCGCCATGTTCGTGCACGTGGAAGCCGTGCGCGCCCGGACGCAGGCCGCCGATCTCGCCGCCGACGTGCACGCCGTCGCCCATGGTGGACAGGGTGAGCGTGCCGCTGACCAGGCTGGCCGACGCGGGCGCGAGGTTCGCGGTCGCGCGCTGGGCGGCGAGTGCGGACGGCGGCGGCGTGTCGCGCTCGACCGTGGCGGGTGCGCAGGCGGCCAGCGTCGCGATGGCGGCGCTGCAGAGGAGGACAGTGGCGGGGCGGCGCATGGGGGTGCTCCTGGCGGACTGGCGACCGGTCGACGCTAGCGGCGATGCGGTCGCGGGACGGTGAATGGGGATCAGTGGTCGCCGTCCGGACGGCGCGCCAGCTTGCGGGTGATGGTGTTGCGCCCGACGCCCAGGAGTCGCGCGGCCTCGCCGCGATGCCCGCCGGTCCGTGCGAGCGCTGCCTGCAGCAGCACGTCGTCCAGGCGCGTGCGTGCCTCCGCATGCAGGCCCGGCGAGCCGGCATCGAGCCGGGCACGCGCCCAGCCGGCAAGCGCCGCTTCCCAGTCGACGGCGGGGTCTCCGGTGCCGGGGGACGTGCCGAGCGCCTGCTCGATGTCCGCGACGGAAACGACATCGCCCGGGGCGAGCGCGGCCAGCCGCCAGCACAGGTTCTCCAGCTCGCGCACGTTGCCCGGCCAGGCGTGCGCCTGGAGCCGCTGCAACGCAGGCTTCGCCAGCCGCTTGGCGGGCGCCTCGAAGCGCACGGCCGCCGCGTGCAGGAAGCGCTCGGCCAGCAAGGGGATGTCCTCGACGCGCTCGCGCAGCGGCGGGAGCCGCAGGCGCACGACGTCCAGGCGGTGCAGCAGGTCCGCGCGGAACCGGCCGTCCGCCACCAGCGATTCGAGCGCCTGGTGGGTCGCGGCGACGACGCGCACGTCGACCTTGATCAATGCCCGGCCGCCGACGCGGAAGAACTCGCCCTCGGCCAGCACGCGCAGCAGGCGCGTCTGCAGCGGCAGCGGCATGTCGCCGATCTCGTCCAGGAACAGCGTACCGCCGTCGGCCTGCTCGAAGCGGCCGACGTGGCGCCGGGTCGCACCGGTGAACGCGCCTGCCTCGTGGCCGAACAGTTCCGACTCCAGCAATTCGGACGGAATGGCCGCGGTGTTGAGCGCGACGAACGGACCGTCCGCGCGCGGCGACTCGCGGTGCAGCGCGCGCGCCACCAGTTCCTTGCCGGTGCCGGTTTCGCCGGTGACCAGCACCGACAGCGGGGCCTGCGCGAGCCGTCCGATGCTGCGGAACAGGGCGCGCATCGCGGGGCTGTTGCCGACCAGCAGCGGTGCGCTGGTGTCCACCGGAACCGGGTAGGCCGTCGCGTCGTCGCCATCCGGCGCGCGCGGCAACGCACGCGCCGCCATCGCCACGGCGTCGTCCAGGTCGAACGGCTTGGACAGGAAGTCGTGCGCGCCGCCGCGGAACGCGCCGGCGGTGCTGGCGACGTCGGTGTAGGCGCTCATCACCACCACCGGCAGGCCCGGGGCGCGCTGCTTGAGCTGCGCCAGCAACCGCAGCCCGTCGTCGCCCGGCATGCGCACGTCGGTGAACAGCAGGTCGGGCGCGGCGCGCTGGTCGAGCGCTGCCAGCGCATCGGCCGCGCCGCCGAAGGCGTCGACCACGTGGCCGGCGTCGCGCAGCGCCGCGGCCAGCACGAACCGCACCGCGTGGTCGTCGTCGACGATCCAGATGCGCGCGCTCACGGGGATGCCCCGGGCAATGGCAACGGCATGGGAAGCAGGAGCGTGAACACGGTATGTCCCGGGCGGGAGCGGTAGGCGAGCGACCCGCGATGCTCGCGGGCGACCTGCTGCGCCAGCGCGAGCCCGAGCCCGCTGCCTTCGGCGCGCCCCGACACCAGCGGCAGGAACACGCGTTCGGCCAGGGCCTCCGGCACGCCGCGGCCGTCGTCGACGACTTCCAGGCGCAACGCCAGCGCGTGCGCGTCGTCGCCGATGCGCACGCCGTGTTCGGCACGCGTGCGCAACGTCACCGTTGCGGCGCCCGCCTCGATCGCGTTGCGCACCAGGTTCCACAGCGCCTGCGCCACCCGATCCTGGTCGCCCGACAGCGGCGGCAGGCTGGGGTCGTAGTCGCGCACCAGCTTCACCGCCCAGCCCGCGTCGTTCTCGGCCAGGCGCAGCACGCGCTCGAGCACGGCGTGGATGTTGAGCGGCTCGTGCGGGCGCGGCGGCGCGGGGGACATCAGGCGGTCGAGCAATGTCGCCAGGCGCCCGACCTCGCTGTCGACCAGGGCGATCAGTTCGCGCTCCTCTTCGTTGTCCGCGCGCGCATCGGCGCGGCGGGCGAGCAGTTGCGCGGCCCCTTTCAGGCCCGCCAGGGGATTGCGCAGTTCGTGCGCGAGTCCGCGCAGCGCAGCGGCCAGCGCGCCCGGGAGCGCCTGGGCCGGATCCTCGCCGGGGAACTCGGCGACCGGGTGCGCCTCGAGCAGCCAGCCGCCGTCATCGGGCGACAGCGTGACGTCGGCGAAGCGGGCCGGGCCCTGTCCGG
This sequence comes from Luteimonas sp., assembly GCA_036675265.1. Lineage (GTDB taxonomy): Bacteria > Pseudomonadota > Gammaproteobacteria > Xanthomonadales > Xanthomonadaceae > CAMPJU01. The sequence goes on from JAKFFJ010000076.1 coordinate 270,381, forward strand.
GGAACGCCAGGGGCAACCGCCGCAGCCGGACCGGGCCGTCCTCCGCGGGTGGATCGGCCACCAGCCGGTGCAACGCATCGCCATCCTGCTCGAGGGCATCGAGCGGCAGCCCGGCCAGTCGGCGCAACCCGACCCCCAGCCAGCGCCCGAACGCGGGGTTGGCCCCCGCCACCCGCAGTCCGGCATCCAGCCACGCGACCGGGGTGGCCAGGGCGTCGAAGGCGGCGGGGTCGCGAACCATTGCACCAATATAGTGCAAACACGCGCCCCGTCACCCGGAGGCAGCGCAGCGGACTCCGGGTCCCTACCGCACCAGCGCGTAAAGGACCCGCGCATCCTCCGCATCCAGCGTCGCCGCCGGGTCATCCCCATCGTCGATGCCGCGGAAATGCCGGTGGAACGCGCGCACGGCGGCCGCCCGCTCGTCGTGCGGGGTGCGGTCGTCCAGCGAGTATCCCAACAGCCGCAACGCCATCCATGGATCGAAACCGGGCGGGGGTTCGACCAGCGGCGCGGTCGGCCACTGCCCGAAGCCGGCCGTCGCCAGCGTCGCCCACGGAAAGTGCGCGCCGGGATCGCGCTTGCGCGTCGGCGCCATGTCCGCGTGCGCGATCACGGCGGTGCGCGGGATGCCATGGCGTTCCGTCAGGTCCTCGAGCAGCACGAGGAGGCTGTCGACCTGTGCGTCGGTGAACGGCTCGCTGCCGTCGTTGTCGAGTTCGATGCCGATCGACGCGGAATTGAGGTCGGTGATCGTGCCCCAGCGCCCGCCACCCGCGTGCCAGGCGCGCAAGGCATCCGGCACGAGCTGGTAGAGGCGTCCGTCGTCCCCGACCAGGTAATGCGCGCTCACCGGCCCGCCGCTGTTGCGCGTGCGCAGCGTGTCCAGGCTCTCGCCGACCGACGCCTGCTCGGTCGCGTGGATCACGACGACGATCGGGTCGCGCACGTCGTGGTTGGGCGACGGCACCCATTCCGCGATCGGGTTGCGCTCGGGCTCGTGCGCGCAGGCCGCGAGGAGGATCATCAGCAGGGGGATGAGGACGAGGCGCGACATGCGCCGCATCCTACCCGCGAACCCGTGGGAGCCGCCACGGCGGCGAAAAGCCCTTCGCCGGCATGCCGGCTCCCACCGTGATGCGTCCGCGGTTACAGGGTGTAGTACAGCTGGTACTCGAGGGGATGGGTGGCCGCGCGGAACTTCGTGACCTCCTGCATCTTCAGGCCGATGTACGCGTCGATGAAGTCGTCGTTCATCACGCCGCCGGCCTTGAGGAACTCGCGGTCCGCGTCCAGCGCCTCCAGCGCCTGGTCGAGCGAATGGCAGACGGTCGGGATGTTCTTCGCCTCCTCCGGCGGCAGGTCGTAGAGGTCCTTGTCCATCGCCTCGCCCGGGTCGATCTGGTGCTTGATGCCGTCCAGGCCCGCCATCATCAGCGCGGTGAAGGTCAGGTAGCCCGACTGCATCGGGTCGGGGAAGCGGAACTCGATCCGGCGCGCCTTCGGGTTCGATACGTACGGGATCCTGCAGCTCGCCGATCGGTTGCGCGCGGAGTACGCAAGCATCACCGGCGCCTCGAACCCCGGCACGAGGCGCTTGTAGCTGTTGGTCGTCGAGTTGGTGAACGCGTTGATCGCCCGCGCGTGCTTGAACACGCCGCCGATGTACCACAGCGCCATCTGCGACAGGCCGCCGTAGCCGTCGCCGGAGAACAGGTTCTGGCCGCCCTTGGCCAGCGACTGGTGCACGTGCATGCCGCTGCCGTTGTCGCCGACCAATGGCTTGGGCATGAACGTCACGGTCTTGCCGTTGCGGAACGCCACGTTCTTGATGATGTACTTCATCATCTGCAGCTCGTCGGCCTTGCGCACCAGCGAGTTGAAGCGCGTGCCGATCTCGCACTGGCCGGCATTCGCCACCTCGTGGTGGTGCACCTCGACCTCGATGCCGGCGGCCTCCAGCGTGCGGCACATCTCGGCGCGCAGGTCGTGCAGCGAGTCGACCGGCGGCACCGGGAAGTAGCCGCCCTTGATCATCGGCCGGTAGCCGGAGTTGCCGCCGTCGTACTCGCGCGACGAGTTCCAGTGCGCTTCCTCGGCATCGACCTGGAAGAAGGTGTGCCCCATCTCGTTGCCGAAGCGCACCGAGTCGAAGATGAAGAACTCCGGCTCCGGGCCGAAGAACGCCTGCTCGGCGATGCCGCTGGACTTCAGGTACGCCTCGGCGCGCTTCGCCACGCCGCGCGGATCGCGCGAGTACGACTGCATCGTCGCCGGGTCCAGCACGTCGCAGGTCAGCACCAGCGTCGGGTCCGCAGAGAACGGATCCACGAACGCGGTCCCGGCATCGGGCAACAGCACCATGTCCGACTCGTTGATGCCCTTCCAGCCGACGATCGAGCTGCCATCGAACATCCGGCCGTCCTCGAACAGCGACGCATCCGCGATCGACTTCGGATAGGTGACGTGGTGCTCGACGCCCTTCAGGTCCGAGAACCGCAGGTCCACCCACTCGACCTTGTGGTCCCGGATCAGCTTTTCGACCTGTTCGAACGACATGGCACGCTCCCGGCTGGTTGGAATACCGATTCCATAGCAAGCGCCGTGCCAACGGCCAAGCCATTGATTCACAACAGCCGGCGACGCCAGCTGTCGGACGGTCGCACCAGGATGAGGCGAATTTCCCGGGTTGTGCACCAAACAGGTGCAAAACGCATTCCTGCGGGAGCCGCCACGGCGACGAAGCCCGTCGCCGGCATGCCGGCTCCCACAGGGACCGCGGCTAAGGCTTCAAGGTGCGCTCGAACAGCTCGAACACCCGCCGGTACTCGTCGTACCAGCTGTCCGGATGCACGAAGGCATGGCGCTCCAGCGGATACGACGCCAGTTCCCAGCCGTCCTTGCGCAGCTCGATCAGGCGCTGCGCCAGCATCACCGAATCCTTGTAGAACACGTTGTCGTCGAGCATGCCGTGGGCGATCAGCAGCTCGTCCTGCAGGCCCCCGGCGAACTCGATCGGCGACGAGCGCAGGTAGGCCTCGGGATCGATGGCCGGCGTGTTGAGGATGTTGGACGTGTACTCGTGGTTGTACTGGCTCCAGTCCGACACCGGGCGCAACGCCGCCCCGGCCTTGAACGTGCCCGGTTCCTTGAACAGCGCCATGAACGTCAGGAACCCGCCGTAGCTCCCCCCGTAGATGCCGGCGCGGTCGCGGTCGCCCTGTTGCCGTTCGACCAGCCAGTCCAGCCCGTCCAGGTAGTCCTCCAGCTCCGGCGTGCCCATGCGCTGGTAGATCGCGGTGCGCCAGTCGCGCCCATGGCCCTCCGACGCGCGATAGTCCAGGTCGAGCACGATGTAGCCGTTGCGCACGAGCAGGTCGTGGAACATCTGCTCGCGGAAGTAGACCGGCCAGCGGTCATGCACGTTCTGCAGGTAGCCCGCGCCGTGCACGAACATCACGATCGGATACTCGCGGCCCGGCACCATCACCCGGGGGCCGTAGAACTTGCCCCAGATCTTCCCGGCGCCGTGCTTCGACGGCACCTGCACGATCCGCGGTTGCACCCAGTCGATCGCCTTGAACGCGGCGGTGCGCGTGTCGGTGAGCTGCACCAGGCCTTCGCCATCCACGCCCACCACCGCCAGTTGCGGCGGGATGTAGCTGTCGGAATGGCGCACCAGCAGGCGGCGTGCATCCGGCGAGAGTTCGAAGCTCTCCACGCCGTCCAGCGCGGTGACTTCGCGCACGCCGCCGCCGGCGCGTTCGACCACGCACACTTCGTAGTCGCCGGGCCAGTCGCGGTTGCACACGAAATAGAAGCGGCTGCCGTCCGGCGAGGGGACCGGCGCGGATGCTTCCCACGCGCCACTGGTCAGCGCGCGCGGCGCGCCGTTGCCGTCGGCGATGTACAGGTGGGAGTAGCCACTTTCCTCCGACAGCAGCCACAAGGCGCCGTCGCGCGTCCACCCGAAGTCGTTGTAGTTCCAGTTGATCCACGCCGGATCGGTCAGGCGATGGCGCACCCGCAATGCGCCGTCTTCCAGGTCCACCGCCGCGATCCAGCGGTCCTTGTTGTCGACCGCGCGCAGCAGCACGGCAACGGCGTCGCTGTCGCCGCTCCAGTGGATCGCGGGGCCCGTGCCGTCACCGTCCGTCTCCACCCGCACCGCGCGGTTGCCCTCCAGCGGATCCTGGCCGGCGCCTTCGCGGAGCACGGCCAGCGGGTCGGCATCCACGCCCGGCAAGGCATCGAACGACAGCTGGCGCGCGGTGGCGGCCTCGACGTCCACCAGCCACAACGCGTGGGGCAGTGGCGCGTTGCGGCCCACGCGCGTGCGGACCTCCTCGAATTCCTCGTAGCCGGACTCGGTGACGTACTTCGGCATCTGCCCGGCCACGCCGGCGTCGGCGCCGGCGGCCTCGGTCACCACCAGCAGCCAGCGACCGTCGGGCGACAACGCGCTGTCGGCGACCACGACATCCTCGCCCAGGTAGACGGGCGCCGGCGCGCGGGTGGGATCGGCCTCGCGCCACGCCTCGTGCTGCTCGCGCACCGCCTCGCGCTGCGCGCGGTCGTTGCGCAGCGTTTCGAACAGGCGCATCTGGCGCTCGCGCAGGTCATCGGGCTCGGGCGGCGCCGCGGGATCCTTTCCGGCCTGGACGTTCGAGGCCTGCCGCGTCCCCTCGGCCGCCGTCCAGCGGAACCAGGTGTTGCCGACGCGCCACACCAGCCCGCCGTCGTCCGCCCATTGCGGACGCGACTCGGCATCGTCGGTGCGGGTCAGTTGATCGAGCGACCCGTTGCGCAGGTCGCGCACGAAGATGTCGTCGTTGCGCACGAACGCCATCCGGGCCCGCGTGGCGTCGTACACGGGCGACTCCCCATCGATGGTCGCGCGCGCGGCGCCGTCCAGGCGCACCGCGGGACCGCCCCCGACGGGCTGCGACCAGATGTCCACCACGTCGCTGTCCGGGCGCTCGAGCTCGTAGTACGCACGTTGCCCATCCCATGACCACCAGGCGCCACGCACCGGCGGCCCGATCCATTGCGGGTCGGCCATGATCTGGTGCAGGTCGGGTCCGCCGGCAGGGGCGGGCGCCTGGGCGGCCGCGAACGGCACGGGCAGGGCGGACAGGACGAACAGCAGTCCGGCAGGCAACTTCGACGGGCGCATCGCGGGATTCCGGTCAAAACGGGACCGGCGCAGGTTATCAGCCGGGGGCGGCGCGTAGAATGCGCGCCCATGGACGCGTTGATGCTTTCCCGGATCCAGTTCGGCTTCGTCATCTCGTTCCACATCCTGTTCCCGGCGTTCACCATCGGCCTGGCCCACTGGCTGGCCTTCGTCGAGTGGCGCTGGCTGCGCACCCGCGACGACCGCTGGCGCGACATCTATTTCTTCTGGCTGAAGATCTTCGCCGTGTCGTTCGGCATGGGCGTGGTCAGCGGCATCGTCATGAGCTTCCAGTTCGGCACCAACTGGGCGGTGCTGAGCGAGCGCGCCGGCAACATCCTCGGACCCCTGCTCAGCTACGAGGTGCTGACCGCCTTCTTCCTGGAGGCGACGTTCCTGGGCGTGATGCTGTTCGGCTGGCGCAAGGTCTCCGACCGGCTGCATTTCCTTGCCACCTGCATGGTCGCGCTCGGCACCCTGATCTCGACGTTCTGGATCATCTCGGCCAACAGCTGGATGCAGACGCCGCAGGGCCATGCGATCGACGCCAGCGGCATCTTCGTGCCGGTCGACTGGTGGGCGATCATCTTCAATCCCTCGTTCCCGTACCGCCTGGCGCACATGGTGCTGGCGGCCTTCATCACGACCTGCTTCGTCATCGGCGGCGTGAGCGCGTGGTACCTGCGCGGCGGCGTGCACGTGGAGGCGGCGAAGCGGATGCTGAGGCACGCCGTCGCCTTCGCCGCCATCGCGGTGCCGCTGCAGGTCGTCGTCGGCGACCTGCACGGGTTGAACGTCGCCGAGCACCAGCCGGTGAAGCTGGCGGCGATCGAGGCGCACTGGCACGAGACCGAGCCGGGCGCGGGTACGCCGCTGGTGCTGTTCGCGCTGCCGGAGCAGGCACTGGAGCGCAACGACTACGAGGTCGCGGTTCCCCGCCTGGGGGGACTGATCCTGAAGCACGACTGGAACGGCGAACTCCTCCCGCTGACATCCGTGCCTCCGGAAGAACGCCCGCCCGTCGCACCCGTGTTCTTCGCGTTCCGGGTCATGGTCGGCATCGGCGTGCTGATGCTGCTGCTGTCGGTCGCGTCGCTGTGGGCGCTCCGGCGCGGGACGCTGTTCGGCTCGCGCTGGCTGCTGGATGGCTGGCGCCTGTTGAGCCCGTCGGGATTCGTCGCGCTGCTCGCAGGCTGGTACGTCGTGGAGATCGGGCGCCAGCCCTACGTGGTGTACGGGTTGCTGCGCACCAGCGAGGCGGTGAGCCCGAACATCGCGGCCGCGGCAGTGCTGGCATCGCTCATCGTCTATGCGCTCGCCTACGCCGTCATCTTCGGCGCCGGCATCTGGTACGTGCGCAAGCTGATGCTGGTCGGCCCGGTGCCCCAGCCGCCGAAGGACACGCGTCACGGCGAAAAGACACCGGCGCGGCCGATGTCGCTTCCCGACGAGAAGGTCGACGCGCCCAACACGGGAGTGGCGCCATGACCGTCGGTGCGATGACCCTGGAGACCGTATTGCCGGTGCTGTGGTTCGGCGTGATCGGCTTTGGCGTGCTGATGTACGTGCTGCTCGACGGCTTCGTGCTCGGCCTCGGCATCCTCGCGCCGTTCGCCGAGGACGGCGACCAGCTCGACCACATGATGAACACCGCCGCGCCGATCTGGGACGGCAACGAGACCTGGCTGGTGCTCGGCGGGGCCGGCCTGCTGGCCGCGTTCCCCCCGGCGTACGCGCTGGTGCTGTCGACGCTGTACCTGCCGGTGCTGGTGATGCTGGTCGCGCTGATCTTCCGCGGCGTGGCGTTCGAGTTCCGGTTCAAGGCCACGCGCGAGAAGCCGTTCTGGGGCGCGGCGTTCTCGCTGGGCTCGATGGTCGCGGCGTTCTCGCAGGGCGTGATCCTGGGTGCCCTGGTCGAAGGGCTGCCGCGCGACGGCAATGGCACGTTCCTGTCGGCGTTCGCGTGGTTCAGCCCGTTCTCGATGCTCACCGGCATCGCGCTGGTGTTCGGCTACGCGCTGCTCGGGGCCACCTGGCTGGTGCTCAAGACCGAGGGCGGACTGCAGGGGGTGGCGCGCACGCTGACCCGGCCGCTGGTGCTGGTGGTCGTGGCGATGATGGGCCTGGTGAGCGCGTGGCTGCCGTTCCTGGACTCGCGGATCATGGCGCGCTGGTTCGAGGGCGGGAATTTCTGGTGGCTGGCGCCGGTGCCGCTGCTCGCCCTCGCCAACGCATTCATGTTGTGGCGCGCGGTGATGGCGAAGGGACGCGATGCCCGCCCGTTCGTGCTGACGCTCAGCTTCTTCGCGCTGGGCTTCGCGGGGCTGGTGCTGGGCATCTGGCCGAACATCGTCCCGCCCGACATGAGCATCTGGGACGCGGCCTCGTCGACGTCGTCGCAGCTGTTCCTGGGCGTGGGGATCCTGTTCCTGCTGCCGGCGATCCTGGGCTACACGTGGTGGTCGTATTCGGTGTTCAGGGGGAAGGTCGAAGCGGACGCCGGGTACCACTGAGCCCGGGTATCCTTTGCGGATGCTCGCCCACGTCTACAAGAGCCCGAAAAGGGCCGACACCTACGTCTACCTCGCCGCCCGCGACGACTTCCGGCGGATTCCGGAACCGCTCCGCACGCAACTCGGTCGCCTGCAGTTCGTGCTGGAGGTCGACCTGGCACCGGGCCGCAAGCTGGCCACCGAGGACCCGGCGGTGGTGCGCGAGAACCTCGCGCTGCGGGGCTTCCACCTGCAATTCCCGCCGTCGGCCGAAGGCGATCCGCTGACCGACGACTGGGGCACCGATGCTTGAGCGCCGCCATTGGCGCGAGGTCGCGCTGGCCGCTGCCGCCGGCGTGCTGCTGGCCGCGCTGACCGCATCGGGGGGCATCGTCGCGGCCCTGGGTGGCTGGCTGGCGCAACCGGCGTTCGCGCTTGCGTTCGCGCGCGGCAACGGCACGCGCGCGGTCGACTGGCGCCGCGAAGTGCCGGCGCTGGCGCTGCTCTGGGGCGCCGGCCTGGCGTCGACCGCGGTGGTGCTGGCCTGGCCGATGGCCGCCGCGCGGCAGGCCGGCAGCCTGTGGGCCGCGCTGGGCCTGGGCACCATCGCCGGGCTGTGCCTGCTCGCGCTGTGGCGCACGTGGCCGGTGTGGCCCTCGCTGCCACGCGAAGGCGGGACGCTGCACGCGCAGTGGCGTGGCCTGGAGCAGCACGACCTCGGTGCCTGGCGCGGGCTCGGCGCGGCGATGCTGGTTGCCCTGGCGCTGGGGGGCTGCCTGTTGCTGGCCTGGCCCGGCCTGTTGCCGCCGGTGGTGCGCTGGGTCCTGGCGGGCGCGTACGTGCTGGTCCTGCCGCTGCTGCACTGGCGGCTGCAGCGCATCCGCACCGGGGTGCAGGTCGCCGGCGACGCGACGGCCGCGGAAAGCGAACACGTCGACGTGGTGGCCGACGCGCTGGACGGGGATCCGGCAACCCGCGACGCCGCCCTGTACGAGGCAGCGCGTGGCGGCCGGGTCGATCGCGCGCTCGCGTTGCTGGAGGCAGGCGCGGACGCGAATGCACCGCCGCCCGCCGACGCCCGCGACCAGCGCAGCCTTCCCGTCCTCGCCGCGGTGTTGCCCGACCTGCGCCTGCTGCGCGCGTTGATCGCCCGCCGCGTCGACGTCAACGCGGCGCACGCGGGGATGACGCCACTGCTGGCCGCGACGCGCGACAGCTGGCACGGCCGACCCGAGGCGGTGATGACGCTGCTGGCCAACGGCGCCGATCCACGCGCCGCCGATGCCGACGGCAACACCGCGCTGCACCACGCCGCGCGAAGCTCGGACCCGGGCGTGGCTGCCCTGTTGCGCGACGCTGCCGCGGAACTCGACGTCGCCAATGCCGAGGGCATCACGCCGCTCGGCATGGCATGCGCGGTTGGCAACTGGCGCCTCGCGCGTTTCCTGCTGGAGCGCGGCGCCAGGCCCGAGGCCGCCGGCACGGTGCCCGCGCTGCTGGCCGCGGCCGGCACGGAGGAAGACGACGCGGCGGGCGTGCAACTGCTGCTCAAGCACAAGGCGCGCGTCGACGCCCGCGACGCGGAGGGCCGCAGCGCGTTGCACGAAGCCGCACTGGCGGGCCACGCCGAGATTGCTGCCGCCTTGCTCGCCGCGGGCGCCGACGTCCACGCCCGCGACGCGCTGCAGCGAACGCCCTGGCTCGACGCCGCGCGCGGCGGTCGCCTCGCCGTGCTCGAACGCCTGCTGCTGGCGCGACCGCAGGTCGACGCGGTCGACGGTGCCGGGCGCAACGCGCTCGCCGTGGCCTGCAGCGTGGACGCACCATCGCCCGCGCTGGTGCAGCGCCTGGTCGAGCTCGGCGTCGATCCGGCCCAGCCCGGAGAGGATGGCCACTCGGCGATCGACCTGGCGGCCGAGGCCGGGCGCTGGACGCTGGTCGCGACACTCGATCCCGCATATCCGCTGCCGGTGTCGGTGGCCGATCCGGCACCCGACGCAGCCGGCACGCCTGCCGACCGTCGGCCCGCGACGTTGCTGCGCGAAGGCCTGCGCGCCGGCCGCTTCGACGGACTCGACGCGCTCGCCGCGCTGCTGTCACCCGGCGAGCTTGGTGAATTGCTGTTCGAGGAAGACGACGCGCCGTCGGCCTCGCGCGTGGAATGGCTGCTCGCCCACGGCGCCGATCCGGAATGGCGCGACGCCCTCGGCGACACGGCGTTGCACGCCTTGTTGTCGCGCGGGCCCGAGGCGCAACCGGCATTGCAGGCGTTGCTGCGGCGCGCGGTATCGCCGGCCGGCCGTGGCGGACTCGCACGCTGGCTGGCGGCCTGTGTCGCCGGCGACCAGGCAGCCCGTGGGCTGGAAGGCTTTGCGCTGGACCTGCTCGATCGCGGCGCCGACCCGTGGGCATCGTCGCTGGCCGGCGATCCGCCGCTGGCGCTCGCGGTGCGACTGGGCTGGTTGCGGCTGCAACAGCGCCTCATCGCACAAGGCGTCGCGCTGGATGCGCGCGACAGCCATGGGATGACGGCGCTGCACCTGGCCGCCGCGCTGGGGCGGGAACCTGCGCTCAAGCTGCTGATCGCCGCGGGTGCGTCGCCCGACCAGCGCGCCGCCGACGGCCAGACGCCGCTGGGCGTGGCGTTGTCGGCCGGCCGGCGCGACCTCGCGGACTGGCTCGACTGGCACGGGTGGACGTTGCCGAAGCGCGCGCTGCAGGCGCCAGACCTGCCCGCCGCGGCGATCGTCGGCGATGCGGACGCCGTGCGCCGGCTGCTCGACCTCGGGCTGCCGGTCGATGCACGCGACGGCCAGGGCTGTACCGCGCTGCTGCGCGCGGCCGGCGGCGGCCATCGCGCCGTGGTCGACCTGCTGCTCGCGCGCGGTGCCGACCCCCAATGCGCCGCGAACACCGGCGCCACGCCCTTGTCGGCGGCGGTCAGCATGCGCCACGGCGAAATCGTCGAACGGCTGCTCACGGCCGGCGCCGACCTCGAGCATCGCCTGCCGGGCGACGTCACCGTGCTGATGCTGGCGGCGGCGCTCGGCCTGCCTGACCTCGCGGCGCAACTGCTCAATGCCGGCGCGCGCGTGGACGCCGCGGACGGCCAGGGCCTGGGCCCGCTGCACTGCGCGGCGCTCTACGGGTTCACCGCCCGCGAGCGCCCGCGCCTGGTCGCGTTGCTCGACACGTTGCTGCTCGCCGGCGCGGAAGCCGACAAGCCGGCAGCCGGCAACGTCACGCCGCTGCTGCTGTTGCTTGGCGCGCGCGCGGAACCCGGCAGCGCCTGCGACGAGGACGTGCTGCTCGCGGGCCTGGAGCGCCTGCTGGACGAAGACGTGTCGGTGGACGTCCAGGATCCGCGTGGCTTCGGCCCGCTGCACCTCGCGGCGCTGCACGGGTTGCTGCGTGCCGTCCAGCGGCTGGTGCGCGCGGGCGCGGACCCGTTGCAGCGCGATGCGCTCAACCGGCCGCCGCGGGAGATCGCGGTGATGCGCGGCTTCATCGACGTGGCCGCCGAGCTCGCGGCACCGACGCCCGCGACCGGCGCGCCGTCGCTGGCGCGGTTCCTGCGCGAGCCGCGCTAGCTGCCGCCCACCAGCTTCAGCACCGCGCGCTGGCGATCGGGTGACAGCTTGCGGAAGGCTTCCAGCAGCTGTTCCTCCTCTTCGGAATGGGCGAAGCAGTCCAACCGCACCGCGGGAATGGCGTCCAGCGGAAGCCCCCGAGGCAGGCCGCGGCCCGTGGCCAGCCATTCGTAATTGACGTCGAGGGCGTCGGCGAGCCGTTCGAGGTTCTTGCTGGTGGGCCGGTGCCCTTCACCACGTTCCCAGTGGCCGAGGGTGCCCCGGTGCACGCCCAGCGCGCCCGCGACCTGGGACTGGGTCACGCCTGCCAGGCGCCGCGCCTCCCGGATCCGGTCGGCGATCTGCTTGTTGAACATGTCATCCCCTTGCCCTTCCCGACCGCATGTTGTCCGGGAAATGGCGACGAAAGTCTCGCACGGATCGCGCACCCGGTCACCGATCCGGCTGCGTATGGCGCGCATCGCGCTGCGTATCGCGCAGCGCGCCAATGCGCGTGACTTGCCCAGCAGGCCGCGCGGAGGCGCGTAACGCGCTGATTCCCCGCGCCGCGCGGCCGCCCGGATGCTGTGAGTTGCCCAGCCGGGCCGGAAGGACCACGCGCACGTCGTTGACCCCGCCCCCGCAAGCCTTGAACCTTCGTCGTGCAGGACGCACCGGGCCCTGCCAAGGCCGATCAGGGACGAGAGGATGCCGGTCCACGCCGGCACCTTGGCGGCCCATCCTTTGCGCCCAGGTGCAGCACCAACCAAGAAGCGGGACGCGCCAAGCCGGGGGAACGATGAAGCGCAAGGTTATTGGAATCGCAGTGGCGCTGGTCGCCATGGCGATGATCACCGTGGTATCCGTCAATCGTATCGGCGGCAGGTCGCACACCCAGGCCAGCACGAATGCACCCGCGTCCGGTCCCGGAGCGAACCTGGAACCGGACGGCAACGCGACCGGCGTCCCCGCCGAACCAGCTGTTCACCGCGCGCTTCCCACGAAGGCGGCGAATGACGAGCGCATCCAGATCGGTGACAAGCTCTGGGACCCGAAGACCCAGGAAGAAGCGGACTGGCTGCACAGGAACGGCTACCCCTCCTGGGAACAGGCCCAGTTGTACAACGGGACCGGGTCCCCGCAGGATTTGCCAGAGGACCTCCGGGCTCGATCCGCGGCCGACGTCGTTCTCGCAGAGAAAGTTGCAAGGACCAACCGCGCCTATCGGGACCAGGCCATCGCGGTGATCCAGAGCGCCGCCGACCAGGGGTCCATCTATGCGCTCGAGACGTTTGCACGAATCTTCGAGAGCGAGAACGGCCCGGGCATCCAGTCCGAGGCCTATTACAGGGCGGCAGTGATGCGCGGCAACTGGGGAGCGGGCCTGCACTCGGATCCACGCCTCAACGCACGGGATCGTTACTTCGCGGATGTGCGCGCGTTCGAGATCATGCAGAACATGAACCGGCGAAGGGCGGCTGCCGGGCTGCCTCCGCTCGGCCGCGACGTTCGTCATGGCCTGGATGACGCCATCGAACTCATCCAAACCGACCCAGGAAGTTGAACCATCCAAGGAGCTTTTCCGTGAAGTACAAGATCGCACTTTCCACGTTGTTGCTCAGTGGCGCCGCACTTGCCGCTTGTATCTATGGCGGCGTCCAGGCCGCGCCCATCGACATCGGCATGTCCAGTCTTTCTTCCGCCGACGCATGGGACAAGATCGCCGAGGGGTTGGAGGACCAGTTCGGAAGCAGCTTCACCAACCTCGAAGGCAACGTCAAAGTGCCGGTCAAGGTTGCGTTCGCCCCTGCGCCGTTTCCGGTCGACATGCCGAAGAACTGTGGCGAAACGCTGAGGGAAGCCGCCGAGCGCATCGGCGATAATGCAGAAGCGCTGTACGGAAGCACCGGCGGCGGCGGTGGCGGTGGTGGCGGCTATTACGGCGGCGGTTTTTACGGATCCGGGTGCATCGCCGGCTGTGGCCTGCCGACCGGAACCGTGACGGTCGGGGATCCGGAGCGATCCGACAGCTGATCGATTCGGCCCAGGCCGTGCGTACGGCGCGGCGTTGATCACGAAGAAAAGCCCCGCGAACGCGGGGCTTTTCTTGTTCTCAGGCGGCCCGGCGCAGGTCGTCGGCGGCCTTGATGGCCTCGCGGCGGACGTGGTCGGCGAGCGCGGGATCGATGATGCTCTTGATCTTGCCGGTCTCGATGCCCTTCTGCGCCGCGGTCTTGAAGTCCAGGATGTCCTCGACCGCGCGCACCGCCTTGCCGGTCGGCACCGGGTGCGCGTGCATCTTCAGGAACGCCTCGTTGGTCTTCATCGCCTTGGCGACCAGCGCCTGTTCCGTGGGATCGAGCAGGTGCGCGATGAACCCGGCGTGCTCGCCCATGATCAGCGTCCAGAAGTCCGCGGTGCGCGCCTTGTCCATCGACACCTCGCCCTGCGACAGCCGCGACAGGCGGTCGACGAAGTAGTCGCCCTCGCGCGCGGTGTGGTCGAAGAACGTGGGCCACACCAGGCTCTGAAGCTTGCCGGCCGCCTGTTCGTCGCGCAGCCGGTACTCGTACTCGGAATAACGCTTCACCTGGTCGATGGTCGACCGGTTGAACGCACGGTAGTTGCCGGCGTCCACGTTGCCGGATTTCGCCAGCTGCGCGGCGAACGTCGCCTTGAACCCTTCCGCCTGCTTGCGGACCTGCGCGAGTTCCGGCCCCGGCATCAGCATGATGAAGAACGCGGCGTGCTCCATCATCTGTTCGTTCCAGAACAGGTTTTCCGCCATGGACAGCGCGGCGGGATCGCGCGAGCCGGCTTCGGCCAGGTAGGTGGGCTTGGTGCCGCCGCCCTTCGTCACGATCCCTGCGTAGCGGCCGGCGGCTTCGGCGGTCGCCAGCAGCGACGTGCCCACCAGCGCGAGCCCGCCGATCAACACGCGCCGCCGCGACATCATCGGCGCCGGAACGAGGTCCTGGCCAGTGGCTGCAATGCTTTCCATTCGAGTGCTCCTGCTGGGCGCCGTGGGGGAGGCGCCCGTGCATCAGGAAGTAGCACCCGGCCCAGCACTTGCGCGGAACACATGTGCAAAGCGCCCGCCTCGTCGCGGCGATAAAAAGCCCCGCGGGAGGTTTCGCTCCGGCGGGGCCTGGATGTGACGGCGCCGCGAACGCGGCGCGCGCATTCAGCGCTTCATCGAGGCGAAGAATTCATCATTGGACTTGGTGGTCTTCATCTTGTCGAGCAGGAACTCCATCGCGCCGATCTCGTCCATGCCGTGCAGCAGCTTGCGCAGGATCCAGATCCTTTGCAGCAGCTCCGGCTCGATCAGCAGGTCCTCGCGACGGGTGCCCGACCGGTTGATGTTGATGGCCGGGTAGACGCGCTTCTCGGCGATGCGGCGGTCCAGGTGCACCTCGGAGTTGCCGGTGCCCTTGAACTCCTCGTAGATCACCTCGTCCATCTTGCTGCCGGTGTCGATCAGCGCGGTGGCGATGATCGTCAGCGAGCCGCCTTCCTCGACGTTGCGGGCCGCGCCGAAGAACCGCTTCGGGCGGTGCAGCGCGTTGGCGTC
>JAKFFJ010000086.1:0-8401 GCA_036675265.1 Luteimonas sp.
TTCGCCGCCGTCGTATTCGTCCGGCGCGCTCAGGAACAGGGTCGCCGACAGGTCGGTGCGGATCCGGTGCGGGGTGCCGCGCACCTGCCGGATCGCGTTGTCGACGTGGTTGCCGAAGGCGTGTCCGCCGGCGTAGCGGTTGAACAGCGGCGGAAATACCTTCAACGGCAATGCCGCCGACAGGAACAGCGGGCTGCGCTGCAATGCCGCGAGGATCATGTCGCCGAGTTCACGCGCGACCGGCGCGTCCTCCGGCAACTGCAGGTTGTGCTTGGCCTGCGCGGACTGGTAACCGGCAGTGATCCGGCCATCGGCCCAGTCGGCGTCGTCGAGCATGCGCCGGCACTGCGCGACCTGGTCGGCATCCAGCACCTTCGGGACCTGCAGCAGCATCGGAGTCTCCTCGTATCGACGGCGCGGCCCGCCACTCTGGACGGACCGCGCCGCGGGTTCAACGCACGTCAGCGCACGCTCAGAAGCTGAAATCCGCGCTCAGCATGAAGGTGCGATCGGCGCCCGGCATGTAGTGGCCGCCACCGACCTGGTCGACGTAATCCTTGCCGCTCAGGTTGTAGCCGTTCAGGCGCAGCGACAGCGCGTCGCTGACGCGATAGCCGACCATCGCGTCGTACAACGTGTATGACTTGGCCATGCGCGTGTTCGAGGTGTTGCTGAAGCGCGAGCCGACGTGCTGCACGCCGAAGCCAGCCTGCCAGGCATCGGTGAACTCGTAGGTGGTCCAGAGCGTGGCGCTGTCGCGCGGCGTGTTGCCCAGTTCGTTGCCCACGTCGCCCTCGGTCGACTCGAGCACTTCGCTGTCCAGGTGGGTGTAGCCGCCGAACACCGTCCAGTCGTCGGTGATCCTGCCGGCGACACCGACCTCGAAGCCGTCCACGCGCTGCTCGCCTTCCAGTACTTCCAGCCGACCCTCGTCCAGCGGGTCGTCGACGCGCGCGTTGGTCTTCTCGGTGCGGAACAGCGCGGAGGTCAGCATCAGCCGGCCGTCGAACAGGTCCCACTTGGTGCCGAGTTCGAGCGTGCGGCTCTCTTCCGGATCGAGTTCGGCGTTGCTGGCGTTGAGGCTCAGGCCCTCGGCCGAAGGATTGAACGAGGTGCCGTAGCCGAGATAGACGCTGCCGTTCTCGCGCGGCTTGAACACCAGCGCGGCGCGGCCGCTGAGTTCGCTGTCCGTACGCTGCCAGCTGTCGCGTGCTTCGAGGTCGCGATCGAACCCGCTGGCCTCGACCTCGACCCGGTCCCAGCGCAGGCCGCCGGACAGCTCCCAGCGCGGGTTGAACTCGAGCGTGTCGAACAGGTACACCGCCACGGAATCGGCATCGGCCGAGGCATCGTGCAGCGGATCGGGGGCGACCTCGCCGGTGTACGGCGCATTGAAGTCCGGATTGAACAGGTCGGCCAGGTCGCCATCGCCCGCCGTGCGCGCGCGGTTGGTCGATTCCTCGCGTGCGAATTCGACGCCGGCCAGCAAGGTGTGCCGGACCGGGCCGGTAGCGAAGCGCGCGGTCAAATCGGTGACGTTGGCGACGATCGTGTCTTCGCTGTCGCGGGTCTTTGCGCCGCGGCGGATGTCCGTGGAATCGTTGGATGCGAAGCGCGGCGCGGTGATGATCGAGTCGCGGTCGCTGCGGCCCCAGCGGGTCAGGTTGCGCAGGTCGACGTTGTCGTTGAAGGCATGGCGGACCACCAGCGTGGCGACGTCGGTGCTGGTGTCCTCGTAGTCGCGGGCGAGCAGGCCGTAGAAGTTCTCGCGATCCACCGGCGCGCGTTCGTCGCGGCTCGCCGGCACGGCGTTGTTGGTCGCCGGCACCCACGGCTGGCCGTAGTCCGGGACGTTGTCCTGCTCGAGGTGGAACAGGCTGAAGGTGGTCACGGTGTCGCCGCCCAGGCCGAAGCTGACGGTCGGCGCCACGCCCCAGCGCTCGCCCTCGACCGCATCGCGGCCGTTCATTTCGTTCCTGTGGCCCATCAGGTTGATGCGGAACGCAGCGTCTTCGCCGATCTCCTGGTTGAAGTCGGCGGTGGCGCGCAACAGGTGGTTGTCGCCGGCGCTGACGCTGGCGCGGTTGAATTCGCCCAGGCGCGCGGCCTTGCTGGCCAGGTTGATCGAGCCGCCGGTCGAGCCGCGGCCGGAGTGGGTCGAAGCCGGTCCCTTCACCACTTCGATCTGTTCCAGGTTGAACGGATCGCGCGAGTAACCGCCGAAGTCGCGCACGCCGTCGATGAACAGGTCGGTGCGCGCCGAGAAGCCGCGCAGGGTGAGGTTGTCGCCGGCCGGCACGCCGCCTTCGCCGGCCTGCATGCTGATCCCGGGCACGTTGCGCAGCGCATCGCGCAGGGTGGTGACGCCCTGTTCCTGCATCAGTTCGGCGGGGACGATGGTGACGCTCTGCGGGGTGTCGAGCAGCGGCTGGGTGTGCTTCGGCGAGGTGCTTTCGACCAGGCGCTGGCCGACCACCGTGACGGCGTCGAGGTCCTTGGGCTTGCGCGCGGCGGCCGCGGCGGCGTCGTCGGCCTGGGCCGGCGTGGAAAGGACGAGGGCGAGCGCGACGGCCAGCGGGCTCGCCGTGAGGGTCTTGGTCTGCATGGTTCCCATTGCATTGGTCAGGCGGCTTCATGCCGCGGCGGACGAATGTTAAATGAGAATTATTCGCAGATGCAAACGGTTTTCGTTCGCCCTCGCTTCAGCCGTCGCGGTCGTCGCGGGTCCAGACCGCGCCGCTGTCGATGCGGACCGGGAACTTCGGCACCGGGGCGTACGCAGGCGGGTTGAGCGCGCGGCCGTCGCGCACGTCGAACTTCGAACCGTGCAGCACGCATTCGACGGTCGCCTCGTCGGCGTCGAAACAACCGGCCGACAACTCGAAGTCCTCGTGCGAGCAGCGGTCCTCGAGCGCATAGAAGTCGCCGTCGTAGTTGAACACCATGATCGGCGTGTCGCCGTCCCAGGCGACCTTCGATTCGCCCGGCAGCAGTTCCGAGGTGGCGCAGACGCGGATCCAGTCACCCATGGGCTTGCTCCCGAAAGGTCTTTTCCAGCACTTCGAAACGAAGGTCGTCGCGCAGCGGGATGCCGAAGCGCGGATCGCCGTACGGGAACGGTTTCTTGATCCCGGTGCGGCGGTAGCCGCGGCGTTCGTAGAAGGCGATGAGTTCGTCGCGCAGGTCGATGACCGTCATGCGCATCGCCGGCAGTTGCCATTCGTCGCGCACGACGCGCTCGGCCTCGGCCAGCAACGCCTTGCCGACGCCGGCGCCCTGCAGCCCGGGGCGCACCGAGAACATGCCGAAATAGCCCGCGCCGTCCTCGTTGCTGACGTGGGCGCAGGCCAGCAGGATGTCGGCCTGGCCCGGATCCGTCGAAGGGCGTTCGGCGAGCAGCACGCGGCTGTGCGGACGCCCGATGTCGTGCATCAGCACGTCCGGGTCGATGCGGTTGCCATCGAGCAGGTCGGCCTCGGTGGTCCAGCCCTGGCGGCTGGCGTCGCCGCGGTAGGCCGAGGTCACCAGTTCGACCAGGGCCGGCACGTCGGCCGGCGCGGCATCGCGGAATCGAAGGTCGTCCATTGCCTCGCGTTACCCGAGCCAGTACCGCAGCCAGGGCCACAACATCGAGGCCAGCACCACGAGCGCCAGCGGGAGGGCGATCCACAGGATGATCCGGACCGCCTTCGACGCGCGCGCCTGGATCGCCTCGGCGCGGTCGTTGATCCGCTCCACCCGGTCCAGCTGCTTCTGGTACATCGCAATGTGCTCGCGCTGCAGCCGCAGCGCCTCCTGCTGGTTGTCGCGGATGTCGCGCAGCAGGCCGTTGGTGTCGTCGGACATCGCGTTCCCCGTGGTTGGCGCGGCGAGTCTAGCGGAGCGGCGGCTGGCCTACGCCAGCAGCCTGCGCACCTTGCGCAGCGCCGCGACGAAGGCCTCGATCTCGGCGTGCGTGTTGTAGAACGCGAGCGAGGCGCGGCAGGTCGCCGGCACGCCGAAGAACGCCATCAGCGGATGCGCGCAGTGGTGGCCCGAGCGCACCGCCACGCCTTCCAGGTCCAGCAGGGTGGCGAGGTCGTGCGCATGCGCGCCCTCGACCAGGAACGAGACCACCGCGGCCTTGTGCGGCGCGTTGCCGATGATCCGCAGGCCTTGGACCTTGCCCATTTCCTCCTGCAGGTGGGCGAGCAGCTCGCCCTCGCGCGCGGCGACGTTGTCCATGCCGATCGCGTCCAGGTAGGCGGCCGCCGCGCCGAGGCCGACGTGGCCGGCGATGTTGGGCGTGCCTGCCTCGAACCGGTGCGGAGGATCGTTGAACACGGTGCCGTCGAACCGGACCTCGCGGATCATCTCGCCGCCGCCGAGGAACGGCGGCATCGCGGCCAGGTGCTCGCGGCGCGCCCACAACGCGCCGGTCCCGGTCGGACCGCACATCTTGTGTCCGGTCAGCGCGTAGAAGTCGCAACCGATCGCGGCCACGTCCACCGGCATGTGCGGCACCGCCTGCGACCCGTCGACCAGGGTGGCGATGCCGCGCTTGCGCGCCATCCGGCAGATCTCGCGCACCGGGTTGACGGTGCCGAGCACGTTGGAGACATGGGTGACCCCGAGCAGCTTCACGTCCGGCGTCATCGCCGCCTGCAGCGCATCGAGGTCGAGCACGCCGTCGGCGGTGATGTCGGCAACCTTGATGGTGGCGCCGGTCCGTTCGGCGACCAGCTGCCAGGGCACGATGTTGGCGTGGTGCTCCATCCGGGTCAGCAGGATCGCGTCGCCCGGCTGCAGTCGCGGCAGCGCCCAGGAGTACGCGACCAGGTTGATCGCGAAGGTGGTGCCGCTGGTCAGCACCAGTTCGTCGGCGCGCACGTTGAGGTGGGCCGCGAGCCCGCGGCGCGCGCCCTCGTAGGCCTCGGTGGCCTCGCCGCCGAGCGCGTGCACCGCGCGGCTGACATTGGCGTTGTGGCGGCGGTAGAAATCGTCGGTGGCCGCGATCACCGCCTCGGGTTTCTGCCCGGTGTTGGCCGAGTCGAAATAGACCAGCGGCTTGCCGTGGACCCGGCGTTCGAGCAGCGGGAAGTCGGCGCGGATCCGCGCCCAGTCGATCGCGCCGGCAATCGCGGGCGCGTTCACGCCGGCTCCAGTGCCGCCAGTGCCCGGTCCAGCGTCGCCGTCAGCGCCTCGCGCAGGCCGGGGTCGTCGACGATCGCCAGCACCTCGCGGCAGAACGCAGCGGTCAGCAGGCCGCGGGCCTCGGCCTCTCCGAGCCCGCGCGAGCGCAGGTAGAACATCGCGGTCGGGTCGAGCTGGCCGACGGTCGTGCCGTGGGCGGCCTTGACCTCGTCGGCGTGGATCTCGAGCACCGGCTGGCTGTCGATCTCGGCCTGGTCGGACAGCAGCAGGTTCTTGTTCGACAGGTTGGCGTCGCTGCCGTCGGCGCCGGCGCGGATGGTGATCCCGCCATGGAACACGGCCCGCCCCCGGCCGCCGGCGATGCCGCGCCAGGTCAGGTCACAGGCGGTGTTGCCGGCGATGTGCTCCACGTCCAGGCGGGTATCCAGGTGGCGCTTGCCGGTGGCGAGTTCGACCCCGTTGGCGAGCAGCATCGCGCCTTCGCCCTCGAGCCGCACGTTGAGTTCGTGCCGCGACAGGCCGGCGCCGAGCTCCAGGTCGAGCCGCTGGTACCGGGCATCGCGCGCCAGCACCGCGTCGGTGCGCGCGATCGAGGTCGCGCGCGCGGATTCGTCCTGGACCCGGTAGTGGTGAAGCACCGCGCCCTGCGCCAGGTGCACGTGGGCCAGGCTGTTGCCGAGGTTCGCGTGGTCGCCGGCGCCCAGGTGGTGCTCGACGATGGTGGCCTCGCTGCCGCGGCGGAGTTCGATGAAATGGCGGGCATGGACGGCGAGGTCGCCGTCGCCGGGGGCGCCGACGAACACCAGGTGCAGCGGCTGCGCCAGCCGCGCATGCTCGGCCAGCCGCAACACCACGCCGTCCCGGGCCAGCGCGGCATTGAGCCGTGCGAACACTTCGTCCTTGTGCGCGTAGCGGCGCTGCATGAAGTTGCCGGCGCGCGGATCCGGATCCGCCAGCAACTCGGCCAGGGTGCCGAGTTCGACCGTGCCGGGCAGCGCGGCGAGCTGCGAACACGCCGGGTCGAAACGGCCGTTGACGAACACCATGCGCGGGGCAGGGATCCCGTCCAGCAACGCGGGATCGAACGCCGCCGGCCTGGCCGGGGCCGGATCGAAGCTGCGCCGCTCCAGCGCCCGCAGCGGGGTGTACTTCCAGGCTTCGCTGCGCACCAGCGGCAGGCCGTCGCGCAGCGCGGCGTCCAGCGACTCGCGGCGCCAGCCGGTCTGTTCGGGAAACCCCGCCGCGAGCGATTCGAGCAGCGCAGCCATCAGGCAACGGCCCCCGGCGCGACCCGGTCGCGGATCCATGCGTAACCGTGCTCTTCCAGTTCCAGCGCCAGTTCCGGGCCGCCGCTTTCGACGATCCGGCCGTCGGCCAGCACGTGCACCCGGTCCGGCCGGATGTAGTCGAGCAGCCGCTGGTAGTGGGTGATCACCAGGAACGCGCGCTCCGGCGAGCGCAGCGCGTTGACGCCTTCGGCCACCGTCTTGAGCGCGTCGATGTCCAGGCCCGAGTCGGTCTCGTCGAGGATCGCCAGCTTCGGCTCGAGCACCGCCAGCTGGAAGATCTCGTTGCGCTTCTTCTCGCCGCCGGAGAAACCTTCGTTGACACCTCGCTGCAGCAACCGGTCGTCGAGGTGCAGCACCGCCATCTTCTCGCGCACCCGCTTGAGGAACTGCATCGAATCGAGTTCCGGCTCGCCGCGCGCGCGGCGCTGGGCGTTGAGCGCAGCGCGCAGGAAGTAGGTGTTGTTCACCCCGGGGATCTCGACCGGGTACTGGAAGGCCAGGAAGACGCCGGCCGCGGCGCGCTCCTCGGGTGCCAGTGTCAGCAGGTCGCCACCCTCGAACAGCACGCTGCCCGCGGTGACGTCGTAGCCTTCGCGCCCGGCCAGGATGTTGCCCAGGGTGGACTTGCCGGCGCCGTTCGGGCCCATGATCGCGTGCACTTCGCCGGGCTTCACGTCGAGGGTGAGGCCCTTGAGGATTTCGCGGCCGTGGATGCCGGCGTGGAGGTTGTCGATTTTGAGCATGGGATAGGGGGGAATGAGGGGAGTGAGGGGAATGAGGGGAATGGCTAGCCGACAGCGCCTTCGAGGGAGACTTCGAGGAGTTTCTTGGCTTCGACGGCGAATTCCATGGGCAGCTCGCGGAATACCTGCTTGCAGAAGCCGTCGACGATCATGGAGACGGCGTCCTCCTCGCCGATGCCGCGCGCGCGGCAGTAGAACAGCTGGTCGTCGCTGATCTTGGAGGTGGTGGCCTCGTGCTCGACGGTGGCCGCGGGATGCTTCACCTCGATGTACGGGAAGGTGTGGGCGCCGCACTGCTTGCCGATCAGCAGCGAATCGCACTGGGTGTGGTTGCGCGCGCCCTCGGCGCTGCGCTCGACCTTGACCAGCCCGCGGTAGGTATTCTGGCCGCGTCCCGCGCTGATGCCCTTGCTGACGATCTTCGACTTGGTGCGCTTGCCGACGTGGATCATCTTGGTGCCGGTGTCGGCCTGCTGGCGGTGGTGGGTGAGCGCGACCGAGTGGAACTCGCCGACCGAATCGTCGCCCAGCAGCACGCAGGACGGGTATTTCCAGGTGATCGCCGAGCCGGTCTCGACCTGGGTCCACACCACCTTGCTGCGCGCGCCGCGGCATTGCGCGCGCTTGGTGACGAAGTTGTAGATGCCGCCGACGCCGTTCTCGTCGCCCGGGTACCAGTTCTGCACAGTCGAATACTTGATCTTCGCGTCTTCCAGCGCGACCAGCTCGACCACCGCGGCGTGCAGCTGGTTCTCGTCGCGCATCGGCGCGGTGCAGCCCTCGAGGTAGGAAACCTCGGCGCGATCCTCGCAGATGATCAGGGTGCGCTCGAACTGGCCGGTATGGCCGGCATTGATGCGGAAGTAGGTGGAGAGCTCCATCGGGCAGCGCACCCCGGCGGGGATGAACACGAAGCTGCCGTCGGAGAACACCGCCGAGTTGAGCGCGGCGAAGTAGTTGTCGCCGGTCGGGACCACCGTGCCAAGGTATTGCCGCACCAGCGCCGGGTGTTCCTTGATCGCCTCGGACATCGAGCAGAAGACGATGCCCTTCTCGGCGAGTTCCTTGCGGAAGGTGGTGCCGACGCTCACCGAGTCGAACACCGCATCCACGGCGACGCCGGCCAGCTTCTTGCGCTCGTGCAGCGGCACGCCGAGCTTGTCGTAGGTGTCGAGCAGTTCCTTCGGCACCTCGTCCAGCGACTTGTACTTGGGGCCCTTGGGCGCGGAGTAATAG
>JAKFFJ010000004.1:0-8295 GCA_036675265.1 Luteimonas sp.
CGCGCTGCAGACCACGGCCCGCAACGGCAAGCTGGTCGGCGCGATCCAGCTCAGCGAACAGCACGAGGTATTGCTGATTTCCGACGGCGGCACCCTGGTGCGCACGCGCGCCGCGGAGATCGCGCAGGTCGGGCGCAACACCCAGGGCGTGACCCTGATCCGGCTGGCCGCGGACGAAACCCTGCAGGCGATCGAGCGGGTGGATGCGTCGCTGGACGAAGAGGAAACTGCTGCAATTGCCGCCGAGGCACAGGCGCCACCGCCGCCCGCCGGCTGATCCTTCGCGCCATGGGCAAGGGGATACCCGGCTGTCGCATCGACGACGCCGGGTCTCCTTGTTTTTGCAGGAAGGCCCAGCCGCGCTTTTGCCCGAACCAGGGCCATGAAAGGCCGCGGCCGGAGACCCTCAGGCCGGCAACACCGGTACCCGGAAATCCGCGGTCGTCGTCTTATACTCCGGGCAGCCCAGGGGATGGACTGACATGCTCAAGCGCGACTTCGTGCTGGCCGCGGCGGTGGCCAAATGGACCTTCGTGTTGTTCCTCGTCATCGGACTGGTGGCCTGCAAGCGCGATCCGCACGGACAGCTTCCGGAGCCCAGCGGCGAGCCGGTCAAGGCCGAGCGCGCGAAAGTCGAGGGATTCGCGTTGCTGCGCGCCTACCCGGACCAGGGACGCGATTCGCTGGCCATCGCGCTGGAGTTCTCGCAGCCGCTGGTGGGTACCCAGGATTTCGACAGGCTGCTGACCTTCGCCGAGCCGGTAGGCGGCAAGAGCAGCTGGTCGCTGGACAAGGACGGCAAGACCCTGCGGTTCCCGTTCGTCGAGGCCAACAGGCATTACACGCTGCGCATCTCTGGCGCGCTGACCGCCGCCGACGGCAGCAAGCTCGGCAAGGACCTCGAGCAGAAGGTATTCACCGGCGAACTCGATCCTGCGGTGGGTTTCGCCTCGCAGGGCAGCGTGCTGCCGGCCAGGGAATCGCGCGGGCTGCCGGTGGTCTCGGTCAACGTCGACGAGGTCGACGTCGAGTTCCTGCGCGTGGAGGAGCGGTCGCTATCGCAGTTCTTCAGCGAGTACCAGCGCGGCGGGCGCCGCGGCAGCTGGGAGCTGGAGCGCGACTACGACGGGAAAGTGCCGCTCTCGAAGCTGGCGAAATCGGTCTACATGAACCGCTTCCTCCTCGACGGCAAGCGCAACGAGCGCGCGCTCACCTACCTGCCGGTGCAGGACATCCCCGAACTGCAGGAGCCGGGCCTGTATTTCGCGGTGATGAAGCGCCCTGGCCAGTTCCAGGACCAGTTCGAAACCGCGTTCTTCACCGTCAGCGACATCGGCCTGCACGCGCGCGCCTACAAGGACAAGCTGTACGTGCATGCCGCCTCGCTGCGGAACGGTGGCGCGGTCGGGGGCGTCGAGCTGCGGATCCTCGACTCCAGGGGCGACACCTTCCTCAAGGGCGCGACCGACGGCAACGGCAATGCGCTGCTGAACTACAAGCTGCAGTCCGGGCACGTGCTGGTCGCCAGGCTTGGCAGCGACGTCTCGTTGCTGCCGTTCAACCAGCCGGCGCTGGATCTTTCCGAATTTGCCGTCGCCGGCCGCGAGTCGGCATGGTTCGACGTGTTCGCATGGTCGGGACGCGACCTGTACCGCCCCGGGGAGACGGTGCGCGTGTCCGCGCTGTTCCGCGACCACGACGGCAAGCCGGTCGCGGCGAAGGGCAAGGGCGGGGCACAACCGCTCTTCGTCCGGCTCAAGCAGCCCGACGGCAAGACCTTCCTCGACAGCCGCATCGAACCCGGGGATCTGGGCTACTTCAAGTTCGAGAAGACCATTCCGGAGGATGCGCCGACCGGGCGCTGGCGGATCGAGTTCCGCACCGATCCGGCCAGCGCCGAAGCGGTCGAAGGCATGACGCTGCGGATCGAGGAATTCCTGCCCGAGCGCATGAAGCTCGACCTGGCCACCGCCGATGCCGTGCTCGCGCCCGGGCAACCGTTCCGGCTGGAGGCCACCGGCGCCTACCTCTACGGCGCGCCGGCCGCCGGCAACCGATTCAGCGCGAAGCTCGCCGTTGCGGTGGAACAGCACCCGCTCGAGAAATTGCCGGGTTACTTCTTCGGCGACCCGACGCTGGAACTGCCCAGGGAAGCGAAGGACGTCATCGACGCCGCGCTCGACGCCAAGGGCAGGCTGGCGCAGGACATTCCGCTTCCCGCCGAAGTGAAGCCGCTCACGCCGGTGGCCGTGGTGGTCTCCGGCAGCCTCTACGAAAGCGGTGGCCGCAGCGTCAACCGCTCGCTGAAGCGGGTGATGTGGCCGGCCGATGCGCTGGTCGGCCTGCGCCCGCTGTTCGACGACCAGGATGGCGCCGGCAGCAATGCCAACGCCGGCTTCGAACTGGTGCGCGTGGACGGCGACGCCAGGCCGCGCCCGGGCAAGGGCCTGAAGGTCACGCTGGTGCGCGAGCATCGTGACTACCACTGGAACTACGACGAAGACGACGGCTGGGACTACGACTTCACCCGTCGTTTCGAGAACGTGGAGACGAAGACCATCGATTCCGGGACGACCGCCGTGCGGTTCGATTTCCCGGTGGAGTGGGGCGAGTACCGGGTCGACGTGCTCGATCCCGCAACCGGCTTGACCATGCGCTACCCGTTCCGCGCCGGCTGGAGTTGGGACGACCAGAACCGCGGCCTCGACGCGCGCCCCGACAAGGTCAAGCTGTCGCTGGACAAGACCGGATACCGGGCCGGCGACACGCTCAAGGCCACGATCACGCCGCCGCATGCCGGCAAGGGCGTGCTCCTGGTCGAGAGCGACAAGTTGCTGTACGTGCAGGACATCGATGTCAAGGCCGGTGGCAGCACGTTCGAGATCCCGGTGACCGGGGACTGGGAACGGCACGACGTCTATGTCACCGCCCTGGTGTTCCGCGGTGGCAGCGTGCCCAGCAAGATCACGCCCGCGCGCGCGGTCGGCGTGGTCTGGGTGCCGATGGACCGCAAGGCCCGCCGCGTGGCGGTCGGGCTGAAGGCGACCGCGCAGATGCGCCCCGAACAGCCGCTGCGGGTGACCGTCAGCGTGCCCGAACTGGCCGGCCAGCAGGCGTACGCGACCGTGTCGGCGGTGGATGTCGGCATCCTCAACATCACCCGCTTCCCGGTGCCCGATGCGAACCGGCATTTCTTCGCGCAGCGGCGCCTGGGGGTCGATGCCTATGACCTGTACGGGCGGGTGATCGAGAGTTTCGAGGGCGGCATGGCCAAGCTGCGCTTCGGCGGCGACATGGCGCTGGAAGCGCTGCCGCAGGCACGGCGGCCGACTTCGCGGGTGCAGACGGTCGACCTGTTCGCCGGCCCGGTGAAGCTCGACGCCAGGGGCAATGCGCGGATCGACCTGCCGGTGCCGGATTTCAACGGCACCCTGCGGGTGTCGGCGCTGGTGTACTCCGGCGAGCGCTACGGCAACCGCGACACCGAGACCCTGGTGCGCGCGCCGATCGTCGCGGAGGCCAGCCTGCCGCGCATCCTCGCGCCCGGCGACCGCAGTACGGTCACGCTGGACCTGACCAACTTCACCGGCAGGGCCGGCGACTTCAAGGTGCGCGTGGACGGCATCGGTCCGGTGTCGATCGGCGACAACGTCCGCGGCGCCAAGATCGCGGACGCAGGCAAGTCGACGCTGAGCTTCCCGCTCACCGCGAAGGAAGGCTACGGCACCGCCAACCTGCGCGTGCGCGTGGACGGCAACGGCTTCAAGGTCGACCGCCACTACGACCTGCCGGTGCGCCCGGCCTGGCCAGCCGTATTGCGCGCGCGTACCCGGGTGCTGGACCAACTCGCCACGATCCCCCTCGGCGCCGATTTCGCCGACGGCTTGATGCCCGGCTCGGTCAACGCGAGGATGACGGTGAGCGCGATCCCGCCGATCCCGTTCGCCAGCGCCCTGCAGGGCGCGCTGGACTATCCCTACGGCTGCGCCGAGCAGACCGCCAGCAAGGGCTACGCCGCGCTGGAACTCGATCCGGCGACGGCGAAGATGCTGGGCACCACCGCGCTCGACGCCGGCAAGCGCCGCGCGAGGATGGAGGGCGCGTTCGGCCGCCTGGCCTCGATGCAGGTCAGCTCGGGGCACTTCTCGATGTGGGGCGACGACGATTACGTCAGCCCGGAACTGACGCCGTACGTGGTCGAGTTCCTGCTCGACGCCCGCGAGGGCGGGTTCCAGGTTCCCGACAACGTGCTGCAGAAGGCGTTGCAGCGGCTCAACGAGAGCCTGCTCGCCGGTGGCGACGAATTCTACGGCCGCGACCATCGCTCGCACCTGAAATTCGCCTACCAGGCGCATGCCGGCTACGTGCTGGCGCGTGTCAACCGCGCGCCGCTGGGGACCCTGCGCGCGTTGTACGACAACGACCGCAGGAAAACGCTGACCGGGCTGCCGCTGGTGCACCTCGGGCTGGCGCTGGCGATGCAGGGCGACAGGGCCCGTGGCGAGAAGGCGATTGCCGAGGGATTCGCGTTCAAGGGCGACCGCCCGGGTTACCTGGGCGACTACGGCAGCCCGCTGCGCGACATCGCGTTGATGATCGCGCTGACCCATGAGCGTGGTTTCGCGAAGCCCGCCCATGACGCGCGCGTGGTCGACCTGGGTCGCGAACTCGATGCGCGCCGCAACAGCGGCTGGCTGTACCTGAGCACGCAGGAGCAGGTGGCGCTGGTGCGCCTGGGCAAGGCGCTGGCGGCCGCCCAGGACAAGCGCGTGTCGGGCAGTTGGCGCGTGGGCGATGTCGAGGACGCGGTTGCGGCCGCGAAGATCGTCGGCCGCATGTTCGACTACGACGCGCTGGCCCGGGGCGTGCGCTTCGCCCCGAAGGGCGCGCCTCCGCTGTATGCGAGCCTGGAAGTCGCCGGCGTGCCGCGCACCGCGCCGCCGCCGGACTTCAGCCAGGTCAAGGTCGAGCGCAAGTGGTACGGCACCGACGGCAAGGCATGGAAGCCGCAGCCCTTGAAGGAAGGCGAGGCGCTGATCGTCGCCGTCAGCATGACCGCCGACAGCGAGATGTCCGACGCACTGCTCACCGACCTGCTGCCCGCCGGCCTCGAGGTCGAGAACTTCAACCTCGGCGATGCGAAACAATGGGCCGACGTGGTAGTCGACGGCATCGAGATCACCGATCGCGCCAACGCCGCCGACGTGGTGCACGAGGAATTCCGCGATGACCGCTACGTGGCCGCGCTTAAGCTGCATGCGGGGCGCACCGCGCGCGTGTTCTACCTCGTGCGTGCAGTGACGCCCGGCACCTATACCGCGCCGCCTCCGCTGGTCGAGGACATGTACCGGCCGCAGTTGCGCGGGGTCGGCAAGCCGGTACCGGCGAGCATCACCGTGGTGCAGCCTTGAGCCGGTCGCTCCGCTCCGGCCCGGGAAGAAGGGGCCCGGACGCGGGATGAGGGCGGGAGCCGCGCACGCGCAGGAACTTGCATGATCCTGAAAGTGCCTTCCTTCACGCGGCGCTCCGCGCCTCGGCCTTCGCGGGCGCGCGAAGGCGCCCCGGGCAATGCGGGCCGACCGCCCGCAACCCCGCATCGTAAGCGGAAAAGTTGGCGGCGCCTGCTTCCCTGGCTGCGCTGGGGCACGGTGGCGATCCTGTCGTCGCTGCTGGCCCTGGACTTCGCATTTCCCCCGTTGCTGCCGCAGACGCGCGACACCAGCACGCTGGTGGTGGCGCGCGACGGCACGCCGCTGCGCGCGTTCGCCGATGCCCAGGGCGTATGGCGTTATCCGGCCACGCCGGAACAGGTCTCGCCGTTGTACCTGCAGGTGCTGCTGAACTACGAGGACCGATGGTTCTGGCGCCATCCAGGGATCAACCCCGTGTCCCTGCTGCGCGCCGGAGGGCAATGGCTGCTGCGCGGGCGCATCGTGTCGGGCGGGTCGACGTTGACCATGCAGGTCGCGCGCATCCTGGAGCGGCCCGTCGACGGCCGGCATCCGCGCACGCCCTGGGTCAAGCTCAAGCAGGCCCTGCGCGCGCTGCAGCTCGAAGCGCGCCTGTCCAAGCGCGAGATCCTGACCCTGTACCTCGAGCGCGCGCCCTTCGGCGGCACCATCGAGGGGGTCGAGACCGCCAGCCGCGCCTACCTCGGCAAGCCGGCCTCGCGCCTGTCGCACGCCGAAGCGGCGCTGCTGGTGGTGTTGCCGCAGGCGCCGAGCCGCTGGCGGCCGGACCGGCATCCCGAGGAGGCGCGCGTGGCCCGCGACAAGGTGCTCGACCGGATGGCAGAGCTGGGTATCTGGACGCCGGCGCAGGTTCGCGACGCCAAGGTCGAGTCGGTGGTGTCGCGGACCCTGCAGGCGCCGCTTGCGGCGGCGTTGCTGGCGCAGCGGTTGCGCAGCGCGCATCCGGCTTCGGCGCGCATCCGCTCCACGCTCGATCCCGGCTTGCAGCGCACCCTGGAGGAGCGCGTCGCGGCCTATTTCTCGGACTTGCCGCCGCGCACGTCGGCGGCGTTGCTGGTCGTGGACAACGCGACCATGGAAGCGCGCGCCTACGTCGGTTCGGTCGCGTTCGGCGACAAGGACAGGCTCGGCGACGTCGACATGGTCCAGGCGTGGCGTTCGCCCGGTTCCACGCTCAAGCCGTTCCTGTACGGCATGGCGCTGGACGACGGCCTGATCCATTCGGAGAGCCTGCTGGTGGACGCGCCGCAGTCGTTCGGCGGTTATCGGCCCGGCAACTTCGATGCCGCGTTCAACGGCCCGGTCGGGGCGGCCGAGGCGTTGCGGTTGTCGCTCAACATCCCGGCGGTCGACCTGCTCGATCGCGTCGGCCCGGCGCGATTCTCCGCGCGCCTGGACAACGCCGGCATCTCGCTGCGATATCCGCGGGGCGCCCGGCCCAACCTGTCGGTCATCCTCGGCGGTACCGGCGCAAGGCTGGAGGACCTGGTGGGTGCGTACGCGGCGCTCAATCGCGCCGGCGTTGCCGGGCGCGTGCGCTACACCCCTTCCGATCCGCGCATCGACCGACGCGCGATGTCGCCGGGCGCGGCGTGGATCGTGCGCGAGATGCTCGAGGCGAATCCGCGCCCCGGCGAGCGCAACGACACCTTCGACGACCGTGGACGCCCGCCGGTCGCATGGAAGACCGGCACCAGCTACGGCTTCCGCGACGCATGGGCCATCGGCAGCACGCGCCGCTATACGGTCGGGGTCTGGGTCGGGCGTCCGGACGGCACGCCGCTGCCGGGGCAGTACGGAGCGGTCACGGCACTACCGCTGATGTTCGAAATCGTCGACAGCCTGCCGCACCGGCGCGGCGACAACGTGCCACCGCCGCCGCCACGCAACGTGGCCGAAACCGAGATCTGTTGGCCGCTGGGCATCGCGGCCGATGCGCAGCCACCGGCGCTGTGCCAGCGCAGGATGAAGGCCTGGACGCTGGACGGCGTCGTCCCGACGACGTTCGCAGAGCGCGGTGCGCGGCTGTGGAATGCCGGGCGCGAACGGTTCGACATGGACACCAAGAGCGGCGAGCGGGTGTCGGCGGTCTGTTCGCTGCCGCACGGGACTCGCGCGGCCGAGATCGCCCGCTGGCCCGCGCTGGCGTCGCCGTGGCTGTCGGCGGCCGAACGGCGCGCATCGCGGTTGCCGCCGCTGGCCGACGATTGCATGGCGGACGGACGCGGCGCGGTGGAGGAGTTGCGCATCGAGGGCATCAACGACCGGGCAACGCTCGCGAGCGCCCCGGGCGGCCGGCACGGGGTGCGCCTGTCGTTGCGTGCGCTGGGCGCGGATTCGCGCGTGCAATGGCTGTTGGACGGGCGCCGGATCGGGGAGTCCGAAGGCGCCGGGCCGTTCGCGCACGACTTCGGGGAACCCGGCGAGCACACGCTGACCGCGCTTGCGCAGAGCGGCGCATGGGCGAGCCTGCAGTTCCGCTTGATCCCCTAGCTCGGGAGCAGCCAGCGCCGCTGCCACGGTCCGGCGAAATGCCGATGCCGGTTCGGCATCGGGCTCGGGCAGAAGCGCGACCGGGATCCATGGCGCAGCGGCGCCTGCCTCGGATCGCCCGGCCGGTGCGCCAAGCCGCGCGGCGGTGCCGCGCAAGCCCCCGGCTTATCCGATCCACCCGTCCAGCAGGTCCTTCATGTCGTCGGCGTGTTCCTCTTCCTGCGCCAGGACATGCTCGAGGATGCGCTTGGTGGTGGTGTCGCGGTCGCCGACGTAATTGATCATCTCGCGGTAACTGTCGATCGCGATGCGCTCGGCGACAAGGTTCTCC
>JAKFFJ010000090.1:0-7984 GCA_036675265.1 Luteimonas sp.
ACCGACGGCGATAGCAACATCCGCTGGGTGTTCAGCCATGACCGCATGCGCTTTGTCGGCTACGGCGCGCTCGACAAGCGCGCACGTGGTGAGCTCGGTGTGGGCGAGGCGCAGGCCGCATTCCCGGCGCCGACCATGGGGTTCGGTGCCGTCTACCTGGCCAACGCACATGCGGCCTACCAGTTCGATGGCGAGCAGCGGCGTGTCTTCGAGCGCATCCGCCTGCCACGAGGCGAAGTGATGGCCAGCCCGCCCGAGCCGGCCGGCGACAACATCCTCGTGCTCAGCGACCGGGCCGCCTATTTCTATCCCGGCCGCGAGGCGATCAACGGGCTGGACCTGCTGCACCCGCTGATGCGCGTGCCGCTGCCGGGCCCGATCGGCCACCTCAGCAGGATGGACACGATCGAGCTGCTGGACGGCTATCTGATTTCGTATACCTATACCTGGGGCGTGTGGAGCGGCGAACTGCAGCAGCCCTATCAGCAGGTCGTGCACGTGGATGGCAACGGCAAGGTTCGGGAAGTCGCGCGCCGTGCGATCACGCTCGACCTGCCGATGGCGTACAGCACGCGCGTGTGGTGGCTGTCGCCGCTGCTGCGCACGCTGTGCCTGGGAGCGAAGGATCTGTTCGCGGCAAACGATCCGCTGGCCGCCACGCCGGAACCGGTGCCGCAGCGCATCGTCTGGCTGGCCTTGGCGTGCTGCCTGCTGTCGCTGATCGGCGCGGTGTGGCTGAGTGGGCGGCAGGCGCATTCACCACGCGGCCGCTGGGCATGGGTCGCACTGTGCGGCGTGGTCGGACTGCCGGCGCTGGCCAGCCTCTGGCTGCTGTATCCGCGTCGCGAAACCTTGGCCGTCGCTGCGCCGCAAGCGCAGCCGGTCGCGGCCTGAGCCGGTGCGGACGGGAGGATCGGACATGATGATATTGCGAACCCTGTGCGGCACCCTGGCGCTGTGCGCGCTGTTGCTTGCACCGCGGGCACTTGTCGCGCAGACCGCCGAGGGCCTGCGCGATGCGGAAAACGCCCAGCGCCAACTGCCGCGCGCGCCGCGCCTGCCGCGCACGGCCTTCCTCGAAAACCGCACGCTGGTGGCTGCGCAGCTTTCGCCGGCCGGCGATTTCGTGGCCTACCTGCGCGAGCAGAAGGACTCGCGCAGCCTGTGGCTGCTGCCCACTGCCGGCGGCAATGCACGCATGCTGGTGGGCAGCACCCAGGCAGATCAGTTGATGTGGTCGCGCGACGGCCGCTGGCTGTTCCTGCGCGCATCGCGCGTGCTGACCATCGCCGGCGTCGATGGCCGTAGCGGTGTGCGCGTGCCGCTGGGTGGCAACGAACGTCGGCGGGTGATGAAACTCGACCCGTCGCAGCCGGCTGCCGTGCTGTTGGGCGAACGCATTCGCGCCGGAAAGGATGAACGCTGGCGCGTCGTGCGCATGGACGCGCACGGCAAGCGCACCCTGCTGCGCGAGGATGCGCGCTGGATCCACGATGTCGCGCTTGATGCGCAGGGCCGCATCGTCGCGCTGGCGCGTTTCGAAGGCGACCACGACGCCCTGTATCGCGTGCGCCCGGACGGGACGCTGCGCAAAGTGTTGCGCCTGCGGCCGATGGAGCGAGTGGAACTGCTGGCGGCACGGGCCGATGGCAGTTTGCTGATGCAGGGAAATCCCGGTCGTGCTGCTGTTGGAGGTAATTTCCGCCGCGTGCTGCGCTTGGGCGCGGACGACAAACTGCAGACCATCCACGAAGATCCGCGCGGGGAGGCCGACCTCGACGAGGTCGTGCTTGATCCGCGCACGCAGCAGCCGATGGCGACGAGTTACCGCAGCACGGTCGCCGCGACCTACGGTATCGGTGGCGCGCAGCCCGCGGTGGCCGCCATCGCCAGGAAGTTTCCCGGTCGCGACATTGGCCTTCAGGTCGGCAGCGGCCCGTCCGCACGCTGGTTGGTGATCGAGCGAGCCGCCACGCTGCGCGATGCGCGCCTGTACCTGTACGACCCGCGCAACGGCAACCTGCGCCGCATCCTCGACGATCCCGGCATCACCGCGAAGTCGCCGCCGGAGTCGAAGCTCGCGCGCAAGATTGCCATCGCTTACACCGCCTCCGACGGCAAGCGCGTGCACGGCTTCGTGCTGCTGCCGCCAGGCGTGGATGCATCGCGCGCTCCGCTTGTCGCGCAGGTGCATGGCGGCCCGATCAACCATTTCCGTGCCGGCTACGACGGAACGGCACAGTTCCTCGCCAACCGCGGCTACGTGGTGTTCCAGTCGAATTTCCGCGGCTCCACCGGCCACGGACTTGAGTACACCTTTGCCTCGAACGGCGACTACGGCAACGGTCGCGTGCAACGCGACATCGTCGAAGGCGTGCGCTGGCTGCTGGCGCAGGGCATCGGGGATGCGCAGCGCGTCGGCATCGTCGGCCATTCCTTCGGCGGCTATTCCACCCTGGTCGGCCTGACCTTCCAGCCGGAGCTGTTCAAGGTCGGCGTGGCCGGCGCGCCGCCGGCGGACCTGGGCTGGTCGATGCGCTGGCTGGTCGATGCCGGGAGCCAGGGCGATCTGCCGGATCGTTCGCTGCGGCACACCCTGCGCGCGCTGTCGCTGGATTCGACCGATGCCGCGACCTATGCGCGCCTGCATTCGCAATCGCCGCAGGTCAACGCAGCGCAGATGCGGCGGCCATTGCTGATCATTGCCGGCGGTGCCGACCGGACGGTGGCGATCAAGGAGGTCATCAACTACAGCGCGACCCTGAAGGCACTGGGGCGTCCGCTGACGTTGCTGGTGGAACCGGGCGGCGGACATTCGCCGGTCGACCCGATTCCGCGCGAGGCCTACCTGTTCGCGACGGAGACGATGCTGCAACGTCATCTCGGCGGGCCAGCGCCGGAACCCCCCGGCCAGCGCCTGCGCACCTACCTGCGCGAGAACCTGCGCCTGGCCGGGCCGGAGTTCAAGGAATTTTCCGCGCGGACACGTCCGCAATGACCGCCATGCCATCGGAGCACGCAATGCATCGGAAGGGCGTTTCCTTCGCCCTCGTCGCCATCGGCTTGGCCGTGTTCGCGGCGGTCGCCTACGACGCCAGGCTGCTCGCCAACATGTTCGGGTTGCCTGCGCAGGGCGGCGAAGGTGCTGTGGCGATGGTGGGCCTCATCACCGCACTCGTCGTGGTGGCCTCCGGTTTGCGTGGCCTGCGGATTGCGCGATTGCGGGCCGCCAAGGGTTGAGCGAACCCGCTTACTTCAGGCGCTCGAGTCTGCCCTTGCGCTTGACGATGTTCTTGTAATCCCACTGGATGTCGCGCGCCTTGCCAAGCCAACGCTGCAAGGCCTCGATATCCACCTCGCCGGCCGAGGTATAGCGCGCTTCTGCGGCCTTGAAGCTGCCTTCAGGCTGCAGACCCGGCTCGTTGAAGGACTGCCCGCTCCAGAACAGCAGGCGGACGCAGGACTTCAGCTTGCTGTAGCCGGCGACCGGGTTGCCGTCCAGGAACCAGACCGGATGGCGGTGCCAGATCTTGCGCTCCGCTTCCGGCAGGTCGCGGTCGATCTGGTTCGCCAGCAGGTCGCAGGTCGCCTTGTCGGTTGCGGACAGTGCGTCGTTGTAGGCCTGGATGTCCGAGAGTGTGTTGTCCGTGAGCATGTGCGTCACTCCGCAGCGCCGCGTGAATCAAACCGTGTCGAACCCCATCGCCACGCCCAGGTCCGCCAGTTCCTCCGGTTCGCTGGCCAGGTCGGTGCGCAACAACGGGCGGGCGTCCAGCCAGCGCTTGTCCAGGACGATGCCGAGCGCATCCGCTTCGGCATGTAGGGTCAGTTCCGGGATCACGTCGGCCTCGTGCGAGCGATGCAGCACAACGGCGATGCGCAGCAACACCGCCGTCCGGCGCGCGGCAGCGAGCAGGCGATCGGGGATCGCGTCGAAGGCCGACTTCGGGATCCCGCGCCGATGGGTGCGCACCAGTGCCGCGAGGAATCGCTGCTCCTGCTGCGAATAGCCGGCGATGTCGGAGTTCTCGAGGATGTAGGCGCCGTGCACGTGGTACTGGCTGTGCGCGATCGCGAGCCCGAGTTCATGCACGCGCGCGGCGCGGCTGAGCATCAGGCGGTCGTCGTCGGTCAGCGACCAGTCCGCCGCGACCTGGTCGAACATGCGCAATGCCGTGGCCTCGACCCGCGTGGCCTGGCCGGCATCGATGCCATAGCGCTGCATCAGCGCGGCGACCGAGGCCTCGCGCGGATCGTCGACGCCGCCGCGGCCGAGCATGTCGTACAGCGCGCCCTCGCGCAGCGCGGCCTTGCTCACCGCCATCCGCTGCAAGCCGAGCGCATTGAACGCGGCTTCGAGCACCAGGATCCCGCCGGCGATGATCGGTCGACGATCGCTCGACAGCGAGGGCAGGTCGATGTCGTCGATGTGCCCGGCCTGCAGCAGGCGGTCGCGCACGATCGGCAGCGCTTCGGCGGTGACCGCACCCTTGGTCAGCTTCATCGCCGCGCAGATGTCGCCGATCGCCTTGTTGGTGCCCGACGATCCGAGCGCTTCGTGCCAACCCAGTGCGCGGTAGATGCCGGCGAACTGCTGGAACTCCGCGGTGACTTCGATCAGCGCTTCCTTCCAGCGCTTCTTCGACAGCTTACCGTTGGGGAAGAAGCGGCGCGTGCTGGCGACGCAGCCGACCTGCAGGCTCTCGCGTTCGATCGCCTCGAAGCCGCTGCCGATGATGCATTCGGTGGAGCCGCCACCGATGTCGATCACCAGCCGCAACTGGCCGTCCTTCGGTGGCTGCGCGTGGGCGACGCCGAGGTACACCAGTCGCGCTTCCTCGCGGCCGGAGACGACCTCGATCGCGTGGCCGAGCGCGGTCTCCGCCGGGACCAGGAAGCGCTGCGGCGCGGCCAGCGCGCGCACCGTGTTGGTGGCGATCGCGCGCACCCGTTGTGGCGGGATGTCACGAATGCGTTGGCCGAAACGTGCGAGGCATTCCAGCGCACGCTGGCGCACCTCCGGGCTCAGTCCGCCCTTGCCGTCGAGTCCTTCGGCGAGTCGCACGGTTTCGCGCAACCGGTCGACCACGCGCAACTGCCCGAGCACGTAACGCGCGACCACCATGTGGAAACTGTTGGAACCCAGGTCGACCGCGGCCAGCAGGTCGCCGTCCTGCAGGGGCAGGGCGGCAGCGCGAATGCGGAGGGCGGTGTCATTCATGCGCGGGTGGCTTCGGCGGGTCAGTTGCAGAGTTTCGCGAGCAGCGACAGCTGCGCCGAATGCGGCATCGCGTCGCCCGGGACGACCTTGCGGTATTCGCCGTCCGCCAGCAGTTCCCATGCGTTGAGATTGTCGGCGAGATAGTTGGCGAGGGCCTCGTCGTAGACGCGTGCGGCGAGTTCCGGGTCGAGCAGCGGGAAGCAGGTCTCGACCCGGCGCAGCAGGTTGCGCTCCAGCCAGTCGGCGCTGGAGCAGAACAGTTCCGGGCTGCCGTCGTTGCCGAACCAGTACACGCGATGGTGTTCGAGGAAGCGGCCGACGATCGAACGCACGCGGATGTTGTCGGACACGCCCGGCACGCCCGGGCGCAGCGTGCACGCACCGCGGACGATCAGGTCGATCTTCACGCCTGCCTGCGATGCCGTGTACAGCGCGCGCACCACCTGCGGTTCGTTGAGTGCGTTCATCTTGGCGATGATGCGGGCGGGCCTGCCGGCGCGCGCATGCTTCGTCTCGCGATCGATGCGCTGCAGGACGCCGGGGTGCAGCGTGAACGGCGATTGCAGCAGGCGCTTCAACTTCGTGGCCGGGGCCAGGCCCGACATCTGGCGGAAGATCAGGTCGACGTCGTTGCCGATGTCGGGATCGGCGGTGATCAGCCCGAAATCGGTATAGCCGCGCGCGGTGCCCGAATGGTAGTTGCCGGTGCCGAGGTGGGTGTAGCGGCGCAGTTTCCTGCCTTCGCGGCGCACGATCAGCAGCATCTTGGCGTGGGTCTTGTAGCCGACCACGCCGTAGACCACCTGCACGCCGGCGTCCTGCAGGCGGTCGGCGAGGCCGAGGTTCGCCTCCTCGTCGAAGCGCGCACGCAGTTCGACCACCACGGTCACGTCCTTGCCGTTGCGCGCGGCCTGCACGAGTTGCTCGACGATCGGCGAATCCTTGCCGGCGCGGTACAGCGTCTGCTTGATCGCCAGCACGTTGGGGTCTTCGGCCGCCTGCTTGATCAACTCCAGCACCGGCGAGAACGAATCGAACGGATGGTGCAGCAGCACGTCGGCCTCGGCCACGCGCTCGAACATCGCTTCGCTGTCCGGCAGCGCGCGCGGCTGGAACGGCGCGAACTTCAGGTCCGGCCGCTGCACCATGTCGTAGACCTGGATGACGCGGTTGAGGTTGACCGGGCCATTGATGCGGTAGACCGCGTTTTCCGGCAGGTCGAAGTTCTCCAGCAGCGTGCGCACGATGGGCTTCGGGCACTGTTCGGCGATCTCCAGGCGCATCGCGCGCAGGTAGCCGCGACCGAGCAGTTCGTCGCGCAGTGCCAGAGCGAGGTTCTCGACCTCCTCCTCGTCGACGATGAGCTCGGAATTGCGGGTCACGCGGAACTGGTACGCGCCCTTGACCTCCATGCCCGGGAACAGCTCGTCGACGAATGCCGACAGCACCGTGGACAGGAACACGAAGTCATTGGGCCCGCCGGAGATCTCCTGCGGCAGCTGGATGATGCGCGGCAACGACCGCGGCGCGCGGACGATGGCGAGGTGGCCGGCGCGGCCGAACGCGTCCTTGCCCTTGAGCACGACCACGATGTTGAGCGACTTGTTGAGGATCTTCGGGAACGGATGCGACGGGTCGAGGCCGAGCGGCGACAGCACCGGCATGATCTCGTCGCGGAAATAGTCGCGCAGCCAGCGGGTCTGTTTCGCGTTCCAGTGGTCGCGCGCGATCACGCGCACGCCGGCGTCGTGCAGCGCCGGCCGCAGTTCCTCGTTCCAGCAGCGGTACTGCGCGTCGACGAGTTCCGCGGCGCGGTCGTGGATGCGCTTGAGCACCGTGGCCGGGGCCAGGCCGTCGGCCGAGGGCGGCACGCCAAAGTCCTGCGCGTGGCGCACGGTGGCGGCGCGGATCTCGAAGAATTCGTCGAGGTTGGTGCAGGAGATGCACAGGTAGCGCAGCCGCTCCAGCAACGGCACCTGCGTGTCGAGGGCCTGCGCGAGGACACGGAAGTTGAAGTCCAGCTGCGACAGCTCGCGGTTGAAGTACAGCGCGGGGTCGCGCAGCGGGTCGAGTTCGTTGGGAATGTCTTGCGGGGCGTTCATGTCAGCCTTGGGCTAGCAGCAGGTCGTCGCGCGCATGCACGCGCTCGGCGCCGAAATGGCAGGAAAACGTACTGCCGCGTCCCACGTCGCTGGCGATCTCCAGCCGCGCCTGGTGCAGGCCCAGCACGTGCTTGACGATCGCCAGGCCAAGGCCGGTGCCGCCGCTTTCGCGCGAGCGGCTGGTGGACACGCGATAGAACCGTTCGGTGATGCGCGGCAGGTGCGCGGCGGGGATGCCGAAGCCGGTATCGCGCACCGACAGCACCGCGCCATCGCCGTCGCGCGCAAATCCAATGGTGATGGTGCCGTCGGCGGGCGTGTAGCGCACGGCGTTGCTGACCAGGTTCGAGAACGCGCTGTGCAGTTCCTTGGTCGAACCCCACAGGTCGAGCCCGGCTGCATCCTGCAGCACGACGTGATGGCGGCCCTGGCTGAGCGCCTCGGCTTCGCGCCTGAGCGTGGCCAGCATCGAGGCCATCGACACCGATTCGTCGGCGAGGCGGTCCTGGGCTTCCAGCCGCGACAGCGTCAGCAGGTCCTCGACCAGTTGGGTCATGCGTTGCGATTGCCGCTGCATTTCCGACAGGATCGGCGCCCATTCCGGCTGGTCGGCCGGGTCGAGCATGTCGAGATAGCCGTGGATCACGGTCAGCGGCGTGCG
>JAKFFJ010000055.1:0-36528 GCA_036675265.1 Luteimonas sp.
CGGGGGCGGCCTGGGCAAGTTCGCCGAGCTGCGGCAGCGCCTGCTGTTCGTGGTCGGCGCGCTGGTCGTCTACCGCATCGGCTGCTACATCCCGGTGCCGGGCGTCGACCCGGAGGCGATGACGCGGCTGATCGGCGACCAGGGCGGCATCGTGGACATGTTCAACATGTTCTCCGGCGGCGCGCTGGAGCGCTTCAGCCTGTTCGCGCTGAACGTGATCCCGTACATCTCCGCGTCGATCATCATGCAGCTCTGCGCGCAGATCTTCCCGACGCTCAAGGCGATGCAGAAGGAAGGCGAATCGGGCCGCAAGAAGATCACCCAGTACTCGCGCGTCGGCGCGGTCTTCCTGGCCATCTTCCAGGCCGCCGGCATCGCCGCGGCGCTGCAGGGGCAGGCGGGCGTGGTCTACAACCCGGGCCCGGGCTTCATCATGACCGCGGTGATCGCGCTGACCGCCGGCACCACGTTCCTGATGTGGCTGGGCGAGCAGGTGACCGAGCGCGGCATCGGCAACGGCGTCTCGCTGATCATCTTCGCGGGCATCGTGGCCGGCCTGCCGGGCGCGGTGCTGGGCACGCTGGAGCAGGCGCGCAACGGCGACATGGCCTGGATCACGGTGTTCTTCATCCTGGCGATCGTCGCGGCGGTGACCTACTTCGTGGTGTTCGTCGAGCGCGGCCAGCGCCGGATCACGGTCAACTACGCGCGGCGCCAGGGCGGCCGCAGCGCGTACATGAACCAGACCTCGTTCCTGCCGCTCAAGCTCAACATGTCCGGCGTCATCCCGGCGATCTTCGCCTCGTCGATCATCATGTTCCCGGCCACCGCCTCGACCTGGTTCTCGCAGGCGGGGGAGGGCGGCTCGGCGACGCTGCTGCAACGCACCGCGCAGGCGCTCTCGCCCGGCGCGCCGCTGTACATCATCCTGTTCGCGGCGCTGATCATCGGCTTCTCGTTCTTCTACACGGCGCTGGTCTTCAACTCCCAGGAGACCGCGGACAACCTGAAGAAGTCGGGCGCGCTGATCCCGGGCATCCGGCCGGGCCGCGCGACCGGCGAGTACATCGACGGCGTGCTGACCCGCCTCACGGCGGCCGGCGCGGCCTACATGGTCCTGGTCTGCATCCTGCCGATGTTCATGCAGACGGAACTGGGCACCTCCTTCTATTTCGGCGGCACCTCGCTGCTGATCGTGGTGGTCGTGGTGATGGACTTCATCGCCCAGATCCAGGCCCACCTGATGTCCCACCAGTACGAGAGCCTCCTGAAGAAGGCCAACCTCAAGGGTGGATCCCGGGGCCGCTGAGCCCCGGACCTGAACACCACGCCGCCTCCCGCTACAACGGGGAGGGGGCAAATGGGCGACTCGCACGGCGGTCTCGCGTGCGGGTGGTCCGGGCCAGCCCCGCGCCGGAGTAGCGCGGGCGCCGGGACGCCAGGATGGCGCCCCAGGCAGGCCCGGGACCGTCGCCGGAGCATGGGCACGCTCCCCATGCCGGGCACTGGACGCTTGCGTCCGGGGCTTCCTTGCAACCCGAGACCCTGTTAAAATTTCCGATTCACTCCGCCGGGTGCAATACCCCGGCCGCCAAACCAGTTGGAGATCGCCTCATGGCGCGTATCGCCGGCGTCAACCTGCCTGCCCAGAAGCACGTCTGGGTGGGCTTGCAAAGCATCTACGGCATCGGCCGTACCCGTTCGAAGAAGGTCTGCGAGTCCGCCGGGGTCTCCCCGTCGACCAAGATCCGCGACCTGTCCGAGCCCGAAGTCGAGGCCCTGCGCGCCGAGATCGGCAAGTTCGTGATCGAGGGCGACCTCCGTCGCGAGGTCGGCATCGCGATCAAGCGCCTGATGGACCTGGGCTCGTACCGCGGCCTGCGCCATCGCCGTGGCCTCCCGCTGCGCGGCCAGCGCACCCGGACCAATGCACGCACCCGCAAGGGTCCGCGCAAGGCCATCAAGAAGTAAGGAACAGACATGGCCAAGCCCAACGCTGCAAAGCCGAAGAAGAAGATCAAGCGCGTCGTCACCGACGGCATCGCGCATGTCCACGCTTCGTTCAACAACACCATCATCACGATCACCGACCGCCAGGGCAACGCGCTGTCGTGGGCGACGTCGGGCGGTGCGGGTTTCCGCGGCTCGCGCAAGTCCACGCCGTTCGCCGCCCAGGTCGCCGCCGAGAAGGCCGGCAAGGCCGCGCTCGACTACGGCGTCAAGTCGCTGGAAGTGCGCATCAAGGGCCCGGGTCCGGGCCGCGAGTCAGCCGTTCGTTCGTTGAACAACGTCGGCTACAAGATCCTCAACATCATCGACGTGACGCCCATCCCGCACAACGGATGCCGCCCGCCGAAGAAGCGTCGCGTCTAAGGGAGCTGACGAACAATGGCTCGTTACATCGGTCCCACCTGCAAGCTCGCCCGCCGCGAAGGCCATGACCTCGGCCTGAAGTCGCCGGCGCGCGCGCTCGATTCCAAGTGCAAGCTCGAGCAGAAGCCCGGGCAGCACGGTCCCACTGCGCGCCGCGGCAAGCTGTCCGACTACGCCACCCAGCTTCGCGAGAAGCAGAAGGTCAAGCGCATCTACGGCCTGCTCGAGCGCCAGTTCCGCAATTACTACAAGAAGGCCTCGACCAAGAAGGGCAACACGGGCGAGAACCTGCTGCAGCTCCTCGAGACCCGCCTGGACAACGTCGTCTACCGCATGGGCTTCGCGGTCACCCGGCCGGCCGCGCGCCAGCTGGTGTCCCACCGCGGCGTCACGGTCAACGGCAAGCCGGTCAACCTCCCGTCGTACCAGGTCAAGGCCGGCGACGCGATCGCCCTGGCCGAGCGCGCCCAGAAGCAGCTCCGCGTCCAGGAGTCGCTCACCGTCGCGCAGCAGATGGACCTGTCGCCTGCGTGGATCGAGGTCGACGCGAAGAAGTTCGCCGGCGTGTTCAAGGCGGTCCCGGACCGTGCCGACCTGCCTTCGGACATCAACGAAGCGCTGATCGTCGAGCTGTACTCGAAGTAATCCATTGTTGCCGGGCGCGCGGCGAGAGCCGCGGGCCCACAGGAGACCCCCAGAATGACGGTTACCGCCAACCAGGTGCTGCGTCCCCGCGGCCCCCAGATCGAACGCCTTACCGGCAACCGCGCCAAGGTCGTGATCGAGCCGCTCGAGCGCGGCTATGGCCACACCCTCGGCAACGCGCTGCGCCGCGTGCTGCTGTCCTCGATCCCGGGCTTCGCGATCACCGAGGTCGAGATCGACGGCGTGCTGCATGAATACAGCACGATCGAGGGCCTGCAGGAAGACGTGCTCGAAGTCCTGCTGAACCTCAAGGACGTCGCCATCCGCATGGGCACCGGCGAGGCCTCGTCGCTCGTCCTGTCCAAGCAGGGCCCGGGCGTCGTCACCGCCGGCGACATCCGCACCGACCACAACGTCGAGATCCTCAACCCCGACCACGTGATCTGCCACCTGACCAAGGACACGGCGATCAACATGCGGCTGAAGATCGAGCGCGGCTTCGGCTACCAGCCGGCCGCCGCGCGCCGCCAGCCGGACGAGGAGACCCGTACCATCGGTCGCCTGATGCTGGACGCGTCGTTCTCGCCGGTCCGCCGCGTCGCCTACGCGGTCGAGGCCGCGCGCGTCGAGCAGCGCACCGACCTGGACAAGCTGGTCCTGGACATCGAGACCAACGGCACGATCGACGCCGAGGAAGCCGTGCGCACCGCCGCCGACATCCTGAGCGACCAGCTGTCGGTGTTCGGCGACTTCACGCACCGTGACCGCGGCGCCGCCAAGCCGGCCGCCACCGGCGTCGACCCGGTGCTGCTGC
Source organism: Luteimonas sp. (assembly GCA_036675265.1). Classification (GTDB taxonomy): domain Bacteria; phylum Pseudomonadota; class Gammaproteobacteria; order Xanthomonadales; family Xanthomonadaceae; genus CAMPJU01. The sequence continues at coordinate 3,833 of JAKFFJ010000055.1, forward strand.
GCCCGATCGACGACCTGGAGCTGACCGTGCGTTCGGCCAACTGCCTCAAGGCCGAGAGCATCTACTACATCGGCGACCTGATCCAGAAGACCGAGGTGGAGCTGCTCAAGACGCCGAACCTGGGCAAGAAGTCGCTCACCGAGATCAAGGAAGTCCTCGCCCAGCGCGGCCTTTCCCTTGGCATGAAGCTTGAAAACTGGCCGCCCGCGGGCGTCGCCTCGCACGGCATGATGGGCTAGAGGAACAACGACAATGCGCCACCAGAAATCCGGACGTAAGTTCAGCCGCACCAGCGCGCACCGCCAGGCGATGTTCAGCAACATGGCCGCGTCCCTGTTCAAGCACGAGCTGATCCGCACCACGCTGCCCAAGGCCAAGGAGCTGCGCCGCGTCGCGGAGCCGCTGATCACCATGTCCAAGGCCGACGGCGTCGCCAACCGCCGCCTTGCCTTCTCGCGCCTGCGCGACAAGGAAGCGGTGGGCAAGCTGTTCGTGGAGCTGGGCCCGCGCTACCGCGCGCGCCCGGGCGGCTACGTGCGCATCCTCAAGTGCGGGTTCCGCGCCGGCGACAACGCGCCGATGGCCTACGTCGAGCTGGTCGACCGGCCGGACGCCGAGGCCGCCGCCGAGTAAGCGGACGCGACGGCAATGCCACGAAGGCCCCGGCGGAGACGCCGGGGCCTTTCTCTTGCGCGACCCGTTCCGGCGATAATGCAGCGATGGATGCCAATCCCCTTCGCTGGTCCTTCCGCGCACGGTGCCTCGCCGGCTTCGCGGCTTGCGCCGCGCTCATCGCCTTCGCGCTCTACGGCCAGTTCCAGCTCGGCCTGCTGCCTTGCCCGTTGTGCATCTTCCAGCGCGTCGCGTTCGCGGTGCTGGGCCTCGTGTTCCTGGCCGCCGGGCTGCACGCGCCGGCCGGCGCCGGTGCGCGCCGTGCCTGGGGCGTGCTCGCGTTGGTGGCCGCCGCGGTCGGCGCCGCCATCGCCGCCAGGCACGTCTGGCTGCAGCACCTGCCACCCGACCAGGTGCCCGCCTGTGGCCCGGGCCTGGACTGGATGATGCAGACGATGCCGGTGGCCGGGGTGTTGCGCGAGGTGTTCACCGGCTCGGGCGAGTGCGCCAACGTCGACTGGATGTTCCTGGGTCTGTCGATGCCGGCATGGAGCCTGGCGTGGTTCATGCTGCTCGGCGCGTGGGCCGCGTTCGCCGCGACCAGGCGGCGCTGATGCAAGCCGTCGATTCGCCCGAAGGCTGGGCCCCGGACAGCTGGCGCGCGCGCCCGGCCAGCCAGCAGCCGGCCTATCCGGATGCGGGCGCGCTGGCGACCGCGCTGGTGGAACTGCACGCGCTGCCGCCGCTGGTGACCTCGTGGGAAATCCTCGCGCTCAAGCGCCAGCTCGCCGAAGCGCAGGCGGGGAAGCGCTTCCTGCTGCAGGGCGGCGATTGCGCGGAGAGCTTCGCCGACTGCACGCCGGAGGTGATCTCCAACCGGCTCAAGGTGCTGCTGCAGATGAGCCTGGTGCTGGTGCACGGCATGCGCCTGCCGGTGGTGCGCGTGGGCCGGTTCGCGGGCCAGTACGCCAAGCCGCGTTCGGCCGACACCGAGACGCGCGACGGCGTCACCTTGCCCTGCTATCGCGGCGACATCGTCAACGCTCCGGAATTCACCCCGGCGGCGCGTGCGCCGGACCCGCGCCGGATGATCAAGGCACACGCGCGCTCGGCCATGACGATGAATTTCGTCCGCTCGCTGATCGACGGCGGGTTCGCCGACCTGCACCATCCCGAGTACTGGGACCTGGGCTGGGTCCGCCACTCGCCGCTCGCCGACGAATACCACCGCATGGTCGAAGGCATCGGCGACGCGGTGCGCTTCATGGAAACGCTCTCCGGCGCCGAGGTGCACAACCTCGAGCGGGTCGACTTCTACACGTCGCACGAGGCGCTGCTGCTTCCGTACGAGGAGGCGCACACGCGCCGGGTGCCGCGGCAACCGGGCTGGTTCAACCTCGGCGTGCACCTGCCGTGGATCGGCATGCGCACTGCGGCGCTGGACGGTGCGCACGTCGAGTACTTCCGGGGCATCCGCAACCCGGTGGCGGTCAAGGTCGGACCGTCCATGGGCGTGGACCCGTTGCTGCGCCTGGTGGACATCCTCAACCCGGACGACGAACCCGGCCGCCTGACGCTCGTGCATCGCATGGGGGCGGGCGAGGTGGCGCGTTCGCTGCCGCCGCTGCTCGACGCGATCCGGCGCGACGGCCGCAACGTGCTGTGGGTGTGCGACCCGATGCACGGCAACACGGAGTCGACCGCGAACGGCTACAAGACCCGCCGCTTCACGAACATCCGCAGCGAACTCGAGCAGAGCTTCGACCTGCACGCCGCGGCCGGCACGCGCCTGGGCGGCGTGCACCTGGAGCTCACCGGCGAGGACGTCACCGAATGCCTCGGCGGCGCGCGCGAACTGACCGAGCACGATCTCTCCCGCGCCTACCGCTCGACGGTCGATCCGCGCCTCAACTACGAACAGGCCCTCGAGACCGCGATGCTCGTCGTGCGCAAGCAGGCGCAGATCGCCGCCCGTTAGTCGCGAGGGCGCGGCCGTGGTGCCGTGCCGGGACAAACCACTCCCACGCACGACGGTGGCCCAAGCTGACACTTCTATGCGCGCCGGCTCTTGGCGAAAAAAGCTTCGCCGCCGTGGCGGCTCCCACCTGGGGGCGAAGGTCGGCGACAGGGGATCAGGCGGCGCGGGAGGCGCGCTTGCGGTCGATCTCGGTGCGGTGCTTCTTGCGCAGGCGGATCGCCTTCGGCGTGACCTCGACCAGCTCGTCGTCGTCGATGAACTCCAGCGCCTGCTCGAGCGAGAACCTGATCGGCGGGATCAGCCCCTCGTCCTGGTCCTTGCCCGCGGCGCGGAAGTTGGTGAGCTGCTTGCCGCGCAACGCATTGACCGTCAAGTCGTTGTCCTTGGCGTTGATGCCGATCACCTGGCCCTCGTAGATCTCCTCGCCCGGCTCGATGAACAGCCGGCCGCGCTCCTGCATCGCGATCTGCGCGTAGGCGGGGGAGGGACCGGTGCCGTTGGAGATCAGCACGCCGTTCTGGCGCTGGCCGATCTCGCCCTCGGCCTTCGGGCCGTAGTGGTCGAACACGTGGAACAGCAGGCCGGTGCCGGCCGTCAGCGTGCGGAACTCGGTCTGGAAGCCGATCAGCCCGCGCGCGGGGATGATGTAGTCCAGGCGCACGCGGCCCTTGCCGTCCGGCTCCATGTTCTGCAGCAGCGCCCTGCGCTCGCCCAGCCGGCCCATGACGCCGCCCTGGAACTGCTCCTCCATGTCGACCACCAGGCTCTCGTACGGCTCCTGCATGACGCCGTCGATCTGCTTGATGATCACCTCGGGACGCGACACCGCCAGCTCGTAGCCCTCGCGGCGCATGGTCTCGATCAGGATCGACAGGTGCAGCTCGCCGCGGCCGGAGACCTTGAACTTGTCCGCGTCGGACGTGTCCTCGACCTTCAGCGCCACGTTGTGCTGCGTCTCGCGCAGGAGGCGGTCACGCAGCTGGCGCGAGGTCAGGAACTTGCCGCCGCTGCGGTCCTTGACCCCTGCGAACGGCGAGTCGTTGACCTGGAAGGTCATCGAGATGGTGGGCTCGTCGACGGCGAGCACCGGCAGCTGCTCGACGGCCGCCGGGTCGCACAGCGTGTCGGAGATGCCCACGCCCTCGATGCCGCTGAACGCGATGATGTCGCCGGCGCTGGCCTCGGGTACCTCGACGCGCTCCAGGCCCATGAAGCCGAGCACCTGCAGCACCTTCGCGTTGCGGCGCGTGCCGTCGGCGGCGACCACGGTCACCTGCTGGTTGGTGCGCACCGTGCCGCGCTGGATCCGGCCGACGCCGATGACGCCGACGTAGTTGTTGTAGTCCAGCGACGTGACGCGCATCTGGAAGGGGCCGTCCGGGTCGACCGGCGGCGGCGCCACGTGCTGGCAGATCGCCTCGAACAACGGGGTCATGTCGCCGTCGCGCACCGTGTCCTCGAGGCCGGCGTAGCCCTGCAGGCCGGACGCGTACACGGTGTGGAAGTCGAGCTGGTCGTCGTTGGCGCCCAGGCGGTCGAACAGGTCGAAGGTCTGGTCCAGCACCCAGCTCGGGCGCGCGCCGGGACGGTCCACCTTGTTCACCACCACGATCGGCTTGAAGCCCATCGCGAAGGCCTTCTGGGTGACGAAGCGCGTCTGCGGCATCGGGCCGTCCATCGCGTCCACGAGCACCAGCACCGAGTCGACCATCGACAGCACGCGCTCGACCTCGCCACCGAAGTCGGCGTGTCCAGGGGTGTCGACGATGTTGATGCGCCACACCTGGCCGTCCTTGTCGGTCCAGCGGATCGCGGTGTTCTTGGAGAGGATGGTGATGCCGCGTTCCTTCTCCAGGTCGTTGCTGTCCATGACGCGGTCCGGCACGGCGGCGCGTTCGTTCAGCGTCCCCGACTGCTTGAGCAGCTGGTCGACCAGGGTGGTCTTGCCATGGTCGACGTGGGCGACGATGGCGATGTTGCGGAGGCGTTCGACGGAGGCAGCGGGATTGGCAGAGGCGGAAGCGGACATGCGTAAGGCACGCCGCGAGGCGCGTCATCAAGAAAGGAAGCCGGCCATTATACCGGGCAATGGCATGTCAAGACGGCCTGCCCGCCGGGCCTGCGTTATCCTGCGCGACCTCGTTCATCCCCCGCAGGAGCCCTCCCCATGAGCCTCACCGCCACCTTCGATACCGACCGCGGCCCGATCAGGGTCGAACTCAAGCCGGAACAGGCGCCGCTGACGGTCGCCAACTTCGTCAACCTGGCGCGTCGCGGGTTCTACGACGGGCTGGACTTCCACCGGGTCATCGACGACTTCATGATCCAGGGCGGCTGCCCGCAGGGGACCGGCACCGGCGGCCCCGGCTACAAGTTCGAGGACGAGGCCCGCAACGGCCTGGGCCACGAGCGCGGGGTGCTGTCGATGGCCAACGCCGGGCCGGCCACCAACGGCAGCCAGTTCTTCATCACCCACGTCGCCACGCCCTGGCTGGACGGCAAGCACACGGTGTTCGGCAAGGTCATCGAGGGCATGGACGCGGTCGACGCGGTCCGGCAGGGCGACAAGATCAAGTCGGTCACCATCGCGGGCGATGCCGAGGGCGCGCTGGCCGCGAAGGCCGACCGCGTGGCCGAGTGGAACAAGGTGCTGGACGCACGCGCCTGAGCCGGCGGGGCCGGGCGCCGTGTTAACATTTTGCGGCTAAACCCGGCCCATCCAGCCCCTGCCTCAAGGCACTGCGGGGCATTCAAGACGAGGTCACGCGATGCCCCAGTTCGCCCGGCGCATCGGTCGCGCCAAGCCCAGCGCGATCATGCAGGTCGCCGAGAAGGCCAAGCGCCTGAAGGCCGAAGGCCGCGACATCATCAGTTTCTCGATCGGCGTCCCCAACTTCCTGCCAGGCGAACACGTCTACGCCGCCGTCCGCGACGCGCTGTCGTCCGACAGCGGCCAGTACGGCAGCAACCGCGGTTCCGACGCATTGCTCGACGCGTTCCTCGGCCACATGGAGGAGATCGGGCTGACCGGCTACACCCGCGCCAACTGCGCGATCGGCATCGGTGCCAAGCACGTCATCTACAACCTGGCCGAGGCGCTGCTCGACGACGGCGACACCATCGCGTTCCCGACCCCGTACTGGACCAGCTACCTGGACATCGCCGAGATCCTCGACGCGAAGGTCGAGCTGATGCCGTGCCCGCCGGAACAGGACTACAAGCTCACGCCGGCCCAGCTGGACGGCGCCCTGGCGAAGAAGCCGCGCGTGTTCCTGTTCAACAACCCCTCGAACCCGACCGGCATGGTCTATTCGAAGGACGAGATTTCCGCGCTGGCCGACGTCATCGCCAGGCACCCCGACACCTGGGTGATCACCGACGACATCTACAACCGGATGGTGTTCGACGGCGTCGGCTACCACAACTTCGTGCACGTGCGTCCCGAGCTGCGCGACCGCGTCATCTTCATCGACTCGCTATCCAAGACCTACGGCATGCCGGGCTGGCGGGTGGGCTTCATGGCCGGGCCGGAAGCGGTCGCCAGGGCCGTGGTGACGCTGAACTCCAACCACATCACCAGCCTGCCCGAGGTGACCCAGGCCGCGGCCATCGCCGCGCTGGCCGGTCCCCAGGACATTCCCGCGGCCAAGCGCGCCGAGTTCGAGGCCAAGCGCGACCAGGTGATGGCGGTGCTGGCGCGCATCCCGGGCGTGGCGTGCCCGAAGCCACAAGGCGCGTTCTACGTGTTCCCCGACGTCAGCTGCGCCTTCGGCAAGACCCACGCGCCGACGGGCACGCGGATCGGCAACGACATCGACCTGTGCGACGCGTTGCTCGACGCCAAGGGCGTGGCCTGCGTGCCGGGTTCGGCATTCGGCGAGCCGCGCAGCCTGCGCATCAGCTACACCTGCCCGACGCCGCAGCTCATGCCGGGCATGGAACGCATCGAGCAGTTCTTCGCCGAACTGCAGTAACCCAAACACACGGAGTTTCCCCCCATGAAGCAACCCGTCCGCGTCGCCGTCACCGGTGCTGCCGGCCAGATCGGCTACTCGCTGCTGTTCCGCATCGCCTCGGGCGAGATGCTCGGCAAGGACCAGCCGGTCATCCTCCAGATGCTCGAGCTGCCGATGGAGAAGGCGCAGGCCGCGCTCAAGGGCGTGATGATGGAGCTGGAGGACTGCGCGTTCCCGCTGCTCGCCGGCATGGTCGGCACCGACGACGCCGACGTCGCGTTCAAGGACGCCGACATCGCGCTGCTGGTCGGCGCCCGTCCGCGCGGCCCGGGGATGGAGCGCAAGGACCTGCTGCTGGAGAACGCGAAGATCTTCACCGCGCAGGGCGCCGCGCTGGACCGCGTTGCCTCGCGCGACGTCAAGGTGCTGGTGGTCGGCAACCCGGCCAACACCAATGCATACATCGCGATGAAGTCGGCGCCGTCGCTGCCCGCGAAGAACTTCACCGCGATGCTGCGCCTGGACCATAACCGCGCGCTGTCGCAGCTGGCCAACAAGGCCGGGGTGGCGGTCGGCGACATCGAGAAGCTCGTCGTGTGGGGCAACCACAGCCCGACGATGTACCCGGACTACCGCTTCGCCACGGCCAACGGCAAGTCGCTCAAGGACATGATCGGCGACGAAGCCTGGAACGCGGACACCTTCATCCCGCAGGTCGGCAAGCGCGGTGCCGCGATCATCGAGGCGCGCGGCCTGTCGTCGGCGGCGTCCGCGGCCAACGCGGCGATCGACCACGTGCGCGACTGGGTGCTGGGCAGCAACGGCAAGTGGGTGACGATGGGCGTGCCGTCGGACGGCAGCTACGGCATCCCGGAAGGCATCATCTACGGCGTGCCGGTGACCACCGCGGACGGCGAGTACACCCGCGTGGAGGGCCTGCCGATCGACGACTTCAGCCGCGCGCGCATGGGCAAGACGCTGGCCGAGCTCGAGGAAGAGCGCGCCGGCGTGGCGCACCTGCTCTGAGCATGCCCATGGCTTCCGCCGGCAGCCAGTTCCGTGCGGCCATCGCGGCGGAGTCCCCGCTGCAGGTGATGGGCGCGATCACGGCCTATGCCGGGCTGATGGCCCGGCGGACCGGCTACAAGGCGCTGTACCTGTCGGGCGGCGGCGTCGCGGCCAACTCGCTGGGCATGCCGGACCTCGGCATCTCGACGATGGAGGACGTGCTGGTCGACGCGCGCAGGATCGTGGACGCGACCGGCCTGCCGCTGCTGGTGGACATCGACACCGGGTGGGGCGGGGCATTCAACATCGCGCGCACGATCCGCAACTTCGAGCGCATCGGCGTGGCCGCGGTGCACATGGAAGACCAGGTCGGGCAGAAGCGTTGCGGACACCGGCCCGGCAAGGAAGTCGTGCCCGCGGGCGAGATGGTCGACCGGATCAAGGCGGCGGTGGACGCGCGCACCGACGACGGGTTCGTCGTCATGGCGCGCACCGATGCCGCCGCCGTGGAAGGCCTGGACGCGGCGATCGAGCGCGCCGTCGCGTACGTCGAGGCCGGCGCCGACATGGTGTTCCCCGAGGCGATGCGTTCGCTGGATGACTACCGCATGGTCAAGGCCGCGGTCGGCGTGCCCATCCTGGCCAACCTCACCGAATTCGGCTCGACGCCGTTCTTCACCACCGGCGAGCTGCGCGACGCGGGCGTGGACATCGCCCTGTACTGCTGCGGCGCGTACCGCGCCATGAACAAGGCCGCGCTGCATTTCTACGAGACCGTCCGCCGCGACGGCACCCAGAAGCACATCATCGACACGTTGCAGACCCGCGCCGAGCTCTACGATTTCCTGGGCTACCACGCCTACGAGGAAAAGCTCGACGCGCTGTTCGCGGCATCGAAGGACCAGGAGACACCATGAGCGACCCCTCGACCCTCCCGAAGCCGAAGAAATCCGTCGCCCTGAGCGGCACCCCGGCGGGCAACACCGCGCTGTGCACCGTCGGGCGCAGCGGCAACGACCTGCACTACCGCGGGTACGACATCCACGACCTGGCCACCCGGTCGACCTTCGAGGAGGTCGCGCACCTGCTGGTGCACGGCGCACTGCCGACGGCATCGCAGCTCAAGGCCTACAAGGCGAAGCTGTCGCGCCTGCGCGGCCTGCCGGCGATCGTCTCCGAGGCGCTGGAGCTCGTGCCCGCCAACGCGCACCCGATGGACGTGCTGCGCACCGGCTGCTCGGTGCTGGGCAACGTGCTCCCCGAGCGCGAGGGCCATCCGGCCGCGGAGGCACGCGACATCGCCGACCGCCTGGTCGCCAGCTTCGGATCGATGCTGTTGTACTGGTGGCACTTCACCCGCAATGGCCGGCGGATCGACTGCGAGACGGACGACGACTCCGTCGCCGCGCATTTCCTGCACCTGCTGCATGGCGCGCCGCCGAGTGCGCTGCATGCCGACGCGCTGGACAAGTCGCTGATCCTCTACGCCGAGCACGAATTCAACGCCAGCACGTTCACCGCCCGGGTCATCGCCGGCACCGGCTCGGACCTGCATTCCTGCCTCACCGGCGCGATCGGCGCGCTGCGCGGCCCCAAGCACGGCGGCGCGAACGAAGTGGCGATGGACATCATCAGCCGCTATTCGACGGCCGACGAGGCCGAGGCGGACATCCGCGCGCGCGTGGAACGCAAGGAAATCGTCATCGGCTTCGGGCACCCCGTCTACACCATCGGCGACCCGCGCAACCCGATCATCAAGGAACTGTCGCGCAAGCTTTGCGCCGAGGGCGGCAACCAGGCGCTGTTCGACATCAGCGAGCGCATCGAGACGCTGATGATGGACACCAAGAAGATGTTCCCCAACCTCGACTGGTACAGCGCCAGCGCGTACCACATGATGGGGATCCCGACGCCGATGTTCACGCCGCTGTTCGTGATCGCGCGGACCACCGGCTGGAGCGCGCACGTCATCGAGCAGCGCGAGGACGGCAAGATCATCCGGCCCAGCGCCACCTACGTCGGTCCGGACGACCGGGCGTACGTCCCGCTCGACAAGCGCTGACGGACATGCACGAGGACTGGTTCTGGGCGGTCCTCGTCGCCGCGAGCGGCCTGGCCGCGGTCGCCGGCTCGGCCGCATTGCACTTCGCGGGGCTCACGCGCCTGGATCGCTGGTGCTTCATCAACGACGACGGCATGCGACCCGTTTCGGCGGCGCTGGGGGTGCTTGGCGTGATGCTCCTGCACCTGTTGCAGATCATCGCGTTCGGCTTGCTGTTCTGGTGGGTGACGCAGTGGCCTGGCGGCGGCACGATCGATCCGGACGGCGACCCGGGGCTCCTCGCGGCGATCTACCTCTCGGCCCTCAACTACAGCACGCTCGGCCTGGGCGGCGACCTGGCGCCGGCCGGGCCCATCCGAATGCTCATCGCCGTGGAGTCACTGTTCGGGCTGCTCGCGATCGCCTGGTCGGCGGCCTTCACCTATCACCGCCTGTCGCGCCAGCTGCCCTGGCAGCCGCCCCCCGGCGGGAGCCACTGACGCCGGGTCCGGGCGACCGGCCGGGACATCGCCGCCGGGCCAACGGAAAACGGGAGGGCCGGCCGGCCCTCCCGTTCACGTGTTGCGATCCACCGGTGGTACCGCTACGTCACGACTCGCGCGGCTTCAGGTCCTCGACCTTCAGGAAGGTGTGGTCGCCGATCTCGGCCACGCGGTAGGCGTTCCGCCAGCTCGGCTGGGCCAGGGCAAGGGCGACGAAGTGGCTGGCGCCCGGGACGATCTCGGTCCGCTCGCCGGGGGGCAGCGCCCAGTTCTCCTCGGCGTCGAACGCGACGTCGACCGCCTGCGCCCAGGCCTCGGAATTGTTGATCGCGTAGTTGGGAGACACCAGGGTGGGGGCGAACTGCTTGTTGGCGGTCACCACCGAGCACATGTCGTCGCCCCAGCGGCCGCTGTCCAGGCGGCGCAGGGCGACCTCGGCGACGGCCTGCTGGCCGGCGGTGCCCTGGTCGCGGGCTTCCAGGTAGAGGGTGGTGCTGAGGCAGAGGGAGTCGGCGGCGGGCTGCGGGAGCACGTTGGACGACAACCAGAGGATCCAGGCCAGCTTCATGGGCGGTAGAGCTCCTTTGCTCGTGATGCCGGCCGCATGTCCGCCCCGCCAGGGAGGGCGGAAGGGGTGCTGCGTCCGGCAAGGCGTTTTCAGGAAACCCGCGGGTGCGGGTCTTGCGCTTCGCGTCATGGGCAGGCGGCTCTGCGGCGCGCCTTGTTGCCCGTTTGCGTGGCCGCGTGATCACGTCGTGATCCGGGGCCTCCGTTCGTTCCCGTCAGTCAGGGTGGGGGCGGGAATGTGGGCGCAAGGTAAAGGTTTGAAACCGAACACAGGCTGAACGAAAATCGCAAAACCTATGATTTCATTGGGTTTTCGTTATATAGGCGTGAAACGCGTGAGTGCCGGGTGAATACCACGCGAAATCGGCGTGACAGGGCTACAGCGTTGCCGCCAGTCGGCTGGCCTGGTCGATGGCGCGCCGGGCGTCGAGTTCCGCGGCCGTGTGGGCCCCCCCGATGACGTGGACGTCCACCCCGGCCGCCTGCAGCGGCTCGAGCAGGGGGCGGCGGGATTCCTGTCCCGCGCAGAGCACCACGTGGTCCACGGGCAGCACCTGTTCCCCCCCGTCCACCCGGATGCGGAAGCCTTCGGGCGCCATGCCCAGGTAGGCCACGCCGCCCAGCATCCGGACGGCCCTGGCCCGGAGCGCCGCCCGGTGGATCCAGCCGGTGGTCTTCCCCAGCCGGGCACCGGGCCGGCCGGGGCTGCGCTGCAGCAGCCAGACCTCCCTCGCGGGTGGCTCGGGCCGGGGGGCCACCAGCCCGCCGCGGGCCTCGAAGGTCGGGTCCACGCCCCATTCGGCCATCCAGCGCCGGGGGTCCAGGGTCGGGGATGGCGCCGCCTGCACCAGGAATTCCGCGACATCGAAGCCGATGCCGCCCGCCCCGACGATGGCGACCCGCGGCCCGCACCGGATCCGCCCCTCCAGCACGTCCAGGTAACCGACCACCCGCGGATCATCGACGCCGGGGAAGTCCACGGCGCGGGGTACCACGCCCGTCGCGAGCACCACGGCGTCGAAGCCCGCCAGCGCCGCGGCGTCCACCGCCGTGCCGACACGCACGTCGACGCCGGTTTCGTCGAGTTGCTGCCGGAAGTACCGCAGGGTCTCGCCGAACTCCTCCTTGCCCGGGATCCGGCGGGCGAGGTTGAACTGGCCCCCGATGACGGGGGACGCCTCGAACAGCGTCACCGCGTGCCCGCGCCCGGCGGCCACGGTGGCGCAGGCCAGTCCCGCCGGTCCTGCCCCCACCACCGCGATCCGGCGTGGCCGCGCGGCGGGCAGGTACTGCAGTTCCGTTTCGCGGCCCGCGCGCGGGTTCACCAGGCAACTGGCGGTCTGGTTCTCGAAGATGGCATCCAGGCAGGCCTGGTTGCAGGCGATGCAGGTGTTGATGCGGTCCGGGCGTCCGGCCGCCGCCTTGCGCACCCACTCCGGGTCGGCGAGCAGCGGGCGCGCCATCGATACCAGGTCCGCGCCGCCCGCGGACAGCACGGCCTCCGCCACGTCCGGCATGTTGATGCGGTTGCTGGCCACCAGCGGCAACGACACGTGCGGCCGGAGCTTCGCGGTGACGCCGGCGAACGCCGCGCGCGGCACCGACGTGGCGATGGTCGGCACGCGCGCTTCGTGCCAGCCGATGCCCGAATTGAGGATCGTCGCGCCCGCCGCCTCGACCGCGCGTGCCTGCTGCACGATCTCGTCCCAGGCGTTGCCTTCGTCGACCAGGTCCAGCAGCGACAGCCGATAGACCAGGATGAAGTCGGGCCCGCACGCCTCGCGCACGCGGCGCACCATTTCCACCGCGAAGCGCATCCGGCGGGTCGCGTCGCCGCCCCACGCGTCGTCGCGCCGGTTGGTGCGCGGCGCGGTGAACGTGTTGACCAGGTAACCCTCCGAACCCATCAGCTCCACGCCGTCGTAGCCGGCGTCGCGGGCCCGGCGCGCCGCAGTGGCGTAGGCGTCGAGCTGCCGTTCGACCGCGCGCGCGGACAGTGCCCGCGGGGTGAATGGAGTGATCGGCGCCTTCAGGCGCGAGGGCGCGACCGACAGCGGGTGATAGGCGTAGCGCCCCGCATGCAGCAGCTGCAGGCAGATCTTCGCGCCATGCGCGTGCACCGCGGCGGTGACCTGGCGATGCCGCGGCACGTGCCACGGCATCGACATGCGGCCGGCGAACGGCTTGAGCCACCCCACCACGTTGGGGGAGAAGCCGCCGGTGACGATCAGCCCGGCGCCGCCGGCGGCGCGTTCGGCGAAGTACGCCGCAAGCTTCGGGAAATCACGCGCGCGATCCTCCAGGCCCGTGTGCATCGAGCCCATCAGCACGCGGTTGCGCAGGGTGGTGAAGCCCAGGTCCAGCGGTGCCAGCAACCGCGGATAGGGCGCGGGCCCCCGGATCCCGGTCAATCAGGCAACCGGGCCCGGCCCAGCGTGTTCGCGTCGGTGCCGAACCAGAGGCTGTCCGTGGACGGGTCGAAGACCATGTGGCGCACCGAGCCCCCGCCGCTCGGCACCGGGCTCGCCGGCAGGAATTCGTTCGTCGCGGGGTCGAAGCCCTGCAACAGGTTGGGATCCGGGTAGGTCTCGACGACCCAGAGGCGGCCCGCGTCGTCGCTTGCCATCGCGTAGGGACCGGAGCGACCCGAAGGGAGCCGCCATTCGTCGAAGCTGCCGTCGTCCGGGCCGTAGGCCCCCAGCCAGCCCTGCGCGAAGTCGCCGTACCAGACGCGCCCGTCTTCGGTCAGCGCGAGGCGCCGTGGCCGCGCCTGCGCGCGCGGCAGCTCGATCTCGGTGACCGCGAACGTGCGCGGGTCCACCGTCGCCAGCTTGTTGGTGCCCAGCAGCACCGCCCAGGGCCGGCCGTCGTCGGCCACCAGGATCCCGTAGGGCAGGGCATTCGCGGTGGGCACCCGCGCGATGCGCATGTCGCCCGTCGCCATGTCCAGGCGGCCGATGGCGTTGCCGCGCTGCATCGTGAACCACAGGCCCTCGTCGGCATCGAACGCGAAGGTGTGCGGATCGCGTCGCCGCAAGCCTTCGGTTTCCGGGACGACGTAGGCCTTGAAGCGTCCGGTGTCCGGATCGAAGCGCAGGATCGTTCCGTTGCCGTTGCCCGCGATCCACGGGCGACCGTCGGCATCCACCACGACCGTATGCGGCGCGGTGCCGTCGGGCAGGTCGTGGCGGGTGAATTCTTCCGTGTCCGGATCGAAGACCGCCAGGTAGTTGCCGCCCTGGCCGACGAACCAGATGCGCCCGTCCGGTGCCACGGACGGATCGCGCGGGCGGGTGTCCGCCCAGGGGACGGGCCATTCCCGGATGGTCGCGCCGCCCTCGGCGGCCTCGACGGCCGACGGCGGCGCCACGAGGGGCAGGGCACAGGCGATCAACAGGAGCCAGCGCTTCATCGTCATCCCCCGACGGCATGGTGCAGCGGAGGATACGCCGGTCATGCGCGCGGGTGCCGCCTGGCGCGCCACGAGGGTCTGGCAAAATAGCCGGCTACCTTCCGCCCCTCGAGAACCCCCCGTCCATGAGCCACCACGACATCCGTTCCGCCGCGCGCCCGGCGCCCGACCAGCCGATGGTCGACATCGCCGACTACGTGATCGACCACGCGATCGACTCGCAGGAAGCGTTCGACACCGCCCGCTACATGCTGCTCGACTCGCTGGCGTGCGCGATGCTGGCGATGAAGTTCCCCGATTGCGTGAAGCACCTCGGCCCGATCGTGCCGGGCGCGGAACTGGCCGGTGGCGCGCGCGTCCCGGGCACCTCGTTCGAGCTCGACCCGGTGCAGGCGGCCTTCAACATCGGCACCCTGGTGCGCTGGCTCGACTTCAACGACACCTGGCTGGCGGCGGAATGGGGCCACCCGTCCGACAACCTGGGTGCCATCCTGGCAGTGGCCGACTGGCAGGGCCGCCAGGCGCAGGCAGGCGGGCAGGGCAAGGTCCCGACCGTGCGCGACGTGCTCGGCTGGGCGATCAAGGCCCACGAGATCCAGGGCGTGTACGCGCTGCAGAACTCGTTCAACCGCGTCGGGCTGGACCACGTGATCCTGGTCCGCCTGGCCTCGACCGCGGTGGCCACGGCGATGCTCGGCGGCGGCAAGGACGAAGTCGTGACCGCCGTGTCGCACAGCTGGATCGACAACGGCGTGCTGCGCACCTACCGCCACGCGCCCAACACCGGTCCTCGCAAGAGCTGGGCCGCGGGCGATGCGTGCCGCCGGGCCGTGACGCATGCGCTGAATGCGGTGCACAAGCAGGTCGTCGGCTACCCCAGCGCGCTCAGCGCGAAGACGTGGGGCTTCTACGACGTGGCGTTCAAGGGCAAGGCGTTCGAGTTCGAGCGGCCGTTCGGCAGCTACGTGATGGAAAACGTCCTGTTCAAGATCAGCTTCCCCGCTGAATTCCACGCCCAGACGGCGGTCGAGGCGGCGCTGCGCCTGCACGACCAGGTCCGCGACCGCATCGACGACATCGACCGGATCGAGATCCAGACCCAGGAAGCGGGGGTGCGGATCATCGACAAGACCGGCCCGCTGGCCAACTACGCAGACCGCGACCACTGCCTCCAGTACATGGTCGCCGTGCCGCTGGTGTTCGGTCGCCTGGCCGCGGCCGACTACGGCGACGAGGTCGCCGCCGATCCCAGGATCGACGCGCTGCGCGAAAAGATGGTCGTTGCCGAGAACCCCCGGTTCACCGAAGAGTATTTCGATGCGGACAAGCGTTACATCGGCAACGCGGTCCAGGTGTTCTTCAAGGACGGCACCAGCACGGACCTGGTCTCGATCGACTATCCGATCGGCCACCGCCGGCGCCGGGCGGAGGGCATCCCCGTGCTGATGGCGAAGTTCGAGGCGGCCATCCGCGGCCATCTCCCGGCGGCGCAGGCCGACCGCCTGCTGGCACTGGCGGGCGATCCCGCGGCCCTGGACGCCCTCCCCGTGACCGAATTCATGTCGCTGTACAGTGTGTCCGCCCCGGGCCGCGGGAGCTGAATGCCCCCCGGCCGGCTTGTTATGGTAGCGTTAACGCGGCTTTCACACCCCCGCGCCTAGTCTGGCCGGGATGGCGTGCGGAACGGCCGTCTCAATCACTACGCTTCACCGGTTTCTTTACCCTGATCAAGGAGCTGAACATGAACAAGAAACTCCTCTGTGCCGCACTGCTTGGCGTTGGCGGGCTCTGCGTCGCGCAGGCTGCTTCCGCGCAGGAGTACGACGACCGCTGGTATGTCACCGGCTCCGTCGGTTACAACCACCAGGACGGCGATCGCAACACCGAAGACGCGCCCTTCGCCACCCTGGGCTTCGGCCGGTTCATCAGCCCGTACTGGTCTGTTGACGGCGAACTGAACTACCAGAACCCGCATCTCGAGATCAACGACGACCTGAACTTCAGCCAGTACGGCGTCTCGCTCGACCTGCGTCGCCACTTCCGCGGCGTGGACCGCACCTGGTGGCCGTACATCGTCGGTGGCCTCGGCTACCAGGCGGTCGAGGAAGAGTTCGACAACTTCCCGAACCCGGACTCCCCGGGCCAGCGCGAGGACGGCAACCTGTCGGCCAAGCTGGGCGTGGGCATGCAGGCCGACGTCGGCCGCGTTGGCGTCCGCACCGAGCTGGCGTACCGCGTGGACTTCGACGACAACGCGATCTCCCCGCGTTCGGACGGCTCGATCGACGACGCTGACAGCTTCGCCGACCTGCTGGCGTCCATCGGCGTCGTGATCCCGCTGGGTCCGGAGCCGGTTGCCGCGGTCGTGGCCCCGCCGGTCGTGGCCCCGAGCTGCGCCGACCTGGACGACGACGGCGACGGCGTCAACAACTGCGACGACCGCTGCCCGGGTTCGCAGGCTGGCCAGACCATCGGTCCGGACGGCTGCCCCGTGCCGGTGTCGATCGACCTGCGTGGCGTGAACTTCGACTTCGACAAGTCCGAACTGCGTCCTGACGCGATCGCGATCCTCAACGAGGCCATCGAGATCCTGCAGCGCTATCCGGAGCTGCGCGTCGAAGTCGCCGGCCACACCGACGCCATCGGTACCGACGCCTACAACCAGGGCCTGTCGGAGCGTCGCGCGCAGGCCGTGTATGACTACCTGACCGCGAACGGCATCGACGCGTCGCGCCTGGTGGGCCCGAACGGTTACGGCGAGAGCCGCCCGATCGCGCCGAACACCAACCCGGATGGTTCGGACAATCCGGAAGGCCGCGCGCAGAACCGTCGCACGGAGCTGAACGTCCAGAACTGACGGACGCCAGCGTCAAGCAACACGCGAAGCCCGGCCCAGTGCCGGGCTTCGTTTTTATTGCTGAACGGCAGCGTGCGGAATCGCGTGAATTCACGCACGTCCGCGGTTGTGGCCCCCCGTGCCCGCGCCTACACTGCTGGCGTCAACGGGAGAACACCATGCGCCACACGACCCTCGCTGCCGCGACGATGCTGCTGCTCGGCGGTACGTTCGCCAGCCAGCAGGCTGCCGCCCAGGACGCGCCCGCGGCCGAACCGACGGCGTCGGTGACACTGGTCGCACAGCCCGAACCGTCGCCGGAAGCAGCCGCTGTCGCCGAGGAACAACCGACGGCGTCGACCACCATCGTTGTCCCGGCCCCGGTCCCGACGACTATCGCGACCGGTGTGCCGACCACGGTCGCCACGGGTGTGCCGACCACCGTCGCCACGGGTGTCCCGACCACGGTCGCCACGGGTGTCCCGACCACGGTCGCCACCGGCGTCCCGACCACGGTCGCCACCGGCGTCCCGACCACGGTCGCCACGGGTGTGCCGACCACCGTCGCCACGGGTGTGCCGACCACCGTCGCCACCGGCGTCCCGACCACGGTCGCCCCCGGCGTCCCGACCACGGTCGCCACCGGCGTCCCGACCACCGTCGCCACGGGTGTCCCGACCACGGTCGCCACCGGTGTCCCGACCACCGTTGCCACGGGTGTGCCGACCACCGTCGCCACGGGTGTGCCGACCACCGTCGCGACCGGCGTCCCGACCACCATCGCGACCGGCGTCCCGACCACCATCGCGACCGGCGTGCCGACGCCCCCTGGTGCCTTGCCGGCGGCAACGGCCACTGCTGCGGCCTCCGCTGCGCTGCCGCCGGGTTCCCTGACCACCACGCCCACCATTCCCCCGCCGGCCACCCCGGCGACGGGCGGGGTGATCGATCCCGCGACCTACCAGAAGCGCACGGAATTCGACAACACGCCGTGGCGCTTCAACATGGAGCAGAACGGGCGCCGGATGACGGCCGACGAATTCACCGCCTGGATGGAAGCGCGCGGCGTGCGCGTGGCCAAGGGACCGGCCGCGCATCGTCCTGCCAACCGCACCACCGACGGCCTGCCTCCGCCCGGTTCGGCAATGCCGACCGGCGTGCCGGCGACCGTCGTGACCACCGTGGTGCCCGCCGCCGTCGTGCCTGCCATCGTGGCGCCTGCCGCCACCGTGCCGGCCAGCGATGGCCTGCCCGTGACGACGGCGGCGTTGTCGGCCTCGCCGACGGCGTCGACGACCGTGGTGGGGCCCGTGCCGGAAGAGGCGCTCGCACCAGGCAGCGTGACGCCGACGGACGCCTGGTCGGACGTCGAGCCGCCGCCCGCACCGACCACCAGCACCACGATCGTGGTGCCGGCGGCCGAACCCGAGGATGGCGGCGCCCACTAGCGGCGCCCAGATGCCGCGGCACGGGCTGGCGCGCGTCCTCTCCAAGCGCGGCATCTGTTCGCGGAGCGAAGCGGCACGCTGGATCGCCGCCGGCCGCGTCGCGGTCGACGGCCGCGTGGTGCTGGATCCCGAATGGCCGGTCGCGGGCGACGATGTCCCCATCGCCATCGACGGCACGGCGCCGACGCTGGCCGCTCGCCGTTACATCGCATTGAACAAGCCGCGCGGGCTCGTCACGACGAGGTCCGACGAACGCGGGCGCGACACCGTCTATCGCTGCCTGGAAGACCCGGCCCTGCCCTGGCTCGCGCCCGTCGGCCGACTGGATCGCGCCAGCGAGGGCCTGCTCCTGTTGTGCAACGACCCGGAATGGGCGGCGAGGCTCACCGCGCCATCGACCGGGCCGGACAAGACCTACCACGTGCAGGTCGATGCGATCCCGGCCGATGCGTCGCTGGCCGCCATGGAAGCAGGCATCGACGCCGGCGGCGAGCGCCTGCGCGCCAAGTCGGCACGCCTGCTCCGGACCGGAAGCCGCAACGCGTGGCTCGAGATCGTGCTGGACGAAGGTCGCAACCGGCACATCCGTCGCCTGCTCGCGGCTTGCGACATCGGCGTGTTGCGCCTCGTGCGCGTGGCCATCGGCGACCTCGCACTGGGGGACCTGCCGAAGGGCGCGTGGCGCGACCTGGCGGCGGACGAGGTGCGACGCCTCAGCGAATGACGCCGAGCTCCCGGCCGATCCGGGTGAACGCGTCGATCGCGCGGTCCAGGTGCGCGCGGGTGTGTGCCGCGGAAAGCTGCGTGCGGATCCGCGCCTGGCCCTTCGGCACCACCGGGAAGAAGAACCCGATCGCGTAGATGCCTTCCTCGATCAGCCGCTCGGCGAACCGCTGGGCCAGCGGCGCGTCATGCAGCATCACCGGCACGATCGGGTGCGTGCCCGGCTTCAGCTCGAAGCCCGCGGCCGCCATCCGCTCGCGGAAGTACGCGGTGTTTTCGCGCAGCCGTTCGCGCAGTTCGCCCGCGGCGCCCAGCATCTCGAACGCGCGGATGCCGGCGGCCACCACGTGCGGCGGCAGCGAGTTGGAGAACAGGTAGGGGCGCGAGCGCTGGCGCAGCAGTTCGATCACTTCGCGCTTCGCGGTCGTGAACCCGCCCACCGCACCGCCCATCGCCTTGCCCAGCGTGCCGGTGAAGATGTCGATCCGGTCGAGCACGCCCTTCGCCTCGGCCGAGCCGCGCCCGGTGTCGCCGATGAAGCCGGTCGCATGGCACTCGTCGATGTGCACCAGCGCGTCGTACTGCTTCGCCAGCCGGGTGATCTCGTCGAGCGGGGCGATGAAGCCGTCCATCGAGAACACGCCGTCGGTGGTGATCATGATGGTGCGCGCGCCGTCGGCGCGGGCCTGTTTCAACTGCGCCTCCAGGTCGCCCATGTCGCAGTTGGCGTAGCGGTAGCGCCTGGCCTTGCAAAGGCGCACGCCGTCGATGATCGACGCGTGGTTGAGTGCGTCGGACACGATCGCGTCCTCTTCGCCGAGCAGTGGCTCGAACAGGCCACCGTTGGCGTCGAAGCAGGCGGCGTAGAGGATCGTGTCCTCGGTGCCGAAGAAGTCCGCGATGGTCTTCTCGAGCTGCTTGTGCAGGTCCTGCGTGCCGCAGATGAAGCGCACCGACGCCATGCCGAAGCCATGCGAGTCCAGCGCATCGCGTGCGGCGGCGATCAAGTCCGGGTGGTCCGCCAGGCCCAGGTAGTTGTTGGCGCAGAAGTTGAGCACCTTGCGCCCGTCGGCGAGCTCGATCTCGGCCGACTGCGGGCTGGTGATGACCCGCTCGGACTTGAACAGGCCCTGGTCGCGGATGCCCTCGAGTTCCTCGGCGTAGCGCCGCGTCAGGTCCACGAGAGCACCACCTTGCCGGACTTCCCGGACTCCATCAGCTCGAAGCCCTGCTGGAACTCGTCCACCGGCAACTGGTGCGTCAGCACCTTGCCCAGCGGGAAACCGCCGATCACCAGCTGCGTCATCTTGTACCAGGTCTCGTACATGCGACGGCCGTAGATGCCGTGCAGCACCAGGCCCTTGAAGATGATCTTGTCCCAGTCGGCGCCGGCGCCCTTGGGCATGATGCCGAGCATCGCGATCCGGCCGCCGTGGTACATGCAATCGAGCATGTCGTTGAACGCCTTCGGGTTGCCGCTCATCTCCAGGCCGACGTCGAAGCCTTCCATGTGCAGGTCGGCCATCACGTCCTTGAGCGAGGTGTTGGACACGTTGACCACGCGCGTGGCGCCCATGTCGGCGGCCAGCTTCAGGCGGAAGTCGTTGACGTCGGTGACCACCACGTTGCGCGCCCCGATGTGCTTGCAGATGCCGGCTGCCATGATCCCGATCGGGCCCGCGCCGGTGATCAGCACGTCTTCGCCGACGACGTCGAATTCCAGCGCGCAGTGCGCCGCATTGCCGAAGGGGTCGAAGAAGGCGGCCAGCTCGCTGGGGACCTGGTCCGGGATCGGCCACAGGTTGCTGGCCGGCATCACGATGTACTCGGCGAAGGCGCCGTCGCGGTTGACGCCGATGCCGACCGTGTTCGGGCACAGGTGCTGGCGCCCGGCGCGGCAGTTGCGGCAGTGGCCGCAGACGATGTGGCCTTCCGCCGACACGCGCTGGCCGACGCGATAACCGGTCACCGCCGAGCCCACCTCCGCGATCCGCCCGACGAATTCGTGGCCGATCACCAGGCCGGGCTCGATCGTGCGCTGGCTCCACTCGTCCCAGAGGTAGATGTGCAGGTCGGTGCCGCAGATCGCGGTCTTCTCCAGGCGGATCAGGACCTCGTTCGGGCCCGGCGCGGGGACCGGCACCTGTTCCATCCAGATGCCCTTGCCGGCCTCGCGCTTGACCAGCGCCTTCATCATCGTCTGCGTCATGGGGGTTGCCTTGCGTGCGGATGCACCCGCGCGGGACGCGGTGCGAAGCCCTGAATTATACCGGCGGGGGGTGCAGGGGCCGTGCCCGGCCGGGCCCGCCTTCGCTAGACTCGGCCGATGTCCAACGGGGAATTCCCTATGCGCCTGTCCGTGCTTGCCATCGCCACCTGCGTCGCCGTCGCCGCCGCGCCCACCGTCCATGCCGGCGAAGGCATGTGGGTGCCCCAGCAGTTGCCCGAGATCGCCGGTCCGCTGGCCAAGGCGGGCCTGGAACTGCCGCCCGAGCAGCTGGCCGACCTCACTGGCGACCCCCTGGGCGCGGTGGTGTCGCTCGGCGGGTGCACCGCGGGCTTCGTCTCGCCGCAGGGCCTGGTGGCGACCAACCACCACTGCGCGTACGGCGCCATCCAGCTGAACTCGACGCCGGACCGGAACCTGCTGGAAACCGGCTACAACGCGACGTCGTTCGAAACCGAGCTGTCCGGCGGCCCCAACGCGCGGATCTACGTGCTCGATTCCATCCGCGACGTCACCGCCGAGGTGAACGCCGCGCTCGACGCCGCACCCGATGCCGCGGCGCGCGCGCAGGCGCTCGACACCGTCGAGAAGCAGCTCGTCGCCGGCTGCGAGTCCGAGCCCGGCTTCCGCTGCCGCTTCTACAGCTTCTCCGGTGGGAACACCTACCGGCTCTTCAAGAACATCGAGATCAAGGACGTGCGCCTGGTCTATGCGCCGCCGCGCGCCATCGGCAACTACGGCGGCGAGGTGGACAACTGGATGTGGCCGCGCCACACCGGCGACTTCTCCTTCATCCGTGCCTATGTCGGTCCGGACGGCAAGCCGGCGCCGTATGCCGTGGATAACGTGCCGTACGAGCCGAAGCAGTGGCTGAAGTTCGCCACCCGGCCGCTGGAACTGGGCGACTTCGTGATGGTCGCCGGCTACCCGGGTCGCACCGCGCGCTACGCGCTCGCGGTGGAGTTCGACCAGACCGCGCAGTGGACCTACCCGCAGGTCAAGGCGCATTACGAGGCGCTGGTGGAACTGATCGACGAAGCGGGCCAGTCCGACGAGGACATCAAGGTCAAGTACGCCACGACCATCCGCGGTTACCAGAACACGATGAAGAACTACGGCGGACAGATCGCCGGATTCGAGCGCACCGGGGCGAGCCGGCAGAAGCACGAGGAGGAAAAGGCGGTGCTCGACTGGCTGGTGTCGCGGGGCGAGGAAGGCGGCGCGGCGATCGAAGCCCATCGCACCCTGGTTGCGTTGCACATGGCCGAGCGCGCTACCCGCGAGCGCGACCTGGTGCTGTCGCAGCTGCAGCGCACCGGCGCGATCGGTTCGGCGGTGGAGCTGTACCGCCTCGCGATCGAGCGGGCCAAGCCCGACGCCGACCGCGAGCCCGGCTACCAGGAACGCGACCTGCCGGGTTACGAGGGCTGGCTGCGGCAGATGGAGAAGCGCTACCACCCGGCGATGGACCGGCAGCTGCAGGCCTACTGGTTGCGCGAGTACCTCGCGTTGCCGGAGGCACAGCGTGTCGCCGCCATCGATGCGTGGCTGGGCGGCAACGACGAGGCCGCGGTGCAGGCGGCGCTCGACAAGCTGGCCGCCACGGGGCTTGGCGACCTCGACACGCGGCTGTCCCTGCTCGCCGCGGATCGCGCGACGTTCGAGGCCAGCGAGGATCCGGCAATCGCTTTCGCGGTCGCGGTGATGCCGACGCTGCTGTCGCTCGAGGAACAGGCCGACGCCCGCCGCGGCGAGGAACTGGTCGCGCGACCGGTGTTCCTGCAGGCGGTCGCGGACCATCGCGAGAGCCAGGGCGGCTTCGTCTACCCGGATGCCAACTCGTCGCTGCGCATCACCTTCGGCAACGTCATGGGCTATACGAAGCTGGACGGCACGCGCCAGGCGGCCTTCACCACGCTGGAGCAGGTGGCGGCCAAGGCGACGGGCGTCGAGCCGTTCGACGCGCCGGAGCCCCTGCTGGAGGCGATCGAGGACAAGCGGTACGGCGGCCTGGCCAGCGAGGAACTCGGCACGGTGCCGGTCAACTTCCTGTCCGACCTGGACATCACCGGCGGCAACTCCGGTTCGCCGGTGCTCGACGCGCATGGCGAGCTGGTGGGCCTGGCCTTCGACGGCATCTGGGAGTCGGTGGCCAGCAACTGGGTGTACGACGAGGAGATGACCCGGATGATCGCCGTCGACAGCCGCTACATCCAGTGGGTGATGCAGGAGGCCTTCCCGACGCCGCGCCTGCTGGCGGAACTCGGACTCCAGTAATCCCTGTGGGAGCCGGCACGCCGGCGAAAATTTTCGCCGCCATGGCGGCTCCTACAATGTTAGGCTCGTGTCCATCGCGGATTCCCATGCCAGCCGGCCCCGTTTCCCGATAGCACCACGTCCCCGCAAGCCACTGGCGGGGACCGTTCGACCGTAGTGCCGGCGGCATGCGTCTTCGCGGGTCCTCCAACCCGATGGGAGCATGCGCAATGAAGGTCCTGGCCTGCGATGGCATCCACGATTCCGGGCTGGCGTTGTTTCGCGACGCCGGCTGGGACGTGCAAGTCTCCGAACCGATCAAGGAATCCGCCCGGCTCGCCGCGGCGCTCGACGGCGTCGACGCGCTGCTCGTGCGCTCGGCCACGCCGGTCACCGCCGAGGCGCTGGCCGGCACGACGACGTTGCGTGTCGTGGGACGGGCAGGGGCCGGCGTGGACACCATCGACGTCGAGGCGGCCACCGCCAAGGGCATCGCGGTGATGAACGCGCCGGACGGCAACACGCTGGCCGCCGCGGAACACGCGCTGTCGTTGCTGTTCGCGCTCGCGCGCCACGTGCCGCGCGCCGATGCCGGCATGAAGGCCGGCGAATGGCCGAAGGCCGGGCTGACCGGCTTCGAACTGGAAGGCAAGAAGCTGGGCGTCGTCGGCCTGGGCCGGATCGGTGGCACCGTCGCGCGCAAGGCGCGCGCGCTGGGCATGGACGTCGCGGCCTACGATCCGTTCCTGCCGCCGTCGGCGGCGGGGCACGGCAGCGTGCCGCTCAAGACGCTCGACGACCTGCTGGGCTGGGCCGACGTGGTCACGCTGCACGTGCCCCGCACCAAGGAAACCACGCACCTGCTCAATGCGCGCACGCTGGCACTGATGCAGCCCGGGGCGTACCTGGTCAACGCGGCGCGCGGCGGGCTGGTCGACGAGGACGCGCTGCTTGTCGCGCTGGATGCCGGGCAACTGGCCGGCGCCGCGCTGGACACCTTCGCCACCGAGCCGTTGCCGGCCGATTCGAAGCTCCGCGCGCACCCGAACCTGATCCTGACCCCGCACCTGGGCGCGTCCACCGGCGAGGCGCAGCAGGCGGTCAGCACGATCCTCGCGCGGCAGGTGCTCGATTATTTCGCCACGGGCGCGGTCGCTGGCTGCGTCAACCTGCCGCCGCTGTCGGCCGAAGCCGCGCGCGAGGTCGGGCCGTGGATGCCGCTGATGACGGCACTCGGGCGGTTGGCCGCGCGGCTGGTGCCGGCGCCCGCGCGCCTGCACATCACCTACGCCGGGCGCACCGACGGCCTCGACCCGCGACCGCTTACGCGCCTGCTCGTGTCGGCGCTGCTCGGCACGGCCTCCGGCCGGGTGACGCCGGTGAACGCACTGGCCGAGGCCGAGCGCCGCGGCCTCACCGTCGCGGAAACCGTCGGCGGGGACGGCGACGGGTTCGACCGGCTGCTCAGGCTGAACGTCGAGGACGAGGCCGGCAATGCGCGCGAGATCGAGGCCACGCTGCATCGCGGCCCGCGCGTCGTGCGCCTGGATGGCGTCGAGCTCGACTTCGACCCGCAGTCCCACCTGCTGCTGATGCGCAACGAGGACCGGCCGGGCATCATCGGCCTGGTCGGGTCGCACCTGGGTGCCGCGGGCGTGAACATCGTCAACTTCTCGCTCGGCGCCACCGGCAGCGGCCAGGCATTGGCGGCCATCACCGTGGACCGGCCGGTGCCGGATGCGCAGGTCGGCGCATTGCGTGGCGTTCCCGGCGTGCTGTCGCTGGAGGCGTTGTGAGGCTCCTGCTCGCGCGCCATGGCGAAACGGCGTGGAACGCGGAGGGCCGCTACCAGGGGCAGGAAGACATTCCGCTGTCGCCGGTGGGCGACGCCCAGGCCCGCGCGCTTGGCGCAAGGTTGGGCGAAGTGCGGATCGACCGCGCGGTGGCGTCGCCGCTGGCCCGCGCGGCACGCACCGCCGCACTGGCGCTGGGCACGGAACGGGCCGCGCTGCTCCGCACCGACCCGGGCCTGATGGAGATCGCGCACGGTACCTGGGAAGGCCTGCTCGCGCGCGAGATCCGCGAACGCGATCCGGAGCGGCTGTCGGCCTGGCGCGACACGCCGCACGAGGTGCTGATGCCGGGTGGCGAGTCGCTGCAGCACGTGCTGGATCGCGCCTGGCCGGCGCTCGAGCGGGCCTGCGACGGGCTCGGCGCCGACGACACGGTGCTGGTCGTCGCGCACGACGCGGTGAACCGCGTGATCCTGTGCAAGGTGCTCGGCCTGCCACTGGCGCGGCTGTGGCGGTTCCGCCAGGCGCCGACGACGCTGAACCTGCTGGAAGGGCCCGGCGTGGAGGCGCTGGAAGTCGTGCGCCTCAACGACTGCAGCCACCACACGGCGCTGTTCGGCGAGGCCGTGCACCGCGCAATTTAATGCCATGAAAAATCTGTCGCAGTGGCTTGGATACATCGAACGCCAGCATCCGGTGGCCATCGACATGGGCCTGGCGCGCGTGCGCGCCGTGGCGTCGCGCATGGCGTTGCCGAAGCCGGCGCGCCACGTGGTCACGGTCGGCGGCACCAACGGCAAGGGCTCGACGGTCGCCTTCATCGAGGCAATCGCAACGGCCGCCGGCTGGCGCGTGGGTGCCTACACCTCGCCGCACCTGCTGGCCTACAACGAGCGCGTGCGCATCGACGGGCGGGATGCGACCGATGCCGCACTCGTCCAGGCGTTCGAGGCGGTCGAGGCCGCGCGCGGCGACACCACGCTGACCTACTTCGAGTACGGCACGCTCGCCGCGCTGTGGCTGTTCGCCCGCGCCGACCTCGACCTGGCGATCCTGGAAGTCGGGCTCGGCGGGCGCCTGGATGCGACCAACCTCGTCGATCCTGACGTGGCGGTCATCACCACCGTCGACCTGGACCACCAGGCCTGGCTGGGCGAGGACCGCGAGGCCATCGGGTTCGAGAAGGCCGGGATCGCGCGCGCCTGGACGCCCCTGGTGCTGGGCGACGACGATCCGCCGGCCAGCGTACTACGGCATGCGTACGCGATCGGCGCGCCGGCGATCCGCGCCGGGTGCGACTTCTTCTTCGAAACTTTGCCCGCCGCTGACCGCAGCGACGCGGCATGGTGGCGGTGGCACGAAGTCGGCTGCGAATACACGCTGCCGCGGCCCGCGCTGGCCGCGCCGGTGCAGCTGCGCAACGCGGCCACGGCGATCGCCGCGTTGCGCGCGCTGGACCTGCACGTGCCCGAAGACGCGATCGTGCGCGGGGTCGCGAAGGCGCAACTGCCGGGGCGGCTGCAGCGGGTCGAGCGCGGCGGCATCGAGGTGCTGGTCGACGTCGGCCACAACCCGCAGGCCGCGCGCGAGCTCGCCGCGTGGCTGGCGATGGTGCCGGCGACGGGCCGCACGCATGCGGTGTTCGCCGCCCTCGGCGACAAGGACGCTGCCGGCGTGGTGGGTGCCCTGGCGGCGCGGGTCGATGCGTGGCACCTGGCGGGCCTGGTCGCCGGCGCGCGCGGGCAGCCGGTCGACGCGCTCGCCGCGCGCCTGGTCGATACCCCCGCCGCGCACGGGCGTCGCCACGCGGACGTGGCGACGGCACTGGCCGCCGCGCTCGCCACCGCGGCGCCCGGCGACCGCGTGCTGGTCTTCGGGTCGTTCCACACCGCCGGGGAGGCGCTGTCCGCGCTCGGGCTGACGCCCGGCTGACCCGGCATCCGCTGGCCGTGCCGCGGCTCGGGGTTCACGGGAGCGCGGCGGTATAATTCGCGCGCTTCCCGCCGTGCCGCGAGCGTCCATGGATCCTGCCCTGAAACAGCGCCTCGTCGGCGCCATCGTGCTGGTCGCGCTGGCGGTGATCTTCCTGCCGATGCTGATCCAGGGCCCGGCGCCCGAAAGCGGCGCGGCCGACGTCTCGCTCGACGTGCCACCGCAGCCCGGCGGTGATTTCGAGACCCGCGAAATTCCCCTGGTGTCGCCCGGCGCAGCGCCCGAAGGCGGCGCGCTCGGCATGGACCCCGGGATGGGTCCTGGCACGTTGCCGACCGTCGACACCGCGACCGATCCGATCGAACCCGGCGCCGGTGTCCCCGACCGGGACGTCGATCCCGACCCCGAGCCTGCCGATGACGACGGCATGTTCCCGCCGCCCACCGCCGGCGGCGACTACGCCGTGTCCTTCGGCAGCTTCTCCTCGTCGGCCGCGGCGGACGAAGTGATCGCGCAATTGCGCGCCTCGCAGTTGCCCGCCTATCGCGAGCGCGCCGAGGCCAACGGCTTTGCAGTGCATCGCGTGCGCATCGGTCCGTATGCGAGCCGTGCCGACGCCGAGGCCGCGCGCCTGCGTGCGGCGCACGTGCGCGACGATGTCGGCGCGCAGGTGGTGGCGCTGGACGCCGGTGCCGAGCCGGCTGCACCGAAGCCGGCCCCCGCCAAGCCCGCCCCGGCACCGGCACCCGTTGCCGCCGCCGACACCGGTTTCGCGGTCCAGCTGGGCGCGTTCCGCGACAGCGCCGATGCCGAGGCATTGCGTGCGCGCGTGCGCGCCGCCGGCTTCAGCACGTTCACCGAACAGGTGCAGACGGATGCCGGGCGGTTGACCCGCGTCCTCGTGGGCCCGGCGATGGACCGCGCCGCGGCCGAGCAGTTGCAGGCACAGGTCAAGGCGAAATTCGGGATCGACGGCCTGGTCCGCTCGCATCCGTGACGACACCGGTGGAGGCGCGACCATGACCGCGACCGACTGGGTGCTGCTGGGCGTGGTGGGCGTGTCCGCCGCGTTCGGGCTGATGCGCGGCTTCATCGGCGTGCTGGCATCGCTGGCCGCCTGGGTGCTGGCGGGCTGGGCGGCGTTCCGCTTCGGTTCGCAGCTGGCGGTGATGCTGGCGGGCGGCGCGGAGCCGGGGCCTAGCCAGTTGCTGGGCGGCTACGCGATCAGCTTCCTGGTGGTGCTGCTGGTGGTCGGCCTGGTGGGCTGGGGCGTGCGCAAGCTGGTGCACGGCGTCGGGCTCTCGGGCGTCGACCGGTTCCTGGGCCTGGCGCTGGGCGTGGCGCGCGGTGCGTTCGTGGCCTGCGCGCTGGTCCTGCTCATGGGCTTCACGGCGTTGCCGCAGGATGCGGACTGGCGACGTTCGACGTCCGTGCAGGTGTTCCTGCCCGGCGCGTTGCTGATGCGCACCTGGCTGCCCGACTGGGCCGCCGCGCAGACAAGTTTCGAGGCCGCGCCCGACGCGGCCCCTTCCCCTGGCGATGCGGTCGCATCGCCGATCACCGGCGCCCGGGCGTCGAGGAACTGAACCATGTGCGGCATCGTCGGAATCGTCGGATCCACTGAAGTCGCGGCTGCGCTGTACGACGGGCTGACCGTGCTGCAGCACCGCGGCCAGGACGCCGCGGGCATCGCGACCGCCGACGGCAAGCACCTGCACGTGCAGAAGGGCAACGGCCTGGTGCGCGACGTGTTCGACGAGCGCGCGATGACCCTGCTGCCCGGGCGTGTCGGCATCGGCCATTGCCGCTACCCGACGGCGGGCTCGGAAGGCAACGCCGAGGCGCAGCCGTTCTACGTCAACTCGCCGTACGGCATCGCGCTCGCGCACAACGGCAACCTGATCAACACCGACGCGCTGCGCCAGGAAGTGTTCGAGCAGGACCGTCGCAACATCAACACCGAGTCGGATTCCGAGGTGCTGCTGAACGTGTTCGCGCACGAGCTGGACACGCAGCGCGTGCTGACGCCGGACGCGGTGTTCAAGGCGCTGGAAGGGGTCTACCGGCGCGTGCGCGGCGGTTATGCGGTGGTCGCGACGGTACTCGGCCTCGGGCTGGTGGCGTTCCGCGACCCGCACGGCATCCGGCCGCTGGTGCTGGGCCGGCGCAGGACCGAGGCGGGCGACGAGTACGCGGTCGCCTCCGAGTCGGTCGCGCTGGACATCCTGGGCTTCGAGCGCCTGCGGGACGTGGCGCCGGGCGAGGGCGTCGTGGTCACCGCGCGCGGCGAGCTGCACACCCGCCAGTGCGTACCGGTGCAGTCGCACACCCCCTGCATCTTCGAATACGTCTACCTGGCGCGCCCGGATTCGATGATGGACGACATCTCGGTGCACAAGGCGCGCATGCGCATGGGCGTCAAGCTGGGGGAGAAGATCCTGCGCCAGCGCCCGGACCACGACATCGACGTCGTGATCCCGATCCCGGACACCTCGCGCGATGCCGCGCTGGAGATCGCCAACGTGCTGGGCGTGAAGTACCGCGAGGGCTTCATCAAGAACCGCTACGTCGGCCGCACCTTCATCATGCCGGGGCAGGGCGAGCGCGCGAAGTCGGTCAAGCGCAAGCTCAACCCGATCCCGCTGGAGTTCAAGGACCGCGTGGTGCTGCTGGTGGACGACTCGATCGTGCGCGGCACGACGTCGAAGCAGATCGTGCAGATGGCGCGCGACGCCGGTGCCCGCAAGGTATACCTGGCTTCCGCGGCGCCGCCCGTGCGCCACGCGAACGTCTACGGCATCGACATGCCGGCCGTCGAGGAGCTGGTGGCCAACGGCCGCACCGAGCAGGAAGTCGAGCAGCTGCTGGGCGTTGACTGGCTCATCTACCAGGACCTCGCGGACCTGCAGGACGCGGTGGCCGGGCCGAAGTTCCCGGGCCGCACGTTCGACAGCTCCTGCTTCAACGGCGAGTACGTCACCGGCATCGAGCCCGGGTATTTCGAGCGCCTGCGCCAGTTGCGCTCAGACGACGCGAAGAAGAACCGCCGCGCCTCGTGACGCCTGGTCGTCGCCGTCATTCCCGCGAAGGCGGGAATCCATGACGCAGGCGACATCGCTGTTCGATGCGGCCCATGCCTGCCTTGAAACCGGCGACATCAAGGCAAAGGTGGACGCCACGTTCGCCGCGGCCGACGCCTTCGCGCGCGGCGAACTGCCCGTTCCCGCCGACGCGCCCGCACCTGATCCCATCGCCATGCCGGGCCGACCGCCGCGCCCGCGGCTGGTCCACCCGCGCGAGCTTCCGCGCCGCGGCTTCGGCACCGACGCGGGCCGCGCCGCCTTCATCCACGCCGTCGCCCACATCGAGTTCAACGCGATCGACCTGGCCTGGGACGCCGTGTACCGGTTCCGCGGCCTGCCGGACGGCTACTACGCGGACTGGGTCGGCGTGGCGGCGGACGAAGCGCGCCACTTCGCCCTGTTGCGCGCGCGCCTGCAGGCACTGGGCCACGACTACGGCGACTTCGACGCGCACAACGGCCTGTGGGAGATGGCGGAGAAGACCGCCGGCGACGCACTGGCGCGCATGGCGCTGGTGCCGCGCGTGCTGGAGGCGCGCGGGCTGGACGTGACGCCGGGCATGATCGTGAAGCTGCGCCAGCGCGGCGATGACGCCACGGCCGAGATCCTCGAAGTGATCCTGCGCGAGGAAGTCGCGCACGTCGCCGCCGGGTCGCGCTGGTTCCGCTGGCACTGCGCCCGTGCCGGCGTCGAGCCGCACGCGACCTTCCGCCAGCTGCTGCGCGACCACGCCCGCGACGTCCTGCACGGCCCGTTCAACCTCGAGGCGCGCGCCGCGGCCGGCTTCGATGCAGAGGAACTCGCTGCCTTGACCGTGCCACTGTAGGAGCCGCCACGGCGGCGAAGCCCTTCGCCGGCATGCCGGCTCCTACAGGATCGAGAGCGATGCGCCCCTCTCGTCGACGCGCAACACGGATCCCTGGTCGTACCAGTCGCCGAGCACGATGCGCTGGCAGGCGCGGCCGTCGATGGCGAGTTCGTGCACCGCGGGGCGGTGTGTGTGGCCGTGCACCAGCGTGTCGATGCCGAAGGTCCGCAACGTGGCCTCGACCGTCGCCGGCGCGACGTCGGTGATCGCATCCATCGCCCCGGCCTCGCGCAGGCCGGTCTGGTGCGCCCGGCTGGCGGCGCGGGCCTGGTCGGCGAACGCCTGGCGCGCGGCCAGCGGCTGGGCCAGGAACTGCGCCTGCCAGCGCGGATCCCGCGATTGCGCCCGGAACTGCTGGTAGGCGACGTCGTCGGTGCACAGCGTGTCGCCATGCATCAGCAGGGTGGGGCGCCCATGCAGCAGCACCACCGAAGGGTCGTGCAGCAGGGTCATCCCCGCGCGATCGGCATACGCGGGCCCGACCAGGAAGTCCCGGTTGCCGTGCATGAAGAACACCGGTACCCCGGCCTCCGACAGCATCCGCAGCTTCGTGGCCACGAACGCCCCCGTGTCCGACGGGTCGTCGTCGCCCACCCAGGCCTCGAACAGGTCGCCCAGGATGTACAGCGCGGCGGCCCCGCGTGCCTCGCCGTCGACGAAGCGCCCGAACAACTCGGTGACCTGCGGCCGCGTGTCGTCCAGGTGCAGGTCCGAAATGAAGAGCGTCGCCATGGCCGCATTGTAGGAGCCGCCACGGCGGCGAAGCACTCGGCGAAAGACATTCGCCGCCATGGCGGCTCCCACAGGGGGCTCAGGGTAAAATTGGCCAATGACCTGTCGCACGCGTTTCGCCCCCAGCCCCACCGGCTACCTCCACATCGGTGGCGCCCGCACCGCCCTGTACTGCTGGCTGGAGGCGCGGCGCCGTGGCGGGCAGTTCATCCTGCGCATCGAGGACACCGACCGCGAGCGCAGCACGCAGGCGGCGATCGACGCGATCCTCGAGGCGATGGACTGGCTGGGCCTGGACTACGACGAGGGCCCCGTCTACCAGACCCACCGCCTGGACCGGTACCGCGAGGTCGCCGAGCAGCTGGTCGCCTCCGGCCACGCCTACTACGCCTACGAGAGCCGCGAGGAGCTCGACGCGATGCGCGAGGCGGCGATGGCCGCCGGGCAGAAGCCGCGCTACAGCGGCGCGTACCGCGACCGCAGCGAACCGCGGCGCGACGACCCGAACCGCGTCATCCGCTTCCGCAACCCGGACGACGGCGTCGTCGCCTGGGACGACAAGGTCAAGGGCCGCATCGAGATCGCGAATTCGGAACTCGACGACCTGGTGATCTTCCGCCCCGACGGCTACGCGACCTACAACTTCGCGGTCGTGGTCGACGACATCGACATGCGCATCACCGACGTGGTGCGCGGCGACGACCACGTCAACAACACGCCG
>JAKFFJ010000089.1:0-6863 GCA_036675265.1 Luteimonas sp.
TTCCGCCTGCTTCAGCTTCGACAGCGCACCGTCGAACAACAACCACTCCCGCGTCAGCATCTCCACGTTGTTCTTGGAGTAGTGCCGCATCTCCTTGAGCTGCGAGAGCGTGTCGGTGACGTGATCGAGCGGCGTCTTGGGATTTTCCTCGGACATGGCTCACTCCTTTTTGGGGGACATTTCTGCGAAAACCAGGCGACCACGCGATCCTACCCAGCACGGGTGAATGCGGATGTCACGGTGCGCGGGCACTGCGCGAGGCTGCTCCTGCGGCATCGGCAGTCGCGGCTGCAGCGGCCAGGGGCAAATCCGGGGGCGGATGACATCGCCGCCTGCCCCGGATCGCTGGATCGGACAGCGCGGCTCGTTCTCGCTGGAAGGCGCATTCAGCAGCAGCGAAAAATCCGCGGGGCATCGGTTTCGGCGTCGACCTGCAACACCTGCGCCTGAGCTGCTTCCCCCGCTCGCGGGGGACTGCCAGAAGCTCGCAACAACCCGTCAGCATCGAAAGACGGCTGCCACTCCATCGTCGGCATCTCCATGTTCTGCTCCAGCACGTCTCCACGCGCGCCGCGCATCCACGCCGGCTCGACATCGGTTGTTGCACAGTCGATGCGGTCGGCAACCCCACGCCGATGCCAACAGGAGAACCTACCCATGAGCGTCAATGAATCCCGCGACATGAACCGCGATCCGATCACCGGCACGCCAGGTTCGCACCCGCTCGGCACCGGCCTCGGTGCGGCTGGCGGTGCGGTGGCCGGCGCCGCCATCGGTTCGATCTTCGGCCCGATCGGCACACTGGTCGGCGGTGCAGTCGGCGCCATCGGCGGCGGCGCCGCCGGACACGCGGTCGGCGAGCGCGTCGATCCGACTGGCGAAGCCGAATACTGGAGCACCAGCTACAGCACCCGCCCGTACTACAAGTCCGAATACGACTACGCCACCGACTACGCCCCCGCGTACAGCTACGGCAGCGAAGCGCGCGCCCGCTATGCCAACCGCAGCTGGGACGACAGCCTCGAAGCCGACCTGCGCATGGGTTGGGAAAACGCCAAGGCCAAGTCGCGCCTGAGCTGGGAAAACGCCAAGGACGCCGTGCGCGATGCATGGGACCGCGACGACCGCACGTACCGCACCTACGAGGCCAGCGACCGCTACTACGCGGACCGCTTCGCGAACATGGACCATGACCCGAAGTTCGACTACGACACCGACTATCGTCCGGCGTATCGCTACGGCACCCAGGCCCGCACCCGCTACGTCGACCGCGAGTGGGACGACCGCCTCGAAGCCGACCTCGAACGCGGCTGGGAAGCCACCAAGGGCACCTCGCGCATGGCTTGGAATGAAGCCAAGTCGGCGGTCAAGGATGCATGGCATGGCGCGGAGCGCGTCATCCCCGGCGACTTCGATCGCGACGGGCGCTGAGCTTCACGACAACACTGCACGACAACTATGCGATCGAAACGGGAAAGGGGCCTTCGGGCCCCTTTTCCAAGCAGGGACTTCGTAGTTGCGTAGGCGCAATAGCCGAAGGGCTTTGCGCCGAATGCGAATTCCGGCACCAGCGCTATCCGCTGCGCGTCTTGCGTCCTGCGTGCTGCAGTCCACCGATCGTTCGCCGAGGGAAAGCCCCGCATCCGCGGGGCTTTTTTTGTGCGCGTGGCGGGCGCGATGCGGGCGTCAATCGTCGTCGTTTTCGAACAAGCCCCCCTTGCGCCTAGCTTGTCGTTGCCGCCATCAGTTCTGGCGGGGTTGCAGTTGGGTCTGGAAGACGAAGCTCGCGATGTCGTCGGCCTGCTCCAGCGCGCGCATGCAGCCGGTACGGAAATGGATGCCACTGTAGACGCGCGCGACGGCCACTTCGTTCGCGGCCTGCGAGAGCGAGTCGAAATGCCGGATCATGCCGGCGCTGGCGTGGTCGAAGGCGATGTCGTCGGTGCCGAAGTACTGGCGCAGGATCGAGGTCGAGCTGCTGATCAGCGTCGGCTGGCCGCAGGTGTAGTCGGGGTACGGCGGGGTGCTGACGTAAGGCGTCCAGCTGGCGTCTTCCGGCGCGTGCGTGGTCAGCGGGTTGCCCTCTTCGCCCCAGCGGATCGCGGTGACCGGGCGCCAGAAGTTGTAGTGGTACTTGACACGGAAGGTGGCGATGATCGCGTCGGCGACGGCCATGTTGACCAGGGCGAACAGGTGCGCGTTGTCCCACAAGTCGCGCGGCGCCATGCCGGTGAGGATGGTGCGGGTATAGCGGTTGTAGTCGCGCGCGTTGCCTGCCCAGAAGCGGGCGATCCTGCTTTCTTCCGAGTTGATGTTGTCGGGATGGCCACGCACCGCCGCCGAACCGATTGCCTTCACTTCGTTGTAGTCGGCGGCGTATTCGGGGCTGTCCAGGTCCAGCATCCGTGCCTTGCCGGGCATGAACGACGAAGCGCTGCCGGTAGCGAACGTCTTGACGTCGCCCCAGCCACCGTTGTGGATGCCGGCGCCGGTGTCCTGGTATACGCCCGGCCCCGGCGCGAGGGTATAGGGTCGGTCGGGGTTCTCGGAGCCGTCCAGGTGGCGCGATGCCAGCATCGCCGCCGCCGCGGCGCTGCCCGCCGCTTCGCCGTCGGCCACGCAGCTGGGATATTCGGCCGGGCACGTCAGCGCGTTGATGTAGAGGCCGCATTTCTGGTTGACCACGGTGTCCGAGGCATCGGGCAGCACGCCGACCAGCACGTCGCAGGTCGCGCGGGCCACGGCGGCTTCCGGCGACGCATTGGGGTTGAACGCGCCGATCACGTTGTAGGACTTGTAGCGCGGGTCGATGGCATTGAGCGCATCGTGCACCGCGATCTGCACCATGGCGGTGACCCGGGCCTGTTGCGGCGGTCCGCCGACGGGCGCGATCACGGGACCGGCCGCGTATTCGTTCCAGAACGTGACGGCATCGGCGAGGACCGGCAAGGGCAACGCGAGTGCGAGGGTGGTGACCGCCAGGCTCAGGCGGCGACGACGGCGACGGATGTTCATGTGCATTTCTCCCGGGGTGCGTGGCACGGCCTGCAGGGCCGCTCACTACCCCAAGCGGAATGCGGGGCGAAATCCGACATCGCACCGATCAGTCCCGGGCTACCTGCCCGGCAAGACGGCTGCGCAGCCTGAGGAGATAGGGGTGGTCCGCGGCATAGCGGGCGGCGAAGACCGCCTCGGCCGCCTGCCATTCCCGGACCGCGGCGGACTGGTCGCCCTGCGCCGCGAAGGCGTCGCCCCGCAGCATCCGTGCCTCGACCAGGCGCCAGTGCCCCGGCGGAAACCGCAGGCGCGGCTGCGCGGCGACCGCTTGCACGTCGTCGAGGTAGGCGTGGGCCTGGGCGATCTCGCCACGGTCGATCGCCAGCTGCGCCAGCGGCAGCTGCATTTCGATCCGGCGCGGATGGGTGCGGAATTCCTGCGCGTCCAGTTGCGCGCGGACACGCTTCGACAGATCCGGTGGGCAGGCAGGCGCCGGTGCGCGCGCGCAGGCCAGCGCCAGTCGCGCGGTCCAGACGGGGATGAGCCGGGGAAAGCTGCCGTTGATCTCGCGCAGCGCCCTGGCCAGGTTGTCGCGCATCGTGGCGTAGTCGCCGTCGATCAGTTCGACCTCGCTGTAGTTGAGGTTGAACAGATCCAGCCTGCGCGCGGCAATCTCGCCGGGTGTCGCCGCCAGGCTGGCGCGTACCCGGGCGGCCACCTCGCGCGCCTCGCGCAGACGTCCCTGCAGCGCGAGCGTCTGCACGAGGAAGCGGCTCGAATTGATATAGGCGGCGTGGTTCTCCCGCTCCTGCCGCTTGATCGCGTCGACGACGGCATCGCAGGCGGCCGGCGCGGTCAGCACGGTGTCGAGCTGTTCGTCGCAGGTGCCGATCAGGACGCCGAGCCGTTCCGCGGACGCCTGCATGCCCAGGCGGTCGAAGATGGCGAGTGCGGCGGCGCTGCCGCGCTCGGATTCGCGCAGTTCGCCGGCGTAGTAATCCGCCGCGGCGATGCGGCCAAGGTAGTACGCCGCATCGCGCGTGTCGGGGCCGGCGTGGCGGACGACATGCCGGTGCGCCTTCTCGTACCAGCCTCGCGAAACCGCTGGCGGCGCGAAGGCGAACTGCGCGTTGCCGATGTTGGCGTAGCTGATGGCGAGGTCCGGATGATCCGGTCCCAGTTCGCGTTCGCGTTCGGCCAGGGCCTGCGTGAACAGGGCGACCGCTTCGTACTTGCGGCCGGCACCGGATTCCAGGTGCGCCAGGTCGTCCAGTACTTCGGCGAGCGCCACGCCGGTGACGCCGCGTTGCCGCATCCGCGCAAGCAGCGATTCGACGTCGGCACGGCGCCGGACCGCGTCGCCGTTGTTCATTGCCTGCAGTCGGCCACGCAGCGCCAGCGCGCGCAGGGTCCGCGGATCGTCCGCGTCGAAGGCTTCGCTGTTGTGCGCGTGCAGTCGCGTGGCGAGGTCGAGCGCGGTCTTCGGATCGTCCATGCGGTCGTAGGTGCTGGCGAACATCATCAGCAGTTCGCTGTACACGACCGGATCGCGCTGGCGGCGGGCTTCGAGGTCGCGCACGCCCTGAGCCAGCACTTCGTCGAGCCTGGGGATGCGTTGTTCGGACACGCCGGTGCGCAACGGCGTCAGCATCCGCTCGACGAAATCCTGCACCGCCACCGCGCGCGCCGCCTGCATCCGCGCCTCGCTTGCCTGGTACAGGCTGATCCCGGTCGCCGCCACCAGCGTCACCGCGAACAGCAGGCCGACCGCGACGGCCGCCTTGTTGCGGCGGATGAAACACGACGCCCGGTAGCGCCAGTCGCCGTGCCGCGCCGCGACCGCGCGGCCGGCGCGCAGTGCGGCGACATCGTCCGCCAGTGCCTGCGCGGTGCTGTAGCGCAGCGATGGTTCGGTGCGCGTGGCCTTGCGCACGATGGTGCCGAGGTCGCCCGCAAGCAGGCGCCTGATCGCGCCCGGCGATGTATCGCGTGCGTCCGCGGCCTGGTCGGTGATGGCCGTGCTCTGCAACAGGCCGGGCCTGTCGCTGTCGATGGCCACCGGTTTGCGGCCACTGAGCAGTTCGAGCAGGACGACTCCCAGCGCATATACGTCGGTCGCGGTGCTGGTGGTGCCCGCGTACTGCTCGGGTGCGGCGTAGCCGGGCGTCAGCCGGCGCAGTTCGGTGCGGGTGCCATCGGGCCGGTCGGTGTCCGCCTCAAGCATGCGCGCGATGCCGAAGTCGAGCAGCTTCACCTGTCCGTCGTGGTCGACCAAGATGTTCGAAGGCTTCAGGTCGCGATGGATCACGAGGTGCTGGTGGGCATGCTGCACCGCCGCGCAGACGTCGATGAACAGCGCCAGGCGCGCGGCAAGCCCTATCTTGCGCGAATCGCACCAGGCAACCAGCGACTGGCCTTCGACAAACTCCATGGCGAACCAGGGCACGCCATCGGGCCCGATCCCGGCATCCAACAGGCGCGCGATGCTGGAATGCTCGAGGCGTGCGAGCACCTTGTGCTCATGCTCGAAGCGACGGCGCTCGTCCTGGTCATAGATGTTCAGCCGCAACCGCTTCAGCGCGACCCGCTGCACGGTTTCGCCGAGCCTGCGCTCGGCGAGGAACACGCTGGCCATGCCGCCTTCGCCGACAAGGGCGAGCACGCGATAACCAGGGATATCGGGGAAATCGCTGACGCGCTCCTCCAGCCACGCATGTGTCGAAGCGACACAGGCCTCCAGGTCGGCCGCCCGCACCGCATCGGCGGCGAGCAGTGCCAATACCAGGCTGCGCAGCTCTCCATCGTGGCAATGGTCCTGCAGCCAGCGTTCCCGCCGCTCGGTGGGCTGGTCCTGCAATGCGTCGAGCAATGGATCGATCTCGGCCCAACGCGCTTCGACGCGTGGATCGATCACGCTGCCTCCAGCCACTGCCCCAGGAACGCCCGGGCCTTGAGCCAGTCCCGCTCGATCGTGCGCTCGGTGAGGCCCAGCAGCGTGGCGATCTCGCTGGTCGACATGCCAGCAAACAAACGCAGTTCCACCACTTGCGACAATCGCCCGCTGAGCGCGGCGAGTCGCGCCAATGCCTGGTCCAGTGCCAGCAGGTCCAGCAAGCCTTCTTGTTCGTATGCAATCGGCTCGGCTGGCGGCTGTCGTTTTTCCGCGCCGCGCATGCGCGCGCGATCGATCAGGATGTGCCGCATGGCCTTCGCGGCGTAGGCGAAGTAATGCTCGCGACTGGGAAAGCCGCAATGTTGGCGCGGTGCCATCGCCAGCCATGCCTCGTGTACCAATGCGGTCGTACTCAAGGTCTCGCACCATTCGCGGCGCAGGCGCGCGCGTGCGATCTGGCGCAAGTCGGCGTAGAGACGTTCCAGCAGACGATCGCCCGCCAGCGTGTCGCCAGCCTCGGAACGCTTCAGCAGCTCGGTGATCTCGTCCGCAACCAGGTCCATGTCCGCCTTCGCCGCGATCAAGGGAAAATCCCGCTCCGATACAACGATCCCTGCACTCGCTAGCGGCCACCCGTGGACGGCATGCAGGGACGGGGGTATCCGTTGCGTCTGCTTCGGACCGATTGCTATCGCTCGAACTCAGCAAACGGCGCGATCTTCAAAACTGCCGCAAGGCTTCTTGATGCGCGGTGCGCGCGCCGCCGCCGGCCTCTTTTCTCATGAACGCATTCAGTCCAGGCGGAAGAATGCTTGCCGCCAGCACCTGTTTTTTCACGCGTTCTTGGAAGCGCGCAGTGCATCGTCACGGTCCCCAATCTCCCACGAGGAACGGCGATGAAGAAGACCGAGTACGACCTGGCGCAGGTGGAGGAGCTGCTGTACCAGGCGCTGGAAACTGAATTGGGCGGCGT
>JAKFFJ010000069.1:0-6795 GCA_036675265.1 Luteimonas sp.
GTCGAGCCGGCGGAACTGCATCGCGCCGCCGTCGGATTCCGCCCAGACCACGTGGTCGTCGTCGGGCCAGCGCACGGCCTGCACCGCGTGGTCGACCAGCGGCGCGGTGTGGTGCGACAGCATCTTCTCGGCGCGGGCGTAGTCGTCCGCGGTCACGCTCGCCGGTTCCTGCGCCGCTGCCGTCCCCAGCCCCGCCAGCAGCAAGCCCAACGCCCCGCCCCGCATCAGCCCGAAGTGCATCGCCCGCTCCAGAGGTGTGAAGCAGGCGATCCTAGCGCAACGCTTCCGGCTCGCCCCTGCAGGAAGTCCTGCAGCGGCGGACGTGGCTCGCGTTTCAAGGCGTCGCCCCCGGCCCTTGGATGCTGATCCGCATCGCGGCCGTGCGCGCCCGCGTGGCTTCGCCGTACATCAGCTCCGCCATCGCCGGTGCCGCGAGGTAGTCGCCCGTGTTGGCGACGCGCGCGAAATAATGGATTTCATGCCGGCCCGGCGACAGATGTTCCGCATAGAACCTGGGCTTGCGCGGATCCAGCCTGCGCTGGTCGAACGCCCAATCGCCCTTGTCGGCCAAGGCCTGCACGTCCACGCCCGCTACGCCCGCCAGCGACAGGTCCACCGGCCGTAGCCCACCGGGGAGGTCGTCGGTCACCGCCACGAAATCACGCGCCGCGGCATTGGACAGCACCAGGGTGACCCGCACCCAATCGCCTTCGCGCAGCGTGGCGCCCGCGAGCGGAACCCAGCGATGCCCGCGCAGCACGGCATACCGTCGCTCGAGCGCGAAGCCCACGGCCGTGCTTTGCGCATGCCGTGCGTCCTCGAGGTAGCTGACCCGGGCCAGGTAGGCGACAGGAGCGTCTGCCGGTGCGACCGCCGACAGCGACAACGTGCCGTGCGCCGGCGCGGGAAAGCCCGCCCTCGCCTGCGGCGCACCTGCCTGCAGGGCGATGCGCTCCTTCGTCGCCCCGACGTTGGCATCCACCAGGACCGGCATCGATCCGACGCCGTCCTTTTCATGCAGTGCGATCAGGCAGATCGCACTCGTCTGCGTGTCGACGTCGGCGGCACCGCCCGCGTACAGGTCGGACAGGCCCGCCTGCAGCGCGAGACGCGCACCGGCCGGCGCCAGTTGCGGAAAGTCGCCGAACAGGCGGATCAGCGCACACTGCTCGCGCCTGCGCGATCCCATCCAGCGGGCCCATGGCTTCTCGTCGCCGCGCACCACGCGCGCCTCGCCGCGCAACGGCGCCTCGCCGACCAGTACTCCGAAGGCATCCGCGGCGCGTGGGTGCCCGGCCGCTGCCAGCGCGCGCGCCGCGGCGATG
Organism: Luteimonas sp.; assembly: GCA_036675265.1. Taxonomy (GTDB): domain Bacteria; phylum Pseudomonadota; class Gammaproteobacteria; order Xanthomonadales; family Xanthomonadaceae; genus CAMPJU01. Next base: position 1,326 of record JAKFFJ010000069.1, read on the forward strand.
CGCCCGGGCAACGACAAGGCCCGCCGCGATTGCCACAAGCCATCCAGATGGACCGCCGGTCGCGCCTCCACGCTGGCGGCGAACGCGAGTTCATCCGCCTGGTCGTCGTCCTCGAACCAGTCGGAGGACGCCAGCAGCTTGCGTGCGTCCGCCTCCACCGCCTCGGGCACCGCATGGCCGAGCCGGCGCAGGACGCCGAACGCATCCACGGTATAGGCGGTCAGCGCGATGTTCGGGGCGTAGTCGATATCGTCCTGGAAGGCCGACGGGTCCGCGAAGTAACGCATCGCGCCGTCGTCCGACTGGAACACGGCCGCATTGTCCAGCGCTTCCTGCACCACCGCTTCGGCTCCTGGCCACGCTGCATCGCCTCGTTCGATGGCCAGAGCGGCGGCGACGGCGCGGCTCAGGACCTGCTCCCAGCAGCGATGGGGATACCCGCGGAGGGCATCGGTCCATGCATGGATGAGCGCGTCGTTTCCGCGCCAGATGCTGACGTCCAGGCGAGGCTGCGAAGCACCTGCCGGCAGCGTCGGCAACGTGAGCGCCAGCGGTTCCTCGCCGATCCAGCCGGCCTGCGTGCGGGACGCGGGAATGGTCGGCGAAGCCACGTCCATGCGTGTCGCGATGGCGTCGCGCCCGGCGCGCGTGGCCGCAGCCGCGGTGAGCAGCAGGGCGCCTGCGCGCTCCGGCGCCAGCTCCACGCCGAAGCTCGCCTGCCCGGATGCGGGCAAGGCAAGGGAGGCCGTGTGCGTGCTCGTCCCCGCCTCACCCTGCACGCGCAGCATGGCCGTGGCCTGGCTGGGCTGCGCGGCTGCATGGCGCACGTTCGTGGCGATGCGCGTGCGGTCGCCCGGGTACACCCGCACCGGCGCCTGCAGCCGGGCCTCCACGGGAAGGCCCGCTTCCAGCACCGCATCGGTCATGGCGAAGTCGTCGCCCGCATCGTTGCTCCAGGCAATGGCGCGCCAGCGCGTGAGGTTGTCGGGCACGGCCAGGTCGAGGACGCGCGTCTCGCCGGGAGCGAGAAAGATGTCCGTGCGCCACAGCGCGGTGTCGGCAAACCGGGTGCGCACGCGCGCCTGCGCCAGGGCGTCCGGTCCGGGGGCGTCGGTGGAAGCCGGCCGCGGGCGGCCCGGGCGCCCGTCGCCGGACTTCGTGGCCGGAGCATCGACCGACCTTGAGCCTGGCACGTCGACCGGCGAAGGCTCGTCGAAGACGACCGCCGGCGCTGCCGGTGGCGGGGGCGGCGCGGGGGCCGTGACGTCGTCGTCGGCGATGGCGCCCGTGCCCACCACGGTCACCGTATCGAGCGTCGAAGCCGATTCGACGTGACCCGGAGCCAGCAGCGCGACGCTGGTCGAATCGCCGGAAGCAGCTACGGCCGACATCTGCTCGGCGGTCAGGATCGTCGTCGACTCCACCGAGGACACGTCGATGGGATTGGCCCGGCGTTCGCGCAGGGCCGCCGCCTGGCCATCGCACGCCTGCGAACCCGGCGCGCAGCGTTCGACGTCGCGCCCCACGGGCAGCAGCCATCGCCACGGCGCGGCGTTCCAGGTGCCGAAACCCGCGTTGCGCGGATACGCATAAGGCGGGCTCGCGCCCAGCCATTCCAGCGGGTCCATCGCCTGCGCATGGCGGGCGCCCAAGGCGCGAAGTGCGTCGTCAACGACCGCCAGCGTGACGCTACGGGCCGTACCGGTGCTGTTGTGCAGGCGCAGGTGCACGGTGTCCGCCGGCTCGGCCCGCGTTGCATCGAATGTGATCCGCACGGGGGGTTCGGCGGGCGGGGAAAGGCTGAAGTCCACCTCGGCCGAGGCCTCGCTCACCCTGGCGGGCGACCGGTAGCCGGCGGGAAGCGCATCCGCGTCCGTCTCCGGCTGGCCACGGACATACGCGGTGACGCGCACGCGATGCGGCCATCGTGCCGAGGTCGGCAGCTCGATCGCCTGCGATGCGGCATCGACGCGGACTACGCGCCGGTCGAGCACCGTGCCGCCCCAGCGCGTCACGAGCAGGGCCTGCGCCGATACGGACGGCTGGCCGAGCAGCAGCCGCACCGGCAAACCACGCGCCATCGGTGTACCGGCTACCTCCAGCACGGGCGCGCGCTTTTCGCCGCGTTGCCAGTCGTGGCCGGCCCAGACGTAGCGCTCGATCGTCGCCGGCGCGGCGTCGCCGCTGCGGGCGACGATGCGATAGGTGCCGCTGTCCTTGCGCGCAAAGGAACAGTCCCCCTCCTGGCCTGCCACCAGCGTGCAGTGGCGCAGCGGCACCGGCGCCGCATCGGGCGCCTGGTACTGCACCTCCACCTCGATGGCGGCGCCCGCGTCCTCGCGGCCCTGGGCATCGATCACCACGCCGTGCATGCGGATCGGAACCGTCGCGTCGAACCAGGCGGGGTCGATGCGCAGCCCCACGTAGCGGTCGAAGCGCGCATAGGGCAACGCCACGACATTGCTGGTCGTGCTCTCGCGATCGCTGAGCTTGGCTTCGGCCGATACCCGCACCATGCCGAATGCGGGCAGCGGCGCGTCGCCAGCCGTTTCGAAGACCACCGGAAGGACGACCCGCGCCCGTCCCTGGCCATCGGCCTGAAGGCGCAACGCGTCGCTGTCCGCTATGGCGCTCGGTGTCGCGCCGGCGGTGCGCACGAAGACATGGTCGGCGTATGCCGGATGCACTTCGCCGGGATCGGCCTCCAGCAACTGCGCCTGGACGCGCGAGATCTCCACGCCGGCCGCCGAGCCCCCCGAGTAGTAACCGGCTTCCACCTCGACCCCGAGCATGTCGCCGTCGCGCAGGACCCGCTCCTCGGCGGAAGCGCGCATCCACAGGTCCTGAGCGCGATAGGTGCCCACGTGGAAGCAGGCGACGTCGCGACCGTAGCCTTCATCCAGCACCAGGCAGTATTCGCCGTCCGGCGCGTGGATCGGGATCCTGGTTTCACCGCTGGCGGCACCCATCGCGTCCAGCGGCGCGCTCCAATGCAACAGCTTTCCGTCGATGCCTTCGAGGGCAAGCGCGAGCGTCGTCGCATCTTTCGGCGCCACGAGGGCGCCGTCGCGCAGTTCCCGCATCCACGCCCGCCAATGCACGGTGTCGCCTGCGCGGTACAACGGTCGATCCGCCACTCCCCAGACGCGTCGATGCGGGACGCCGTCCCTCAACACGTCGGAGTAGGTCGGCACGTCGAGGGGAAGTACCGCACGCGCTGCACCCCGCCGGCTGCCGGATTGCACTCGCACCAGCCACTCGGGGCGCGCCGCGGCGTCGGTGCCGACGCGAAATTCCACGGGAAGCACGAGCAATGCCGTGCCATCGCCCGCAGTGCTCGACCGGGCAACGACCTGCGGCGCCCTGCCCGGCAGGCTCGCCAGCAACTCGACCTCGGCTCCGGCGACAGGTGCGGAGCCGTCCCACGACATCGCCCAGACCAGCACCTCGCGTGGGCCGGCGCTGGCGAACACGTCGAAATCCGGCGCCGCCAGCTGGGCAACGGTCCCGCCCCGGCTGCGGTCGGGATCGACGCGGACCAGCGCGCCGCGCTCCAGCGCCTCATGCACCAGCGCGGGCAGGATGTCCTGCGGCGCGTCGCCCGCGGCCGGCGTCGCCAACGTCGCCTTCGTCTGGCGCTCCGCAAACGCGACGATGTCCACGGGACGAGCGGATGCGTTCACCACCTCCACCCGCGCCTTGGCCGGGTCGGCCAGCAGGGCATGTGAGAACTGCGCGCGCAGGGCCGGTCGCGGCGACACCGTCGCCACCCGCGCCGCAACCGGCTCGGACCGTGCGTCGTCGTCCAGCGCGGGCAGTGCCGGAATGTCGAAATCGACCTGGCCGTGCGCTGCGTCCACGGTGAACTCGACCCACCAGCCGGGCGCGCGCGCCGGTTCGCCCTTGCGCAGGTCACCACGCGTGCGCCACGTTTCCTCGCGGCCGCTGGCCAGCAGGCGCACGCCCGCCGGCCAGCCCCCGATCCACGCCTTGCGCGCGGCCTCGGCAGGCTCACGCGAAAACATGAACCGCATCCGCTCGCCGGGTGCGCAGCCATCGAGCACCAAGCGGCCGTCGCGCACGCCCGCCAGCCGCGGCGCTTCCAGGCCGGCGCATACCGCGGCGCGCAACCGGAAAGGCTCGCCGGCGACCGCCAAGGCGAGCGCTTCCGCCTGGCGCCCCGTCAGCGGCCCCTCGGTCGAACGCAACCCTGGCACCACCGACAGCGCCACGATCGTTTCCCCGCCGACCTTCGGCAACACCAGCGTGAAGCGCGCGTGGTCGCGCTGCCACTCGTACTGGGCCGGCAGCGGACGCAACTCGACCGCGGACGGCCTGTCGTCCAGGCGCAACCGCAACACCGAGGCGATGGCGTCCGCCGTGACCCGGTCGTGGCTCGAAACCACATGGACGGGCGTGGCGCCCTCCCAACGCAGTAACTGGACGGACACCCTTGGCCGCGTGGTTTCCACCGCCAGCGTGGCCGGCGCCAACGTCTCCCCGGCGGCCGTCCGCAATCCGCCGGCAAGGTCGACGCGGTAACGCGTCGCCTGTCGCGCCACCTCGCCGAGCGTGCACGCGAGCTCCGTGTCGCTGGACCAGTCGCACGTTGCGGCGATGGCCGGCGTCAGCCGCACCAAGTCGCGGCGCCGCGTGTTCTGCAGCACCTGCATCGCCTGTGGAAACCCGAGGACCAGCATGCGCTCGCCCAACTCGACATCGATGCCCCCGGTGGCCCCTCCCGCCGATGCGGCCAACGGCAAAACACCCGCCAGCGCGAGCGCACCCCATGTCTTCCCCATGCGAGCTTCCTGCATAGTCCCCAGGCCCGAGTGTGCGGCTGGCGCGACGCCCACGACAAGGCGCGATCCAGGTCATGCGGCGCGTGCTTGCCGGACAGCAGCGGGCAGTTGCCCTGCGCGGCGTCGCACGGTGCGCAGCACATGGACGAAATAGCCGACGTGAACCAGGCCAGCGTTCGACAGGCAGGCACCGACCGCAACCGACCGCTGTGCAGCACGTCGCCGTCGATTGCCAGGCGCAGGCGATGGGGCAGGCGGGACGACGTGAACGGGATTGCATGGAATCAGGCGCCGGCCGACTGAATGGGCGGCAGCGCAGGGGCGCGCAGCGTACGCGGCGCGAACCGCCGTCGGGGCCTTCCGCCGCGCAGTCCGCGCGCAGGCGCTGGCTATACTCGCCGCTCGCTGTTTCCGGAGTGTTGCGTGCCGTCCGTTTCGTCGCCGCAGGGCCCTGCCGGGCCTGCCCACCTTCCGATGCCGCCGCTCGCGATCCGCGCGTACACCGCCACCACCGCGCTTGGGCGCGGGAACGCCGCGCAGCTGGAGGCGTTGCGCGCGGGCCGCAGCGGATTGCGTCGCAACGACTTCGGCCCTGTCGGCGCCGGCGGCGCGCCGCTGGATTGCTGGATCGGCCGGGTCGACGGCATCGAGGACGCCGCCCTGCCCGC
>JAKFFJ010000050.1:0-109749 GCA_036675265.1 Luteimonas sp.
GACCCCCCTATCAAACGTCGGCGTCGGCACTGCCACGTCTGGCAGCGTGAAGTGGATTTGACCGGGCATTGGACGGGGACCAGACTCAGATTACGCCCCGGTGTGGGGTCTACTAGTTGTTAGACCGCTGGAGGTTTCGCATGGAATGGAATCTGGACGCGCTGACAAAGTCTTCTACCGACGTGCAGGTCGCTGGGATTTGTGGAGGACTCGGAGAACACACCCCCATCCCCTCCTGGATCTGGCGGGTGGCAATCGTCGGACTTGCCTTTGCGGGTGGAGCTGGAATGATCATCTACGGACTGCTGTACGTCTTCATGCCGGACGCAGACTCAGGTCTCTCGTCCTCGCAATGACTGCGCGGTGGTCTAAGAATTCGTTCAAGGGGATGCCGCTTCGCGGCACCCCCTGAACTCAGGCATCGGGCCACCACGGCACACCACGAAGTGCCTGCGTGTCCGGGAGAACGTCATGCCGCATCTCAGGAATGTCCTAGGCATTGGCCTGTTGCTCCTTGGAGGATGTGCTGTCGGCGTCGGATTGCCATCCGATAGCGCTGGACTCGAAGGCGCCTGGGGAGGCATCCATGCCGGCCTGACGCTTACAGCCGAGGGCGGCACCATCAGCTATGACTGCGCTCATGGCACGCTTGAAGCACCAGTTCGTCCCGACCGCGAAGGTCGCTTTGAAGTCACCGGCTCGCACGTGCGGGAGCACGGCGGCCCGGCGCGCGTGGGAGAATTTCCTGATCCGGAACCAGCGCGGTACCTCGGGCAGGTAACTGGCGACCATATGGTGTTGCACGTCCTGGTCGCCTCCGGCGATCTCGGGCCATTCACGCTGCAACGCGGGGTGGCACCGCAGCTTTTTCGCTGCCTGTGAGCAGGATGATGCCCAACCGACACGCCTCATGCAGTTGCGGAAAGCTCACCGTCAGTACTCGCGGCGAGCCGGTCCGCATTTCGGTCTGCCATTGCCTGAACTGCCAACGCCGCTCGGGAAGTGCCTTCGCCGCCCAAGCCAGGTTCCCGGCGGACGCCGTCACAATCGAAGGCCAGAGCACGGAATTCGCACTCACCGGCGATAGCGGGACTACGGCCCGGTTCCACTTCTGCCCGGCGTGCGGCGCCACCGTCTTTTACAGGATGGACGCGTTCCCGGATTTCGTGGCGATTCCTGTCGGCGCTTTCGCCGACCCGACCTTCCCGCAGCCGCGCGTGTCGGTCTATGGGAACCGCAAGCACCCTTGGGTGCAGCTGGTCGGCGACATGGACCATCTCGATTGAATGCTGATGCACGCAATGGATTCCGTGCCTTGCTTTGTCCGATGGAACGCAATGTGGACGGACCTGGGCGCCCCACGTACCGCAACATTGGATGGCGCCTTCGACGACCTGGTCGCCCGCTATGCCGAGCCGCACCGGAAATACCACACGTTGCGCCACCTCGATGAGTGCCTGGCCGTCTTCGCCGGGTACCGCACGCTGGCCGAGCACCCGGCCGAGGTCGAGGTGGCGCTCTGGTTCCACGACGCGATCTACGACACGCGATCGGATCGGAACGAAGCCGAGAGCGCGGCGCTTGCGGCAGCGACCGTGCGGGACGCCGGCCCATCGGCCGAATGCGCGCACCGCATCGAAGGCCTCGTGATGGCCACCCGACACGACGCGATCCCGACCGGGTCCGACGCGAAAGTGCTGGTCGACGTCGACCTGTCGATCCTCGCGGCCGCTCCCGAGAGGTTCGACGAATACGAGAGGCAGGTCCGGGCGGAATATGCCTGGGTGCCGGACTTCCTGTTCCGGCGGGAACGCAGGAAGATCCTCAGGGGGTTCCTGGCGCGTCCGGCGATCTTTAGTACGCTTGAGTTCCGGGCGCGGTACGAAGCCCGGGCCCTTGCCAACATCAGGCGATCACTCGAAGCCCTGGGCGGCTGACCAGGAAACCATGGAAGATGGAGGATGACGAGATGAAGGGATTCACCTGCACCAAGTGCGGCAGCACCGAATACAGCCGCAACGAGATGCGCGCCGAAGGCGGGCTGCTGTCTGCCGCGTTCGACGTCTCGACCAACCGCTTCATCGCGGTGAGCTGCGAGAAGTGCGGATTCACCGAGCTTTACCGCGACGACGCGGGCGCTGGCTCGAAGATCTTCGATTTCCTGGTCTCGTGAGCCAGGCTCGCTCGCCACTGCGGCACCTCGAGCGCGCGCTCGGCTGGGCTGTCGTCGGGATGCTGCTGACGTACGGATTGATCAACCTCATCGGCTTCATCAGTCCGTTCTGGGCCGCCTGGCGCCATGAGGCGTACTACAACGAGTCGCTCGCGCTGCTCCACGCATGGCAGCCGATCACGCCGTGGTTCTCCATCTGCTTCCTGGTTGCCGGCTGGCATCTCGCCCTGGCCATGCGTCCAATGCAGGCGCGCGTGGCGGTGTTCGCCGTGTATGCGTTGGTGCCCGTGGCGATGATTGGGTCGAGGTTCGCCCACCGCGCGGTCCAGCAGGCGGATACCCCGGTGCCGCCGCAGCTTCCTGCGGTCTTTTCCGTGGTGGCCGGGGTGTACATGGCATTCGCCCTGATGGCCTTCCTCGCCCTGGCCTGGTGGATCTTGCGAAGGACCAACCGGCCGCTCGCGGCAGAAGAAGGAGCCGCACGATGAACAACACGACCCTGGCATCGTAGGGCCGCCGCCATCTGATCGACCCGGGAGGTCACCCATGCACACCGGAAGCTGCCATTGCGGAGCCGTCAAGTTCCAGGTCAACGCCGATGCCGGCCCGGACAAGGTCATCGAGTGCAATTGCTCGCACTGCAGCCGCAAGGGCCTGTTGCTGTGGTTCGTGCCGCGCGATGCGCTCGAGACCACCGAAGGCGAGGGCCACCTGTCCACCTACACCTTCAACAAGCAGGTCATCCAGCACCGGTTCTGCCCGACGTGCGGGGTCCAGCCCTACGCCCTCGGCCAGATGCCGGATGGCGCGAAAATGGCCGCGATCAACGTTCGTTGCCTGCAGGACCTCGACCTGGAAACCGTGGAGCGCACGCCCGTCAACGGGCGCGAATTCTGAGCGTGCTTGACCGCCCCTGACGGGCAGACCAGACTCCCGGGGATGAACAACATGCCCCCGATCATCATGTCGAGCCTGGACCAGGCGCGACTGGAACGCCTGCTCGAATCCGAAGCCTATCGCCAGCTTCCGGGCATCGATGCCCTGCTCGCCGAGATGGACCGCGCGAACGTGGTCAAGCCCGTCGACGTCCCACCGGACGTGGTGACGATGAACTCCACGATCCGCTTCGTGGACGACGCCAACGGCGCCGAATTCGAGTTCACGCTCGTGTACCCCGCCGACGCCGGCAAGCCGGACACCATTTCCGTCCTGGCGCCGGTCGGCAGCGCGTTGCTCGGCCTGTCGGTGGGCCAGTCGATCGCCTGGCAGGTGCCGGGCGGCCGCGAGCTCGACCTGCGCGTGCTGGCCGTCGTCCGCCAGCCGGAGGCGATGGGCGAATTCCACCGCTGAGCGTCCGGTACGAATTGGCGCTCCAGGCACAACGACTTGCCCGTTTCGGTCAAGCCTGCACCGGCGCGAGGCATTGTCAGCCCCGGACCCCGCCACGACCGTCGGGTTGCCATCCGGCACCCCGCAAGGCAGAAGGCCCGCGTGTCTCCACGCGGGCCTTCCGTTTTTTCCTGGCCCGGAGGTCAGGCGCGCGAACCGCGCCTGCCACCCTGGTTGGCACCGCCACTGCGGTGCTGCTTCGGCCCGGCATGGGCATGGCGCGCGGCGGGCTTGCCGTGCGGGCGATGAGCGCGCGACGGGGCCGAGCGGTTGCCGCCCTGCTTCGGGATCGGCGCGTCCATGCGCACGGGACGGCTCGGCTCGAAGCCGCGCACGGTCTCCATGACCACCTCGGCCTTGAGCATCTTCTGGATCAGGTTCAGCAGGCCCCCCTCTTCCGGCGACACCAGCGACAGTGCCTCGCCCGTCGAACCATTGCGGCCGGTCCGGCCGATGCGGTGCACGTAGTCCTCGGCGACCATCGGCAGGTCGTGGTTGATCACCAGCGGCAGGTCGGGGATGTCCAGGCCGCGGGCGGCCACGTCGGTGGCGACGAGCACGCGCGCGCGACCGGCCTTGAACTGGTCCAGCGCCTTCTGGCGCTGCGCCTGGCTCTTGTTGCCGTGGATCGCCACGCAGCGCACGCCTGCCTGTTCAAGCTGTTCGGCGAGGCGGTTGCAGCCGTGCTTGGTCTTGCCGAACACCAGCACCTGGTCGGTGTGGCGCCTGGACAGGATCTCGATCAGCAGGTCGCGCTTGCGCGAGCCGTCGACCGGGTGGGCGCGGTGGGTGATCGTCTCGGCGATGGTGTTGTTGGCGGCCACCTGGATCTGCGCCGGGTTGGTCATGAACTCCATCGCGAGCCCGCGGATGCGCGGCTCGAACGTGGCCGAGAACAGCATGGTCTGGCGCTGCGTCGGCACGCGCGAGACGACGCGCTTGATCGCGGGCAGGAAGCCCATGTCGAGCATGCGGTCGGCCTCGTCGAGCACCAGCACCTCGACGGCGTCGAGCTTGGCGGTGCCGCGTTCCAGGTGGTCGATCAGGCGGCCCGGGCAGGCCACCAGGATGTCCACGCCGCGGCGCAGGTTGTCGATCTGCGGCTGCATGCCGGCGCCACCGTAGAGGGTGGTCACGTTGAGGTTGAGGCCGCGGCCGTAGGTCTTGATGCTCTCGGCGACCTGCACCGCGAGTTCGCGGGTCGGCACCAGCACCAGGGCGCGCGGCTTGCGCCCGCCGTTGGCATGGGTGCTGTTGGCGGGCGTGTGCCTGGACAGCCGCTGCAGCAGCGGCAGGCCGAACGCGGCGGTCTTGCCCGTACCCGTCTGGGCGCCGCCCAGCAGGTCACGGCCGGCGAGCGCCAGCGGGATGGCCTGCACCTGGATCGGCGTGGGCACGGTGTAGTTGTTTGCGGCCAGCGCGCGCAGCAACGCGGGCGAGAGCCCGAGGGTTTCGAACGTCATGTGGATCTCCGGATGTAGGAATCCGCCAGTTGGCGGATGCACCCGAAGCGTTCCCTGGAACCGCGCCGCGAGTATTCGATTTGACGGCCCGGATGCTCCGGACCGTGTCTGCGCGACGAAAGACGTGCGGGGATTGGCCGTCATGGAGACGGCGGGCTATCCGGGAAAACGGACCAGCCGTGCGCGAACCGGGCGACTGTACGCGAAACCCCCATTCATCGCCACCATCGCCATGGCGGAGCGTTCAGGCCGGCCTCCAGCCCCCTGGACGAGGCGCCATGACCTTCGACACCCGCGTCGGGAAAGGCCTCCGCGTAGAGTCGGCCGATGCCGATCCGGGCCGCTTCGGCGCGCCCGGCCATCCTGTTTCCATGCAACAACCTCCGGAGCCGCCCGTGACCCCGAACAAGCCGAAACTCCTCCTGCTCTCCCTGGCCGTGACCGTGGCGCTGGCCGCCTGCGATCGCGATGCGGACCGCGAAGGCGACACCGCGGCCCCCGCCGCCGACGCCCAGACCGCGCTGACCCTGGACGAGAGCACCCTGCCCCCGGTCAACCGCCTGGCGGCCGACCAGATCGACACCAGCAAGGACGCGTGCACGGATTTCGCCGGCTACGTCAACGGCAAGTGGCTGGCCGCCAACGAGATCCCGGGCGACCGCACCTCGTGGGGCGCGTTCGAGATGCTGGACGAGCGCTCCACCGCCGTGCAGCGCCAGCTCGCCGAGCAGGCCGCCGCCATGGAGAACGCGACGGGCGTGACCGACATCGTCGGCGACCTGTGGGCCACCGGCATGGACGAGGCCGCCATCAACGCCGCCGGCATCAAGCCGATCCAGGGCCGCCTGGACGCGATCGCGGCGCTGGAGAGCCAGGACGCGGTGGCCGGGTACCTGCGTGATGCCTATTCGCGCGGCGAGGGCTTCCTGTTCGGCTTCGGTCCCGAGGCCGACTTCAAGAACTCGACCATGAACATCGCCTACGCCAGCCAGGCCGGCCTGGGCCTGCCCGACAAGTCCTACTACTTCGATGCCGACAAGGCCGAGAAGCTGGCCGCCTACGAGGAGCACGTCGCCAAGGTGCTCGAGCTTTCCGGCATCCCGGCCGAGGAAGCGGCCGAGCGCGCCGCCGACGTAATCGCGTTCGAGAAGCGCCTGGCCGAGGTCTCCAAGTCGAGCGAGGAGCTCTCGCGCGACGTGTCGCTGTACTACAACCCGGTGACGCCGGCGGAAGCCGACGAGATCTCGCCCAACTTCAAGTGGACGACGTTCTTCGAATCGCAGGGCCTGGAGGCGCCGGAGATGTTCTCGCTGGCGATGCCCGAGTTCCACGCCGAGGTCAGCGAGATGCTGGCCGACGTGCCGGTCGAGACCTGGCAGTCCTACCTGCGCTTCCACACCGTGGACCAGGCCTCGCCGTTCCTGAGCGACGCCTTCGTGGAGGAGAACTACAACTTCTACGGCAAGGCCATGCGCGGCCAGGAAGAGATCAAGCCGCGCTGGAAGCGCGTGCTCGACACCATCGAGGGCCAGGCCGGCGAAGCGTTCGGCCAGCTGTACGTCGACGTCGCGTTCTCGCCGGATGCCAAGGCGAAGATGGAAGTGCTGGTCGAGAACCTCGGCCTGGCGCTCAAGGAGCGCATCGAGGGCCTGGAGTGGATGACCGACGAGACCAAGGCCAAGGCCATGGAGAAGTGGGCCGCGTTCACCCCGAAGATCGGCTATCCCGACAAGTGGCGCGACTGGTCGGGCCTGGAAACGGACCGTGACAGCTTCATCGGCAACGTGATGGCTGCCAACGAGTTCAACTACAAGTGGAACCTGTCGAAGATCGGCGAGCCGGTGGACAAGACCGAGTGGGGCATGAGCCCGCAGACGGTCAACGCCTACTACAACCCGCTGGCCAACGAGATCGTGTTCCCGGCCGCCATCCTGCAGCCGCCGTTCTTCGATCCGGAAGCCGACCCCGCGCTCAACTACGGCGGCATCGGCGCGGTCATCGGCCACGAGATGATCCACGGCTACGACGACCAGGGCAGCCGCTTCGGCCCGTCCGGCAACTTCGAGAACTGGTGGAGCGAGGCGGACGCCGAAGGCTTCACGTCGCTCACCGACCAGCTGGTCGGCCAGTTCAACGCGTACGAGGCGATGCCGGGCATGAACGTCAACGGCCGCCTGACCCTGGGCGAGAACATCGCCGACCTGGGCGGCCTGGCGGTGGCCTACGACGCGATGAAGAAGGCGACCGAAGGCCAGCCCGATCCGATGATCGACGGCTTTACCCGCGACCAGCGCTTCTTCATGAACTGGGCGACGGTGTGGCGCCGCAACTTCAAGGACGACGAACTGAAGGTGCGCCTGACCACGGACCCGCACGCGCCGGCGAACTTCCGCGCGATCGGTGCGCCGTCGAACCTGCCCGCGTTCGCGGCGGCGTTCCAGTGCGAGCCCGGCGACGCGATGGTGCGGTCCGGCGACGACCAGATCGTCATCTGGTAAGCGCCCTCATCGTGGGAGCCGCCACGGCGGCGAACGAAGAAGCCCGGCGAACGCCGGGCTTTTTTCTTTCAGTGCACGATCCTCGGCCTGGGCGGCCCCTTCCGCCCGAACGGCGGCTGCCCACGCCAGTAGCGGATCAGCAACCAGCCGAACAGCATGCCGCCCAGGTGCGCGAAGTGCGCCACGCCCGGGGCCGTGCCGGTGACGCCCAGGAACAACTCGATCGCGCCATAGACGATCACCAGCGTGCGGGCCTTCATCGGGATCGGCGGGATGAGCAGCATCACGCGCCGATGCGGGAACAACATGCCGTAGGCCAGCAGCAGCCCGAACACGCCGCCGGAGGCACCGACCGTCGCGTAGGGCGGATGGCCTTCCGAGACGGCCCAGGACGCGACCACCAGCTGGCACAGCCCGGCGCCGGCCACGCACACCAGGTAGAAGGTCAGGAAACGCTTGTTGCCCCAGGTGTATTCCAGCGACGTCCCGAACATCACCAGCGCCAGCATGTTGAACAGCAGGTGCATCAGCCCGCCATGCATGAACCCGTAGGTCAGCAGCTGCCATGGCAGGAACTCGGGTGCGTTGGCATAAGGGGAATAGCTGTCGCCGCCGAGCGGCCACAACTGGAACGGCAGCAGCGCGGGGCCGAGCAGGAACTGCGCCAGGAAGACGACGCCGTTTGCGATCAGCAGCGCCTTGGTGACGGGGGGGAGGTTGGTGAACATCGGCACCATGATACCGGGGTGCCGTCACGGTCCCCACAGCGCGGCATCGAGCGTGGCGGAACGGCGCGCCACCCGCCCGCCGCGGACCTCCACGCCTTCGGCGCGCAGCCGTTGCACCTGCTCGTGCCACTGCGGCGAACCTTCGGGGAACGCGATGCGCCCATCCGCGCGCAGCACCCGGTGCCACGGGAGCCGGGGATCCTCGTTGGTGGACAGCACGCGCGCCGCCAGGCGCGCGCGGCCGGGCAGCCCCGCGAGCGCGGCGACTTCGCCATAGCCCGCCACCCGCCCGCGCGGGATGGCGCGCACGGCGGCGAGGATGCGTTCGGCGTCGGTGCGGGCGCGCTGCATCCGCGCATGTTGGCAGACAGGGGACCCTTGACGCAGGCGCCGTTGCCCGTCGCGTTACCATCGCGGTCCCCCCGCACGAGGCGCCCGCCATGCAGAACTTCGAGCAGGTCCGCAGCCACGTCACGTCGGCCGGCTACCGGGTCACGGTGCAGGAGCCGTACGTGGTGTGCGTCGAACTGTCGCTGGACCAGGGGACCCGCCGCCAGTCGATCTTCCTGGCCGAGCTGAAGGACGACGACGGCCGTTGCTACCTGCGCGCCAGCACGGCCGTGGCGCCGACCACCGCGCTGGATCCGGCGCGGGCGCTCGGCTTCAACTGGGAAAGCCGGGTCGGCTACCTGGCCATCGGCGACCTGGACGGCGAGCCCTACCTGCAGCTGTGCGAAAACCGGCCCTACGAGGGGCTGGACGCGTCCGAGCTCGACCGGCTGGTGCTGGAGATCGGCGGGCTGGGGGACCGGATGGAGCGGATGCTGTCTTCGGGTGGCGACGCCCTGTAGGGCCCCGGACCAGGGTCCGGGCGACGTCGGGCGGTCAAGCCAGGCCGGCTGCTTCGATCGCGCGGAACAGCAGGTAGGCGACGCCGCCCGCGGCGGGGATCGTCAGGATCCACGCCCAGATCATCTTCTCGACGACGGTCCACTTGAGCGCATTGAAGCGCTTGGCGGTGCCGACGCCCATGATGGCCGAGCTGATGTTGTGGGTCGTCGACACCGGGATGCCCAGCGAGGAGGCCGCGAGGATCACCGAGGCGCCGGCGGTTTCCGCGGCGAAGCCATGGATCGGGTGGAGCTTCACCAGCTTGTGCCCGAGCGTCTTGATGATCCGCCAGCCGCCCGCCGCGGTGCCGGCCGCCATCACCAGTGCGCAGGTGACCTTGATCCACAGGTCGATGTCACCCTCGGTGATCGCCTCCGGCGACGGGTGGAGGAACGCGAGCCAGCCGGGCAGCGCATCCAGCACCCCGTTGGACTGCGCGCTCACCAGCAGCAGCGCGATGATGCCCATGGTCTTCTGCGCATCGTTCATGCCGTGGGCGAAGCCCATGCCCGCGGCGCTCACCATCTGGCTCTTGCCGAAGAAGGCGTTGACCCAGCGCGGGCGTGCGAGCCGGGCCAGCGCACCACCCGCCTTGACCATCATCGATATCAGGAAGAACAGCACGCCCATCACCAGGAACCCGGCGATGAAGCCGAGCACGGGCGAGGTGACCATCGGGACGATCACCTTCCACAGGACGCCGCCGCTTTTCCAGACCGGTTCCGCCGGGACGGACCAGAGGATCGCCCCGAAGTTGTCGTTGGCCGCGGCCAGTGCGGCGCCGACCAGTCCGCCGATCAGCGCGTGCGACGACGATGACGGCAAGCCGAGCCACCAGGTGATCAGGTTCCAGACGATGCCGCCCAGCAATGCGCAGAGGATCAACTGCGCCCCCACGTCCACGACGCCGACGTCGATGAGGCCCGACGCGATCGTCTTGGCGACGGCGGTGCCGGCCAGCGCGCCGATCAGGTTGGTGCTCGCCGCCAGGCCCACCGCCTGCATCGGCGAGAGCACCTTGGTGGCCACCACCGTCGCGATGGAGTTGGCGGTGTCGTGGAAGCCGTTGATGTACTCGAAGACGAGTGCCGTGATGACCACGACGATGACGAACGTGAGCATCGCGGCGGTCCTTACGAGTTCTTGAGCACGATCTCGTAGGCCACCACGCCGGCCTCGCGGCAGCGGTCGATGGCCTTCTCGAGGATCTCGAAGAACTCCTTGAGCAGGAACATCTGCAGGTGGTCGAGCTTGCCGGAATAGATGTCGCGGTAGAGCTCGAGCATCAGCCGGTCGGCCTCGTTCTCGATCGAGCGCAGCTTGTCGCTGAGCTCCTTCATCTGGTCCAGGCGCATCTTCGGGAGCGCACGCACCATTTGCACCACCACCTCGGCGGCCTTCTCGAGCATCGCCGCGCGCGGCGCGAAGTCGATGTGCGCCAGGTGCTGGGTCGCCAACGAGTAGCGCTCGGCGAACTTCTCGACCTGCTTGGGGATGCGATACAGCGCCGAGCCGAGCGCCTCGATGTCCTCGCGCTCGATCGGGGTGATGAACGCGTCAACGAGCGCCTGGCTGATCCGGTCCGATGCCTGCCGCTCGCGCTGGCGGGCCAGCTTGAAGGCGTCCAGCGCGGGGACGCGATCGTCGGCGCGCAGCATCTCGTGCAGGGCGCGGGTGGCGTCATGGCCGGCCACGGCGGCGTCCTCGAGCAGGGTGTAGAACTGCTTGCCCTGGCCGAACATCGTCTGCAGGGAGAACATGGGTGGCTCGCAGGCTTGGCACGGGGGCCGGATGGTCGGCGATTATGACAGCCCTTTGTTATGATCGCGCGCCACGCCGCCGGCTCCGGCGGCCACGCCCCCTGCATGGACGACCCCGACCCTTCACGACGACGCACAGGCCAACGGCATGCTTGAGCTGCTCGTCGTCGTTGCCCTGATCGCGCTCAACGCGTTCTTCGCGCTGTCGGAGATGGCGCTGATGACCTCGCGCAAGCTTCGGCTCAAGCAGATGGCCGAGGACAGCCGCGGCGCGCGCAAGGCACTGGCCCTGGTGGAGCATCCAGACCGGCTGCTGTCCACCGTCCAGGTCGGCATCACCCTGATCGGCGTGCTCACCGGCGTGTTCGGCGGCGAGGCCATCGGCCTGCTCATCGCCGGCTGGCTGGAGGGGGTGTGGCCCGCCGCCCGCGAGTACGCCGAAGGCATCGGCATCGGCACCGCGGTCGGCCTGATCACCGCGGCGCAGGTCATCTTCGGCGAGTTGATCCCGAAGCGGCTCGCATTGACGGACCCGGAGCGGATCGCCAGCCTGGTCGGCATCCCGCTGGCCGCAATCGCCAATGCCGCCAAGCCCGTCGTGCTGGCGCTGACGTGGATCAACCGCGGCGTGCTGCGGCTGCTGGGCTTCCGCGACGACGCGCGCAGCCAGATCAGCGAGGAGGAGATCCGCTTCCTGCTGAGCGAGAGCCACGAGCAGGGCGTGATCGACGCGGACGAGCGCAACATGATGCATCGCGTCCTGCGCCTGGGCGACCGCGACGCCGAGAGCCTGATGACGCCGCGCATGCGCATCGCCTGGCTGGACGCGGCGGCGCCGTTCGAGGACAACCTGGCGACCATGCGGCAGACGCCGTTCTCGCGCTATCCGGTGTATCGCGGCGGCGATGCCGACGTGCTCGGCATCCTGGAGGTGAAGTCGCTGCTCGACCGCCTGGACGAGCGTGCCCCGGACCTGTTCCGGGAGCTGCGCCAGGCGCTGTTCGTCTCCGAGTCGACGCCGGCGCTGAAGTTGCTCGAGATCTTCCGCGAGGAGCAGCAGTCGCTGGCGCTGGTGGTCGACGAATACGGCGACGTCACCGGCATCGTGACGGTCAACGACCTGCTGGGCGCGGTGATCGGCCGCGGGTCCGCAGGTGGCGACAGCAGCGCCGCCGCGCCGCCGGTGGTCGAACGCGACGACGGGTCGTTGCTGGTCGATGGCGCGCTGCCGGTCGACGAGCTGCGCGAGCTGTTCGGTGGCGGACCGCTGCCTGGCGAGGACGAGCACGACTACCACACGGCCGCCGGCATGGCGATCGCGCACTTCGGCCGGATCCCGAACGCGGGCGAGCACTTCGACTGGCGCGGCTGGCGCATCGAGGTGGTCGACCTGGACGGGCCGCGCGTGGACAAGCTGCTGTTCTCGCGCGTCGCGCCCGACGAAAGCGTCGAGGAATGAAACGACCCCGCGAGGCCGGCACCCGCGCGCTGCTCGACGGTTTCGCCGAGGGCGATCCCGGCGACCTGCTGACCCTGCGGCTGCTGCTCACGGGGCTGGGCCGGCGGGCGTTCGGCATGCTGCTGTTCGTGTCGGTCCTGCCGGCCTTCATCCCGGTGCCGGTGGGGGGCGCGATCAGCGGCCCGCTGGTGGTGCTGATCGGCGTGCAACTGCTGTTGATGCGGCGGCGCCCGTGGCTGCCGCGCTTCATCGCCGAACGCGGCTTCCACCGCCAGGCGCTGGTGCGGTTCGACCGCATGATCTCGCCGGTCCTCGCCAGGCTCGAGCACCTGATCCGCCCACGCCTGTCGTCGCTGCTGGAGCAACGCGGCGCCGCGGCCCTGACGGGACTGTTGCTGGTCCTGCTGGGCGTGCTGCTGTCGCTGCCCATCCCGCTGACCAACTACCTGTTCGGCGGGCTGCTGCTGCTGTTCGCGCTGGCGCTGCTGGAGCGCGACGGGGCGCTGATGCTGGTGGCGTGGGTCGGCGGCACCGTCGCGATCGTGGTGTTCGGGGTGCTGTCGGGAAGCCTGCTGGAGACGATCACGCCCTGGATCGACCTGTTGATCTGACGCTGTCATCCCCGCGAAAGCGGGGATCCATGGATTCCGGCCTTCGCGGGATTGACGGATTCAGATGAGCAATTCGGCGAAGGCATCCGCGCTCATCGGGTGGCCCAGCCAGTAGCCCTGGGCCAGGTCGCAGCCTCGTTCGCGCAGGACCGCGTACTGGCCTTCCTTCTCCACGCCTTCGGCCACGACCGTGATCGCCAGCGAATGGGCCATCGCGATGATCGCGGTGGTCAGCGCCAGGTCGTCCGGGTCGCGCAGGACGTCGGCGACGAAGCTGCGGTCGATCTTGACCCCGTCGACCGGCACGCGACGCAGGTGGCTCAGCCCGGAGAAACCCGTGCCGAAGTCGTCCAGCCACACCTTGACGCCGGTGTCGCGCAGGCGCGTCAGCATCGCGTGCGCATGCGTCTCGTCGCCGATCACGGCCGTCTCGGTCAGTTCCAGGTGCAGGCGCGAGGCATCCAGCCCGGTTTCCAGCAGGCAGGTCGCGACGATCTGCGGCAGGTCGCCGCTGCGCAGCTGCCGGGGCGACACGTTGACCGACACGAACAGCGGGTCGCCATCACGCAACGAGCGTTCCCAGTGCACCGCATCGCTGCAGGCGACGCGCAGCACCTGCGGGCCGATCGTCTCGATCAGGCCGCTTTGTTCGGCGACGTCGATGAACACCGAGGGCGCGATCTGGCCGTATTCCGGGTGGTTCCAGCGCAGCAGCGCTTCCGCGCCGACCAGCCGGCGGTCCGCCAGCCGGATCAGTGGCTGGTACGCCAGCGTGAGCTCGCCGCGGTCCCAGGCGCCGCGCAGCTCGTGCTCCAGGCGCACGCGGCGCTCGACGGCCTGGTCCATCGCGCGGCTGTAGAAGCGGTGGCAGTTCTTGCCGGCCACCTTCGCCTGGTACATGGCGATGTCGCCGTTCTTCATCAGCATGGTGGCGCTGGCCGCGTCCTCTGGGAACAACGTCACGCCGATCGACGTGCCGAGGAACACCTGCCGGTCCTGCAGGACGATCGGGCGCCCGAGTTCCTGCACCAGCGTCTCGGCCAGGCGGGTGGCGGTCTCGCGGATGTCCTCGCGGCCCGGCCCGTCGTCGACCAGCACCACGAACTCGTCGCCGCCGAACCGCGCGAGCAGCGCATCCCCGCCGCCGATGCGGGTGACGGACTCGCGGATGCGGCTGGCGAACTGCAACAGCACCTGGTCGCCGGCATCGTGGCCCAGGGTGTCGTTGATGCGCTTGAAGTCGTCGATGTCCGCGAACAGCAGCGCCACCTGCCGGCTGGCGCCCCCGAGCTGCAACAGGCGCTGGTCGAGCTGCTCGCGGAACGCCAGGCGGTTGGACAGCCCGGTGAGCGCGTCGGTATAGGCCATGCGCCGGATGTCGCGATCGTGGCGCGCGACGCTGGTGCTCATCCGGCCGAATGCGCGCACCAGGTCGCCGATCTCGTCGCTGCGGCGGCTGTCGGGGATCGGCGCGTCGAAGTTGCCGGCCTCGATCTGGCGCGCGGCATCGGCCAGCTGGCGCACCGGCGCGACGAGCGTGCTTTGCACCGCCCACACCAGCAACGCGCCCAGGACCAGCAGCGCAAGGCCCAGCGTGGCGATCCATGCGAGCTGCACCCCGCCGACCGCCTCGAGCCGCTGGCGCATGCCGCCGAGCGCCTGTCCGTGCGCGGCACGCACGGCATCGAGCGAGTAGCCGATGCGCACCCCGCCCAGGCGCTGGCCGCCGAGCATCAACGGGCTGGAGACATCCATCAGCCCTTCCGACCATTGCACGTGCAACTTGCGCGCGGACACGGCCTCGTAGGCGAGCGGGTCGTCCATGCGGGTGCCGTAGCCCGGAATCGCCGCGCTGCCGTCGTGGATCACGTTGCCTTCCGCGTCGAACACCAGCACGTACTCCACGTCCGGCTGGGCCAGGGCGCCACGCGCGAGCTCGCCGATCGCATCCAGGTCGAAGTAGTACAGCGGATTGGTCAACGCGTCGGCCAGCTGCGCCACGGCACCCTCGCCGCGGCGCTTCAGGCTGTCGCCGACGAGCGTGCGCATGGCCTCGCCGCTCACGCCCTCGACCTCGCGCTGCATCGCTTCCTGGCGGTACCAGAGCCCGGCGACCAGGCCGAGCACGACCAGCAGCGCCAGCGCCATCGTCACGACGACGCGGCCCCGCAACCCCAGGGCCTGCCTCACTCGACCTCCGTGCGCACGCGCTGCACGCCCTTGCCCAAGCGGTCGAAGGCGTCCAGCGCTTCCTTGTCCAGCGGCAGGAACCGGGTGGTCATGAAGAAGCCGAGCATCGCGTCGCGCGCGTCGGGATCGTTCGACGCCTGCAGCAGGAGTTCGCGCAGGCGCGCCTTCACCGCCGGGTCGAGGTCCCCGCGCACGAACTCGAGCGCGCGCGGGAACGCGGCGGTGCGCGCGATGACGCGCATGTCGTCCTTGAACGCCGGCGGCATCCGCAGCGGGTTGTCCCAGTCGATGCTGCTCATCACGCCCGCATCGACGAGGCCCTTGTGCACCCACGTGGCGATGTTCAGCTCCGAGCGCGCGAACAGGTAGCCGACGGCGGGCGCCTGCGGCTTGTCGATCGGCGAGAGGAGGATCTCGAGCGGATGGCCGGCCTCCAGCAGCGCCGCGGCCGGCGCGAAGTACGCGCTGGTGGAGTTGCGACGCTGGAACGCGATGCTGCGCCCCCCCAGGTCGGCGAGCGACCCGAGGCCACTGTCCCCGCGCGCGAAGAACACCGCGTGGTAATCGCGCACGCCGTCGCGCTCGGTCAGGAGCAGCGGCTCGGCACCGGCGCGGTCCTGCAGCAGGACACCGGCGGCGGCGGTCTCGGTGACCCAGTCCACGCGCCCGCGGCGCAGGTAGCTCGCCATCTGCTGTTCGTCGCGGGCCATCAGGATGCGGCCCTCGCGGATGCCCACGTCCGCCATGCGCGGCACCAGGTAGTCGAGCAGCGGCTTGAGCTGCCGGTAATGCGCCTTCGGATCGTCGCTGATGCGGCCGAGCACGAGCACGTGCGAGTCGTCCGCGGCGCGTGCCTGCGGAGCCATGGCGAGGAGCGCGCAGGCCCCCAGCACCACGGCGGCGAAGTGGCGTGACAACTGCAAGGAGATCCCCGGGACGACGACTACGGCTGGCGCAGCCTATCGCAGATCCGACGGCGCGCGAACCGCGCCGGGGGACGGATCGGGCACGGTCATCCGGAACCCGGGCGGCCGGCCAGGCGGGCCATCCGCTGGGCATCGGCCAGCACCCCCCGGAGCAGCCGGATTTCGGCTTCCGTGGGGGCGGCGCGCAGGTAGAGGCGGCGCAACTTGCGCAGGGCCGATTCGGGCGCCCTGCCCTTGTGGAAGTCGATGGCGTCCAGGGTGTCCGCGAGCTGGGTGAAGAAGCCTTCCAGCTGGGCGTGGGTGGCTTGCCCTCCGCCCTCCTCCCCGGCCGTGGCGGGCGTGGCGGGCATGGTGGACCGGGGATCGGCGGCAAGCAGGGCCAACCGGGTCTCGTAGGCCAGCACCTGGACCGCGGCCGCCAGGTTCAGCGAGCTGTAGCCGGGGTCCGCCGGGATGTGGACCGCGGCATGGCACAGCTGGAGTTCCGCGTTGTCCAGGCCGGTGCGCTCGCGCCCGAACACGAGGGCTGCCTCGACGCCTCCGGCAGCGACCCGGACGGTGCGTTCGGCCGCTTCGCGCGGGGACAGCTCATCGAGCGGCACGCGCCGGCTGCGCGCGGTGCAGCCGAGCACGTGGCGGCAGTCGGCGATGGCCTCGGCCAGGGTCTCGACGATGGCCGCGCCGGCAAGCAGGTCGTCGGCGCCCGCCGCCAGTGCCTGCGACTCGGCATTCGGCAGCTTCTCCGGTGCGACGAGCACCAGGCGCGAGAGGCCCATGGTCTTCATCGCGCGCGCGGCGGAGCCGATGTTGCCGGGATGCTGGGTGCCGACCAGCACGATGCGGATGCGGCCGGCGGCGTCTGCGAGGGGCTCCATGCCGCGAATGGTAAACTCCGCGACCCTTTTCGTAGCCCCCGCCATGCTCAAGCCCGTCGTCAACATCATGGTCAAGGCGGCGCGCGCCGGCGGCAACGAGCTGCTGCGCCACATGACCCGCCTGGACGCGCTGAACGTGGTGGAGAAGGAGCGCCTGGACTACGCCAGCGAGGTCGACGAGAAGGCCGAGGCCGCGATCGTCAAGGAACTGCGCAAGGCCTACCCGGACTACGCGATCCTCGGCGAGGAAGGCGGCGAGCAGCGGGGCCACCGCGCGGGCGCGCGTTCCACGTTCGTCATCGACCCGCTGGACGGCACGAGCAACTACCTGCGCGGCTTCCCGCACTGGTGCGTGTCGATCGCGCTGGTGGAGAACGGCGAGCCGCAGCACGGCGTGGTGTTCGATCCGCTGCGCAACGAGCTGTTCACCGCCAGCAAGGGCAGTGGCGCGGTGCTCAACGACCACCGCATCCGCGTGTCCGAGCGCAAGGAACTGGCCGGCGCGATGCTGACGACCGGCTTCCCGCCGCGCGAGCGCAGCCGCGCAGGCGCCCAGCTCGACTGCATCCGCGAGCTGCTGAAGGAGGCCGAGGACATCCGCCGCACCGGTTCGGCCGCGCTGGACCTGGCGTACGTGGCCTGCGGCCGCAGCGACGGCTACTTCGAGGCCGGCGTGAAGCCGTGGGACATCGCGGCCGGCATCCTGCTGGTCCGCGAGGCCGGCGGCCGGGTCACGGATTTCCGCGGCTCCGGCACGGGCCCGGTCGACGCGCGCGGCACCGCCGGCCGGCCGCTGCTGGCGGCGAACCTGAAGCTGGGCGACGCCCTGCAGAAGGTGATCGTCTCCTCGGGCTACGCCAAGACATTCAACGCCTGAGCCGAGCGCCAATGCTGCGAAGTTTTTTCGCCAAGGGCCGGCGCGCATCGGGGTGTTGTCTCGGGCCGCCGTCGTGCATGGGCGTGGTTTGTCCGGCGTGACGGCGTCCTGCCTTTAACGCCGGCCGCAGGCCATCCATGGCCTGCTCAAACCACGCCCATGCACGCCGACGGCCTCCGGTTCCAGCCGGCGCGCCGAGGCGGTTGCGTTTGCTTTTGGGTCTCCACAAGCCAGCGATGTCGCAAGGCGCGGTCGTGGGGCCGTGGCGGGACACTCAGCGCCATGGATGGCGCTGAGTAGCCTACATGGATGTACTTGCGGCGTGTCCCGGCACGGCACCACGGCCGCGCCCCGAGCACGTCACCGTCAAGGGCGCCGGGCGAGTTCTGCCTCGTCGCGGGCCTTGGGCATCAGGTCCTGCTTGCTGACGCCCAGCCACAGCAGGATCGGGCACGCAACAAACGTCGTGGAGATGGTGCCGATCACGATGCCGACCATCATGGCCTCGGCCATGCCCTGCAGCGATCCGCCGCCGTACAGGTACAGGGCGAGCACGGTCAGGAACGACACGAACGAGGTGATCATCGTGCGCGAGAGCGTCTGGTTGATCGACTTGTTGAGGATCGTCGCCGGGTCCAGGCGCGTCGCACGGAAGTTCTCGCGCACGCGGTCGAAGACCACGATCGTGTCGTTGATCGAGTAGCCCATCACCGACAGCACGCCGGCCAGCACCGTCAGGTCGAATTCGCGCCCCGTGAGCGCGAACCAGCCCAGCACGATGGTGATGTCCTGCGCGGTACAGGCGATGGCCGCGACCGCGAACTTCCACTCGAAGCGGAACGAGATGTAGACCAGGAACCCCAGGCCCACGAACAGCAGCGCGTAGATGCCGTTGAGCGCGAGTTCCTCGCCGACCTGCGGGCCGACGAAGTCGCTCTTCACCACCGTGCCCGGGTTGCCAGGGGTGGACACCGCGCGCACCACGTCGTCCGCGGTGCGGTTGGCGGCCGCGGGATCGTCGCCCTGCTTGGGCTGCAACCGGACGAGCAGGTCGTTGCCCGAGCCGAGCGTCTGCACCTGCGGGCTGTCGTAGCCGGCCGCCTCCAGGTCCGCGCGCACCGCGTCGACGTCGACCGGTTGCGCGAAGCGCAGCTCGGTCACGGTGCCGCCGGTGAAGTCGAGCGCGAAGTTGAAGCCGCGGGTAGCGATCGATCCGATGGAGAGCACCACCAGCACCGCGGCGAGCACCAGTGCCGCCCAGCGCATGCGCATGAAGGGAATGGCGCTGTCGTACGGGAACAGGTTCAGGGGCTTCATCGATGCGTTCCCGTCAGATGGCCACGGTCTTCAGCTTGCGCCGGCGACCGTAGATGAGCGTGGCGATGCCACGGGACACCGACACCGCGGTGTACATGGACGTCACGATGCCGAGGATCAACGCGACCGCGAAGCCCTGCACCGGGCCGGTGCCGAAGGCGAACAGCGCGATGCCGGCGAGCAGCGCGGTCAGGTTCGCGTCGGCGATGGTGCCGCTGGCGCGTTCGTAGCCCGTGGCGATCGCCGACTGTGGCGGCATGCCTGCGCGCAGCTCCTCGCGGATGCGCTCGTTGATCAGCACGTTGGCGTCGACCGACATGCCGACCGTCAGCGCGATGCCGGCGAGGCCGGGCAGCGTCAGCGTGAAGCCCATCATCGACATCAGCGCGACCACCATCAGCAGGTTCAGCAGCAGCGCCAGGCAGGTGATGATGCCGAACATGCGGTAGTAGACGAGGAAGAACAGCAGCGCGAACCCGAACGAGTACGTGACCGCGGCCATGCCTCGCTCGACGTTCTCCTTGCCCAGGCTCGGGCCGATGATGCGTTCCTCGACGATGTCCATCGGCGCGGCCAGCGAACCGGCGCGCAGCAGCAGCGCGAGGTCGGCGGCCTCCTTCATCGACTCCAGGCCGGTGGTCTGGAAATCGCGGCCGAGCGCACCCTGGATCGTGGCGACCGAGATCACTTCCTCCTCGGTCTTCGTGGTGCGCACTTCCTCGCCGTTCACCATGCGCACCGTCGGCACGCGCTCGATGTAGACCACGGCCATCGGCTTGCCGATGTTCACGCTGGAGTGTTCGAACATGCGCTGGCCGCCGACGCTGGTCAGCCGCACCCGCACGGCGGGCGTCCCCGACTCCGAGTCGAAGAAGGACGTGGCGTCCTGCAGGTGTTCGCCCGAGGCGATGATCCGCTTGTTGAGCAGCACCGGGATCGGCTGCCCGTCGGGGCCGGTCTCGCGGCGGTCGTAGAGGCGCGCCTGCGGCGGCACGTTCCCCGTGCGCCTGGCCTCCATGGCATTGCCCTCCACCACGCCCCGGTACTCCAGGGTCGCGGTGGCGCCGATGATGCGCTTGGCCTGCGCGGTGTCCTGGACGCCCGGCAGCTGGACGACGATGCGGTCCGAACCCTGCTTCTGGACGATCGGCTCGGCCACGCCCAGCTCGCTGATGCGGTTGCGCAGCGTGCCGAGGTTCTGCTCGATCGCGTTCGCGGTGAGGTCCTGCAGTTCGCTCTCGGGCACCACCAGGGTCAGGACGTCACCGTCCACGCTCGTGCGCAGCGTCGGCATCTGCGCGGCGACGACGGCCTGCGCCTTCTCCGTGTCCGCGCCGGGCGCGAGCGTGGCGACGATGCTGTTGCCCTCGCGCTCGACCGAGCGGTAGCGGATGCGGCCCTCGCGCAGCATCGCGCGCAGGTCCTCGACGTAGGACTCGAAATGCTTGTCCAGGGCGGCGGCGCGGTCGACCTGCATCAGGAAGTGGACGCCACCCTGCAGGTCCAGGCCCAGGAGCATCGGCTTGCCGCCGAGCGCGGCCAGCCAGCCGGGCACCGTGGACGCCAGGTTGAGCGCCACCACGTAATCGCCCCCGAGACCCGCGCGCAGCGCATCGGACGCGCGCACCTGCTCGTCGGCGGAAGACAGCCGCACCAGCAGGTTGTCGCCGTCCTCGACCGACACCGACTTGGGCGTGACCCCTGCTTCCTGCAGGATGGCCTCGACGCGCTGCACCAGCGCCTCGTCGACCGCTTCTGACCGGTTGGCGGTGACCTGCACGGACGGATCCTGGGGGAACACGTTCGGCAGCGCGTACAACACGCTCAACGAGATGACCAGCAACGCGACTATGTACTTCCAGCGTGCGAACTCGAGCATCGCCATGACCCCGCGGCGACCAGGCGGCCGCCGTCTTGTCTGAGTGGAACGAGGCCCGTCAGGCCGACTTCAACGTGCCCCGAGGGAGCACGTTGGCGATGGACCCCTTCTGCACGCGGATGCGCACGTTGTCGGCGATCTCCACGGTGACGAAGTTGTCGCCGATCGCGGTGACCGTGCCGGCGACGCCGCCGTTGGTGATCACTTCGTCGCCGTTCGCAAGCTTGCCGAGCATCTCCCGGTGCTCCTTGGCGCGCTTCATCTGCGGGCGGATCATCAGGAAGTACATGACCGCGAGCAGGACGATCGGGAACAGCAGGCCGCCGAGGCCGCCGCCGAACAGGCCACCGGAGGGCTGGCCGGCCGCCTGGGCGTAGGCGGGGCTGATGAGGAAGTCGAGCAGGTTCATTCGGGCGTCCAGATTGGGCGAAACAACGGGGAATTATGGCATGCGGGCCAGGCCGGCGGCTTTCAAGCGCGGGCCGCGTGGAATCCCAGCCTGAAGGCGTCGAAACGCCCCGCCTCGATCGCTTCCCGCATCCTGGCCATCAGGTCTTCGTAGTGCCACAGGTTGTGCAGCGTGCCCAGGATCGGCGCCAGCATCTCGTTGCAGCGGTCCAGGTGGCGCAGGTAGGCGCGGGTGTAGCCGCCGGCGCAGGCCGGGCAGCCGCAGCCCTCCTCGATCGGCCGGGTGTCCCGTTCGTACTTCGCGTTGCGGATCCGCACGGTCCCGGTCGTGGTGAAGTAATGCCCGTTGCGCGCGTTCCGGGTGGGCATCACGCAATCGAACATGTCCACCCCGCGGGCCACCGCCTCGACCAGGTCCTCGGGGCGGCCGACGCCCATCAGGTAGCGCGGGCGGTCCGCCGGCAGCTGCGGGCAGGTGTGGTCGAGCATGGCGTTGCGCTCGCCTTCGGTCTCTCCGACCGCCAGCCCGCCGATCGCGTAGCCGTCGAATCCGATCGCCTTCAGTCCGTCGGCCGATCGCGTGCGCAGGTCCTGGTGCACGCCGCCCTGGACGATGCCGAACAGCGCGGCGTCATTGCCTTCGTGCGCGCGCTTCGAGCGTTCCGCCCACCGCAGCGACAGTTCCATCGAGCGCGCCACGAGGTCCGCGCCGACGGGCACGCCGTCGACGTGCACCGGCGGGCATTCGTCGAAGATCATCACCACGTCGGCATCCAGCACGCGCTGGATGCGCATGCTTTCCTCGGGGCCCAGGAACACGGTCGAGCCGTCGGTCGGCGCCTGGAACGTCACGCCCTGTTCGGTGATCTTCCGCTTGTGCGCCAGCGAGAACACCTGGAAGCCGCCGGAATCGGTGAGGATCGGGCCGTCCCAGCGCGTGAACCCGTGCAGGCCGCCGTGCGCCTGGATGACCTCCAGCCCGGGCCGCAGGAAGAGATGGAACGTGTTGCCGAGGATCATTTCCGCGCCCAGCGCGCGCAACTGCCCCGGCAACATCCCCTTGACCGAACCGTAGGTGCCGACCGGCATGAAGGCCGGCGTTTCCACGGTGCCGCGCGGGAAGGTCATCCGGCCGCGGCGTGCCGCGCCATCGGTGCCCATGACCTCGAAGGACATGCGGCTCATGCCGCTTCCTCCGGCCACAGCAACATCGCGTCCCCGTAGGAGAAGAAGCGGTAGCGCTCGCCGATCGCGTGCTCGTACGCGGCAAACACGCGGTCCTTCCCGGCGAATGCGGACACCATCATCAGCAGCGTGCTCTCCGGCAGGTGGAAGTTGGTCAGCAACGCATCGATGCTGCGGATGCGGTAGCCCGGGAGGATGAACAGGCGCGTCTCGCCCGCGAACGGGCGCAGCGCGCCGTCTTCCCCGGTCGCGCTTTCCAGCGCGCGCACGACGGTGGTGCCGACCGCGACGATGCGGCCACCCGTCGCGCGCGCGCGGCGCACCTGTTCCACCAGCCCCGGGCCGACGTTCAGCCACTCGCCGTGCATGCGGTGGTCGCGCAGGTCGTCCACGCGCACCGGCTGGAACGTCCCGGCGCCGACGTGCAAGGTGACGTGGCCGGTGTCCACGCCGCGGGCGCGCAGCGCGTCCAGCAACGCGGCATCGAAATGCAGGCCCGCCGTCGGCGCGGCGACCGCGCCCGACTCGCGCGCGAACACCGTCTGGTAGCGCTCGGCATCCTCGGCCCCGGGGATCCGGTGGATGTACGGCGGGAGCGGCAACTGGCCCGCGCGCTGCAGCCACGCCTCCAGCGGCCCGTCGACGTCGAAGCGCAACCGCCAGAACTCGCCTTCCCGGCCCACCACCTCGGCCGCGCCGCCCGCGTCGAGGGCGATCCGGCTGCCGGGTTTCGGCGGCTTGCTCACGCCGAGCTGCGCCCGGGCCTCGTTGCCGGGCAACAGGCGCTCGACCAGGATCTCGACCCGTCCGCCGGTCGCCTTCTGGCCATGCAGGCGCGCCGGGATCACCCGGGTGTCGTTGAACACCAGCAGGTCGCCGGCCCGCAGCAGCGAGGGCAGGTCCGCCATGCCCAGGTCCTCGAACGGGGCGTCCCCCGGGGGGACGTGCAGCAGCCGGCTGGCCGAGCGCCGGGGAAGCGGCGCCTGGGCGATCAGGTCCTGGGGGAGGTCGTAATGGAAGTCGGACTTCTTCAAGGGCGCGGATTCTACCGGGGCGGGCTTCGCCGCCATGGGGCCGCCCCCGGCCGACGATGGGGGTTATGCGCCCGAAGGGGGCATGGTAAGATCGCGTAACTGATTGTTTTTGCGGGAAAAGCCATGACCCAGCACGCCCTGCTCGCTCCCCTCGCCCCGTTGCGCGCCCATGGTGGCGCGCGCCGCACCGTCGGCCTGGACGACGCGACCCTGGTCCGCTTCACCGACGATGTCGAACTGGCCGCCGCGATCGACGCGGCCGCCGCCGAGTACGCGCGCCTGAAGGGCGAATTCGCCGACGTGTTCGAGATGGACGAGGACGCGCAGGTGCAGGCCGTGCAGGCCGGCTACGTCAACTTCTACCCCGACGACGCGGTCAACCCGTACGTTGCGCTCGCCGCGCGCGGGCCGTGGGTCGTCACGCTCAAGGGCGCCGTGCTGCACGACTCCGGCGGCTACGGGATGCTCGGTTTCGGCCACGCGCCGGACGACGTCATCGCCGCGATGGCGCGCCCGCAGGCGATGGCCAACATCATGACGCCGAGCCTGTCGCAGCTGCGCTTCACCAACATGCTGCGCGACGCGATCGGCCTGGGCCGCGACTGCCCGTACGACCGCTTCTTCTGCCTCAATTCCGGCTCCGAATCCGTCACCCTGGCCGCGCGCATCGCCGACGCCAACGCCAAGTCGATGACCGACCCCGGTGCGCGCCACGCCGGCAAGGCGATCCGCCGGATCGTCGTGAAGGGCAGCTTCCACGGCCGGACCGACCGCCCTGCCCTGTATTCCGATTCCAGCCGCAAGACCTACCTCAAGTACCTTGCCAGCTACCGCGACGAGGGCACGGTGATCGCGGTCGAGCCGTACGACATCGCCGCGCTCGGGAAGGCCTTCGCGGACGCCGATGCGAACGGCTGGTTCATCGAGGCGATGTTCCTCGAGCCGGTGATGGGAGAGGGTGATCCGGGGCGCGGCGTGCCCGTGGCGTTCTACGAGGCCGCGCGCGCCCTGACGAAGGCGCACGGCACGCTGCTGCTGGTCGACTCGATCCAGGCCGGCCTGCGCGCGCACGGCGTGCTCTCGATCGTCGACTACCCCGGCTTCGAGCAGCTCGACCCGCCGGACATGGAAACGTATTCCAAGGCGCTCAACGCGGGCCAGTACCCGTTGTCGGTGCTCGCGGTCGGCAAGCACGCGGCCGGCATCTACCAGCGCGGGCTGTACGGCAACACGATGACCTCCAACCCGCGAGCGCTGGACACGGCCTGCGCGGTACTGGCCAAGGTCACGCCGGAACTGCGCGCCAACATCCGCGAGCGCGGCGCAGAGGCCATCCGCAAGCTCGAGGCGCTGAAGGCCGAGACGGGCGGGATGATCACCAAGGTCCAGGGCACCGGCCTGCTGTTTTCCTGCGAGTTGTCGCCGCAGTTCAAGTGCTACGGCGCGGGCTCGACCGAGGAATGGCTGCGCGAGCGCGGCATCGGCGTGATCCATGGCGGCGCCAATTCGCTGCGCTTCACCCCGACCTTCACCATCACCAGCGCCGAGATCGACCTGCTGGTGGGCATGGTGGGCAAGGCGCTGCGCGAAGGCCCGCGCCAGCAGCAGGCCGCCGCCGCCTGACCCGCGCGGTCAGCCGCGGCGTCGGCGTCGCAGCAGCAGCCACGCCCCGGCGCACAGCGCCGCCGCCAGTGCGCCCAGCACGAGCCACGCGTAACTGGTGCGTGGCTGCCGTGCGTCGCCGGCGGCCTGCGCGCGGCGCGCCACGGCGGACTCGTCGAGTTCCCAGCGCCCGTCGCGAAGGACCAGTGCGTCCTGCCCCGCCTGCATGCGCAACGCGCGCCAGGTGACGCGCAGGTCGCCGACCGTCGGGTGCACCGGGTTGGCGGCGCTGCCCAGGCCGTCGCCCTCGGGCTGGAAGGTCGCAGACAGGTTGCCGGGCAACGCGGAAAAGTCGGGGCGCAAGGGTTCCCACCGCGACAAGGCGTCCACCGCTTCCGGCGCCACCGGGTAGCCGCCAAGGGTGACGTTCGCAGGGACCCAGCGACGCTGCTGCAGCGGGATCCCGGGCGGGTTCTCGTGGCCGGGCACGAACGCCGTCGAGTCGATCGCCCGCTCGCTCCAGTCCTTGCGGTAGCCGTCGCCATCGCGTCGCCACTGGTACATCGCGACGCGCCGCTCCAGGCCGATCGCGCCGCGCGCGACCACACCGAAATCCGGGTCGCGCGGCGGTTCGCCGCCTGCCTCGTCCGCGCACGCCTGCGCCGCCGGGAAGGCCAGCAGGCAGGCCAGTGCCGCCGCGCGGGCGGCCCAGGTCATGCCGCCAGGGCCCGTGCGTGCAGTTCGGGCACCTCGTGCGTGGTGCCGAAGCGGCCCCGTTCGTCGCGCGTCACCTGCGCCAGCGCGCAACCCGGGTCGTGGGTAAAGAACAGGTGCACGTTGCGTGCCAGCTTGTCGGCGAGGAACTCGCGTTTCTCGTCGATCAGCAGTTCCGCGTTGCGGTCGTAACCCATCGTGATCGGCACGTGCACCCACGGCCTGCCCGGGATGAGGTCGGCGCAGAACACCACGCCGCCATGGGCCTCGCCGTCGACGCATTCCGGGCCGACGATCTCCGCGAGCATCAGCCCCGGCGTGTGGCCGTCGCTGAAATGGAAGCGCACCGCGTGGCCCAGCGTCCTCGACCAGGGGGTGTCCACCAGTTCCAGCCGGCCGCTCTGCTCGAGCAGTGCGGGCAGTTCGGGGATGAAGCTGGCCCGGTCACGCGCGTGGGGCGCACGGGCGCGCTCCCAGCAGGCGGCGCTGACCAGGAACGTGGCATTCGGGAACAGCAGCTCCGGCGCGCGCCCATCCACCCATTGCGCCAGCAGCCCACCCGCGTGGTCGAAATGCAGGTGGCTCAGCACCACCACGTCGATGTCCTCGTGCTCGAAGCCGGCGGCGCGCAACGACTCGAGCAGCACGTGCCGGTCCTCCACCACGCCGTAGCGCTCGCGCAGCTTCGGCTCGAAGAACGCGCCGATGCCGGTCTCGAACAACACGGTCTTGCCGGCCAGCGGGCTGGCCAGCAATGCGCGGCAGGCCAGCTCGATGCGGTTCTGGTCGTCCGGCGGGCTCCACTTCGACCACAACGCGCGTGGCGCGTTGCCGAACATCGCGCCACCGTCGAGCTTCTGGCTGTTGCCGCTGATCGACCAGAGTTTCATGGGGCCGATGGTACGACCTCGGCGCTCCCGACCGGGTTACGCGGGTCGGTGCCGCCCGACAGCGTTCCGGCATTGCGGTCCCAGGACACCGTCTGCAGGTTGCCCCAGGTGTCCTCGCCCGCATTCACCACGTGTCCCATCGCTTCCAGTGCCTCGATGGTGGCCGGGGACAGCGCACCCGGCTCCGCGGAGATCGCGTCGGGCAGCCACTGGTGGTGGATGCGCGGCAGGGCCGCGACGGCCTGCGCCCCGAGGCCCGCGTCGTAGCCGAGGATGCCGAGCAGCACCTCGGTGATGATCCGGCTGCCGCCGGGCGCGCCGAGCGCGGCCACCTGGTCGTCCGACACCAGGATCGTCGGGGTCATCGAGCTGAGCATGCGCTTGCCCGCCTCGACCGCGTTGGCCTCGAAGCCCATCACGCCGAAGGCGTTGGGCGTGCCCGGCTTGAGCGCGAAGTCGTCCATCTCGTCGTTGAGCAGCACGCCGGTGCCGGCCGGCACCAGCCCCGAGCCGTACAGCAGGTTGATGGTCTGCGTGGCCGAGACGATGTTGCCTTCGCTGTCGATGATCGAGAAGTGCGTGGTTTCCTCGTCCTCCAGCGGCGCGGGCTCGCCGGGGAGCAGCGCGCTGGGCGTGGCCTTCGAGGGATGGATGGTGGCGCGCAAGCCCGCCGCGTAGGCCGGATGCACCAGCCGCTCGACCGGCACGCGCACGAAATCCGGATCCCCCAGGTAGATGGTGCGGTCCCGGTAGGCGCGGCGCATGGCCTCCACCATCAGGTGCGTGCGCGTGGCCTCGTCCAGCGTCGCGAGGTCCCAGCCCTCCAGGATCTGCAGCATCTGCGCCAGCGCGACGCCACCGGAGGACACCGGCGGCGCGGTGACGACGCGCCAGTCGCGGTAGTCGAACGCGATCGGCGCGCGCTCGCGCACCGCGTAGCCGGCCAGGTCTGCGGCCGTCCACCGGCCGCCCGCCGCTTCCACGCCGGCGCGCAGGCGCGCAGCCACTTCTCCCTTGTAGAACCCGTCGAACCCCTCGCGCCCGAGGCGCTCCAGCGTCCGTGCCAGGTCCGGCTGGCGCAGGACTTCGCCCACCTGCAGCGCATCGCCGTCCGCCTCGAACACGGAGACGCTGCCAGGGTAGCGCCGCATCACTTCAGCGCGGCGCGCATACCCGCGTTCGAGCCGCTCGTACACCGGGAACCCTTCGCGCGCGATGCGGACGGCCGGGGCGAGCGACGTCGCCAACGGCAACCGGCCGTAGTCGCGGGCCAGGTGCACCAGCGCCGCGGGCAGGCCCGGGATGCCGGCCGACCACGGCCCGTTGGTCGCGCGGTCGCGGTCGAGGTCGCCCGAGGCGTCGAGGTACGCGGCGGGCGTCGCGGATTCGGGCGCGACCTCGCGCGCATCGACGAACACGTCGCGACCCGCCGATGCGTCGTGCAGCAGGAAGAAGCCGCCGCCGCCCAGGCCCGAGCTGATC
Source organism: Luteimonas sp. (assembly GCA_036675265.1). GTDB lineage: Bacteria > Pseudomonadota > Gammaproteobacteria > Xanthomonadales > Xanthomonadaceae > CAMPJU01. Next base: position 28,352 of record JAKFFJ010000050.1, read on the forward strand.
GGCTCGACCACGGACAGCGTGGAGGACACCGCCACCGCGGCATCGAAGGCGTTGCCCCCTTGTGCGAGCACCTCGAGCCCCGCGTCCGTGGCGAGGTGGTGCGCGCTGGCGATCGCGGCGCCGGGCGGCGTGGCATCGGCGGCCGGCGAGGCATCGCGTGGCGCGGCCGCCAGCGCGGCGCCTGCCACCAGCCAACCCGCGGCGACGAGCAGCAATGTCCTCATGGTGTCTCCTCGGGGGCAGGCGTTGCTGGGGTGGAGTCGGCCTGCAGCCGCAGCAGCTTGGCGAGCAGGTCGCCGTGCGATTCGGGATGCGCGGGGTCCGGGTCGATGCATTCGACCGGGCAGACGACGACGCATTGCGGTTCGTCGAAATGACCCACGCATTCGGTGCAGCGCACGGGATCGATCACGTAGATGACCTCGCCCTGCGTGATCGCGTTGTTGGGGCAGACCGGCTCGCAGACGTCGCAGTTGACGCAGCACTCGTTGATCTTCAGCGACATCGTCTTGCTTCGGTGGCGCGCCCGCGGCGCCGCGGGCGCGCCAGTGGCATCAGCGTGCCTCGACGAAGACGTAGGACACGCCGCTGGGGGCCAGCGCTTCCTGCACGCGCTGGTTGTCGGCGGCGTCGCCGATGAACAGCACGCGCACGCCTTCCATCGAGCCCGGGTCGACGTCCGCGAAGGACGCGATGATCAGGTCCGCCATCTTGGACGACGCGGGCGACCCGAACGCCAGCATGTTGCCGGCCAGGATGCCGCGGGCGATGTCGACCTTCGACTTGTCCAGCAGGCGGTCGTACTCGCCCTCGAACCCCGGCGTCGACTCGGCCGGCAGGTAGTACAGGTAGGGGCTGTTGGCGACGCCGCCGAGGTTGCGACGGACCACTTCGGTCAGGTACTCGCCCCAGGCGGCATCGTCGTCGGTGGTGGGAGCAGTCAGCGGCGCCGGCGCGGTGGCCACGGCCCCTTCCTGCACCTCGTCGGTGTCTTCCTGGCAGCCTGCGAACGACAGCGCCAGCAGTGCGATGATCAGCGCGCGGATGGTGGTGGTCATGTTTCCCCCGAAATGCATAGGTTCAAGCAATGGTGCGCTGCCATTCGGCCTGCAGCGCTGCGGCCACCGCCGGCGGCACGAATCCCGAGACGTCGCCACCCAGGCGTGAGATCTCGCGCACCAGCGAAGAAGAAATGAAACTGTATTGTTCGGCCGGCGTCAGGAACAGCGTCTCGACCTCCGGGATCAGGTGCCGGTTCATGCTCGCCAGCTGGAACTCGTACTCGAAATCCGACACCGCGCGCAGCCCCCGGATCAGCACGCCGCCGCCGACCTCGCCGACGAAGTGTGCCAGCAACGAATGGAAACCGCGGACCTCGACGTTGGGCAGGTGCGCCAGCGCATCGCGCGCCAGGCGCACCCGCAGGTCGAGCGCAAGCGCGGGCTTCTTGGCGGGGCTTTCGGCGACGCCGACGACCAGTCGCTCGAACAGGCTGGCCGCACGTTCCACCAGGTCGACATGGCCGTTCGTCACCGGGTCGAAAGTGCCGGGGTAGACCGCGATTCGGGTGCGGGCGGCGCTCATCCGCGCCAGTCTACCAGCCGGTCCCGCCGGGGTCAGGCCGCGCGCCGATACAGCGCGTAGCGGACCTCGCGGGTGCTGCCTTCGCGATGCGGGGCCCAGTCCGCGGGGACCACGGGGACACGGTCGCGGGGGGATTCCAGGTACAGCCAGGCATCGTCCCCCACCCAGGGCGGCATCGCGGCCAGGGCCGGTTCCCACAGGCACGCGGCGAACGGAGGATCCAGGAACACGACGTCGAACCGCCCGTGCATGGGCACGCGCAGCAATGCCATTGCGTCGGCCTGGTGGACGCGCGCCTCGGCGGATGCGGCGAGCCGGGCGACGGTGGCGCGCAATGCCTCGCAGGCACGCGCATCGTGCTCGACCAGCAGGGCCTCCCGGGCGCCCCGCGACAGGGATTCCAGGCCGAACGCACCACTGCCCGCGAACAGGTCCAGCACGCGTGCCCCGGGCAGCACGGGCTGCAACCAGTTGAAGACGGTTTCGCGGACGCGGTCCGGCGTGGGACGCAGGCCGGGCGCGGCGGTGACCGGGAGCTTCGTGCCACGCCAGCGGCCGCCGATGATGCGCACGCTGCCAAGCGGTTCGGACGTCGCCTTCATCGGGTCGCGCAAGGGTCGGGTGCTAGCATGGCCGCCATTCTCGCGCATCCCCACGACCCCTCCGGAATGGCCAGCTTTTTCCGCTTCAGGAAGCCCGAGGAACCCGCCCCCGAAGCGACACCGGCACCCGAGCCACCGCCGGCGGCCGCGGGCAGCGCGGGGTGGCGCGACCGGCTGCGCGGCAGCGGCCTTGCCCGGAGTTTCGGCGGGCTGTTCTCGCGCAACCCCCGGCTCGACGACGACCTGCTCGACGAGGTCGAGACCGCATTGCTGACGGCGGACGTCGGCGTCACCGCCACCACGCAGCTGGTCGAAGGCCTGCGCAAGCGGATGAAGGCGCGCGAGTTCGCCGACGCCGCCGCCCTCCTGGAGGCGCTGCGCGCCGACCTCGTCGCGCTGCTGCAACCGGTCGCGGTGCCCTTGCAGGTGGACACCGGCACCCGGCCGTTCGTGCTGCTCACCGTCGGCGTCAACGGCGTGGGCAAGACGACGACCATCGGCAAGCTGGCGCGCCGCTTCAAGGACGAGGGACGTTCGCTGATGCTCGCCGCGGGCGACACGTTCCGCGCCGCGGCGGTGGCGCAGTTGCAGGCATGGGGCGAGCGCAACGGCGTGCCGGTCGTCGCCCAGGGCCAGGACGCCGACGCGGCTTCGGTCGCGTTCGACGCGTTGCAGGCCGCGAAGGCGCGGGGCACCGACGTGCTCATCGCCGATACCGCCGGGCGGTTGCACACGCAGAAGGGCCTGATGGACGAGCTCGGCAAGATCCGGCGCGTGCTCGGCAAGCTGGACCCCGCCGCACCGCATGAAGTGCTGATGGTGATCGACGGCACGACCGGCCAGAACGCGCTGTCGCAACTGCGCCAGTTCCATGCCGCCGTCGGCGTCACCGGGCTGGTGGTCACCAAGCTGGACGGCACGGCCAAGGGCGGCGTGGTGTTCGCGCTGGCCCGCGAGTTCGGCATCCCGATCCGATTCGCCGGCATCGGCGAGCGACCCGAGGACCTGCGCGTGTTCGACGCAAGCGCCTTCGTGGACGCCCTGCTGCCGGAGTCGCTCGGCGCCGGCTGAGATGCGCCGCGAGGCAGGCGACACGTCCGCGCCGGCGTCCCGCCGGTGGATCGCGTGGGCCGCCGCCGGCGTGCTGGTGGCCGCCCTGGCCGTCGCGATCACGTTGCTCCTGCAGGCGGACCGGGTCGCGCGCTTTGCGCTCGACCAGGCGGGCGACGCGCTCGGGCTGGACATCACTTCGTCCGGCGCCGCGGAATACCGGATCCGCGGGACGCCGACGCTGGTCGTCCGCGACGTGGTCGCGCGCCTTCCCGGCACGCAGGTCACGGTGCTGTCCGCCGACCGCGTCCTGCTGTCGCTGCCCTGGTCCACCCTGCGTGGCCGGCTGCAGGCACTCGACTTCACCCGCATCGAACTCGACGCACCGGTGCTGCACCTCGCCGCGCTGCAGGACTGGCTGGCCACGCGCCCGCCGGGTGACGGCCGCGTACCGACGCTGCGCAAGGGCATCGTCGTCGTTGATGGCACGCTGGTGGCTGATGGCTGGCGGATCGAAGGCATCGACCTGTCCTTGCCTTCCCTGCACGCGGACCGCCCCGTGCAGGCGCACGCCACCGGCCGCTACGTCGCGGGTGCGACGCAGGTCCCCTTCGATCTTCACGGCGTGCTCGATCGTCCCGCGCCCGGCCATGCGCTGGGCGTCGCCGGCACCGCGACGGTCGTGCGCGAAGGCTGGCGGATGCCGGCACGCCTGCGCATGGGTGGCACCTGGCAATCGGACGACGCGGGCTGGGGCATCGCGCGCATGAGGCTGGGGGCGACGATGACGTACGCGTCCGCCGACACGCGGGCACCGTTCGCGCTCGGCCTGCTCGCGCCGCTGCGGATTGCCGATGGGCGCACCAGCCTCGCGCCGATGCGGGTCGCGGTGCGTCCAATGGGCGACGGCTCCAATCCCGTTCCCGTGATGGATGCCGCGGGATCGCTGGTCCTGGCAGAGGCCCTGGCGCTGCGACTCGAGGGCACGCTGCCGGACTGGCCCGACACCTGGCCGGCATTGCCCGCGCCGCTGGACGACGCCTCCGCGCCGACGGGCTTCGACCTCGATTACGTGGGTGACGTCGCAATGGACGACATCGCCAGCCTCGCGGTGACGCGCGAGGGCGCGCGGGCGGACGCACGCTTGCGCCTGCCCGACATCACGGCATGGCTCGATGCGCCGAAGACCGGATCGCCGCTGCCGCCGCTCGACGGGACGGCAACCGTGCCACGCCTGGAGATCGCCGGCGCGACGCTGCACGGTGTGCAGATCACGTTGGACGATCCCGCCGTCGGCGACACGGCCGGCACAGGCAGCGATGACTGACGCCGTCGCCGGGCGGTTGTTGCACTGGTTCGACCGCGACGGCCGCCACGACCTGCCCTGGCAGCATCCGCGGTCGCCGTACCGCGTCTGGCTGTCGGAGATCATGCTGCAGCAGACGCAGGTGCAGGTCGTCGTGCCCTACTTCGAGCGATTCGTTGCCGCGCTGCCGACGCTGCGGTCGCTCGCCGCCGCGCCGCTCGACCACGTGCTGGCGCTGTGGTCGGGGCTCGGCTACTACGCCCGCGCCCGCAACCTGCACGCCGCCGCGCGCCTGTGCGTCGAATGCCACGACGGGGACCTGCCGCGCGACCTCGCCGCGCTGGTCGCCCTCCCCGGCATTGGCCGCAGCACCGCCGGTGCGATCCTCGCGCAGGCCTGGGGCGACCGCGCGGCGATCCTCGACGGCAACGTGAAGCGGGTGCTCGCGCGCCTGCACGGCATCGAGGGCTGGCCAGGCACGCCTGCGGTCGAAAGGCGGTTGTGGGCGCTCGCCGACGCCCAGCTCCCGCAGGCACGGCTCGCGGACTACACGCAGGCGCAGATGGACTTCGGCGCCACGCTCTGCACGCGGCATGACCCGGCCTGCGTGCTGTGCCCGTTGCAGGACCGCTGCGTCGCCCTGCACGAAGGCCGCGTCGCGGAACTCCCCACGCCGAAGCCCGGCAAGCCGCTGCCGGAGAAACAGTCGATCGTCCTGTGGCTCGAGGACGCCCTGGGACGCGTGCTGCTGGAACGCCGGCCGGCCACCGGCGTGTGGGCCGCGCTCTGGTCGCTTCCACAGGCCGACGACCATGCGCAGGCGCGCGCGTGGTTCGAAGCCAGCGTGGGCGGTGATGTCGACTTCGACGCCGCGGAGCCCTCGCTGCCCATCGCGCACGGGTTCACGCACTACCGCCTGCAATTGCACCCGCTTCGGTGGCGCGCGCTCGCGCCGCGCGACGGCGTGCGCGACAATGGCGACGTCCGGTGGGTGCCGCGCGATGCACTGCGCACCCTGGGCATCCCGGCGCCGATCCGCCGCCTCATCGAACAGGAATGACGCCGCCATGGCGCGACAGGTGTTCTGCCAGTACGAACAGCGCGAGACCGAAGGCCTCGACTTCGTGCCCTGGCCCGGGGAAGCGGGCAAGCGCGTCTACGCGAACATCGGCAAGCCGGCGTGGGCCGCATGGCTGGCGCACCAGACCATGCTGATCAACGAGAACCGGCTGTCGCCGCTCGACCCGAAGCACCGCGCCTTCCTGGAAGGCGAGATGCTGAAGTTCCTGTTCGAGGGCGGTGCGGACAAGCCCGCGGGCTACAACCCGGCGTCCTGAGCCCGCTCTGCGGCGCGCAGCGCCTCGACGTCGATGCGGTGGATGCTGCCGATCCTGCAAGGGATGTCGATGCCGGGCTGCGACAGCGGCACCACGCTGTCGAATCCCGCGTCGATCCGGCCGTCGCGGCTGTCGAAGCCGATGCCGTAGCTGTGCTCCAGGTCGGGGCAGCGCGAGGTCAGTTCGAGCAGCCAGGCGCGGCTCGGGCTCGTCCAGACCGCGAGGGCGCTTTCGCCCAGCGCCGTCCAGCGGTCGACGCTGCCCGAGAACGGGATGCTGCCGACTTCCTCGATGGCATGCGCCCGGTACAGCGCCAGGTCCGCGGCATGGCGCGCGTCATAGGACGGACCGGTGGTCGCGCACGCCCCCAGGGACAGTGCCAGCGGAATCGCGATGAGGTGGGCCTTCATGGGGACCTCCAGCTTCGTGGGTGCCTCAGGGTCCTACGCACGCCGTATCCGGAACGTCGCAAGCTTGCCCGGGCCCCGGCCCGCCCGTATCATGCGCGGCTCGCTGGCCGGGTAGCTCAGTTGGTAGAGCAGGGGATTGAAAATCCCCGTGTCGGCGGTTCGATTCCGTCCCCGGCCACCAGTCAAAAATCCTCCGCCCCTCGGGTTTCCGGGCCTTGGGTCTCAGGAGGTCCCACCGACCTCGCCTTCCTCGCGCCAGGCACGCAGGTCCTTGAGCCGCGCAGTGCCCTTCTTCGTCAGCTTCGGGCTGGGCCCCGGGGTGATGAAGCCCTGTTGCAGCAATCCATGCCGCGCATAAACGTCCATGTCATCGTTCTTGCCACCCACCTTTTCGAGCAGGCAAAGCAGTCCAAGCTCCTCGAGGGGCATGGCTGGTCGCGACATCTGTCGTTCTTCTTATGTGTGGGCGACCACATAACGATCGGTCCCGGCGTGTCGACGGCGCGTGACCGATGGGTGACGTGACGGCCCCATCGGCTCAGGCGGTACTGGTGTCCCGGTCCACCGACCACTCGTCACGCGCAAGGCGCAGTTCGGCAAGCCGCGCCGACCCGAGTTGCGTCAGCACTGGCGGCTCGCCATCCGTGATGAACCCGCTCTGCAACAACCCGTATCGCGCGAATCGGTCGATGGCGTTTCCGGCGTTGTCACTGATCTTCTCGAGGAGCTGGAGCAGCCCCAATTCCTCTAGCGGCATGGTCCTCGGCATTTCTTCTTGTTCTTCTGGCCTGCAAAGCAACGCAGCGTAGGCATGCAGCGTCAAGGTCACGTGAAAACAGGGTCCATCTGCTGCAGGAAACGCGTGCAGGAATGGTGAACCGGGCGCATGCGCGATCGCGTGTCCCATGCCTGGCCTTCACCCTGGGCCTTCCATGCTGGCGCTCCCAGGACAGGAGTACGCCATGACAGAGCATCGAAAGCCGCGCCGACCGATCGATCCGCCCCACGGCGTGGGCGAGTCGCCGCGCGACTACCCCCACGGTTCGGGCGACCGCAACACCAAGAAGAGCGAGTCGGACTGGCCGAAATTCGACGGCGGCGAGCAGCGCGATGCGAGTCCGGCGCCGGCCCCGCCCGAAGACTGAACGCGGCGGCGTTTCACGCCGCGTTGACCCGCGGAATCGGGCCTCAACGAGGTGAATGTTTAGCGTCGTGAATTCAGGCAAGTGCATGCAGCGTGAGCTAACCTGCATGCATGAACCGAATCCTCTCGCTCGCCCTTGTTTCCGTTGCGATTGCTGCCACCGGGTCCGCCGTCTCCCAGGCCAACCCACGCGCCGTCGCCGCTCCGCACGTGCCCGGCAACGACATGTCCGCACCGGCATCCTCCCTCACGTCGGCATCGCCTTCGGTGACGCCGGCTGAAGCGTCGGTCCCCGCCTACGTGCTCGAGCACGAGGACCTGTTCGCGCGGCTCTCGGCCAAGGCGCCGGGCCTCGACGCCAGGGTGCTGGACATGGCGTTGCAGGCGCGCACCTGCGCGGCGGCCTATGGCGACATCGAAGGTGACTCGCGCCTGGCGGTGATCGACTACTCGATGCCGTCGACGGAGAAGCGCCTGTGGGTGTTCGACCTCGAGTCCGGCGACGTCGTGTTCAACGAGCACGTCGCGCACGGCCAGGGCAGCGGCGGCAACATGACCACGTCGTTCTCCAACCAGGACGGCAGCCACCAGACCAGCCTCGGCCTCTTCCGCACCGCCGAGACCTATGTCGGGGGCAATGGTTATTCGATGCGCATGGACGGCCTGGATGCAGGATTCAACGACAACGCGCGCGAGCGCCTGATCGTCATGCACGGCGCCGATTACGTGAATCCCGCGGCGGCGCCGGCGATGGGCCGCCTCGGCCGCAGCTGGGGGTGCCCGGCGGTTCGCCAGGCGGTGGCCCGCGAGATGATCGACCTGCTCAAGGGCGGCCAGCTGCTGTTCTCGTACCACCCCACGGACGCGTGGATCGACAGCTCGCGCTTCCTCAACTGCGATCGCGTGGACGCGATTGCCGCCTACCGCATGAAGGCGAAGGACGGCACCCGGGTTGCTGACGCGGGCGACACCTCCGTGAACGAAAATGTCGGTGGCGGCGCGACCCTTCACACCGCGGCGCGCTGACCCTCCGCAACATCGGGTGCCTTCCTCACGCAGAAGGCACCACGGTGAATACGAATGTCCTGAGCGCCGCGTGCGCCCTTTCCCTCGCACTGATCGTCCCCGCCAACGCACAGGAGGCGGAGCGCGTCCCGCAGCCCGACGAGCCGTACGCCTCCACCGCGAACGGAAACGCGGACACCAACGCGTCGAATGATCCGGCGGATCGGGCATCGACGCCCGCCGACGGCGAAGACGGCGCCGACGAGACCCTCCGGATCCAGGTCCTGCTGGACCGCGCCAACTTCTCGCCGGGCGAGATCGACGGCGCCATGGGCTCCAACACCCGTCGTGCGATCGCCGGCTTCCAGCGCTACCACGGCCTGCCCGACACCGGCGAGATGGACGCGGCCACGCGCAAGGCACTCGACGACGTGGCGGGCCCGGTGCTGGTCACCTACACGCTGACGGCCGACGACGTGGACGGCCCGTTCTCCGACATCCCCTCCGACATGGAAGCCAAGGCCGGACTCGACGCCCTGGGCTACGAGTCGGCGGAAGAAGCGCTCGGCGAGAAGTTCCACGCCAGCCCGGCCCTGCTGCACAAGCTCAACCCGGGCAAGTCCTTCGAGGCAGGGACCGCGATCAGGGTCCCGAACGTCAACACCGGCAAGCTGCCTGCCGCCGACAAGATCATCGTCGACGATTCCGACAAGGTGCTGATGCTGGCCGACGAGGATGGCCGCGTGTTCGCCCAGTTCCCGACCACGACCGGCAGCGAGCACGATCCGCTGCCGATCGGCGAGTGGAAGGTCAACGGCGTCGCCCGCGACCCGACGTTCAACTACAACCCCGACCTGTTCTGGGACGCGGATCCGTCGCACTCGAAGGCCACCATCCCGCCCGGGCCCAACAACCCGGTCGGCGTCGTCTGGATCGACCTGTCGAAGGAGCACTACGGCATCCACGGCACGCCGGTGCCCTCCACCATCGGCAAGACCCAGTCGCACGGCTGCATCCGGTTGACCAACTGGAGCGCGGACCTGGTGGCGTCGTCGGTGTCGCCCGGTACCCCGGTGCTTCTGCGCGAATGACGCGGGCCGGCGTGATGCGGGGCGTCCTGCTGTTCCTCATCGGCGTGCTCGTCGGGGCCAATGCGATCTATTTCCTCCTGGTGCGGTCGCAGGATTGCGACTGCGCCGGACCGCCGCCTCCGGTGGCCGAGGTCAAGGTCGGGCCCACGCCCGTCGATGCACCGGCGGTCGAATCCGCGCCTCCCGCGGAGGCGGTCGTGCCTGGCGAGGCGACCCCTCCACCCGTTCCGTCGACCCGCCAACCCGAAGCCGTGCCGCGCGCATCGACCCCGTCCCCGGCGGGGCTGGTCGTGCCCGTCGCCGGCCTGGCGGCCGCCGACCTCTCCGACACCTACGACGACCCCCGCGGGGGCGGCCGCGTGCACGAGGCGCTCGACATCATGGCGCCCGCCGGCACGCCGGTGCTCGCCACCGCGGACGGCGTCATCAAGAAGTTGTTCGACAGCGACAACGGCGGCCTGACCATCTACCAGTTCGATCCGACCGAGCAGTGGTCGTACTACTACGCGCACCTGCAACGCTATGCCCCCGGGCTGGCGGAAGGCGACCACGTGAAGCGCGGCGAGGTCATCGGCTACGTCGGCAGCACCGGCAACGCCAGCCCCGACGCACCGCACCTGCACTTCGGCATCTACCGGCTGGGCGAGGAGAAGGACTGGTGGAAGGGCACGCCGGTCAATCCGTATCCGCTGCTGGCGGGAAGCACGGGCAGATGAAAAAAAGGCGGCCCGGGGTGCGGGCCGCCTCGATCCGGTAGCGCGCGACAGGGGTTGGCGCGCGACGCCGGGACTCGCTGCAGGGTCAGTCCTGCGCCACCTGGTACTGCGTCATGAAGCGGCCCGCCGCCACCGACCACGCGGCGCGCGTCACGCGCTCGGTGGGATCGAAGCGTGCGTGGAGCGTCGGCGACAGGTCGAACGGCCCCTGGGTCAGGCTGAAGCGCGCGTTGAGCAGGCCCATGTCGAGCGCCAGCTGCACGTAGCCGCGCAGCGGCGCCGGGATCTGCCCTGCGTCGTCCAGCGGGATCCGCTTGCCGTCATGGAACACCGTCAGGTCGCCCGAGAACGCCAGCGCCTGGTCCTGCAGCGCGAGCGCCTGCACCAGCGAGTAAGCGAGGCTGGCGCGGGTCACCGCGTCGTTCGGCCGGAACTGGCCGTTGTACAGGCCCATCACGCCCGCCTGGTCGTGTTCCAGGTCTCGCAACGCGCTGCCCGTCGCGACCGCCGATTCGGCGTAGGCGTAGTAGGGGCTGGCCGTGTCCAGGTCGGTGAAGCTCGGCGCGCCGTCCAGGGGCAACTGCTGGCGGATGGTGCTGCCCATCAGCAGGTATTGCGCCATCTCGCGACGGCGGATGTGCTGGTCCGGGCGGAACTTGCGGTCGGAATAGCCGTCGACCAGGCGATAGGCGACGGCATGCTCGATCGCCTTCTCTCCCGCGTGGCCGGCGATGTCGTCCAGCCCGGTGTAGCCACCGCTGTTGAGGAAGGTGACCTGCCCGTCGACGTAACCGGGGGCCGCGTAGCCATTGGTGACGCCGGCCGGATCGACCGCCACGCCCGACACCGAACCGATGCCGCGCACGGTCACCGTCCAGGTGCCGGCCTTGCCCGGGCCACCTGCGACGACCGTGCTGCCGATGGCCGGCAGCGCGATCGCGGAACCGTACTGCACGCCGTCCGGATCGGTCAGCACGATGGCCACGGTGTTGTCGACGGTCGCCTTCGCCGCGACCCACGCGACCTCCGGGCCGACCTCGAAGCTGACGTCCGCCACCTCGCCCACCGGCGAGAACAGGATGGAGAACGGCACCGGGGCGCCGCCGGGTGCGAGCAGCGCATTGCTGTTGAACTCGCGCAGCGCGTTGACGGTGGCGCCGAAGTCGTTGCGCATGCCGCTGGCTTCGGCCAGCGCGGCGTATGCGTTGACGTGGCCCGCGCCCGCCTCCCACGCCAGGCGGCCGGTCATGTTGGTCGCCGTGCGCTCCAGGATGTCCTTGACCTGGGCCGGACCCAGGTGCGGGTTGGCTTCCAGCATCAGCGCGACGATGCCGGCCACGTGCGGCGTGGCCATCGAGGTGCCACTCATGTGCGTGTAGAACGGCAGGTGCGCCGGCTCGAGGTTGTTGGCGTCGAACTCGGCGGCCAGCGGCGGCAGCGCGCCGGTCAGCGCGCGGGTGGACACGATGTCCACGCCGTTGGCCACGATCGTCGGCTGGTTGAAGTAGGTCCACTCGCGGCCGTCGGGCATGGTGAACGTGCCCATCTCGCCGCGCTTGCCGCGCGAGGAGAACGAGGTCAGCACCGCGTCCTTTTCGCTCGCGCCGACGGAGATGACCCACGGCGCCTGCGCATACGGGTTGTGGGTGTCCTCCCCCGGGCCGTCGTTGCCGGCGGCGAAGACGCTGACGATGCCGCGCTTGTACAGTTCGTAGGTCGCGATGTTGACCGGGTTCATCGGGTCGAACGGACCCGAACTGCCCCAGGAGTTGCTGGTCACGCGGATCGGGCTGTCGTAGCTGAACTGGTTGGTCGCGGCGTAGTCCAGGCCGCCGACCGCGTCGAGGATCAGCAGCACCGCGCCCGAGCCGTAGCCGACCAGGTCCGCACCCGGCGCGACGCCGCGATACAGGCCGTTCGACTTCGCACCCGTGCCGCCGATCGTGCCGGCGCAGTGCGTGCCGTGGCCCGAACCCCAGTCGGTGTTCACCACGCCCTCGACGTAGGTGATGGGCAGCATCGAATCGACCGCCGCCAGGTTGGTCACGCCCTGCGTGTTCTGCACCAGGTGGTCGCCGAACTTGATGTCGTCGTGGGTGCCGTCGACCCCGGAATCGTTCACCAGCACGGTGACGCCGGCGCCGCTGAACGGGATCGCCCGGTTGAAGTCGCCGGGGTTGCCGACCGAGCGCTCCACGCCCGACATCTGGTTGGCTTCCTTGTTGAGGTAGCGCAGCGGGGCGTTGAAGTAGATCGAGGCCACGTCGTCGCGTTGCGCCAGCGCCCGGATCTCGGCAGGCGTCGCGAGCGCGCCGGCGATCGGGAGCGTGCGCATGGTGATGCCCCGGTCGATGCCCAGCGCCTGCAGGGCGCTGCGCTGCGAAGCGGTCACCGGGCCGGACTGTTCGAAGCTCACCACCACCTGCAACTCGTCGGTGGGGAGGGCGGCCGTCATCTTGGTGAGCAACGCGGGGTCCAGGTGGGCATCGGCGAGCGCGACGCCACTGGCCAGCAGGCCGGCGGCGATGGCGCAGACGCGGAAGGTGCGGGAGTGCAGGCGGGAAGTCGTGCGGGACATGGAAGGGGCTCCGGGATGCCCGACGCGGGAAGGTTGCGGGCGTGCATCGATCGTCCGCCGGCCCTGCCCCGGCCTCCATCCGGGACAGCCCCCAACGGCCCTGGGCGGAAACCCCCAGCCGCCGGCCCACGACTGACGCCGCGTTCACGCCGGGGGGCCAGGGGGCACCCACGGCTCACCGGCCTGGGGGATTTCCCGGAGAGACAAGGACGACCGGTTGATGCAGGCTCGTCGGCAAGGTGGGTGCCCGTCGCATTCACACGGAGACGACCCCGCCGATGTTCATGATCGTGCACACCACCGCCCCGCCCGCGGCACGGAGTCCGAGAATGGCCAAGCCCCTCCACGCCAAGGCCCAGGCACGCGCGCTCCAGCAGCGCCGCGCCCTCCTGCTGGCCACGATCCTGCTGCTCGGCGTCGCCCTGCTGGTCGCGACCGGCACGGCGCGCGCCCAGGCCACGGCGTTCCTGCCACAGGCGCTGCCGGTGACCGTGCAGGCCGCCGGCGATACCGCGACGGTGGAGATCAAACTGTCCAACCAGACGCTGGCGGACCTCACCCTCAGCTTCGACGACGCCACCGGCCTGTCGCCTTCCAGCCTGGGCGTCACCGCGGAAATCGTGAACCCGAACGCCACGGCGCTGCGCGCGCGGCTGCCCGACGGGGCGCTCAACCAGCTCACCGGGGCGTTCCCGCTGCTCGTGACCATCGAGCCACCCGCGAACGGCGGGCTGTCGTTCGACCGCACCGTGCGCGTCGAACTCCACACCCACCTGCTGGCCTACACGCCGGGCAGCTCGTATCGCCTGTTCAAGGCGCCGCTGGGCGGCGCCTTCCGCGACATCACCGACGAGATCGCCTCCGGCAGCGTCCGCGCCCGCGGCACCACGGGGGGCTTCTCGCAGTTCCTCGTCCTGTCAGACCTGCGCGAGACCGGGACCGTGGTCGCCGGGAAGGTGGAATGGCTGCGCGACCGGATCGACCTGCTGCCCCCCGGCCAGCAGTCCGCGTTCGATGCCTACCTGGACACCGTCGAGTCGTCCGTGGCGAGCGGGGACTTCTCCACGGCGATCGCCGCGCTCGACCTCTTCCGCGCGCGTGCCGCTTCCCACGCCGGCAACCAGCTGGAGGCGACCTGGCAACCGGGCAGCACGCAGCAGAACCACGCGGGCGAACTCATTTCCGGCGCGGCCACCCTCAAGTTCAGCGTGGCCTACCTGCGCGATTTCGGGCAATAGGCCGCACCGCAAACTGATCGCGCCGGGGCTTTCACCTGCCCGGGTGCGGCCGGGTCATCGCGCGTTAAGATGACCGGATGCAGGCGCGACTGATCGCGTATCCACCCGACAGCGCCGCCATCGTCTGCCGTCCCTCGGCGGACGGGGCGCTCCGGATCGGCCGTGCCGCCGACGCGGGCCTCCGCCTCGATCATCCCTCCGTGTCGCGCGAGCACGCCGAGCTTGCGTTCCTCGACGGCGCCTGGCGGCTGCGCGACCTCGACAGCAAGAACGGCAGCTTCCTCGACGGCGGTCGCGTGGCGGATGCCGCGCTGGGCCACGAATGCTGGCTGCGGTTCGGCGACGTCTATTGCGAGTTCGCGCCGTTGAGCGACGAACAGGCAGCGGCAGAGGTAGCCGGCCAGGCCGCGCGACGCGCAGTGGTCACCGCGCGCACCGCCCGCATCGAGCGCCTGACCCGGCAGGAAGACAGCGAGGGCACGTCCGCGCAGGCGCTGCTCGAGGACAGCCTGCGCTCGGTGCTGGAACTGGCGCAGTGCGAACGCGGCTTCGTGCTCCTGGACAAGGGCAACGGCCTGCAGGTGCGCGCCAGCCGGTCGATCGACCCCGCCCGGCTGCGCGCCAGCGAGTTCGCCGGCAGCGTCGGCGCCGTGCGCCGGGCGCTGGACCTGGGTCGGCCGGTGGTCGTCAACGACATCGGGCGCGAGTCGTGGCTTTCGGAACGCGACTCGGTGGTGGCGGCCGGCATCAGCGCGCTGGTGTGCCTGCCGCTGCTGGAAGGCGGCGCAGCGTTCGGTGCGATCTATGCCGACCGCGTGCGACCGGGCCCGGCGATCACCACCCTGGACCTGGAGTTGCTGGAGGCGTTCGTCGAGGGCGCCGCGGTGTGGATCGCCGCGCAGCGCACGCGTGCGCTGCTGGCCGCGCAGACGCCGCGCCCGGGCCGGGCCTCCACCGATTGGGAAGGCATCGTCGCCGCCCACGGCGCGGGCGCCCCGGTCTCCGGGGCCCACTGATGCCGGGCGCCGGTCGGCCACCGGGGAGTGCCGGCGACGACGCCACCGCCACCGGGTTGTACGCGCACAACGATTTCGCGCCAGGCAGCGTGCTCGCCGAGCGTTTCCGCATCGAGTCGATCCTGGGCGTCGGGGGCATGGGCGTCGTCTACCGCGCGACCGACCAGGCACTGGGCGTCCCCGTCGCGCTGAAGCTGCTGCGACCGGAGCTGATGCATCGCCCGGACGCGTTCGAGCGCTTCCGCCAGGAATTGCTGCTCGCGCGCCAGGTCTCCAACCCGCACGTGGTGCGCATCCACGACCTGGCCAGGCACGATGATGGCCAGTGGTTGATCAGCATGGACTTCGTCGAGGGCGAGTCGCTGGACCGGCGACTCGACCGGGAAGGCCCGATGCCGGTCGAGGATGCCCTGCGCATCACGCGCCAGCTCGCCGAAGGCCTCGGCGCCGCGCATGCAAAGGGTGTCGTCCACCGCGACCTGAAGCCTTCCAACGTGCTGCTCGACGGCGAAGGCAATGCCTACATCAGCGACTTCGGCGTGGCCCGCTCGCTGGCCACCAGCGGCATGACCCAGTCGGGCACGGTCGTCGGCACCCCCGATTACCTGTCGCCCGAGCAGGCGCGGGGCGAGCCGGTCGATGCGCGCAGCGACCTGTATGCGCTCGGCCTGATCCTGTACGAAATGCTCGCCGGCAAGCCGCCATTCGCGGGCGGCACGGTGAGCGAGATCCTGGCGCAGCGGATGATGCGCACGCCCGATCCGGTGACGCGCGCGCGACCCGACGTGCCCGCATGGCTGGCGCGGCTGGTCGACCGCCTGTTGCGGCCGCAACCGGCCCACCGCTTGCAGGATGGGGCCGCGGTGATGGCCGCGATCGATCGCCGGGAAGTCCCGCGCGACTGGCGCCAGGCATGGCCGCTGCGCCATGCGGGCCTGGCCGCAGGCGGCGTGCTGGTGCTCGCGCTGGCGATGGGCGCTGGCTGGTGGCTGCAGCGCGGCAATGCGCCTGTCGTCGCCGCATCGCCGCCGCTCGAGCGCCTGCTGGTCATGCCGCTCCAGGCCGAAGGCTTGCCCGCCCCGCGCATCGCGGCGCTGGGCGCGCACCTGCGAGACGGCCTGGCGGCACGGGAGGGGCTCGCGATCGTGGACCGCGAGCGGACCCTCCAGGCGCAACGCCAGCTCGATGCCACCGGCGGCGCGCCCGCCGACCCGGACGCCTTGCGCGAGCTCGCCGCGGCCGAGCGCGTACTGCTCCCACGCCTGCAACAATCCGGCGAGGGATGGCAGGCCAGTGCCATGCTGCATGGCCCCGGCGACCGGGCGGTCCCCCTGGAAGGACCGGTGGCCGCCGACGCGGCGGCAGCCCTGGCGGCCTGGCGGCGCCAGCCGGCCGTGGTCGCGGCGCTCGGGGAACCCGCCGCTGGCGGGGGCATGCGCTTGCCGGAAGACCGCGACGCGCTGGACGCCTACGGCGCCGGCCTGCTCGCGCACGCCGCCGGCGAGTTGCCGGACGCCTTGCGCCAGCTGCAGCTCGCGACCGAAACCGCGCCGCACTACGCGGACGCGTGGCTCGCACTCGCCGAGGCCGCGCAGGCCACGGGCGACCTGGACCTGGCCTACGAAGCGTTGCAGCACGGCGAGCGCGTGCTGGGCACCGATGCGCCGCCGCAGTTGCGGCGCCGCTTCACCGCCGAACTGGCGGTGCTGGAAGGCGACGCCGTGGCCGCGGTCGCCGCCTGGCGCGCGCGCACCGAAGCCACGCCGGACGACACCTTCGCCGCACTCCACCTGGCCCGCGCGCAGGGCGCCGGGGGCGACTTCGCCGCGGCGGTCGACGGCCTGCAGGCGCTCAGCCGGCGCGACGCCAACGACCCGCGCATCTGGTACGAACTCGGCAAGTTCTCGATCCTCAGCGGCGACGCGCGGCGCGCCGTCGACGAACACCTGGTGCGCGCGCTCGTGCTGTTCAAGCGCGGCAGCAACCGGTTCGGCGAAGCCGAGACGCTCAACGCGCTGGGCATCGGCTACGGGCGCCTGGGCCAGACCGCCGACGCCGCGCAGCAGTACCGCGCGGCGGCCGAGTTGCGGCGCGCCATCGGCAACCGCCGCGGCGTGGCGACCAGCCTGCGCAACCTGGCCAACATCGAGTCCATGACGGGCGACTTCGAGGCCGCCGCCGACCACCTGGACGAGGCTCGCGCCCTGCATGCCGAACTGGGCGATCGCGACGGCCTGGCCGCCATCGACAACGAACTCGGCCTGCTGGCGGAGGAACGGGGGGACTACCCGGCGGCCCTCGGCCACTACCGCGAGGCGCTGCAGACCTGGCGCCAGCTCGGCGACCCGCACGGCACCGCACAGGCGCTCAACAACATCGGGTTCGCGAACTACCAGCTGGGCGCCTACGACGACGCGCAGGTGTACTGGCAGCAGGCGGCCGAGGCGTACGAGCAGCTGGGGAGCGCGACGGGGCGCATCCGCACGGACCAGAACCTCGGCTTGCTGGCGATGGCGCGCGGCCACTGGTCGCAGGCGCGCGACCTGCTGGAAGCGTCGCTGGCGGACGCGCAGCGCCAGCAGATGGTGGAGGAAGCCGCGGTGAGCCATCGCAACCTCGCCGAACTGGAGTCGTGGCAGGGACACGTGGCAAAGGCGCTGGAACAGGCGTCGCGCGCCGAAGCGCTGTTCCGGCAGCGCGAGGACCAGCGCGGCCTGGCCGACGCGGGGCTGCTGCGCGCACAGGCCCTGCTTGCCGCGCACGCCGACGACCAGGCCCGATCCGTGCTGGACGGGCTGCAACCGGTGCTCGCCGGCGCCTCCGCGGAGCAGCGCGCGATGGAGCGCCTGCTGCGCGCGCAACTGGCCCGTCGTGCGGGAGACGACGACGCGGCCACGGCCGCGCTGGCCCAGGCCCGTGCGCTGGCCGCCGCGTCGGGCGTGCGCCAGCTGCAACTCCAGATCGCGCTGGAGGCCGCGCGGGCCGGCGAACCCGATCCGGCGCTCGACGAAGCGACCGCGCGCCTGGGCCACGCCGGCCTGCGCCTGGCGTGGCTGGAATTGCGGATGGCCGAGGCCCTCGCGGGCGCAGGCCAGTCGCCCGCGGAAGCGCTGGCCGCGTGGCGCGAGGCGTCGGGGCTGTTGCGCGAAGGCGACTTCGTGCGCGCGCACCGCCTGCAGCACCTCGCCGCACGGGCGCTCGCGGCGTCGGGCGACGAGGCGGCCGCGGACGCCGCCCGGACCCGCGCGGCGCGTTCGTTCCAGTCCATGCGCGAAGCGTTGCCCGACACCCTGCGCGCGGGATTCGACGACCGCGACGCGGACGCGATCGCCACGCTGGAGCCGCGCATGCCATGAACGACCCCTCCTCGCCCGCCAACGACCTGCCGCCGCTCTCGCTGGAGGCGATCAGCGCGCAGTACGAACGGTTGCTGCAGCGCCTGGAAGCCAACGAGCGCGAGTTCCGGCGTCTTGGACGCGCGGTATGGCGCGTGCAGGAGGACGAGCGCCGGCGCCTGGCGCGCGACCTGCATGACGGGCTCGGCCAGAACCTGACCGCCCTCAAGCACCGCCTGTCGCAGGTCGCGGGCGACCTCGACGGCGACGCGCGCGTCCGGCTCGACGCAGCCATCGCGCTTTGCGCCGACACGCTGGAGGACACCCGCCACCTGTCGCGCCTGCTGCGCCCCCCGATCCTCGACGACCTGGGCCTGGTGGCCGCGTTGCGCTGGCTCGCGCGCAGCCAGTCCGAATCCGCCGGGGTCGAGGTGGTCGCCGAGATCGTCGAGCCATTGCCGCCGCTCGACAGCGACCTGCAGACCTTGCTGTTCCGCGTCGCGCAGGAGGCGCTGACCAACGTCGCCCGCCATTCGGGGGCGCGCACCGCGCTGCTGCGGCTGGTCGCGCGCGACGGCACGTTGCGCCTGCAGGTCGCGGACGACGGACGTGGCTGCGACCCGGACGCCGCCTTGCGTACCGGCGGCAGCGGCCTGGGCGGCATGCGCGAGCGGCTCCGCCTGTACGACGGCCGGCTCGAGCTGCATTCGCTCCCGGGCGAAGGCCTCCGGTTGCGCGCGGTGGTTCCCCTCGCCCCCCGCTGATTGCTTGACGGGGCGCGCCCGGGCGCGCAGCGTAGGGCGGACAGGGGGAAATACGATGGGCATGCTGTTGCGCGTGCTGATCGCGGACGACCACACGCTCGTGCGCGAAAGCCTGGTGAGCCTGCTGCAGGCCGGCGGCGACGTCCAGGTCGTGGCGCAGGCCTCCGACGGCATCGAGACCGTCGAAAAGGCGATCGCCACGCGGCCGGACGTGGTCGTGACCGACATCTCCATGCCGCGGCTGGGCGGCATCGAGGTCGTGCGCCGCCTGCACGAGGCATTGCCGGAAACGCGGGTGCTGGTGCTGACCATGCACCAGGAGGACGAGTACGTGCTGCAGGCGGTCCGGGCCGGCGCGTCCGGCTACCTGGTCAAGGACAGCGCCGCCGCCGAACTGCTGGCCGCGGTGCGCAGCCTGCAGGCCGGGCGTGGCTACTTCGGCCCGCAGGCGTCCCGCGCGCTGGCCGAGCAGATGCAGAACCCGGACCGCACCGTCGACGATCCGTACGGCCGGCTGACCGCGCGCGAGCGGGAGGTCTTCCACCTGGTCATCGAAGGCCTGACCACCAAGGAAATCGCGCGTCGCCTGGACATCAGCGTGAAGACCGCGGAAAACCACCGTGCCCGGGTCATCGCGAAGGTCGGCGTGCGCAACACCGCCGAGCTCGTCCGCTACGCGCTGCGGCGCGGCCTGCTGGATTGACCAGACGCTCCCGTATTGGGTGATTCCCCCCGGCCGGGCTGGGGTGGTTCATGGATGGCAGCGCGCCCCTGGCGGACACACGCTGCATCGTGCCCCCCACCGCGAGTCCCTCCCCCATGTCCGCCATCCGCCCCCTGCGCGCGAGCCTGCTCGCCATCGCGATCCTCGCCACGCCGATGCTGTCGGAGGCCCGTCGCCTCGACGCCGACCTGGAAGCCATGCTGCCGCTGCTCGCCCCCGGCGAAACCGTCGAGGTCGTCATCAGCTTCGACCAGGACGGTGCGCCGACGGCGGCGCAACGCCTGCGCCTGTCGGCCTTGGGCCTGACCGGCGTCACCATGCGCTCGTTGCCGATCGCCGGCGCCGTCGCCACGCCCGCGCAGGTCCGGCAGCTGCTCGCCATGGACGACGTGCGTTCCGTGTGGCTCAACGCCCCGCTGGACCTGGAGAACCGGGAAGCGACCCGCCTGACCGGCGTCGACCGCCTGCGCACCGACGGCGACATCCGCGTGCGCGGCCTGCCCGTCAGCGGACGCGGCATCGGCGTGGTGGTGAACGACTCCGGCGTCGACGGCACCCATCGCGACATCAAGTACCCGAACCACGTGGTGCAGAACGTGCTCGCCCAGACCAACCTGCAGGCGTTCGACGCGATGCTGCCGGTCACCTACGTCGAGGGCGTCGCCGACACCGACATCGGCGGCGGCCATGGCAGCCATGTCGCCGGGATCATCGGCGCCACCGGTGCGTCGTCATCGCCCGCCCTCGCCTTCGAGGGCGTCGCGCCCGGTGCGCGCATCGTCGGTTACGGGTCCGGCGCGGGCCTGTTCATCCTCGACACCATCGGCGGGTTCGACTACGCGCTGACCAACCAGGCGCAATACGACATCCGCGTCGTGTCCAATTCGTTCGGCAACACCGGCGACGTCGGCACCGACTTCGACCCGGACGACCCGACCAACATCGCCACCAAGGCGCTGGCGGACCGCAACGTGGTGGTCGTGTTCTCGGCGGGCAACGCGGGATCCGGCGAAGGCACCATCACCGGCAACTTCAAGAAGGCGCCCTGGGTGATCACGGTCGCCGCGGGCGACAAGCAGGGCGGGCTGGCGGACTTCTCCTCGCGCGGCGAGGATGGCAACGGCGGCACCGTCCAGGTCGACGGCGAGACGTTCACCTGGGTCGACCGGCCCACCGTGACCGCGCCGGGCGTGGACATCTACTCGGTGCGTGCGAGCACCGCCGACCCGACCTTCCACGCGGCGATCGATGCCGAGGCCGAGGAGATCGGCGCGAACAACGCGCTGTACTACACCAAGCTGTCCGGCACCTCGATGGCGGCCCCGCACATCTCGGGCGTGGTCGCATTGATGCTGGAGGCCAACCCCGACCTGCACTGGAGCGAAGTGAAGCAGATCCTGCAGGACACCGCGACGAACATTCCCGGGCGCGACCCGTGGGAGTCCGGCGCGGGGTACGTCAACGCCTATGCCGCCGTCCAGGCCGCCCTGGGCGCCCCGGGTTACGGCACCACCGTCAATGCGTTCCGCGACTTCAACGCCGACGCGCAGGTCTCGCTGGCAAGCGATGTCGACCACGTGGTCGACTTCAGTCCGGTCGGCCCGACGGGGTCGGTGCAGTTCGAAGTCGGCCCGTCGATCTCGCTGGTCGCCGCGCGCGCCAACGTCGGCGACAACACCGTGGCGATCAGCCTGACCGACCCGAAGGGCAACCGGTACGGCTCGTCGATCGCATTGCCCGTCATCGGCCAGAACATCTCGGCGACCGCGCCCGGCATGCCCGGCACCTGGACGCTGACCGTGCGCGGCATCGGTGGCGTGTCCGACGTGGACGTCGATCCGGCCAACGTCACGAACGGCTACGGGTTGCCGGGCCAGGTGACGGTCAACGTGCGCCAGCTGCAGACGGATGGCTACACCGGGCTGGGCGACGTGGCCGGCCACGCCGGCCAGGGCTTCATCGAGTACGGCGTGTCCAACCGGCTGGTGGATGGCTACGACGACGGCACCTTCCGTCCGGACGCCCCGATCACCCGTGGCGAGATGGCGGTCTACCTCTCGATGGGCAACGCGGTCCGGCAGAACCTCCCGTTCGACGGCACCTCCAGTTTCGTGGACGTGCCGCGGGGCAGCGTGCTGTCGCCCTTCGCCGAGGGCGCCGCCTCGCAGGGCGCGGCGCTGCGCGACGTGGCGCAACGCCAGGCGGGCGTGATGGGCGTGTACCAGGGCGCGTTCCGGCCGGACGATCCGGTCACGCGTGCCAGCCTCGCCTACTCGCTGGTGCAGGGACTGGGCCTGCAGGACCAGGCGCAGGGATTCGCGTCCTCGATCCGGACGGAGACCTACACCGGCACGATCGGGCCTTCGGTCGAGAACATGGAAGTGCACGACATCCCCGTGCAGGTCGGCGACGACGTGACCACCCTGGAAGCGAGCCTGGGCTGGGATGCCGGCGTGCCCGCGCAGGACCTGGACCTCTACCTGCTCGATCCCGACGGCAACCAGGTGGCCTCGGCCGCGACCGTCGGCAACCCGGAAATCGTGCAGTACGCCGTGCTGCGGCCCGGCACGTACACCTGGCGCGTCACCGGTTACGCCACTGCCAGCGCCAGCTACACCCTGGCGAGCACGCAACACGGTTCGGGCGGCACGTCCGAGGTGACGGTGCTGGTCGGCGGCGAGCGCATCCCGGTGGAGGATGCCGCGTCGATCCCGGCGAGCCTGCGCGGCTATGTGCAACTGGCGCTGGACCTCGGCCTGCTCAATGCGCGCTTCGAACTGGTGCAGGGTCCCTTCGACCCCGCGCCGACCCTGAAGGCGTGGTTCGATCCGACCCGTGACGTGACCCGCGCGGGCTATGCCGCGGCGACGGCGCGGTGGCACGCGGCCTGGTTGCAGTAGCCGGCGCAACGCGTGGCGCAAGGAAAACACCGCCGCCCGATGGGCGGCGGTTGCCCATTGGACCCGTAGTATTCTCGACGGCGTGCGGACCCCGGAGCCCCGTCGATGAAACGCCTGACCCTCGCACTCTTGTCCATGCTCGTGGCCGTGGCGCTGGCCGCCTGCGCGGGTGGCCCGGTCCGCCGCGTCTCGGAACCGGCCGCGGCGATCCAGCAACTGACCGTGCAGGCCGACGGCCACTGGACGGTCGCGCTGCGGATCGACAACTTCAGCAGCATCCCGATGCGTTTCGAAGCGGTCGAGCTGGCGATGACCGTCGACGGCGTCGCCGCCGGGACGTTGCGCGGCAGTGCGGGCATCACCATCGGGCCGGAATCGGCCGACGTCGCCAGCCTGCCCTTCTCCCCGTCGGCCGGGGCGCGGCTGCGGATCGCCGATGCCCTGGCCGCGCGACGCAGCGTGTCCTACACGCTTGCCGGCCGGCTCGACGCCGTGCCCGAGGACGGCGGCAGCCGCAGCTTCGACATCGATCGCCAGAGCGCGATGACGCCGGTGCCGGGGTTGCCCGGCGTGCTTCGCTGACCGCGCGCCGATGGACGTGCATCGATGACCACCTACACCGCTCCCCTCGGGGAGATGCGATTCGTGCTGGACGAGTTGCTCGATGCGCCGGCGCTGTTCGCGCGCCTGGGCTTCCAGGACGCGACGCCGGACGTGGTCGACGCGGTGCTGGAGGAAGGCGCGCGCTTCACCCAGGCCGTGCTCGCGCCGCTCAACAAGGTCGGCGACCGCGAGGGCTGCCGCTACGACCCGGCGACCGGCGCCGTCGCCACGCCCACCGGCTTCGCAGACGCGTACAGGCGCTATGTCGAGGCGGGCTGGCCCGGCCTGGTCGCGCCGGCTGCGTACGGTGGCCAGGGGCTGCCGCACCTGCTCGGCATCCCGGTCAAGGAGATGATCGACGCGGCCAACCTCGCCTGGGGCAACTTCCCGCTGCTCTCGCACGGCGCCACCGAGGCGCTGCTCGCGTTCGGCGACGACTGGCAACGGGAGACGTTCCTGCGCCCGCTGGTCGAGGGTCGCTGGACCGGCACCATGTGCCTGACCGAGGCGCACTGCGGCACCGACCTGGGATTGCTGCGCACGCGCGCGGAGCCATGCGACGACGGCAGTTTCGCGATCACCGGCAACAAGATCTTCATC
This sequence comes from Luteimonas sp., assembly GCA_036675265.1. Classification (GTDB taxonomy): domain Bacteria; phylum Pseudomonadota; class Gammaproteobacteria; order Xanthomonadales; family Xanthomonadaceae; genus CAMPJU01. Next base: position 52,355 of record JAKFFJ010000050.1, read on the forward strand.
ACCGCCGGCGAGCACGACCTCGCCGGGAACATCGTGCACCTGGTGCTGGCGCGGTTGCCCGATGCGCCCCCGGGCAGCCGCGGCATTTCGATGTTCGTGGTGCCCAAGTTCCGCGTCGCGCACGACGGCAGCCCGGGCGAGCGCAACGGCGTGCGCGCCGGCGGCATCGAGCACAAGATGGGCATCCACGGCTCGGCGACCTGCCAGCTCGACTTCGACCGCGCGCAGGGCTGGCTGGTGGGCGAGCCGCACCGCGGCCTGCAGGCGATGTTCGTGATGATGAACACCGCGCGCCTCGCGGTGGGGCTGCAAGGCCTGGGCCTGGCGGACCGCGCGTACCGGAATGCATTGCGCTATGCGCGCGAGCGGCTGCAGATGCGGTCGCTGTCCGGGGCGAAGTACCCGGACCTGCCCGCCGACCCGATCATCGTGCATCCCGACGTGCGGCGGATGCTGCTCACCTGCAAGGCCCTCGTCGAAGGCGGCCGTGCGCTCGCGTACCACGCTGCATCGCTGGTCGACGTCATCGCGCGCGAGGAGGACCCGGCCGAACGCGCGCGCGCGAGTGCACTGCTCGGCTTCCTGACGCCGATCGCCAAGGCCTGCCTCACCGAGTGGGGCGTCGAATGCACGTACCACGCGCTGCAGTGTTTCGGTGGCCACGGTTACATCGCCGAGCACGGGATGGAGCAGCTGGCGCGCGACGCGCGCATCACGACGCTCTACGAAGGCACCACGGGGATCCAGGCGCTGGACCTGCTGGGCCGGAAGGTGCTGCAGCAGGAGGGCGTCGGACTGGACGCGTTCCTCGCCATGGTGGAGGCCTTCTGTGACGCCCATGGCGACGATGCGACCGTCGGCGACTTCGTGGTGGCGCTGCGGGGGCACGCGGTGCAGTGGCGGCACTTGACGGCGACGCTCCGCGAACGTGCGGCCGACGACCCCGAGGAGATCGGCGCGGCTGCGTATGACTACCTGTTCTTCTCGGGTTACGTGGCGCTCGCCTACTGGTGGGCACGCAGCGCGGTCGCCGCCACGACGTCGTCGCGACCGGCCGCGTTCGTCGATGCCAAGCGCACGACCGCGCGCTTCTATTTCGACCGCATCCTGCCGCGTGCGTCCGCGCATGCTGCAGCGATCGAGCGTGGCGCGGCCTCGTTGATGGCGCTGTCCGCGGACGATTTCGACGCGTAACAGCCGATCGGCGCGCCGGCGGCCTTGCGGGTGCCGCTGCTCCTGCCGCGGTTGTGGCCGCGCCGCAAGGACACGGCGGGCCCGGCCATCCCGGAGCCGCCGCGAACGGCCTGACGGGCCGCCCGGCCCCGGGAACCGGGACGCGCTTTACACAAACCCTGAACGTTCTTGTATAAGCTCGGGCCTCGATGGAGACCGAGAGAGGGACGCCCGAGCATTTCCACGCGGTGCGGCTGCTTGCGCTCGACGCGCACGGCAGGGTGCTCGACTGGATGAGCTGGCAGGACGCCGCCTGCCTCTACGCCCGCGGTGCCGTCGCCTGGACCCTTGGCGACCCCTGCCTCACCGTCCGCGGCGGCACCTGCCGTGCCACCGGGCACCAGAGCCTGCTCGACCTGCACCCGATCGTCGCGGCGCGTGGCCATGCCCGCCCGCACGCGCTGGATCCGACGCCCGCGCTGACCAATCCCGCGCTGTTCGCGCGCGACCAGCACCTGTGCCTGTACTGCGGTCGCGACTGTCCCCGCCCGCAGCTGACGCGCGACCATGTCGTGCCGTTGTCCAAGGGCGGCCGCGACACCTGGGAGAACGTGGTCAGTGCCTGCTTCCACTGCAATTCGCGCAAGGGCAACCGCACGCCCCAGCAGGCGAACATGCCGCTGCTGGCGATCCCCTACCGGCCGAGCTGGGTCGAGCACCTGATCCTCAGCAACCGCAACATCCTGGCCGACCAGATGGCGTTCCTGAAGAACCAGCTGCCGCGCAACGCGCGCCAACTCGCGGCCTGACCCAGGGCCGCACCCGCCTGCCGGAGCAGCTAAACTCGTCGATCTCTGGACGCGGACCTGGACGATGCCCCTGAATTTCGGCCTGACCGGCATGGACCCCGCCACCGAGGCGGACCTGAAGACGGCCTTCGCCGAGGCGAACCGCGTGTCCGGAGGCCGCTGGCAGCTCGTCCCGGAAGGGGACGCGGACTACGTCGTGGTCGACATGGACAGCATGTACGGCCCGATGAGCTGGCTGAAGCTGCATGCCAGCGGGAAGACGGTGATCGGCCTGACCTCCTCCCAGCGCACCCAGACCGATTTCCTGCTGCCCCGCCCGTTCACCGCCGCCGACCTGTCCAAGGTGCTGGACGCGATCGCGGCGCAGGCCGCCGACCCGGTGGCCGCCAGCGTGAAGGCCGCGCAGCTCGACGAGGCCGTCTCGATCCCGGCGGACGCGCCCATGCCGGCCGCCCGGCCCTCGGGACTGACCCCGGCGCCACAGGCCAGCGACCAGCTCCCCGAAGAGCAGCCGATGGAGGCGCATCCGGAACCGGTACCGCAGCCGGCACCGCCGGCGCCCGCGCGCGACCCGGTGTTCTCCGACTGGCTGGCGCCGCAGGCGCTGTCCGGCAAGCTGCGCTACCAGCGCGAAGGCGGCCCGGTGCTGCTGATCGACGCCGACGCGCGCCAGTACCACGGCCCGGCGGTGCTCAAGCCGCTGGCCGACTACTTCCAGGGCCACGTGCGCGCCGAGGACTTCACGCCGGCCGATCCTTCGGCGTGGTCTGCCGAGGCCGGCAAGCTCGGCGCCGCGCAACCGCTGTCGCGCCTGGCCTGGTACGGCGGCCTGCAGGCCGGTGGCGGCACGGTCCTGCCCGGCTACGACCCGCAGGGCAAGTTCCACCTCACCAAGTGGCCGCAGACCGAACGCGAGTTCCCCAAGCACTTCCGCATCGCCACGGCGATGATGAAGGGCCCCGCGACGCTGCAGGAGATCGCCGAGGCGAGCGGCGTGCCGGTCGCCGACGTGGCCGACTTCGTCAACGCCAACCTGGCCACCGGGTTCGCCGAGCAATGGGTCGAACCGGCGCCCGACCCGAACGACGCGCAGAAGCCCGGCCTGTTCGGCCGCCTGCGCGGCCGCTGACCCGTCCGCCGGCAGCGCCGGCCGCAACCGCACCAACGAAGTCCTGATGATCGACCCCACGCGCTATCCGCGGCTGTCCCGCATCGACACGCCCGCCGACCTGCGACGCCTCGAGGCCTCCGAGCTTCGCGCGGTGTCCGACGAGCTGCGCACGTACCTCATCGAGTCGGTCGGCCGCAGCGGCGGGCATTTCGGCGCCGGGCTGGGCGTCATCGAACTCACGGTCGCGCTGCACTACCTGTACGACACGCCCGACGACCGCATCGTCTGGGACGTCGGGCACCAGTCGTATCCGCACAAGATCCTGACCGGCCGGCGCGACACCATCCACACGGTCAAGCAGAAGGACGGCGTGGCGCCGTTCCCGAAGCGCGATGAATCCGAGTACGACACGTTCGGCGTCGGGCACTCGTCGACGTCGATCTCGGCCGCGCTCGGCATGGCGATCGCCAACGCGCGCGCAGGCAACGACCGGCGCGTGGTGGCGGTGATCGGCGACGGCGCGATGACCGCGGGCATGGCGTACGAAGCGCTGAACCACGCCGGCGGCATGGACCCGGAACCGGACCTGCTGGTAGTGCTCAACGACAACCGGATGTCCATCTCCGAGAACGTCGGCGGCATGACCCGGATGCTGGGGCGCATGACCGGGAGCAGGACGCTCAACGCGATCCGCGAAGGCGGCAAGAAGCTGCTCGGCGACAAGCACGGGGCGCCGGCGAAGTTCGTGCGCCGCTGGGAGGAACACTGGAAGGGCATGTTCGTGCCGTCCACGCTGTTCGAGGAAATGGGCTTCCACTACACCGGGCCGATCGACGGCCACGACGTCGACGCGCTGGCCAACACGCTGCGCACGCTCAAGACGCTCAAGGGCCCGCAGCTGCTGCACGTCATCACCACCAAGGGCAAGGGCTACGAGCGCGCCGAGGGCGACCAGATCGGCTACCACGCCGTCGGTCCGTTCGATCCGTCGCAGGGCCTGGTTGCCAAGGGCGGGGCGAAGAAGCCGACCTACACCGACGTGTTCGGCGACTGGCTGTGCGACATGGCGGCCGCGGACGACAAGCTGCTGGCGATCACGCCCGCGATGCGCGAGGGCTCCGGCCTGGTGCGCTTCAGCCAGGAATACCCGGCGCGCTACTTCGACGTCGCGATCGCCGAACAGCACGCGGTCACGCTCGCGGCGGGCATGGCATGCGAAGGCGCCAAGCCCGTGGTCGCGATCTATTCGACGTTCCTGCAGCGCGGTTACGACCAGCTGGTGCACGACGTCGCGATCCAGGACCTCGACGTGCTGTTCGCGATCGACCGCGGCGGCGTGGTCGGCCCGGACGGGGCGACGCATGCCGGCAGCCTGGACCTGAGCTACCTGCGTTGCGTGCCCAACATGGTGGTGATGGCCGCGGCCGACGAGGACGAGTGCCGGAAGATGCTGACCACGGGGTTCCGCCACGCCGGGCCCGCGGCGGTGCGCTACCCGCGCGGCACGGGTCCGGGCGTGCCGCTGCAGGAAGCGCTCACGACGCTGCCGATCGGCAAGGCGGACGTGCGGCGGCGCGGTTCGCGCGTGGCCCTGCTCGCGTTCGGCGCAGTGGTGCCGGCCGCCGAAGCGGTGGGCACCGAACTCGGCCTCACCGTGGTCAACATGCGCTTCGTCAAGCCGCTGGACCGCGCGCTGCTGCTCGAACTGGCACGCACGCACGAAGGGTTCGTGACCATCGAGGACAACGTGGTCGCCGGTGGCGCCGGATCGGGCGTGGCCGAACTGCTCGCGGCGGAAGGCGTCGCGCTGCCGATCCTCCACCTCGGGTTGCCGGACCACTTCCAGCACCACGCCAGTCGCGAGGACCTGTTGGCGGAAGCGGGGCTGGACGTGGCGGGCATCCGCGCCGCCGTGCAGGCCCGCTGGCCGACGCTGCGCGTCGAACCACCCGCAGCCGCCGCGCGCTAGCGCGGCACCGGACAGGCAAAAGCCCGGCCGGAGCCGGGCTTTCGTGTTGGTCGGGGTAGCCGGATTTGAACCGACGACCACCTGTCCCCCAGACAGGTGCGCTACCAGGCTGCGCTATACCCCGAAGTCGCGTGAATTATAGCCCGAGGCGACCGGGCTTTTCGCCGCCGTGGCGGCTCCCACAGGATCGGGTTCAGCGCTTGAGGAGCTGGAGGACTTCTTCCAGTTCCATCCGCACCTGGCGGACGATCTGGCTGCTCATCGCCGATTCCTGCCTGGCGCCGTCGCCTTCCAGGCGCAGGCGCGCGCCGCCGATCGTGTAGCCCTGTTCGTAAAGGAGGCCGCGGATCTGGCGGACCATCAGCACGTCGTGCCGCTGGTAGTAGCGGCGGTTGCCGCGGCGCTTGACCGGCTTGAGGGACGGGAACTCGGTTTCCCAGTAGCGCAGCACGTGCGGCTTCACGTCGCAGAGCTCGCTGACCTCGCCGATGGTGAAGTACCGCTTGGCCGGGATCGGCGGGAGCTCGCGGTTGCTGCCGGGATCAAGCATGGCTGCCCCCGTGCGCCTCGACCCGCTCCTTCAGCTTCTGGCCCGGGCGGAAGGTGACCACGGTGCGCGCGGAGATCGGGATCTCCTCGCCGGTCTTGGGGTTGCGGCCGGGGCGCTGGTTCTTGCGGCGCAGGTCGAAGTTGCCGAACCCCGACAGTTTCACCTGCCGGCCCTGCTCCAGGGCCTGGCGCAGGGCGTCGAAGAACGCGTCGACGAACTCCTTGGCTTCCCGCTTGTTGAGGCCGACGTCCTCGTAGAGCCGCTCGGCCATTTCCGCCTTGGTCAACGCCATTCCGCTCCCCTGGTCCGGAGCCTATCCCCGGATGACCGCACCGTGGTCCTGCTGCAGGGCCGCCATGACGGCTGCCACCACCGATTCCACGTCGCGGTCGGTCAGGGTGCGTGATTCTTCCTGCAAAATCAAGGCCATGGCGAGGCTCTTGAAACCGCTTTCGACCCCCTTGCCCGCGTAGAGGTCGAACAGGCGCAGTTCGCGCAGGACGGGCCCGGCGGCCTTGCGGACCGTCGCCGCCACGGCGGCCCACGCCTGCGCCCCGGGCACCACGACGGCGAGGTCGCGGCGCACGGAGGGGAAGCGGGACAGGGCCTCTGCCCGGGGCACGGGGCGTGCCAGCAGCGGCGCCAGGTCCAGCTCGAAGGCGACGACGGGCAGGTCCAGGTCCAGCGCGCGCAGCAGGCGCGGATGGAGTTCGCCGATCCAGCCGAGGCACTGGCCGTCGCGCGAGACCTCGGCCGACCGGCCCGGATGGCCCCACGGGGCCCCGGATCGGGAGAACTGCAGCGAAGCACCCGACAGCGCGGCCAGGCTTTCCAGGTCGCCCTTGAGGTCGTGGAAGTCGATGGTGCGCGCCGGCAGGCCCCACTGTTCCGCCGCCTCATCGCCGCACGCAGCCGCGGCGACGCGCAGGGTTTCGCGAGGCGCGTCGCCCTTCGCGGCCGCATGGAACACCTTGCCGAGTTCGAACAGGCGCACCCGCGACTGCTGGCGCGCCACGTTGCGCGCGAGCGACGCGACGAGCCCCGGCAGCAGCTGCGTGCGCATGACGCCGAGCTCGGCGCTGAGCGGGTTCGCCAGCGGCACGGCGCCCTCGCCCGCCTCCCACTGGTCGAGCAGCGCGGCGTCGACGAAGGCGTAGTCGATGGCTTCCAGGTAGTCGCGCGCAGCCAGCTGGCGGCGCACGTCCGCTTCGGCGACGCGCGTCTCGCTCGGGGCGACCAGGCGCGTCGCGCCGCCGGGAAGGGTCGTCGGGATCGCGTCGTAGCCGTGGATGCGTGCGACCTCCTCGACCAGGTCTTCCTCGAGTGCGAGGTCGAAGCGCCGCGCGGGCGCCAGCACCTGCCAGCCGTCGGCCATGGCTTCGACGCCGAGTCCGAGCGCGCGGAGGATGCGCTCGACGGTCGCGTCGTCGATCCGCAGGCCGAGCACGCGGGCGAGTCGCTCGCGACGCAACACGATTGTCGCGGGCTTGGGCAGGTGCGCGTCCAGCACGGCCTCCACCACGGGGCCTGGCGCACCACCGGCCAGCTCGACCAGCAACCGCGTGGCCACTTCGATCGCCTGCCGGGGCAACTCGGGATCCACGCCGCGCTCGAACCGGTGGCCCGCGTCGGTGTGCAGGCCGAGCCGCCGGGCTCGGCCGATGATCGCGGCCGGGGCGAAGTGCGCGGCTTCCAGGAACACGTTGCGGGTCGCCTCGGTGACGCGCGTGTCGTATCCACCCATCACCCCGGCGAGCGCCACCGTGCGGTCTGCGTCGGTGACGACGAGGAACCCGTCGTCCAGCGCGACGTCGCGACCATCGAGCAGCCGGAGCGATTCGCCACCGCGCGCCCGGCGCACGCCGACCGGACCGTGCAACAGGTCGCGGTCGAAGGCATGCATGGGCTGGCCCAGCTCGAGCATCACGTACTGGGTGATGTCCACCGCGAGGCTGACCGGGCGGATGCCGCTGCGGCGCAGGCGCTCGGCCATCCAGGCGGGCGTCGGGCGCGTGGCATCCACGCCTTCGACGACCCGGCCGACGTAGCGCGGCGCATCCGCGCCGGCGTGCAGTTCAACCGGCAACGTGGCGTCGCCGAGCGCCGGCATCGGCGTCACGTCCAGCGGCACGACCTGCGTGCCGCACGCGGCCGCCACGTCGTGCGCGATGCCGCGGATGCTGAAGCAGTCCGCGCGGTTGGGCGTGAGCTTGAGCTCGAAGCTCGCGTCCGGCAGGCCGAGTGCTTCCGCCAGCGGCGTGCCGGGCACTGCATCGGCCTGCAGCTCGAGCAGCCCGGACGCATCGTTGTCCAGGCCAAGTTCCTTCGCCGAGCACAACATGCCGTTGGACTCGACGCCGCGCAGCTTCGCGGCCTTGATCACCAGGTCGCCCACCCGGGCGCCGACCATGGCCAGCGGCGCGACCAGGCCCGCGCGTGCATTGGGCGCGCCACACACGATCTGCAACGGCGCGCCGCCGGCGTCGACCTCGCAGACCTGCAGGCGATCGGCCTCCGGATGCGGCGAGCAGCGCACGATGCGCGCCACCACGATGCCCTCCAGCGCGTCGCCGAGCGGCGTGACGTCCTCGACCTCGAGGCCGATCGCGGTCAGCGTCGCGGCAAGCGCTTCGCGGGTGGCGTCGGTGCGGACATGCTGGCGCAACCAGTTCTCGGAGAATTTCATCCTTGCGCGGCCTCAGGCGAACTGGCGCAAAAAGCGCACGTCGTTGTCGAAGAAGCTGCGCAGGTCGTCGACGCCATGGCGCAGCATGGCGAAGCGCTCCACGCCCAGGCCGAACGCGAACCCCGTGTACGTCTCCGGATCGATGCCGACGTTGCGCAGCACGGCCGGGTGGACCATGCCGCAGCCAAGGACCTCAAGCCAGCGCGTCGAGCCATCCGGCTGCTGCCACGCGATGTCGACCTCGGCCGAGGGCTCGGTGAACGGGAAGTAGCTCGGCCGGAAACGCATCTCGAAGTCGCGCTCGAAGAACGCGCGCACGAATTCCGCCAGCGTGCCCTTCAGGTCGGCGAAGCTCGCATGCGCGTCGACCAGCAGGCCCTCGACCTGGTGGAACATCGGCGTGTGGGTCTGGTCGCTGTCGCTGCGGTACACCTTGCCCGCGGCGATCATGCGCAGCGGCGGCGTGCCGCCGGCGGCCACCAGGGCCTGCATGTAGCGCACCTGCACGCCGGACGTGTGCGTGCGCAGCAGCCGGCCGTCGCCAAAGTAGAACGTGTCGTGCATCGCCCGCGCCGGATGGTGCGGCGGGAAGTTGAGCGCCTCGAAGTTGTGCCAGTCGTCCTCGATCTCCGGGCCGTCGGCGAGTTCGTAGCCGAGCCGGCCGAAGATGTCGGTGATGCGTTCCAGGGTGCGGCTGACCGGGTGCAGTCCGCCGCGGCCGGGGTTGCGTCCGGGCAGGGTGACGTCGATCGTCTCGGTGCCCAGGCGCGCATCCAGCGCCGCCGACTCCAGCGCCTGGCGGCGTTCGGCCAGGGCCTCGCCCAGGGCATCGCGCACGCGGTTGATCGATTCGCCCGTGGCCTTCCGCTGCTCCGGGGGCAGCGCCCCCAGCGACTTCAGTTGCGCGGTGACGCTGCCCTGCTTGCCCAGCAGCGCGACGCGCAGCGCCTCGAGTGCCTCCGGCGATTCCGCCGCGGCGATGTCGTCCAGCGCCTGCCGCCCCAGTTCCTCGATCCCGGCCATCCACCTCTCCCCGAAAACAAACAAGGGGAAGGACTTGCGCCCTTCCCCTTGCGTCGAACCTTGTTGGAGCTGCCATGGCAGCGAGCTCTTCGCGAACAGCTCGCCGCCGTGGCGGCTCCCACACTGTCTTGCCTACGCTGCGAGGGCGCCCTTGGCCTTTTCGGCCAGGGCGGTAAAGCCCTGTGCATCGTGCACGGCGATGTCCGCCAGCACCTTGCGGTCCAGGGTGATGCCGGCCTTGAGCAGGCCGTTCATGAAGCGGCTGTAGCTGATGCCATTCGCGCGGGATGCCGCGTTGATGCGGGCGATCCACAGCGAACGGAAGTTGCGCTTCTTCTGCTTGCGGCCGATGTACGCGTACTGCAGCGCCTTCGTGACCGCCTGCTTGGCGACGCGGAAGACCTTGCGACGCGCGTTGTAGTAACCCTTGGCCTGCTTGAGGACCTTCTTGTGACGACGCCGGGCCGTCACGCCACGCTTGACTCGTGCCATGGTTCAGCCCTCCTCAGAGATAGGGAAGCATGCGATCGAGGCGGCCGGCATCCTCGGGGCGGACGTGGTTCGTCTGCCGCAGGTTGCGCTTCCGCTTGGTCGCCTTCTTGGTGAGGATGTGGCTACGGTTCGCGTGGCCGCACTTGTACTTGCCCGAGGCGGTCTTGCGGAATCGCTTCGCCGCGCCCCGGTGGGTCTTGATCTTGGGCATTGGGATGTCCTTTCGGTCTCTAGTACGGGCCTGGGCGGTGGCCTTGCGCCACGCTTTCCGTCCTGCCTGGCCGGTTTTTTGGGCCACCGACCGGAGGTCGGCGGCGGGTCCTGGTCCCAGCGTGCCGGAGGCCGGCGCACGGGGCCGGCCATTATGGCGGAGTCGGGGCCCGGGCGCCAGCCTCGGGGCGGGTCACTTCTTCTTCGGGGCGATCATCATGACCATCTGCCGGCCCTCGAGCCGCGGACGGGACTCGATGACGATGTCCTCGCCCAGGTCCGCCTCGATCCGGGCGGCCATCTGGCGGCCCAGCTCCTGGTGGCTCATCTCGCGGCCCCGGAAGCGGATGTTGACCTTGATCTTGTCGCCTTCCTCCAGGAAGCCGCGCATCTTGCGGAGCTTGATCTGGTAGTCGCCCTCGTCGGTGACGGGACGGAACTTCACTTCCTTGATCTCGACCTGCTTGGTCTTCTTGCGGGCCGCCGCGGCCTTCTTCTGGGCCTCGAACTTGAACTTGCCGAAGTCCATGACGCGGCAGACCGGCGGATCCGCATTGGGCTGGATCTCGACGAGGTCCAGCCCTTCTTCGGCGGCCATGCGAAGCGCGTCGTCGCGCTCCATCACGCCCACCATTTCGCCGTCGCTGCCGATCACGCGTACGCGCGGCACGCGGATGTCCTGGTTGCGACGGTTCTGCTTATCGGTATTGATTGGCGACTCTCCAGCGGGTGTTCTTTGCCGGCGCTCAGGCGCCGGGATGGGACTGCTTGCGCAGCAACTCGGCGAAGGCCTCGACCGGCATGGCCTTCAAATCTTCACCGGTGCGCGTACGCACCGCAACGGCGCGCTGCTCCTTCTCGCGGTCTCCGACCACCAGCAGGAACGGCACGCGCTGCAGCGTGTGCTCGCGGATCTTATAGCCGATCTTCTCGTTCCGCAAATCGGATTCCACCCTGAATCCTTGATTCGCAAGGGTTTTTCTGACTTCGGCGGCCCAGTCCGCCTGGGCATCGGTGATGTTCATGACCACCGCCTGGACCGGGGCCAGCCACGGCGGGAACTGACCGGCGTGGTGCTCGACCAGGATGCCGATGAACCGCTCCATCGACCCCACGATCGCCCGGTGGAGCATCACCGGGTGCCGGCGCTGGCTGTGCTCGTCCACGTACTCGGCGCCCAGCCGGCCCGGCATCATGAAGTCGACCTGCATGGTCCCCAGCTGCCAGGTCCGGCCAATGGCGTCCTTGAGGTGGTACTCGATCTTCGGGCCGTAGAACGCGCCCTCGCCCGGCAGTTCCTCCCACTCCACGCCGGCCTTGCGCAAGGCCGCGCGCAGGGCGTCCTCGGCCTTGTCCCAGGTCGCGTCGTCGCCCAGCCGCGGGTCCGGCCGCAGCGCCAGCTTGAGCTGGACGTCGGTGAAGCCGAAGTCCGCGTAGACCTGCATCGCCTGCCGGTGGAAGTCCGTGACCTCGGCCTCCACCTGGTCCTCGGTGCAGAACACGTGGCCGTCGTCCTGGGTGAAGCCGCGCACGCGCAGGATGCCGTGCAGCGCGCCGGAGGGCTCGTTGCGATGGCACGCGCCGAACTCGCCGTAGCGGATCGGCAGGTCGCGATAGCTGTGCAGCCCCGAGTTGAACACCTGGACATGGCCCGGGCAGTTCATCGGCTTCAGCGCATAGGTGCGCTTCTCCGACTCGGTGAAGAACATGTTCTCCTTGTAGTTGTCCCAGTGGCCGGACTTCTTCCACAGTTCCACGTCCAGGATCTGCGGGCAGCGCACTTCCTGGTACCCGCTGTCGCGGTAGACCTTGCGCATGTGCTGCTCGACGACCTGCCAGATCGCCCAGCCCTTCGGGTGCCAGAACACCAGGCCCGGCGCTTCTTCCTGCAGGTGGAACAGGTCCTGCTGCTTCGCGATGCGGCGGTGGTCGCGCTTCTCGGCTTCCTCGATGCGCTGGATGTAGGCGTTGAGCTGCTTGCCGTCCGCCCAGGCCGTCCCGTAGATGCGCTGCAGCTGCTCGTTCTTCGAATCGCCGCGCCAGTACGCACCCGAGATGCGCGTGAGCTTGAACGCCTTGAGGAAGCGCGTGTTCGGCACGTGCGGGCCGCGGCACATGTCCACGTATTCCTGGTGGTGGTACAGGCCCATCTGGGTGACGTCGTCGCCCATGTCCTCGATCAGGCGCAGCTTGTAGTCCTCGCCACGCGCCCTGAACGTCTCGACGACCTGCGCGCGGGGGGTCATCTTCTTGACCACGTCGTAGTCCTGCGCGATCAGTTCGGACATGCGTTGCTCGATCGCCGCCAGGTCCTCCGGCGTGAAGGGGCGCCGGGACCAGATGTCGTAGTAGAAGCCCTCGTCGATCACCGGGCCGATCACCATTTTCGCGTCCGGATACAACTGCTTGACCGCGTGGCCCACCAGGTGCGCAGCGGAGTGGCGGATGATCTCCACGCCCTCGGCGTCCTTCGGCGTGATGATCTGCAAGGTGGCGTCGTGGTCGATGACGTCGCAGGCATCCACCAGGCGACCGTCGACCTTGCCGGCCACGGTGGCCTTGGCCAGGCCCGGGCCGATGGAGGCGGCAACGTCGGCGACGGTAACGGGGTGGTCGAACTCGCGGCGTGAGCCGTCGGGGAGCGTGATGGCGATCATGGGCAGTGGGTTCGGATCACGAAAAAGGGCGCCACGAGGGCGCCCTTGGGAAGCCTCGCGGAGGGGTCAGCAGTGGGCGTTGGTAGTGTCCATGTCGCACGCTCGGCCGACGCGTTGGCGCTGGCCACCTGACGGTTCCGGGGCGGATACGCTATCACGAAAAACGGCGCGGCCCAGGGGGCCACGCCGTCGATTCCGCCGAATTGGTGGGCGGTACAGGGATCGAACCTGTGACCCCTACCATGTCAAGGTAGTGCTCTACCGCTGAGCTAACCGCCCTCGCCGCGGGCGTGCCCGCGGGAGCCGCGCAGTCTACCGGACGCCGCCGGGCCCGGACAACAACCGGGTCAGGCTTGCGGGATCCGCAGGACCTGGCCCGGATAGATCCGGTCCGGATCCTTCAGCATCGGCTGGTTCGCCTCGAAGATCCGCTGGTACTTGCCGGCGTCCCCGTACTGGTCCTTGGCGATGCCCGAAAGCGTATCGCCCGGCTTCACCGTGTAGGTCTTCGACGTCCAGTCGCCATTGCCGCTGCCCGCCGACGCATGGCCCACGGTCTGGCTCGCGCCCGGCCGGCCGGCCGCGGTGTCGGCCCCGCCGCTGACGCGGCTGAAATCGGCGTCCTTGCGGGCCACGCGCAGCCGGTCCTCGACGCGCTCGACGCCCTGGACGTTGCCCGCCACCAGCACCGCCTTCTCACGGTCGTCCTGGCTCTTGACGGTGCCCGAAAGGGTCACGGTGCCGCCCCGGAACGCGAAGTCGATGCCGGACGGGTCGATCCCGTTCTCGCGCAGGTGCGTGCTCAGCGGCTTGGTGACGTTGTCCGGCTCGTCGCCGTCGCGCCCGAGGATCTTGTCGCCCGCATCCTTCATGAAGTCGAAAAAGCCCATTTCGGTGCCTCCGCTTGGTGGACAGGCAGCGTGGGCGCCAGGCGGTTAGCGGAAGGTCAAGGGCTCAGGCGCCCAGGCTCGCTTCCTTCAACCTGTGGATCTGGTCGCGCACCCGCGCGGCTTCCTCGAACTCAAGGTCGCGGGCGTGGCGGTACATCTGCTCCTCCAGCGCCACCAGCTTCGCGGCCAGCTTGGCGGGCGGCAGGGCAGCGTAGGACTCCGCTTCGTCGGCCACCTTGCGGCCGCGGCCCTTGCCGACCTTCACGGTGCCCGGTTCGCGGGCCCCTTCCATGACGTCCATGATCGCCCGCGCCACGGACTGCGGGGTGATGCCGTGCTCGAGGTTGTACTCGACCTGCTTCTCCCGGCGGCGGTCGGTCTCGGCGATCGCCTTTTCCATCGACTTCGTCATGCGGTCCGCATACAGGATCGCCTTGCCGCGCAGGTTGCGCGCGGCGCGGCCGATCGTCTGGATCAGCGAGCCCGCCGACCGCAGGAAGCCCTCCTTGTCGGCGTCCAGGATCGCGACCAGCGACACCTCCGGCATGTCCAGTCCCTCGCGCAGCAGGTTGATGCCGACCAGCACGTCGAACTTGCCCAGGCGCAGGTCGCGGATGATCTCCACGCGCTCGACCGTGTCGATGTCCGAGTGCAGGTAGCGCACGCGCACGTCGTGCTCGGACAGGTATTCGGTCAGGTTCTCCGCCATGCGCTTGGTCAGGGTGGTGACCAGCACGCGGTCGCCCATCGCGACGCGTTCGGTGATCTCGCCCATCAGGTCGTCGACCTGGGTGGCGACGGGCCGGACCTCCACCGGCGGATCGACCAGGCCCGTCGGGCGCACCACGAGCTCCACCACCTCGTCGCCCGACTTGCCGAGTTCCCACGGACCTGGCGTCGCGGACACGAAGATCGCGCGCGGCGAGCGCCCTTCCCACTCCTCGAACTTCAATGGCCGGTTGTCCAGCGCCGACGGCAACCGGAAGCCGAACTCGACCAGCGTCTCCTTGCGCGAGCGGTCGCCCTTGTACATCGCGCCCACCTGCGGGACGGTCACGTGGGATTCGTCCACGACGAGCAGCGCGTCGGGCGGCAGGTAGTCGAACAGGCACGGCGGCGGCTCGCCGGGCATGTGGCCCGTGAGGTGCCGGCTGTAGTTCTCGATGCCGTTGCAGTAGCCGACCTCGGCCATCATCTCCAGGTCGAAGGTGGTGCGCTGCTGCAGGCGCTGGGCCTCGACCAGCTTGTTCTGCCCATACAGCACCTCCAGGCGCTCCTTCAGCTCGTCCTTGATCGTCTTGACGGCGTCGAGGATCGTGCGCCGCGTGGTGACGTAATGCGACTTCGGGTAGATCGTGTAGCGCGGCAGCTTGCGCAGCACCTCCCCCGTCAGCGGGTCGAAGATGGCGATCGACTCGATCTCGCCGTCGAACAACTCGAGCCGCACCGCCTCGGCCTCGCTCTCGGCGGGATGCACGTCGATGGTCTCCCCGCGCACGCGGTAGGTGCCGCGGCGCAGGTCCATCTCGTTGCGGGTGTACTGCATCTCGGTCAGGCGGCGGATCAGCTCGCGCTGGTCGATGCGCTCGCCGCGCACCATGTGCAACACCATCTTGTGGTACTCGCCCGGGTCACCGAGGCCGTAGATCGCCGAGACGGTGCACACGATGATCGCGTCGCGGCGCTCGAGCAGCGCCTTCGTCGCCGACAGCCGCATCTGCTCGATGTGCTCGTTGATCGAGCTGTCCTTCTCGATGAACGTGTCCGACGACGGCACGTACGCCTCGGGCTGGTAGTAGTCGTAGTAGCTGACGAAGTACTCGACCGCGTTGTGCGGGAAGAACGACTTGAACTCGCCGTAGAGCTGCGCGGCCAGCGTCTTGTTCGGCGCCATTACCAGGGTCGGCTTCTGGATGTCCGCGATGACGTTGGCGATCGTGTAGGTCTTGCCCGACCCCGTGACGCCGAGCAGCGTCTGGTGCGCGAGGCCAGCCTTGAACCCGGCGGCCAGGCGCGCGATGGCCTGGGGCTGGTCGCCCGCGGGGCTGTAGGGGGATTCCAGGCGGAAGCCGGCGGAGGCATCGCTGCCGCGGTTCCTGCCGCCTGGGATCCTCCCGTCCTGGTTCAAGTCGTTCATCGTTCGCGTCGCACCGGGGACCGGCCAGTTTATCGCCTACCTTCAGCGCGGGCATTTTCCCGCGCGGCGACGCGCACCGGCGTGATGTCTGCGGCGCGGGGTGCCCCCTACGGTGTGGTTCCACCCGGACAGGAGCACCTTCCATGCCACGCCATCCCGAAGCCGTGCGGGGGTTCACGTTCATCGAGGCCGTCATCGCGATGGCGATCTGCGGGATCCTGATCGCCATCGCCGTACCGGCGTGGACGAGCGCCATGGCGGTGGTCCACGCCAGGTCGGTGCGCGCGGCCCTGCTCGATAGCATCACCGAAGCGATCCGTCACTCGACCATGACCGGCTCGGAGGTCGTGCTCTGCGCCAGCGTCGATGGCCTGGCCTGCAGCGGCACGCCGGACTGGAGCGACGGGTGGCTGGCCTATGCGGACATCGACGGCGACCGCGAGCGCGCGCCCCGGGAAACGCTGCTCAGGCACCAGGCGGCGCTGGACGGGGGCGTCCACCTGCGGAGCACCAGGGGCAGGACGCGCCTGGTGTTCCAGCCCAACGGGGGCAATGCAGGCTCCAACGTCACCTTCACCCTGTGCGACCGCCGCGGCCGGGACCGCGCGGTGACGCTGGTGCTGGCCAACAACGGTCGCCTGCGCGACGGACGGCCGAGCCGGACGGCCGCCGAGGCCTGCGTCCGCGGCAGTTGAACCGCTGGCCAGCGACGCCTGCCTTGCGCGGCGATGACGCCCTCGGCACAATGACGCCCCCGCCCGAATAGCTCAGCTGGTTAGAGCACTTGACTGTTAATCAGGGGGTCGTTGGTTCGAGTCCAACTTCGGGCGCCAGACATGGGAAACCCGCCTTTCGGCGGGTTTCTTTTTGCCCATCGCCCCGGGGCCAGGATCAGGGGCAGTCCGGCGTCTCGACGTGGAACTTGTTCAGGCTGGTGCCGTTGCCGTTGTAGGTGCACACCGGCGTCTGTTCGGTGTCCACGGGCGTGCCGAAGGTGATTCCGAAGCCGCTGGTGGTCGGGGCCGGGAACGAGATGGTCGTGGTCTCCCGCGTGGTGCCATCGTTGGCCACCGTCCACGTCCCCGAAGGCGACACGGCGGACACTGCGTAGTTGCGGCAGGTCTTGGTCGTATAGGACGACCCGGGGTAGAGCTTCGCGCCGGAGCCGCCCGTGCAGTAGAGGTCCGCCGTGCTCGACCCGTTGATCTGGTAGTTGTAGTTCGCCACCGTCACCTGCTGGGCGCTGCCGGTCTGCTGGGTCGTGCAGGTGAACGGGTTCGGCCGCGTCGAGCCACTGGCTGCCGGGTTGCAGGTCGCGCTCGGGCTGACGCTGAAGGTCGGGTAGACGTTCGTGAACTCGTAGTTCGACAGCGTGATCGCGAACGTGCCGCCGGACCCGGCACCGCCTTCGGTCGTGTCCCAGGAGCCTGCCGGCTGGAACGGCTGTTCGTCCTCCCAGGTCGTCGCATCGCCCGTGTCGATGGGTCCCTTGAGGACGGCAAGGCCCGAGTTCGACCGGCCCATCGTCGCCACGGCGTGGGTAATGGTGCTCGGCGACGGCTTGCTGCCGGGCACCACCTTGCCGCGGACCGGGACGTCCGACGTCAGGGTGGTGCGGAAGTCGTTGTTGGCCACGACGATCTGGGTGCCCACCTGCGGTGACCAGGTCGCGAGCTCGGTCAGGTTGATGGTCGTGAACGGGAGCACCTTGAGCACGCAGGTGCGCAATTCCGCTTCCGTCGGGGTCGCGCCGGCGCCCTCGCACTCTGCCTTGGCCTCGTTGACGGCCTGGATGGCCTCGTCCTCGAGGTAATCGATGTAGAGGCCGCGGTTGTGCAGCCACTTCAACGTCGACGCGCCGCTGCTGGTGGCCGGACGGTCGATCAGGATCGGGCTCGTCGGCACGTTGAGGTTCTTGCTGGCCTCCAGCGCCAGGACGTCCTCGCCTTCCGGATCGAGGACGGTGTTGTAGGTGCTCTCGGAGCCTGCGACGAACTTGTCGTCCAGGTACTGGAGCACGAACCCCTGGTAGTTGGCGGTCGCCGCGTCGGTGGGCACGTAGTCGCTGATCGCGGTGTCCGGATCGTTGTCCGTCGCCAGCAGGTTCATGTAGTCGTTGTAGGCATCGGAGGCCACGCGGAAGATGCCGTCGACCCGGATCAGCCGGCATGCCTCGGTGTACGTGCCCGCGGCCGAGGCGGCCCCCAGCACGCCCGTCGTCGCGTTGTAGGACTGGTGCATGGCATGGGAGGCATTGCGCGGGTCGAAGCGCGCGCCGTCCACGCCCGCCGGGTCGTGGTGGTCCCGGCAGCACGTCGTGCACAACGCGCTCTGGTTGCTTTCGCTGGTGGCGATCCCGGCCAGCGGGACGTACGTCGTGTCCTCCGGGACCACGTAGCGCAGGCCGTCCCAGTAGGTGGGCCGCTTGCCGCGCGCGGTGGTGGCCACCGGTGCGTTCCCGTAGTCGCAGGTGCAGCCGGCGATGACGGTCTCGACCCGTGATTGCGCCAGCGCGTTGTCGCCGCTGAGCGCTGCATAGGTCAGCACGTCGAAGCGCGTCTCGATGACGCGCTGGCTGGTGCTGCTGCCGGCGACCTCGGGCTTGGGGTTGGTGGCGGCGGTGTCGGAACCGTCGCCCACGGCGATCGGGATCACGCCTTCCTCGGTCGCCGGATTGACGATGATGATCTCCGGCCCGCGGGCGCCGCCGGTGCTCGAGACCTTCGCGACCTTGGCGGTATCGAGCGGCGACAGCGCCGCCAGCGCGCCCTCGAGCGCCACCGACTGGGCCACGCCGCTGGCGTCCGTCCATTGCACCTGGACCTCCAGCCGCTTGAACTCGTTGTTGTTCACGTGGTTGGCCGCGGTCTCGCCCGTGTCGGCCACCGCGGCGAACGTGCCGCCGGCCTCCGGGTACGCGTAGCGCTCCACGGTCCACGAACGCGTGTAGCTGATGCCGTCCACGGTCACGGGCGCGTCGCTGCCGTCGGTGAGCGCCTGGAACTCCTCGCGGTCGCGGTAGCCGGTGAAGTACTCCAGCTTCTCGCTGGCCATAGACAGCGCCACCGACTGCGCACGCGACTCGGAGCCCGCCTTCATCAGCGCGCCCTGCAGCGACGCCAGCGCAAGCAGGCCGAAGCTCATCACCACGACGGAGACCAGCACCTCGATGAGGCTGAAGCCGCCGCGGAGCCGTTGGTTTGCGTAGCCACCCATGACCATCACCTCAGAATGCCGTGCCTGCATCGAGCCACGAGCCCGAGACGCGGCCGAAACGCGCGCTCTTGGGCAGCTTGTTCGTGTCGCCCGACACCGAGGTGTCGTCGTAGACCACCGTGATGTCGCCGCTGATCTCCACCTCACCCTCCACCACGAGGGCGCCGAAGATCTTGATGTTGCCGTTGCCGGTGACCTGCGCGGTCTGCGTGTCGCTGTGCAGGAACAGCAGGCCGTAGACGATGGCGTTGCTGTTGAGGTCCAGCGTGACGCCGCCGGACTGGTCCAGCACCGCGATGACCGGGTTGTCGGGCGTGCCGATGTTGTTGGGAATGTCGGTGCAGCCGGTCGGGATGTAGATGATCCCCGAGGAGCTGGTGTTCAACGCGGCGCAGGATGCCTCGATGGTCGCGTCGAACTCCTCCCGCATCGCGTAGTCGAAGCAGTTCTGGGTGCCCGAATCGCCGCACGTCATCCGCGTGGTGCCCGAGGCTGCCGTCGGACCGTTCAGGGCGATTTCCTCCTGGGTCGGCGCCACGACGTAGTCGACCCCGAAGGTGTACTCGAACAGCGAGTCGTCGGTGGGATCGGCGGCCTTGTCCATGCCGATCGCCGGGAAGAACTGGATGTCGGGCAACACCCCGTGCCCCAGGTCGGCGTCCAGGATGTCCTCCGATTCCCGCTTGATCGTGCCGATGTGGCCCGAGAGGAATTCCGAGCTGCTGCCGCCATCGCAACTGCAGTCGTCGGTCGTCGCGCAGGTCGTCTTGAGCTCGGTTTCCGGCGTGCCCTTCAGGTAGTCCCCGATGTGGCAGGTCGACACGCTGCCGATGCCGCCGCTGCTGCCATCGACGTCGGCATCCTCCGGCGTCCAGATCGACCCGGGCAGGCCGTAGCCACCCGCATTGGGCGCCGCCACGATCTGCGCGTTGCCCAGGCCCTTGACCATGCCGCTGGCGACCAGCGGGACGGCCGCGCTGGGGATGAAGCTGTTGTACGTCGCCCAGGCCTCCTTGATCTCCGCGCCGGCGGACTCGGCGGCGAGCGCCGACCGTGCCACCAGCGTCAGGGCGATGCGGTTGCCGGACGTCGGGTCAAGGTCGCAGTGCACGTTCGCCGGATCGCTGGTGTCCAGGCGGCACAGCAGCGCGTTGACCTCGGTCGTCGTGGCGAATGCCGCGCTGCCGCCGGTGCCCGCCTCGACCTGCGCGGCGGCCGGGATGATGCCGGTGTAGGGGACCGCGCGCGAACCGGTGGTGGTGCCGTCGCTCGTCCAGAAGTAGAGCTGCGCGCGGCGCGTGGCATCGCGCTCGGACAGGCAGGGATGGTCGGCCGGCGGCGTCGCCACGTCCGCGCACTTCGCCCACCGCGCCGTTCCGGCCGCCAGCCAGCCGTTGGCCGCGGGATCGTCGGAGATGAGCAGGTCGCGGTTGGCCTTCATGTACTCGCCTGCGAGGCTGATCGCGTAGTCCGCGGCCTGCTGCGCGATCCTGGCCCGGTTGAGGTTGGTCGCCGTGCGCTGCTCGAAGAACCCGACGGTGGACGAGAACAGCACCATGGCGGTGATCACGACCAGCAGGATCAGCACGATGGCAAGCGTCGTCACGCCGCGCTGGAGGCGCCGGGCGGTGGCGTAGGTGGGCATCCGGTTCGGTCCTGGGGTCATGGCGTGGGTGCCGCGTTGCAGTCGGAGATGAGCGCGCGCAGGCAATTGGCGCGGATCTTGACGTTGGAGACGATGGTGCGGGCGACGTCGTCGTCGCTGAGCAGGTGGCCACCGATCGTGATCCGCGCCTCGCGGATCTGCATCGGCATGTAGCCGCTGCCGGTCGACCCGATGTCCTGCCGCCCATGGCTGTCGTCCGGAACGCCGTCGCCATTCGTGTCGACACCATCGACGTCGACCGTGAAGGTGTCGATGTCCACGACCCGGGGGTCGCTCAGCGGGCACCACCCGGTGGCCGCATTGCACATCACCGGGTATTTCGAATAGTCCGGCCCGGCGCCCGCGCACGTGGGTTGCAGCCCGGCGGCGCTCTCGGACATCTCGATCACGCCGACGGACACCCCGTCCAGGGTCACCGTGGCGCGGCGGACCCCGCGCACTTCGTTGTTGTCGAGGTCGATCTCGCCGGCCGTGCCCGGGAGGCGATCGTAGGCATAGATGACGCAGTTCGCGCCGGCGGTCGTGTCGACCAGGATCGGCGCGAATTCGGAGGTCTCGGTGGATGCGCTTGCAAGGAAGGCCATGGCGTCTTCGTCATACCCCGCACGCCGGAGCTCGCTGTTGACGTACTGGCTGGCGCTCCGCAGTTCCTGCGTCAGCCGGGCGCTGCCCACGAAGTCGGCGTTGGCGCGGATGCTGGACACGGTGAACGCGAGTACGGCGCCCACGACGACCATGCCGGCGACGAGCCCCACCATCAGCTCGACGAGGCTGAAACCCGCGTTGCGGCGCATGGCGGTCAGAGGACGCATTGGCGGTCGTTGTAGGCGGGGATCTTGTCGGGGGCGTCGGAAGGCTGGCACACGACGGCGCGACCCCTCCGGTCGAAGTAGACGTTGAGCCGGTAGTCCGCGGAGCCGTCCGGGGCCAGGAGCGAGATGCCGCCGGCGTCGGCGGTCTGGGTCAGCCCGCCGCGCTTGGGATCGATCACGGCGACGCCGGTGCCGCCGCCCAGCGTCAGCGTGCCGCCCGCGGTCACGCCCTGCCATTCGGCCTGGTCGCCCGGGTAGACGGACACGTCGCAATAGTCGGCCGCCGTCGAGTCGCCTTCGAAGCAGTCGCACGCAGTGGCGTCGGACGGGTCGCCGGTCTCCACTGCGCCGATGCAGAACTGGCCGCTGTTCGTGACCAGGTTCACCTTCAGCAGCTGGTCGCGGCGCAGCGCCTCGAAGCGCGCGTTGGTCCAGGCGGACACCAGCTGCTCGGCCGCCCCGGCCAGCGCGGTGCGCTGGCGGAACGCGGTGAACGACGGCACCGCGATCGCCAGCAGGATCGCGAGCACCGCGATGCCGACCAGCAGTTCGATGAGGGTGAAGCCGCGAGCGCGCATTCGCATCGTTGGGCCGTTGGGTTCGACGCCGCATCTCACCAAGGGACGGGCGCGATCGCAACCGGGCCGCGACGAACGGTGGCCGATGACCGACCGGCGCCAGCCTCGACTGTGCGCTGCGTCACGGTGCCGGCGCGGGCATTGGCCGATGGTAGGATTCCGCCCACACGGGGAGGGGCCGCCATGAAGCGCCACGCCGGATTCACGCTCATCGAACTGATCGTCACGATCGCCATCGTCGGGATCATCGCCGCGATCGCCTTGCCGATGTTCGGCGAGCAGGTCGCGAAGAGTCGCCGCTCCCAGGCGATCGCCACGCTCACCGACCTGCAGCTCAGGCAGGAACGCTGGCGCGCGAACCACGCCACCTACGGCACGCTCGACGAGGTCGTCGGCACCACCGCCGCTGCGTTCAACGCCGCGCAGGAGAACTACGACTTCTCGGTATCGGCGGCCGACGGCACCGACGTGCTGATCACCGCCACGCCCAAGTCGGCGGGTCCGCAAGCCGGTGACCGCTGCGGCAACTACCTGCTGCGCATCGACAACAACAACAACAACGCGCCGGCGGGCATGGTCGACAAGACGACCAGCACCTCCGCCGCCCGTTGCTGGTAGGCGTCAGGCGGCGATCCGGTAGCAGGGCTTGTACTGCCCCGCGATCTTCATCCGGCGCTGTTCGACGAACGCACGCAACAGGGCGTCGAGCGACTCCATCATGTCCGGGTCGCCGTGGATGTCGTACGGACCGTGCAGCTCCACCTGGCGCATGCCCTCTTCCTTGACGTTGCCGGCGACGATGCCGGAGAACGCGCAGCGAAGGTCCGCGGCGAGGTCGTGGGGGGCGCGGCCATGCCGCAACTGCAGGGCCGCCATCGCGGCGTGCATCGGCACGAAGCGTTGCTGGTACGCCAGGGGCACGTGCAGGGCCCAGTTGAAGAAGAACGAGTCGCGCACCGCGATGCGGTGCTCGCGCACCTTCGCGATGCCTTCCGCCATGCAGCGGGAGACGGCGACGGGGTCGTCGATCACGATCCGGTAGCGGCTGGCCGCATCGTCGCCGAGCGTCAGGCGGATGAAGCGGTCGATCTGCTCGAAGTACGGCGCCGAGGCGGTCGGGCCGGTGAACACCAGCGGGAACGGCAGGTCACGGTTCTCCTCGCGCAACAGGATGCCGAGCAGGTACAGGATCTCCTCCGCCGTGCCGACGCCGCCGGGGAACACGACGAAGCCGTGGCCGACGCGCACGAACGCCTCGAGGCGCTTCTCGATGTCCGGCATGATCACCAGGTGGTCGACGATCGGGTTCGGCGACTCGGCCGCGATGATCCCCGGCTCGGTGATGCCGATGTAGCGGGTGTTGCGCCTGCGCTGCTTGGCGTGCGCGATGGTCGCGCCCTTCATCGGGCCCTTCATGGCGCCCGGGCCGCAGCCGGTGCAGATGTCGAGCCCGCGCAGGCCCAGCTGGTAGCCGACCTCCTTGGTGTAGGCGTACTCGTCGCGGTTGATCGAATGGCCGCCCCAGCACACCACGAGGTTGGGATCGCCGGGACGCAGCAGCCGCGCATTGCGCAGCAGCCCGAACACGGCCTCGGTGATGCCGGCGCTGCTCGCGAGGTCGCTGCCGCCGTCGTCCCCGAGCTCGATCGCCGTGTATGCGAGGTCGCGCACCACCGCGAACAGCAGTTCGGCGACGCCGCGGATGATCTGGCCGTCGACGAACGCCATCGCCGGCGCGCTGCGCAGCACAAGGCGCAGGCCGCGGTCGTGCTGCTCGACCTGGATGTCGAAGTCCGGGTACAGCTCCTGTGCCGCCCGCGGATCGTCGCTGGCGGAACCGCTGGTCAGCACCGCCAGCGCGCAGCGACGCAGCAGGTCGTGCAGCCCGCCCGCGGAGGCATCGCGCAGGCGCGCGACCTCCAGCCGGGAAAGCACGTCGAGCCCGCCCCGCGGGTAGATGTGGGTGTCGACCGTGGGCATCGCCCGGTCGACCGCGCCTTGCGCCTGTTCCATTGCCATGTCCTTGTCCATGCGTCGACTTTAGCGCAGCCCGGAACGGGAAACGGCCAGGTCGCCCTGGCCGTTCCCTTGCTGCATGGTGCGGTGGATCAGAACTGGTAACGCAGGGTCAGCATCAATGCCCAGCGCGACACCGGTCGCGGCACCTGGCCCTCATAGGTCCGCAGCTCCTGCCAGTTGGGGTTCGCCTCGGTGCCGAGGTTGTAGATGTACTCGCCGTCCGGGGTGATGCCGCCCAGGCGGGCCAGGTAGCGGGAGTCGAAGCCGCCCACGTCCTGGGTGAGGCCCCAGTCGTTGTTGAGCAGGTTGAGGAAGTTGTAGACGTCCAGGCGGACGACCGACTTGTGCCCCGCGGCGAAGCCCGGCAGCTCCTGCTGGATGCCCAGGTCGAGCTGGTTCACCCACGGCTGGCGCGACTCGTTGCGGCCCGCGATCGAGCCGCGGTTGGCGCTCAGGTACGGGTCGTTGTCGATGAACGCGTGGAACTGGTCGATCAGCGCCTGCGACGCACTGCCGTAGCTCACGATCGGGTCGTTGACCAGCGGGATGTACGCCGGATCCTGGAAGACGCTGTCGCCGTTCGGGTCGCCGTTGATCAGCCAGGTGTACGGGTTGCCGTCACGGCCGACGTAGAACGCGCTGATGCTGGTCTTGTAGTCGCCGAAGAACGCATGCTCCCAACCCAGCGCCAGCTTCACCGTGTCGCGGATCTCGCGGCTGGCCCGGGTCGCGCGATGCTGGTTCGGGTTGACGCGGGAGACGAACTGGTAGCTCGACCAGGCCTGCGAGCTGCCGTCGGAACCGACTTCGCTCGCGTGGGTCTGGGTGTAGCTGAGGTTGCCGTACCAGCCATTGGACATCGGCTTGTTGAGCGACAGCGTGATCGAGTTCGACTGGCCCTTGTCGGTGTTGCCCAGCATGGTGGACTGGTTGCTGAAGGCCGGGTTGCGATCGCAGTTCTTCTGGTTGGTCGCGATCGAGCCCATCGTGCAGTAGTAGCTCTCGCGACCGTCCGCCAGGTAACCCTGGACTTCGCCGATGTTGATCGCCTGGTAGAAGGGCGCGTCCTTGGCGCGGATGGTCTGGAACTCGGCCGAGGCCACCATGCCCATCCACGGCAGCTCCGCGTCGTACGCGATGCTGGCCTTCCACACGGTCGGGAGCTTGAAGTCCGGATCGATGGTGTCGATCAGGTTGAAGCCCGAACCGCCCGGCGGGATGTTCTGGTTGTACGGGTCGGCACTGAACGGCACTGCGTCCGGGTCGAACGAACGGTACGAGGTCAGGGTCACGCCGTTGTTCTGGTACGGGTTGGCCAGCCACACGAACGGCGGCACGCTCTGGAACGCGCCGACGCCGCCGCGCAACTGCGAGTAGCGCGGGGTGTCGAAGGTGTAGTTGAACGCGAACCGCGGCAGGACGACCTTGTTGTCCGAACCCAGCTTGTAGTCGTTCCGGTAGCCGAAGGCTTCCTCGAAGCCGGGCGTGCGGATGGGTGCGTCCTCGACGCCGGGGATGTTGACCCGGACGCCGTAGACGACCGACAGCGCGTCGTTCACTTGCCAGGTGTCCTGCAGGAACGGGCTGAACTGGGTGTACACCAGGGCCGCCGCCGTGTCGTTGACCGAGTAGCCGGCAGACGGCGTGCGCACGTTGTAGACGTCGTACTCGCCCGCCGCGAAGTCCGCGAGGCTCTCGAACACGTACGAGCCGTGCAGGTCGCGGCCGTACAGGTTGAAGACGTCGTGGCGCTGGTAGTCGAAACCGCCCTTGATCTCGTGGTCGTCCAGGTAGTACGTGCCGAAGATGCTCGCGTTGAGGCGATCGGTGTTGATCTGGTTCTCGTGGCGGTTGTTGTCCTCGCCGATGAAGATCGAGCCGCCGTTGGCGACCTCGACCTCGACTTCCGGCTGGTTGATCGGGTTGCCGTTGATCTGGTCGAACGTCTGCTGGCTCACCTTGACTTCGGTGGAGAAGTTCTCGGTCCAGTCGCTGAACAGCTGCAGCGCGGTGTTCTTGGTGACGTTGTCGACGTTGTACCAGTGGCTGGACAGCACGATCGTGTCGGAGAACGCGTCGTACGGCCGCGGCTGGAACTCCTCGGTCTGCTGGTAGGTCAGGCTGGCGCGGTGCCAGTCGCTGATGTTCCAGTCGATCTTGGCCAGGTAGCGCTTGTTTTCCAGGTTGGTGCCGGTCGAGCCGTAGGTGCCCGGGAACAGCCCCAGGTCGGTGGCGATGGCGATCGCCTGGTCGATGTCGGCCTGGGTCACGTCGCCGTTGGCCAGGCCGTCGGAGTTCGACGCGCCGCCGAAGTTCTCGATGGTCTGCTCTTCGTACGAACCGAAGAAGAACAGCCGGTCCTTCAGGATGGGGCCGCCGAGGGTGACGCCCTGGGTCTCGTCCTTGTCGAAGCCGCCGTATTCCTGGCCGTCGATCTTGCCCATCCAGTCGGCGTCGCGGACCGCGTAGTACACCGAGCCGTGGAACTCGTTGGTACCGGACTTGGTCACGGCGTTGATCGTCGCGCCGACGGTGTCGGAGGCGACGTCGTAGTCGGAGACCTTCAGGTCGTACGCGGCGATGGTGTCGACCGAGATCGGCGTGCCGGTGTAGGGCATGCCGTTGGCGTTCAGGCCGAACGGGTCGCCCTGGGACATGCCGTCGACGGTGATGTTGTTGAAACGGTTGTTGACGCCGGCCACCGAGATCGAGCCGTTGCCGGCGTCGATCACCTGGATGCGCGGGTCGAGGCGGGCGATGTCGTCCAGCGAGCGGTTCGCCTGCGGGGTGATCTCGAGCTGGCGGCCGCTGACGGAGGTGCCGACGCCCTTGTTGTCCGAATTGAACGTATCCATGAGCTGCGACCCGACGACGGCCACGGCGCCGAGCGTCGTCGCATCACCGGACTCCAGCTGGGCGTTGACGGTGCTGACCTGGTTCAACTCGAGGAAGACGCCTTCCTCGGAGTCGATGCCGGCGCCGGCCTTGGTGATCGTGATGCTGTACGGGCCGCCGACGCGCAGGCCGCGCGCGTTGTAGCGGCCGCTGGCATCGGTGGTCGAACGGCTGACGGTGCCCGATTCCACGTGGGTGATCACCACCTCGGCGCCGGCGACGGGCTGGCCACTGGTGTCGGTGACCGAACCGGTGATGCCGGAGGACGTGCTCTGGGCGAACGCAGGCGCCGCCGCGAGGGCGGCCAGCAAGCCGAGGGTGAGCCGGGACATCCGGACGGGAGTGCGATGGGTCATGACAGGCCTCTGCAGGAATCGAACGCGTGGTTGGCTGGACGCGCACCGCCGGCCGGACACGCGCGTCCGCCAGCCGACAGGTGGAGCAATAGGGGGAACCCGCCGGGCCATACCCGCCCGAAGGGTTAACGCCAGTTTAACAGCGTAAGCCGGAAATGTGGCAGTTCCCTGACAGGGAAAGCGCCATCTGCCGATGGCGGCGGGGCCGGCGAAAATGGTGCTCAGGTGCCCGCTAGGTAGGTCCCCACCCCGTCGAGCAGCATCTGCACCGACAGCGCGACCAGCAGCATCCCCATCAGGCGTTCGATGGCGATCAGCACCCGGGTCCCCAGCCAGCGATAGAGATAGGTCGCGGAGAAGAGGATGGCCGCGGTCGCGCCCCAGGCGATCATCAGGGCCAGGCTCCAGTCGCCCATCCGGCCCGGTTCCTGGCTGCCCATCAGCATCACGGCGGCCATGCCCGAGGGGCCGGCCACCATCGGGATCGCCAGCGGGACGATGAAGGGCTCGCCCTCCGGCAGTTCGCCCATCAGGCCTTCCGGCGGCGGGAAGATCATCCGCAGTCCGATCAGGAACAGCACGATGCCACCGGCGATCGCGACCGATTCCTGCCGCAGGTGCATCGCTTCCAGCACGTACTGGCCGCCCCACAGGAACACCATCAGCACGCCCAGCGCGATCAGCAGCTCGCGTGCGATGACGATCCGCTGCCGGCGCGGGGGCAGGCGCCGCAGGATGCTGAGGAACACCGGGATGTTGCCCAGTGGGTCCAGGATCAGGAACAGCAGCAGCGCGGCCGAGGCGACGGTCATCCCGCGAGGCCCTCGCCAGCGGCCGGGCTCCATACCTGGCCCCGGTGGCGGGCGCCGGCTGCCGACAGCAGCTCGACGCAGGCGCCCGCGTATTGCGCGGGATCGCGGGCCAGGACGTCGTCTTCCTCCACGTACGCCTTCGCGCGCAGCGGCGTGCGCATCGGCCCGGGGCGCAGGCCGGCGACGCGGACGGTGCCGTCGCCGAGTTCGGCCTGCAGCATCGGCACGACGCCGGCGAGCCCGAGGTGCGCGAGTCCGTAGCCACCCCAGAAGGCCCCACCCACCCGCGCGGGATCGTCCAGTGCGAACACCACCGCGCCGTCGTCGGCCCGCCGGAGCAACGGCAGGCACGCCTGGGTGAGCCACAGCGGTGCGGTGAGGTTGACGTGGATGGCCCTGGCGAGGGCGGCCGGGTCGGTCTGCTCGAGCGGCGTCAGGCCGGGGAACCAGGCGGCGCAGTGCAGCAGGCCGTCCAGGCGGCCGAACGCGTCCTCGAGGCGCCGGGCGAGGTCGAGATGGTCGTCGGGCGAGGCGCCTTCCAGGTCCATCGGGTACAGCACCGGGGCAGGCCCGTGCTGGATGGCGACCGCATCGTGCACGCGGTTGAGCTTCGGCACCTTGCGGCCGAGCAGCACGACGGTCGCGCCGGCGCGCGCGCAGGCCATGGAGGCGGCGCTGCCGAGGCCGCCGTGGGCGCCGGTGACGAGCACGACGCGCCCATCGAGGGCGCCCGCATGTCCTGCCTGGTCGGCAGGCGCCGGCTTCACGCCTTCTGCGCCTCGGCGATGATCCGGGAGAGCTCGCCGGACTCGGCCAGCTCCAGGGTGATGTCGCAACCCCCGATCAGCTCGCCGTTGACGAACAGCTGCGGGAACGTCGGCCAGTTGGAATAGCGCGGCAGGTTGGCGCGGATCTCGGGCTCCTCCAGCACGTTGACCGTATGCATCGCGGTCGCGCCGGCGGCCTGGAGGGCCTGCACGGTGCGGCTGGAGAACCCGCACATGGGGAACTGCGGGGTGCCCTTCATGAAGAGGACGATCGGGTGGCCTTCGACCTCGGCCTGGATGCGCTGCAAAACCGCCATGGAACGACTCCTGCGACATTGCGTTGCGCCACCTGCACGGAGGCGCGACGGGGCGTGGGGATACAATCGCCCATTGTAATCCCGCCCAGCCAGAAGGACATTGCCATGGCGTTCGAACTGCCTCCCCTGCCCTACGACCGCTCCGCCCTGGAGCCGCACGTCTCGGCCGAAACCCTCGACTTCCACCACGGCAAGCACCACAAGGCCTACGTGGACAACCTCAACAAGCTGATCGAGGGCACCGAGTTCGCCGACATGGACCTGGTCGCGATCATCCGCAAGTCGCAGGGCGGCATCTTCAACAACGCGGCCCAGGTCTGGAACCACACCTTCTACTGGAACTGCATGTCGCCCGGCGGCGGCGGCGAGCCGTCCGGCAAGCTGGGCGAAGCGATCGCCAAGGCGTTCGGCGACTTCGCCAGGTTCAAGGAACAGTTCAGCGACACCGCGGTCAAGACCTTCGGTTCGGGCTGGGCCTGGCTGGTGCAGCGCCCCGATGGCGCGCTGGCGATCGCCAGCACGTCCAACGCGAACAACCCGCTGACCGGCGATGACACGCCGCTGCTGACCTGCGACGTGTGGGAACACGCGTACTACGTCGATTACCGCAACGCGCGGCCGAAGTACGTCGAATCCTTCTGGAACCTGGTCAACTGGGACTTCGTCGCCTCGAACATGAAGTGACGCGCCGCTGGGGCGGCATCAGCCGCGCAGGCGGGCAACGACCGGCGCGGCCTGGCCGCCGCGGTCGAGCAGGCTCCCGACGTTCTGCAACGCCGCGGCCAGCGCCGCGGCCGTGTCGGCCCGCAGCGTTGCGTGGCCGACCTTCCGGCCGGCACGGGGTGCCTTGCCGTAATCGTGCCAATGGCCACCCGGTTCCGACAGCACGGGCGCCGGGTCCGGCATCGCGCCGATCCAGTTGAGCATGCAGGCGTGCCCGACCATCCGCGTGTGGCCGAGCGGCAATCCGAGCACGGCGCGCAGGTGGTTCTGGAACTGGCTGGTCTCGCTGCCCTCGATGGTCCAGTGGCCCGAGTTGTGCACCCGCGGGGCCAGCTCGTTGGCAAGCAACCGGCCGTCGCGGCAGAACAGTTCCAGCGCGAGCACGCCGACGTAACCAAGCGCATCGGCGAGGCGCTGCGCATGCGTCATCGCGGTGGCCGCGAGCGCCGGATCGACGGTCGCCGGCGCGAGGCTCGCCGACAACACGCCATCCACGTGCCAGTTTTCCGTCAACGGCCAGGCGCGGAACTCGCCGTCGCGGCCCCGGACGGCCACCACGCTCAACTCGCGATCGAATGGCACGAACGCTTCCAGGATCAGGCCGACTTTCGGGGCCTGCGCCCCGAGCGCGTCCCACGCCGCATCGATGTCGGCCTTGCTGCCGCCGCGGATCCGATGCTGCCCCTTGCCGTCGTAGCCGAGGCGCCGCGTCTTGAGGATGCAGGGTGCGCCGATCCGCGCGATCGCATCGGCGAGCCCCTCGCGCGTGTCGACCGCCGCGTAGGGCGGCACCGGGATGCCCAGCCGGGTGAACAGCGCCTTTTCCGCCAACCGGTCCTGCGCCACGGCCAGCGCCTGCGGACTGGGGAACACCGGGATGCGCTCGGCGAGCCAGCGCGCCGATTCGGCGGGCACGTTCTCGAAGTCGAAGGTGGCGACGTCGACCTGCGCGGCGAAACGCGCGAGGGCCGATTCGTCGCGCCAGTCGCCGACCACCATCGGCGCGAACTGCCCCGCGCAGGCGTCGGCCACCGTGTCCATCACCAGGAAGCGCAGGCCCAGCGGCGCGCCGGACAGCGCGAGCATGCGCGCCAGCTGGCCCCCGCCGAGGATCCCCACGGTGGTCACGGCGCCGCGCTCAGGTCCGCGGGTCGGCGTTGGCGGCGACGTCTTCGGTCTGACGCGCGCGGAAGGCATCCAGCGCGTCGCGGATGGCGTCGTCGCCCGCCGCGAGCATGGCTGCGGCGAACAACGCGGCATTGCTGGCGCCGGCGTTGCCGATGGCGAACGTCGCGACCGGGACGCCAGCAGGCATCTGCACGATGGACAGCAGCGAATCCATGCCGTTGAGCGACCTGCTCTGCACCGGCACGCCGAGCACGGGCACCGGGGTCTTCGCGGCGAGCATGCCCGGCAGGTGCGCCGCGCCGCCGGCGCCGGCGATGATCGCGCGCAGCCCGCGGTCGCGGGCCGTCGCGGCGTAGTCGAACAGGACGTCGGGCGTCCGGTGCGCGGAAACGACGCGCACCTCGTGCGGGATGCCCAGCGCCTCGAGTCTCCCGGCGGCGTGTTGCATCGTCTCCCAGTCGGAGCGCGACCCCATCACGATCCCCACGACTGGCGTGTCGACGGCTGGCTTGTCCCCGGTGGCGGCCATGTGTCCTGCCTTCCCGCGTCAAAACGGTATTCTACCGGCGGAGCGCTCGTTTTTGAGCCGCGCGCACGGAACCGCATGGACCGGAAACTGCTCGACATCCTCGCCTGCCCAGCCACGCGGCAGCCCCTGTCGATGCTGGAGAGCCGTGGGCTCGATGCCCTCAATGCCGCGATCCTCGCCGGCGGGGTGCACCGGATCGACGGGTCGGCGCAGGCCGAGCCGCTGCGCGAGGCCCTGGTCACCCGCGACCGCAAGCTCGCCTACCGGGTCGACGACGGCATCCCGGTGCTGCTGGTCGAGGAAGGCATCCCCACGGGGCAGGTCCCGGACTTCCCGAAGGGATGACGCCCCCGGCCCTCCGCCCGCCGGGCGCTCCGGCAACCGTGGCCGCGGCGGTCATTGCCGAAGACGTGGCGCGCGCGCTCGCCGAGGACATCGGCACCGGCGACGTCACCGCCGCACTGCTTCCGGACACCATCGACGAGGCCTACCTGCTGTGCAAGGAACCCGCCGTCGCCTGCGGCCGCCCCTGGTTCGACGCCTGCCTTCGCGCGCTGGACCCCGGCGTGGCGATCGACTGGCGCGTTGCCGAGGGCGACCGGGTCGGCGCGGGCACCGTGCTGGCGACGCTGCGCGGGCGCACGCGCGCGCTGGTGTCCGCCGAGCGCACCGCGCTGAACTTCATGCAGACCCTGTCGGGGACGGCGACCACGACCGCCGAGCATGTCGCCAGGGTGGCGGGCACCGGCACGCGCATCCTCGACACGCGCAAGACCTTGCCCGGCCTGCGGCACGCGCAGAAGTACGCGGTGCGTACCGGCGGCGGCATGAACCACCGCATGGGCCTGCACGACGCGGTGATGCTCAAGGAGAACCACGTCCGTGCGGCGGGAACCATCGCGGGCGCAGTGGCGGCGGCGCGCGCCGCGCAACCGGGCCTGCCCCTGATCGTCGAGGTGGAGACACTGGCGCAACTCGAGGAAGCACTGGCCGCCGGTTGCGACCGCATCCTGGTCGACGACTTCGACCCGGCGTCGCGACGCGAGGCCGTGCGCATCGCGCGCGGTGCACCGTGGAACGGCGGCATCCCGCTGGAGGTGTCCGGCAGCGTGGGGCTCGAGGGCCTGCGCGCGATCGCCGAGGATGGCGTCGATTACATCTCGATCGGCGCACTCACCAAGCACGTCCACGCGATCGACCTGTCGATGAAGCTGGGTCCGCCACCGGTGTAGGAGCGGCGTGAGCCGCGAAAGCGTTACCGCAGCAGCGCCAGCGCCCACACCGTCGAGATCGCGGCCGCCGCGATCGCCACCCACCACCAGGGGGACGGCGCACCCGCGTCGGGCGTCGCTGCCGGCGTCGTCGTCGACACGCCGGGCCTGCCCGGCGCCACCAGCCGGAAACGCATGCGGTCGAACCCGATCTCGTCGCCAGGTTGCGCCACGGCGCGCTGCACGCGCTGGCCGTTGACGAAGCTGCCGTTGGTGGATCCGAGGTCCTCGACCAGCACGCCGTCCTCGCCTGGCACCAGGCGCGCATGGTGCCGCGACAGTCCGGAGGCATCCAGGCACAGGCCGCTGTCGGGTGCGCGGCCGACCACCACCGGGCCCACCAGCGGATAGCTGCGGCCGAACGCGAGGTCCGAGACGCCCCGCAACACGAAGCGCGGCAACACGGGATGCACCGCGGTCGCGCCGGGATCGTCGTTGGCCGGCGCCGGCACCTGCCTGGCGCTCGCCGCCTCGTGCGGCCGCGGTGCGATCGCATCGATCGATGCGAGCCGCGCGGTGACCTGGTCGAATTCCACGCTGTCGCCCGGACGCAACGCGATCAGCCCGTCGACACGATGGCCATTGACGCCCACGCTGGTGCCGGGAGGCACCTGGAGCATCACGCCGTGCGCAGTGACATGCAGCTCGCAGTGGCTGGGCTGCACGCCGGGCGCATCGAGCACGATGTTCGCCGCCGGGTCGGAACCGACCCGGTTGACGCCCGGGCCGAGCAGCACCTGGGGGTGTTCGCCTCCGGGGAAGACCAGTTTCATCGCGGGGGTGTCCTTGCGTCGCGGGCGATCGCCACCCACATTGTGGCCATGCTGACTCTACTGATCCTGATGGCTTTTTCTGCGGCGGCGTTCGCATTCTGGAGCGCCGGGCGGGCCGCGGCCGAGCGCGCGGAGGCCCTCGGGCGCGAAGCCTGCCGGTCCGCCGGGGTGCAACTGCTCGACCAGACGGTCCACGGGATCGGCATGCGGCTGCGGCGTGGCGTGGACGGCTGGCTGGGACTGGAACGCAGCTTCCGCTTCGAGTATTCGCACGACGGCACCGACCGCCATGTCGGGCGCATCGTGCTGCATGGCACCAGGATGGTGGGCTTCAGCGGCCCCGTCGCGCAGGCCTGACGCCGGACCGGGCCTATTTCACGACCCGGAGATGGCTGCGACGCGGGGCGCCGTCGTCCGGCGTGGTCGGCGGCTCGGGGCCCTCGCCGGGGGAGGCGGCCTGCGGGTCGTCGGGCAGCGCCATCCCCTGCCCCGTTTCCCGGGCGTAGATCGCCAGCACCGCGCCCATGGGCACGAGCACCGGCTGGCTCACGCCGCCGAACCGCGCGGTGAAACCGACCCAGTCGTTGTCGATGGACAGGCGGGTGACGGCACGGTCGGCGATGTTGAGGACCACCTTGCCCTCGTGCACCGCCTGGGGCGGCACCTGCACGCCGGGGACCGTCGCATCGACCAGCAGGTGCGGTGTCATGCCGTTGTCCGCGATCCACTGGTTCAGCGCCCGCAGCAGGTACGGGCGATGGCTGGTCATGCGCTGTGGGGGCGCGTCCGTCATCGGTGGCTCAGGCCGGGATCTCGCGCAGCTTCTTCTCCGCGTCGGTCAGGCTTCGCAGGAATCCCGGGTTCCGGAAGATCCTGTTGCCGTAATCCTCGATCGCCTTGCCCCCGTCCTTCGGCAACGGGATCTCCAGGGCGTCGAGCCGCCAGATGATCGGCGCCATGGCGCAGTCGGCCAGGCTCATTTCCGGGTTGAGGAAGAACTTGCTGGCCTTGAACAGCGGCACCGAGGCGGTGAGCAGTTCCTTGAGGCGCTTGCGACCGGCATCGGCCTGCGCCTTGTTGCCGAGCTGGATGGCCTGCACCTGCGGGACCCAATCGTGCTCGAGCCGCAGCATTGCCAGGCGCAGGCGTGCACGCGACAGGGGATCGACCGGCATGAGGGGCGGATGCGGATACCGCTCGTCCAGGTATTCGGTGACCACCGACGCCGCGTACAGCACCAGCTCGCGCTCGACCAGGGTCGGCACCGAGTGGTACGGGTTGAGGTCGATCAGGTCCTCGGGCGGGTTCTGCGGGTCGACCGGGATCAGGTCGTAGGTCACGCCCTTTGCGGCGAGCACCAGGCGAACCCGGTGGCACAGCACGCAGTCTTCGGCGGAAAACAGGGTCAGTGCGTTACGCATGCGCGGACTCGTGGCCATCATGGATCGCTCCCCCGACCGGATACCGCCGGTCGACAGGCGCCGCGCGCACCCTGCGCGCGGTCGCCGCGGCCCCTCGAGCTAGTGCACGTCGCGCCAGTACTCTTTCTTGAGCAGCCAGGCGAGGAACGTGAAGAACGCCAGGAACAGGATGACCCACACGCCCAGATCGTGGCGCTTGAGTGCGGCCGGTTCGCCGACGTACTCGAGGAAATTCGTGATGTCGCGGACCGACTGGTCGTAGGCCGCCGGATCGACGTTGCCGGGCTGGTCGATGACCAGCCGCTCGACGGGTCGCTCGCCGGTCGCTTCGTCCAGCGGACCGTGCTCGGCGCGCTGCAGCCCCTGCATCATCCACAGCGGATTGGGCATCGAGGCGTTCGGGAACAAGGTGTTGTTCCAGCCCAGCGGGCGCTCGTCGTCCAGGTAGAAGGACTTGAGGTAGGTGTAGATCCAGTCGCTGCCGCGCACGCGCGAGGCCAGGCTCAGGTCCGGCGGCACCTGGCCGAACCACGCCTGCGCATCCTCCGGGGACATGGCGACCTGCACCTGCTCGCCCACCTTGGCGCCGGTGAAGTTCAGCGCGGCCTGCACCTGGTCCTCGGTCAGCCCGAGGTCGCTGGCAATGCGCGAATAGCGCACGTACTTGAGCGAATGGCAGCCCGAGCAGTAGTTCATGTACAAGGCGGCGCCGCGCTGCAGCGACGCCTGGTCGCCCAGGTCGTTGCCCGCCTGCTGCAGGTTGCCGCCGCCCGCGGCGAGTGCCTGGAGCGACAGGAGCATGCCGGCCGCGAAGACCGCGAATCGCTTAGTCATGGGTGGTCACCCGATCCGGCACCGGCTTGGTCTTGTCGAGCTTCGTCCACAGCGGCATGGTGATGAAGAAGGCGAAGTACAGGAAGGTCAGGACGCGGCCGACGATCGTCTCGACCGGGTCCGTGCCGGGGCCGGCGCCGATCTTGCCGAGCCAGATGAAGCACACCGCCAGCAGCGCGAGCATCAGCTTGGACAGCAGCCCGCGGTAGCGGTAGGACTTGACCTTGGCCTTGTCCAGCCACGGCACCGCGAACAGGATCGCGATCGCGCCGAACATCACCAGCACACCGGAAAGCTTGTGCGGGATGACCCGCAACATCGCGTAGTACGGCGTGTAGTACCAGACCGGCTTGATGTGCTCCGGCGTCACCAGGCGGTTGGCCTCGGTGAAGTTGTCGTGCTCCAGGAACCAGCCGCCGAATGCCGGCGCGAAGAAGATGATGAAGGCCGCGATGACCAGGAAGAACCCGGCCCCGAACAGGTCCTTGACCGTGTAGTACGGGTGGAACGGGATGCCGTCCGCCGGCGCGACCGGGGACCAGCGGTTGCCCTTGGGGCCGTACTTGGTCTCGACGCCGTCCGGGTTGTTGGACCCCACCTCGTGCAACGCCCCCAGGTGCAGCACCACCAGCAGCAGCAGCACCAGCGGCAGCGCGATCACGTGCAGCGCGAAGAACCTGCCCAGCGTCGCGTCGCCCGGCAGGTAGTCGCCCATGATCCATTCGGTCAGGCCCGTGCCCACCACCGGGATCGCGCCGAACAGCGAGATGATGACCTTCGCGCCCCAGAACGACATCTGGCCCCACGGCAGCACGTAGCCCATGAAGGCCTCGGCCATCAGCACCAGGTAGATCAGCATGCCGAGGATCCACACCAGCTCGCGCGGCTTCTGGTACGAGCCGTACATCAGGCCGCGGAACATGTGGATGTAGACGACGATGAAGAACAGCGAGGCGCCGGTGCTGTGCATGTACCGGATCAGCCAGCCCCACTCCACGTCCCGCATGATGTACTCGACCGACGCGAAGGCTTCCGCGGCGCTCGGCTTGAAGTGCATCGTCAGGAAGATGCCCGTGACGATCTGGTTGACCAGCACCAGGATCGCCAGCGAGCCGAAGTAGTACCAGACGTTGAAGTTCTTCGGCGCGTAGTACTCCGTCATGTGCTTCTTGTAGACGGGGGACAGGCCGGGGGCGCGGGCATTGACCCAGTTGGTCATGCCGGCCGAGATGCGTTCGATGAAGTTGGCCATGGCTTACGCGGCCCCCTGCGCGTCGGCGGGGTCGACGCCGATGACGATGGTGGTGTCGCCGGCGTAGTGGTGCGGCGGCACGACCAGGTTGGTGGGTGCGGGGACGCCCTGGAAGACGCGGCCGGCCATGTCGAACTTCGACTTGTGGCAAGGGCAGAAATAACCACCCTTCCAGTCGGGATCGAACGGCTGCGGGCCGATCTGGGCGACCATCTCGGGCGAGCAGCCCAGGTGGGTGCACAGCCCGACCAGCACGGAGACTTCCGGCCGGATCGAACGGGTGAGGTTGTTGGCGTATTCGGGCTGCTGGTCCGGGTTCTCCGACAGCGGGTCGCGCAACTGGTCGTTGAGGGTCGGCAGTGCCTGCAGGATGGCCGGCGAGCGGCGCACGATCCAGATCGGCTGGCCGCGCCACTCGACGATCAGGCGCTGGCCTTCGCCAAGCGCGCTGATGTCGGCGCTGATCGGCGCGCCGGCGAGCTTGGCGCGCTCGCTCGGGTTCCACGACTTGATGAAGGGCACGGCGACGAAGCCGGCACCGACGGCACCGACCACGGCAGTGGTGGCAGTCAGGAACCGGCGGCGACCGGTATCCACGGGCTCGCCGTGCGCTGCAGGCGTCCCGCTGTGGAGGGGAGGATTTACCCCGTCAATGGCCATCCGGCACTCCGCAAGAAACAGGCCTGGCAAGCCGCCGGCCACAAAGGCGGGAAGTGTAGCGGAACCGTGAATCGGCCGACAAGGAACGCATCGCGTGCCGGCGCGGGGCTCAGCGCGCGGCGAGGGCCCCGCGGTAGCGTTCGGCCAGGACGCCCACCCGCTGCACGTAGCGCTGGGTTTCCTTGTACGGCGGGACGCCGTCGTACTTGTCGACCGCACCCTCGCCCGCGTTGTAGCCGGCAGCGGCGAGCGTGAGGTTGCCGTCGAAGCGCTTGAGCAGCCAGGCCAGGTACTTCACGCCGCCGCGGATGTTCTGCGAGGCGTCGTAGGCGTTGCGCACCCCGAAGCGCTCGGCGGTGGCCGGCATGAGCTGCATCAGGCCCTGGGCGCCCACGTGCGAACGCGCCTTCGGGTCGAACGCGGACTCGGCGTGGATGATCGCCCGGACCACCGCCTCGTCGACGCCGTATTCCCTCGCCGCCGCCGCGACTTCCGACTGGTAGGCCGCGGTGTTGAGGCGGATGTTGCCGAAGTCCACCGACGGGCTGGCCGTGCAGGCGAAGCAGTCCTCGACGAAGCTGTAACTGATGGTGCGCATCGCGGACGCGCCTTCGCCGCCGCGGGGACGCTTGCTGGTGTAGTGGCGCACGCCGTCCTTGATGTACGAATACACCTCGCCCTGGACGACGCGGGGCGTCCCGGTGGGCCTGGGCGGCTTGGCCGCCGGCGCCTGCTCGGCGACCGGCCCGGCCGCTGCGGCGACGGGCCTGGCCACCACCGGCGCCGCGACGGGCCTGGACGGCGCATCGCTGTAACCGGCGATCGACTTGCAGCGCGCCCCCTTGACCGGGCTGCTCGCATAGCTGCGGCTGCCGTCCGCGCCATCGCAGCGGTACACCGTGCCGGCGGAGACGTCGAGGGACGTACCGAGCCCCAGGGCACCGGCGGTCAGGAGGACGAGGAGGGGCAGGGGCCGCTTCATGCCGCCCAGTGTCGGGAGTTTCACGCGGTGAAAACAAGTCGTGGAACTGAACCCGGGCCGCGACTTTCCGGAATCGCGACGGACTAGGCTATTTTACGGATTCCTTGCATTTACCTTGTCCTGCCCGCCCCTTGCCCATGAGTGAAGTGCCCGATTCCACCGCCATCGCCCTGGCGCCTGCCCCGGACGTGCCCCGCACGGCCGGCGGCAAGCTGTTCATCGAGACCCACGGGTGCCAGATGAACGCGTACGACTCGGCCCGGATGGCGGACGTCCTGGCGGCGTCGGACGGGCTCGAGCTGACCACGATCGCCGAAGAAGCCGACGTGATCCTCGTCAATACCTGCTCGATCCGCGAAAAAGCGCAGGAAAAGGTCTTCAGCCAGCTGGGGCGCTGGAAGGCGCTCAAGCAGGGCGGACGTCCCGTCCTCATCGGCGTGGGCGGCTGCGTCGCCTCCCAGGAGGGGGCGGCGATCGTGAAGCGGGCCCCACACGTGGACCTGGTCTTCGGGCCGCAGACCCTCCACCGCCTGCCCGAGCTGGTCCGGGCGCGGCGCGAGACGGGCCGGGCCCAGGTCGACATCAGCTTCCCGGAGATCGAGAAGTTCGACCGCCTGCCCGAGCCTCGCGCCGACGGGCCGGGCGCCTTCGTCTCGATCATGGAGGGGTGCAGCAAGTACTGCTCGTTCTGCGTGGTGCCCTACACGCGCGGCGAGGAAGTGAGCCGGCCCTTCGAGGACGTGCTGGTGGAGGTCGCCCAGCTCGCCGCGCAGGGGGTGCGCGAGGTCAACCTCCTGGGACAGAACGTCAATGCGTACCGGGGCCCGATCGGCGCGCCGGGCGCCGGCGAAACCGGCGACCTCGGCCTGCTGATCCGCACGATCGCCCGCATCGACGGCATCGACCGGATCCGGTTCACGACCTCCCACCCGCTGGAATTCTCCGATTCGCTGGTGGAGGCCTACCGCGACGTGCCCGAGCTCGCCGACTACCTGCACCTGCCGGTGCAGTCGGGGTCCGACCGCATCCTGGCGGCGATGAAGCGCGGGTACACCGCGCTCGAGTTCAAGCAGAAGATCCGCAAGCTGCGCGCCGTGCGCCCGGGCATCTCGATCAGCTCCGACTTCATCGTCGGCTTTCCCGGCGAGACCGAAGCCGACTTCGACCGGACGATGAAGCTGATCGACGAGGTCGGTTTCGACCAGTCCTTCTCCTTCATCTATTCGCGCCGACCCGGCACGCCCGCGGCGGACCTGGAGGACACGACCTCCAGCGAGGAGAAGCATGCGCGCCTGGCCCGCCTGCAGGCGCGCATCAACGACAACGCGCGCCGGATCTCCGGGGCGATGGTCGGGACGGTGCAGCGCGTGCTGGTGGAGGGCCCGTCGCGGAAGGATCCGGGGGAACTGACGGGCAAGACGGAAAACATGCGGTCGGTCAATTTCTCGGCGCCGCCCGGACTGGTGGGGCAGTTCGCGGACGTCGTCATCACCCAGGCCATGAGCAATTCGCTACGCGGACGCATTGCCGGCTGACTCAGGGGAAGGTCATGAAGATCGGTGCAGGCACTTCGCATCCCAACCGCCACCTGCATGCGGCGGGCTGGGACATGGCGCTCGCGTTCGCGGCGGCCGGCGTGCATTTCAACCTGTTCGCGCTCGAGCATCCCGGCTGGCGGATGGTGCCCAACTGGATCTGGCCGGTCCTGATGCTGGTCTTCCTGTTCAGCGCGTTGTTGTCGTACGGCAAGCACCGCAGGCGGACGGGCGTCCGCCGCTGAGGGCGGCCGTCAGTCCAGCTGCTTGCGGAACCGCAGGACCGCCGCGGCCATCATCAGGACGGTGAAGGCGGCCAGCGCCAGCACGTCCGGCCACAGCGCCATCAGCGACGCGTCGCGGAGCATCACGCCGCGGATCAGCCGCAGGAAATGGGTCAGCGGCAGCAACTCGGCCAGCCACTGCACGACCTTCGGCATGCCGGCGAACGGGAACATGAAGCCCGACAGCAGGATGGACGGCAGGAACACGAAGAAGGTCATCTGCATCGCCTGGAACTGCGACTGCGCGCGGGTCGAGATCAGCAGGCCCAGCGTGAGGTTGGCGACGATCAGCAACAGGGACGCGATGTAGACATCCAGGACGCTGCCGCGCACGGGGACATCGAACAGCAACAAGCCCAGGCCCAGGATCACGGTGGTCTGCACCAGCCCGATCGCCACGTAGGGAAGCACCTTGCCGACCATCAGCTCGAGCCGGCTGAGCGGCGTGGCGATCAGCAGTTCCATGTTGCCCCGCTCGCGCTCCCGGACGATCGCCACCCCGGTGAACAGCACCATCGTCATGGTCAGGATCACCCCGATCAACCCGGGCACGATGTTCACCGCCGACCGCCGTTCCGGGTTGTAGAAGCTCACCACGCTGATGGGGCCCACCCCCGGCGGCTGCGCCATGCGACCGTCGATGGGGGTCTGCGCAAGCTGCATCGCCGCGGCCTGCACGACGGTGTCGCTGCCATCGACCAGCACCTGCACGGCCTCGCGCCCTTCGGCACGGCGCTGCTCGAAGTCCGGCGGCACCACGATGCCGACGCTGATCTCGCCGCGCCGGAGCAGGTCCATCAATTGCGCGGGCGTGTCGGCCACCTCGACCGGCTCGACCACGCCGGTGGCCAGCAGGTCCATCACCACCACGCGCGACGCCGCGGTCCCGGCCTGGTCGGCGATCGCGGCGTCCAGGCCTCGCAGGTTGAGGTTGATCGCGTAGCCGAACAACGCCAGCTGCAGCACCGGGATCCCGATGATCATCGCCAGGGTCACCCGGTCGCGGCGCATCTGCCGCATTTCCTTGAGCACGATCGCCCACAGCCGGCGCCAGTTCATGCCGCGCGCGCCCCGCCTTCGCCCCGCTGCCGCGTGGCATCGACGAAGACGTCCTCCAGGTTCGGTGCCGTCGCCTCGACCTCGCCTTCGACGCCGGCCGCGCCGAGGGCAGCGCGAATGTCGGCAGACAGGTCCTCGCGCCGGGCCGCCAGCACGCGCAGGCTGTTGCCGACCTGCGCGACGCCCAGCACGCCGGGCAAGCCGACGATCGCGCGCCGTGCATCCCTGGGCCGTCCCGCGCGCACTTCGAGCGTACGGCCTTGGAGCGCCGCGGTCAGTTCCGACGGACTGCCGTCCGCCACCAGGCGCCCCTCGTCCAGGATCGCCAGCCGGTGGCAGCGTTCCGCCTCGTCCATGTAGTGGCTGGACACCAGGAGCGTGGTGCCGGCGTCGGCGAGTTCGAAGAGGGTTTCCCAGAAGTCCCGGCGCGACTCGGGATCCACCGCGCTGGTCGGCTCGTCCAGGAACAGCAGCTCCGGTTCGTGGACGATGGCGCCCGCCAGTGCAAGGCGTTGCTTCTGGCCACCGCTGAGCGTGCCCGCCAGTTGCCGCTGCCGGTCGCCGAACTCGAAGCGCTCCAGCAGTGCATCGACGCGGCGCGGCATCGCCTGGCGCGACAGCCCCTGCACCGTGCCGAGGAATTCCAGGTTCTCGCGCACCGTCAGGTCGCCGAACAGTGAAAACCGCTGCGTCATGTAGCCGATGCGCCGGCGCAGCGCCTCGGCCTCGCGGGGGATGTGCAACCCCAGCACCTCGAT
This sequence comes from Luteimonas sp., assembly GCA_036675265.1. Lineage (GTDB taxonomy): Bacteria > Pseudomonadota > Gammaproteobacteria > Xanthomonadales > Xanthomonadaceae > CAMPJU01. The sequence goes on from JAKFFJ010000050.1 coordinate 94,709, forward strand.
CTCCCCGGCGGTCGGTGCGAGCAGGCCGCAGAGCATGCGGATCGTGGTGGTCTTGCCCGAGCCGTTCGGGCCGAGGAAGCCGTACACCCGGGCGCGGGGCACGGTGAGGTCGACATGGTCGACCGCGACGAGGTCGCCGAAGCGCCGGGTCAGCCCGCTGGCGCGGATCGCCGGAGCCTGCGGCGCGTCGTTCATTCCGACGCGCGCTCGCCGGGCGTCGCGCCGCCGAATTCCGCGCGTACGGGCAAGCCGGCGGGCAGGCCCCGCGCCGCGTCGCCCACCAGGGTGATCTCGGCGAGGTACACCAGGCGCGCGGCGTCGTCGCCGACCAGGGCGTAGTACGGCGTGAAGCTCGGTTCGGCGCGGATCATGCGCACGCGGCCTTCGAACACGCGCTCGTCCCCGCCGGCGCCGACCAGCACGACGCGCGCCGGATCACCGACCGCGACGCGCATGCGGACCGGCTGCGGGACATAGACGCGTGCGTGGGGCGCATCGCCCACCAGCAGGACGGCGACCGGGGTGCCGGTGGCCGGTCGCGCGCCGGCTTCCAGCGGCAGGCTGTCGATGCGGCCCGCGCGTGGCGCGCGCACCGCCAGGTCGTCGAGCGTGGCCTGTTGCGCGGCGGATTCCGCGCGCGCCGCGCGCAACGCGGCCTCGCCCTGGGCAATCTGTTCGGGCCGCGTGCCACGTTCGAGTTCCGCGAGGGCCGCCGCTGCTGCGCGGACGCCCGCGGCCGCATCCACGGCGGCCGCGCGGGCACGGTCCACTTCGTCGGCCGCCACCAGTTGTCGTGCCCCCAGCGGCTCGAGGCGCGCCAGGTGCGCGGCGGCTTCGCGCGACCGCGCCCGCGCCGCGACCACCTGGGCTCGCGCGCGTTCCACCTGCTCGCCACGCGGGCCGGCCTGGAGCTCTTCCAGCACGCTTGCCTGGCGCTCGGCCTGGGCATCGACCGCACGGGTCCGCGCGGCGGTGCGTGCCTCCTCGAAGGTCAGCAGCACGGTACCGGCCTCCACGTGCTCGCCCTCGCGCACGGCGATCGACGCGATGCGCTCCGAGGCGGGTGCGGGGATCGCGATCCGCTCGTACTCCAGCGTCCCGAGGGCCTGCGGCGGCGACTCCGCGCAACCGGCCAGGCTGGCCACCAGCAGCCACCATGCGCAACCACGCATCATCCACCCCCCAGTCCGCGGTCCAGCAGTGCCAGCGTATGCCGCTGCAACTGCGCGTAGTCGATGTCGCCGGCATCCAGCATGCGCCGCCAGATGGGCGCGCCTGCCACGGGGAACAGCGTCAGTCCTACCAGCGACACCATCAGCAGCCGCGGGTCGATGCCTGGATCCAGTGCACCGCGCGCCTGCGCCTGCTCGAACCGCGCGACCAGCATGCGGGGCAACGCCGGCGACACTTCGTCGAACAACACGTCGCGGAGCGCGCCACCCTCGCACAGCACTTCGCGGACCCACAGCGCGGGCAGCCAGGGATGGGCCGCCACGATCCGTCCGATCCCGGCCACGAAGGCGGCCACCAGGTCGGCGACGTCGTCGCCGGCGCGCATCAGCGGCTCCCGCAGTTCCAGGAACGCAGGCAGGACCCGCTCGGAGATCACGGCCTGCTGCAGCTGGGCCCGGTCCCCGAAGTAGTAATGCAGCAGCGCCGCATTGACCCCGGCGTCCCGCGCGATGGCACGCAGCGGCGTCGCGGCGATGCCCTGGCGCGAAAAGCATGTGACCGCGGAATCCAGCAGTCGCGCGCGGAGGTCCTCGTTGGCGGCGAGCGGGCGACCCGGCGGGCGGCCTCGGCGGGTGCCCAGGACCTTGCGCGGCTTCGGCGGTGGCTCGGGGCACTCCACCGGCTTATTTAATTCATCGATGAATTAATCCGCAAGTACCACTCGTCGGCCTGGGCCGTGCGCCCGGCGCGCGGCGCTCGAACGCCTCAGGGACGACGGTAGACCGGCTCCCCGTCCACCCATGTCGACAACACGGCCAGGTCGTCGAGCCGGGAGGCGGGCACGGCCAGCGGATCCTCGGCCAGGACCACGAAATCCGCCCGGAGACCGGCGGCCAGGGTGCCGACTTCCCCTTCCGCGAAGCCGGCCCAGGCGGCATCGCGGGTGAACCCGCGCAACGCCTCGAAGGGGGTGAGCAACTGCCCGGGCAGCCAACCGCCAACGGGCTCGCCCGCCGTGGTGGCGCGGGTCGCGGCGGCGAACAGGCCCAGGCGGGGATCGACGGATTCGACCGGGAAATCCGACCCCAGGGCCAGGCGGGCGCCGCTGTCGCGCAGGCTGCGCCAGGCGTAGGCGCCATGGATGCGCGCGGGTCCCAGGCGGTCCCCTGCCCAGGGCATGTCGCTCGTTGCATGCGTCGGCTGCATCGACGCGATCACGTCCAGCGCCGCCAGCCTCGGCAGGTCCGCGGGCGCGAGCACCTGCGCGTGCTCGATCCGCCAGCGCAAGCCGGGATGCCCCGCCAGGGCGCCTTCGTACGCATCGAGGACCAGACGGTTGCCGCGGTCGCCGATCGCGTGGGTGGCGACCTGGATCCCGCAATCGCGCGCCTTCGCCACCGCGCCTGCCAGTTGTCCGGGCGACACCACCAACAACCCGCGGTTGCCTGGATCGTCGCTGTAGTCCTCCAGCAATGCCGCGCCGCGGCTGCCCAGCGCACCGTCGACATACAGCTTCACCGCGCGCATCTGCAGGCGTCCGCCCGGGTGGCGATAAGCCCCGTCGCGGCACAGCCAAGCCAGTGCCTCGCTGTCGCCGTCGGCCATCGCGTGGATGCGCAGCGGCATCTCGCCGCGGTCGGCAAGGTTGCGATAGGCCCGCAACTGCAACAGGGACACACCGGCGTCGTGGACGCCCGTCAGGCCGTGGCGCACCGCTTCCTCCATCCCGAGGGCAAGCGCGCGTTCGGCCGCCGCGACGTCCATTGGCGGCAGCACCGTATCGACCAGCGCCATCGCCGCGTCCACCAGCACCCCGGTGGCGCGGCCCTGCGCGTCACGGACGATGCGGCCACCATCGGGCTGCCAGTCGCCCCGCTCGCCCTGGCCGTCGAGATCCTTGCCGGTCGCGCGCAGCGCAGCCGAGTTGGCCCAGCCCGCGTGGCCGTCGATCCGCTCCAGCCAGACCGGCCGCTCCGGGAAGGCGGCGTCCAGGTCGGCAGCGACCGGGAAGGCCTGTTCCGGCCAGTCGTTCTGGTCCCACCCGCGGCCCAGCAGCCACTCGCCCGGTGCGAGGGTGGCTTCGAACTCGCGCAGCCGCGCAAGCACGTCCGCCTTGTCGCGGGTGCCTTCGAGTTCCACGCGCATGCGCGACAGGCCCAGGCCCGCGACGTGGCCGTGCGCATCGATCAGGCCGGGGATCACCGTGCCCTCGCCCAGGTCCACGCGCCTGGCGCCAGGCCACCTGCGCAACAACGCATCGGGCGCGCCGACCGCGAGGATGGCGCCGCCGCCGTCGAATGCCATGGCGCCGGCGACCGGCTGCGCCGGATCCATCGTGCGGATCGTCGCCGCGGTCAGCACCGTCACCTCGGCCATCGCCGGGGCCATGCACGCCACCAGTACCGCCACCATCACGAATCGAATGCCGCGCATCGGTAAGGCTCCCCGGGAATACCCGCCGCACTTTGCGAAAACCCGGTGCCCGGCGCAAGCTGGCACGCTCGACTGTCGCCTCTTCCGGAACCCTTGCATGGCCGCCGAGGAACGCTCCGAATTCGTGCTCGATCCCGCCGATCCCGAGCGGCTCGCCAACCTGGCCGGTCCGTTCGACGCGCACCTGCGGCAGATGGAGCTGCGCCTGGGCGTGGAGATCGCCAACCGCGGCAACGTGTTCCGCCTCAGCGGCCCGCCCGGGGCCGTGCAACGCGCGGAGCGCTTCCTGCGCGCGCTGTGGCAGGAGACCGACGAACAGGTGCTGGACCAGGCGGCGATCCACCTGCGCCTGTCCGAAACCGTGGCGGGCGACGGTGGCGACGACATCGTTCCCCAGGAGGTCGCCGTCCGGGTCAAGCGCGGCACGGTCCGCGGCCGTGGCCCCAACCAGGCGAAATACCTCCACGCGATCGCCACCAACGACATCAACTTCGGCATCGGCCCGGCGGGCACCGGCAAGACGTTCCTGGCGGTGGCGATGGCGGTCGAGGCGCTCAACGAGTCGCGGGTGCAGCGGCTGGTGCTGGTGCGACCCGCCGTCGAAGCCGGCGAGAAGCTCGGCTTCCTCCCCGGCGACCTGAGCCAGAAGGTAGACCCCTACCTCCGGCCGTTGTACGACGCGCTGTACGAGATGCTCGGCGTGGAGAAGGTCGCCAAGCTGCTCGAGAAGAGCGTCATCGAGGTCGCGCCGCTCGCGTACATGCGCGGGCGCACGCTCAACGATGCGTTCGTGATCCTGGACGAGGCGCAGAACACCACGATCGAGCAGATGAAGATGTTCCTGACCCGCATCGGGTTCGGGTCGACCGCGGTCGTGACCGGCGACATGACCCAGGTCGACCTGCCCAAGCACCAGAAGTCCGGCCTGAAGGACGCGCTGGACGTGCTGCGCGGCGTCGAGGGCATCAGCTTCACGTTCTTCGGCGCGCGTGACGTCGTGCGCCATCCGCTGGTGGCGCGGATCGTCGATGCGTACGAAGCACGCACCGACGCCGAGCTGGCGCCATGACCCGCGGACCCAGCCGGCTGGATGTCGCCGTCAGCTACGCCCTGCCGCGCACCGGGTTGCCGGCTGCGAACAGTTTCCGGAAGTGGGTCGCGGCCGCGCTGGACGGACGCATCCGCGAGGCGGACCTGGCGGTGCGACTGGTCGATGCACGCGAGGGCCGGTCGCTCAACCGGCACTACCGCGGCAAGGACCAGGCAACCAACGTGTTGAGCTTCCCCGCGGCGTTGCCCGAAGGCTTGCCCGAAGGGGTGCGGATGCCCCTGCTGGGCGACATCGTGCTGTGCGCGCCGGTCGTCGCGCGCGAAGCCCGCGAGCAGCGCAAGCCGCTGGCCGCGCACTACGCCCACCTCACGGTCCACGGCGTGCTGCACCTGCTGGGCTGGAACCACGAGGACGAACGGGAAGCCGAATGCATGGAGGGCCTGGAGCGCGAGATCCTGGCCGGCCTGGGCATCGACGACCCCTACTAGCCGCCTGCGCTAGACTTCCCGCGACGCTCCACCCAACGGAGCCTGCCACCCCCCCGATGCCCGAAGACGACAGTAGCCTCGCGCCCGAAGGCGCGGACAAACGCCGCAGCTGGATCGACCGGATCAGCGCCGCCCTCTCCGGCGAGCCCACCACCCGCGAAGACCTGGTCGAGCTGCTGCGCGACGTGCAGGCCGACGGCCTGATCGCGGCCGACACCCTGAGCATGATGGAAGGCGCCCTGGCGGTGTCGGACCTCACCGTGGGCGACGTCATGGTGCCGCGGGCACAGGTGGTCGCGCTGCCCGGCGAAGCCCCGCTGCGGGACCTGATGGCGCAGGTCGTCGAATCGGGGCACTCGCGATTCCCGGTCCATGGCGAGGACAAGGACGAGATCCTCGGCGTCCTGCTGGCGAAGGACCTGCTGCGCGCCGTGGTGGGCGGCAACGGCAAGCTCGGCGTGCGCGAATTGCTTCGGCCGGCCGTGCTGATCCCGGAATCCAAGCGCCTGAACGTGCTGCTCCGCGAGTTCCGGCAGTCGCGCAACCACATGGCGATCGTCATCGACGAGTACGGCGGCCTCGCTGGCCTGGTGACGATCGAGGACGTGCTGGAGCAGATCGTCGGCGAGATCGACGACGAGCACGACGAAGCCGACGATGCGTCCACGCTGATCGCCGCGCAGGCGGACGGGCAGTACGCCGTGGACGCGCTGACGCCCATCGGCGATTTCAACGAGCGCTTCGGCGCGGATTTCGACGACGACGAGTACGACACCATCGGCGGCCTGGTCACGGCGGCGATCGGGCACCTGCCGGAGGCCGGCGAGGAGCTGACGCTCGGGCGTTTCAGCTTCCGGGTGGCGCGGGCGGATGCGCGGCGGCTCCATGCACTGCACGTGAGCGTGCATGGCGAGGCGTGACCTGCCGTCCTGGCTGGGACCGGTGTTGTCCCTGTGGGCGCCGCCATGGCGGCGATGCCTCTTGTTGCTCTTCGCCGCCATGGCGGCTCCCACGGTGTCCGCGCAGGCGCCGGCCGAGCCGCAGCCGATCCGCATCGGCATCGCCACGATGCAGCCGGGCGAAATCTTCTGGGAACGCTTCGGCCACAACGCGATCGTGGTCGACGACCCGGCGCGCGGCGTGCCGCTGTCGTACAACTTCGGCTTCTTCGACTTGACGGAGCCCGGGTTCGCCGGCCGATTCGTGCGCGGCGACATGCAGTACATGCTTGCCGTGCTGCCGTTCGAGCAGGACCTCGCGTACTACCGCGACACCGGCCGGGGCGTGTCGCTCCAGTGGCTCGACCTGCCTCCCGGCCGCGCGCGGGCACTGGCCGACGCGCTCGCGGTGAACGCGCTGCCCGAGAACGCGCGCTATTCGTACGACTACTTCACCGACAACTGCTCGACGCGGGTGCGCGATGCGCTCGACGAAGCACTTGGCGGGCTGTTGCGCGAGCGCCTGGACACGGGGGCGACCGTCGGTTCCAGCACGTGGCGAAGCGAAGCGGTCCGCCTGGCCTCGCCCGCTGGCTGGATGTGGCTCGGTTTCGACCTCGGACTGGGGCCGCGCGCGGACGTCCCGCTGACGGCCTGGCAGGAGGCATTCGTGCCGATGCACCTTGCCGACAGCCTTCGCGGGATCCGGCTGGACGACGGCCGACCGCTGGTGCGCAGCGAACGGGAACTGCTCCCGCATCGCGTGGCACCGGAACCGGTCGCCGCGGAACGTCCCTGGTGGCCCTATGCGCTGGCGGGCCTGTTGCTGGGCGCCGGCACCCTCGGCACGGGTCGCTGGCGGCCACGCGTGCTGGCGGCAGCAGCGCTGCCTTTCTGGACGCTGTGCGGCGCAATCGGCCTGCTCATGCTGTTCCTGTGGTGCTGCACCGCCCACTGGGCGGGATGGGAGAACCGGAACCTGCTGGTCTACGGGCCCCTGTGCCTCCTGGCGATCCCGGGCGGATGGCGCATCGTGCGAGGCCGCGACCCCGGGCGGTGGTTCGGGATCGCGCTTGCCACGATCGCGGGCGCCGCGGTCGTCGCGCTGGCGCTTCACGCCATCGCCGGGGCACAGGACAACCTGCGCTGGATCGCCTTGCTGCTCCCGGTGCACCTGGCCCTGTGGGCGGCGCTTGCCCGGGGGCGACGGGCCCTTCCGGCGGCGTAGGATTGTGGGCATGGAGATGCCCGCCAACGCGACGCCCTGGCCCGCCGGCGTCGTCAATTGCGCGGCATACGACCGCAATGGCCAGCGGACCGACATCACGCTCGATGCGATCAGCGACGTGCTGGCCGCCGACGACGGCGGCTTCGTCTGGGTCGGGCTCTACGAACCGCCGGTGGAACTGCTCGACAAGCTGCAGGAGGAATTCGGCCTGCACGACCTGGCGGTGGAGGATGCGCACCATGCGCACCAGCGCCCGAAGATCGAGAGCTACGGGGACTCGCTGTTCGTCGTCATGCAAACGGCGCAGGTCGTGGACGAGCGCATCCGCTTCGGCGAGACGCATGCGTTCCTCGGCCAGCGCTACCTGCTGACCGTCCGCCACGGCTTCTCGCTGTCCTATGCGCCGGTGCGCGCGCGCTGCGAGCGCGAGCCGGACCTCCTGTCGCTCGGCCCCGCGTACGGCCTGTACGCGGTGCTGGACCACGTGGTCGACAACTACCTGCCGATCGTGACGGAATTCAGCGAGTCGCTCGACGCGCTCGAGCACCAGGTGTTCGCGGAGGACTTCCAGCGCGACACGATCATCCGGCTCTACGAGTTCAAGCGCGAGCTGACGCAGCTGCGCCTCGCGGTCGCGCCGCTGCAGGACATCCTCGCCCAGCTCACACGGATGCACGGCGCGCTGGTGCCCGAGGAGGTCCGGCTGTACTTCCGCGACGTGCTGGACCATGCCGTGCGCGTCAATGAATCCACCGATACCCTCCGCGAGACGCTGACCGCCGCGATGACGGTCAACCTGTCGCTGGCGACCATCGCGCAGGGCGAGGTGGTCAAGCGCCTCGCCGGCTGGGCCGCGCTGCTGGCGGCCCCGACCCTCATCGCCAGCTGGTATGGCATGAACTTCGTGCACATGCCGGAGCTGGGGGGCCGCTGGAGCTACGCGATCCTCGTCGGCGTGGTTGCCGCGGTGACCGTGGGCCTGTACGCGTACCTGAAGAAGGTGCGCTGGCTGTAGGTCACCCGCCTGCCATGCGCTGCAGCAGCAGGCCCACGATGTAGGCGCAGTAGGTGCCAAGCGCGTAGCCCAGTACCGACAGCAGCACGCCCACTGGCGCCAGCGCCGGATGGAATGCCGTGGCCACGACGGGCGCCGATGCCGCGCCGCCGATGTTCGCCTGCGAACCGACCGCCATGAAGAACAGCGGCGCGCGAATCAGCTTGGCGACCACCAGCATCAGGATCGCGTGCACGCTGATCCAGATCACGCCGAGCAACAGGAGCGCCGGCCGGTCGGTGAGCGTGCCCAGGTCCATCTGCATGCCGATCGTGGCGATCAGGATGTAGAGGAACACCGAACCGATCGCCGACGCGCCCGCGCCCTCCAGGCGCCGCGCCCGGGTGAAGCTGAGCAGGACGCCGAACGTCGTCGCCAGCACCACGATCCAGAAGAACCGCGAATCCAGGCTGTAGTCCTGGAGGCGCCATTCGGCCGGCATCGACTGGATCCACGGGACGATCAGGTCCGCGAAGTAATGCGACAGGCCCGTGGCACCGATGGCCAGCGCGAAGACCAGCATCAGGTCGGTCATCGACGCCACGCGGGCATGCTCGGCCTGGTACCCGGCGATCCGCTGCTTGAGGTCCTCGATGGCGGTGGTGTCCGCGCCGGTCCAGCGGTCGAACCTGGCCGCTCGGGGGGCAAGGAACAACAGGATCGCCATCCAGAAATAGGCAACGATCACGTCGACGGCGACGAACTGCCCGAACAGGTTCGCATCGACGTCGAACACTTCCTTCATCGCCGCCTGGTTGGCGCCGCCGCCGATCCAGCTGCCGGCGATCGTGGTCATGCCGCGCCAGGTCTCGCCCGCCACCGCAGGCGGATGGATCGCGTCCATGGCGGCGAACGCGACGATGCCGCCGAGCATCACGCCCGCCGTGCCCACCAGGAACATGACCAGCGCCTTCGGCCCCAGCCGGATGATCGCGCCGATGTCCATCGACACGCAGAACAGCACCAGCGCGCTGGGCAGCAGGTAGTCGCGGGCCATCGGGTACAGCCCGGACGTCGCGCCGTCGATCAACCCGATGCTGTTGAGGATCGCCGGCAGCAGGTAGCACAGCAGGATCGCCGGGACGATGGCATAGAACCTGGTCCAGAAGCCCCCGGGGCGCGACGCCGACCAGAAGACGAAGCCGAGGATCGCGGCCAGCAGGCCGAGCACCACGGCGTCGTTCGTGATCACCGCGGGATCGGCGACGGGCGTCACAGGGCGGCCGCCGGCGCGAGGTGGGCGCGCAGCCAGCCGTTGACCGTGTCATGCCACAGCACGCTGTTGTGCGGCTTGAGGACCCAGTGGTTCTCGTCGGGGAAGTACAGGAACTTCGACTCGATGCCCTGCCGCTGCAGCGCCGTGAACGTCGCCAGGCCCTGGGACACCGGGATCCGGTAGTCCAACTCGCCGTGGACGACCAGCATCGGCACCCGCCATTCGTCGACGTGGTTGATCGGGTTGAAGCGCTCGTAGTTCTCCGGCACGTCGAACGGCGTGCCGCCGTTCTCCCATTCGGTGAACCACAGCTCCTCGGTGGCGTAACCCATCATGCGGGTGTCGAGGATGCCGTCGTGGTTCACCAGGCACTTCCACTGCCCCGATGCGGGCGTGTGCCAGTTGCCTGCGATCCAGTTGACCATGTAGCCGCCGTAGCTGGCGCCGAGCGCGCACGCATTGCCGCCGTCGAGGAAGTCGTACTGTTCCTGCGCCGCCGCCCAGCCCTTCTGCAGGTCTTCCAGCGGGCGGTCGCCCCAGTGTTGCGTGATCGCATCGGTGAAGGCCTGGCCGTAGCCGACCGACCCGTGGAAGTCGATCATCACGACCGCGTAGCCCTGGCCCGCATAGGTCTGCGGGTTCCAGCGGTAGCTCCAGCCGTTGCCGAAGCTGCCCTGCGGCCCCCCGTGGATCAGGAACGCGACCGGGTATTGCTTGCCTGCCTCGAAATTCCAGGGCTTGCCGACGTACCCGTGCACGGTCTCGCCATTCCATCCTTCGAAGGAGAACTGCTCGAAGTCCGCGAACCGCACCCCCGGCAGCATCTCGGCGGCAGTCGGCGTGATCGCGCGGAGCGGCTCGCCGTCGAGGTCGGAGACGTACACCACGTCGCCGGTGGTGAAGCCGTTGCGCGTGAACGCCAACGTGCCACCGGCGACCTCGACCGACCCGACGTTGCCGTCGCCGACCAGTTCCGTCACGTTCCCGGTGGCCACGTCGACGGCGAACAGCGGGTGCTCGCCGACGTCGGATGTCGTGGTGTAGAGCGTGCGGCCGTCGGCGGACAAGGCCAGTGCGCCCGCCGAGCGGTCCCAGTCCTCGGTCAGCACGCGGCGCACCCCGCTGGCGACGTCCAGTTCGACGATGCGGAAGCGGTCGGCTTCGAAACCGGGGCGCTGCATCGCCAGGTAGTAGAGCTTGCTGCCGTCCGCGTTGAAGGTCGCGCCGGTGTCCCAGGCCTCGTTGGCCGGCGTCAGGTTGACCGAAGGCGTCGAGCCCTCGGCGTCCACGCGGTACAGGTCGAAATCGGTGGTCCAGGGCTCGCTGGCGTTGGCTTCGCGTGCGCTGAGCACCAGCGACCCGCCATCCGGCGCCCAGGTGTACTCGCTGCTGTCGCCGAACGGACGCGACGGCACGTCGCCGACCACGTCGGTGCCGACGGCGGTGGCGGTGGTGACGGGTGCGCCCGTGGCCGGCAACGGCGCGACGAACACGCGGTTCAACCGGCCGTCGTTCCACGCATCCCAGTGCCGGACGAACATCCGGTCGAAGACGACCCCGGTCGCCGGGTCTTCCTCGCGCGCGTCGAGCCTGGCCTGGCTGCAGGCCAGGTCGCTGCCGCAATCGAGGAACGCCTCTGCGTTGAACGCCACGCGTGCGCCGTCCGGGGACACCTGGTAGCCGCCGATGTCCAGCGCGATCGCGGTCACCTGGCGGGGCTCGCCGCCCGTCGCAGGGATGGCGTACAGCTGCGAGCTGCCGCCCTTCGCGCTCAGGAAGTACACCGTCCTGCCATCGGGCGAGAACGCCGGCGAATTGACGTTCCAGCCGTCCGGCGTCAACCGCACCGGCGGCGCGGCGTCGCGCGCCACCAGGTCCTCGATCCACAAGGACGTCGCCGACTTGTTGGCATCGAAGTCCACTTCGCGCTTCGCGAACACCAGCTTGCGTCCATCGGGCGACAGCGTCGGCGACGAGTACCGGTCGAGCGTCGCCAGGTCGTGCGCGGTGAATGCACGCTCGGCCAGCACGGTCGACGGGAGCGCGGCGAGCAGCGCGGTGGCCAGGATGGAATGGGCGAAAGCGTTGCGAAACGTCATGCGGAATCCTCCAACGAGTGCAAGAGAGTTGTGCTGCCGGCGTCACATCGGGCCGGGTTCGACCTCGCCGAGCGCCTGGGCCTTCGCACCGGTGCGATACAGCAGCCACCCGACCAGCGCGAGCACCACCAGCCCGACGAACTGGCCGAATTGCAACCCTTCGGGCATCGCCAGCACGTCCGGTCGACCGGCGACCACGATGGGCACCGCGATCGCGATGCCCATCAGTGCCTCGCCGGTGATCAGGCCGGCGGCGAACAGGGTGCCGGGGCGGTGGATGCGATCGCGCAGGGTCTCGTCCCCGGCGGGCAGCCGGTGCTTGCGCTCGACCAGGTACGACAGCAGGCCCCCGAGGAAGATCGGCACCATCAGTTCGAGCGGGAGGTAGATGCCGATCGCGGCGGCCAGCACCGGCACGCGGAAGCTCGACCTGCGCGACTTGAGGATCTCGTCCAGGGCAATGATCAGCGCGCCGACGAAGGCGCCGAGGGCGATCATGCCCCATGGCAGTTCGCCGCCGAAGATGCCACGCGCCACCGACGCCATCAGGGTGGCCTGCGGCGCGGCGAGCGAATTGGGCTGCTCCGCCGTCGGGGGACCGATGCCGTAGGCCGCCGCCAGGAGGTTGAGCACGGGCGCCATGATCAGTGCGCAGGAGAACGCGCCGATGCCCAGCATCAACTGCTGCTTCCACGGCGTCGCGCCGACGATGTAGCCGGCCTTGAGGTCCTGCAGGTTGTCGCCACCCACGGCGGCGGCGCAACAGACGACCGCGCCGATCATGATCGCGGCCACTGCGCCGATCGGCGAGTCGGCGCCCAGCAGCAGGACCAGCACCAGGGCCGCGAACAGGATCGTGGCGATGGTGATGCCCGACACCGGGTTGTTCGACGAACCGACGAGGCCGGCCAGGTAGGCCGACACCGAGACGAACAGGAACCCCGCGACGATCATGATGATGGTCATCGGGATGCTGACGAACCACTGGCCGACGATCGCCTGGTAGAGCGCCAGCAGCGGCAGGACGAACACCACCAGCGCCGCCAGCATCCACTTCATCGGCAGGTCGCGCTCGGTCTCGGCGATGTTGTCCCCGGCGCCCTTGCGGGCGGCCGCGATGCCGCTGCGGATGCCCGACACCAGCGACTTGCGCAGCGAGAACAGCGTCCACACGCCGCCGATCAGCATGGCGCCGACGCCGAGGTAGCGGATCTTCGCGTCCCAGATCGCGAACGCGGTAGTGGCCGCGTCCTGCCCGGCGACCGCCGCGGCCAGCGCCGCGTCGCCACCGAGGAAGAAGGCTTCGTACGCCGGGATCGCGATGTGCCAGGACAGGATGCTGCCCGACACCACCACGATCCCGATGTTCAGGCCGACGATGTAGCCCACGCCCAGCAGCGCGGGTGACAGGTTGGTGCCGATGTAGCCGAGATAGCCGCCCAGGTAGCCGGATCCCGCGGCGGTGTCGGGCATGACCCGCATCCCGCTGCCCGCGGCCAGCTTGACCAGCGCGCCGATGGCGGCGGCCATGCCCAGGATCCTGAGGCCGGGGCCGGGGTTCTCGCCGGCCTTCAGCACCTCGGCCGCCGCCTTGCCCTCCGGGAACGGCAGCGGGTTCTCGACGATCATCGTGCGCCGCAGCGGCACCGAGAACAGCACGCCCAGCAGGCCGCCGAGGCCGGCGATCGCCAGCACCCACGAATAGCGGAAATCGTCCCAGTAGCCCAGCAGCACCAGGGCCGGAATGGTGAAGATCACGCCGGCGGCGATCGACGAGCCGGCCGACGCGCCCGTCTGGACGATGTTGTTCTCGAGGATCGTGCCGCCGCCCAGCAGGCGGAGCACGCCCATCGAGACGACCGCCGCCGGGATCGCCGTGGCGATGGTCAGCCCCGCGAACAGCCCGAGGTAGGCGTTGGCCGCGGCCAGGATCATCGCGAGGATGATCGCCAGGACCACGGCGCGGAGGGTGAGTTGCGGGATGGCGCCGGGCGTGGCGCCCGGCGTGGTGCGTGGCGTGCTCATCGACTCGTCCCCATGCAGGTCAGCGGCCGATGGTGGCACGAGACGGGGAGCCCCGGAAGTGCGCGCCCGGGCCAGGGCACGGCACGACGGCTAGCGGCGCCCCTCCGCCTTCGCCAGGGTGTCGAGCACCCGTGCGAGACCGTCCTCCCAGTGCGGGAGCGACAGGGCAAAGTCCCGTTCCAGCGCACTGTGGTCGAGCACCGAAAACGCGGGGCGTGCCGCGCGCGTGGGGAAGTCGGCGGTGGCGATCGGCGACACGCGCGGGCGCCGTTCGATCAGGCCGCGGGCGTGCGCACCGTCGAAGATGGCCTCGGCGAATCCATGCCAGGTGGTCGCGCCGGCTGCAGTGAGGTGGTAGATGCCCCCTTCCCGGGTCTTTTCGTCATGGAAGGTCCGCACGACCTGCGCGCTGGTGTCGGCGATCAGCCCGGCGGACGTTGGCGTGCCTGCCTGGTCCGCCACGACGCGCAGTTCGTCGCGATCCGCGCCCAGGCGGAGCATCGTGCGCAGGAAGTTGTGGCCGTGCGCGGCGTACACCCAGGCCGTGCGCACGATGAGATGCCGGCAGCCACTCTCGGCGATCGCCTGTTCGCCCGCGAGCTTGCTTGCCCCGTAGGCGCCCAGGGGATCGGTCGGATCGTCCTCGCGGTAAGGGCGCGAACCCTGGCCGTCGAACACGTAGTCGGTCGAGTAATGCAGCAGCGTTGCGCCGGCGCGAACGCATGCGCCTGCAAGTGCCGCAGGCGCTTCGGCATTGGCGCGATACGCGGCTTCGCGCTCGTCCTCGGCGCGGTCGACGGCGGTGTAGGCAGCGGCGTTCACCACCACGTCGGGCGCAAGCCGCGCCACCAGGTCGCCGAGCTTCGCAGGCTGGTCGAAGTCCGCGACTTCGCAGCCGGTGCCGTCGGCCAGGCGCCCGTTGCGCGTGCCGCAGGCCATGTCGCCGAGCGGCGCCAGGCTGCGTTGCAGTTCGGTGCCGACCTGGCCGTTGGCGCCCAACAGCAGGATGCGCATGTTACGTCCCGTCGCCGAGGTATTCCGGCAATCGTTCGGGCGGCATGTCGGCCAGGAGCGGTGCAGCGGCGTCCTTGGGCGACAGCGACGGGCCCGGGATCGGCCAGTCGATCGCGAGTCGTGGATCGTCCCAGCGAATGCCGGCGTCCGACGAGGGGTCGTATGGCGCGGTGCAAAGATACGTGAACACCGCGCGTTCGCTCATTGCCTGGAAACCGTGGGCGAAGCCCGGTGGAATCCAGAATTGGCGCTTGTTCGCGGCGCTGAGCACCACCGCGGCACACCTGCCGAACGTCGGCGAACCGCGGCGGATGTCGACCGC
>JAKFFJ010000003.1:0-6304 GCA_036675265.1 Luteimonas sp.
GTGCCCGCGGATCTCGAGGCGATCTGCCTGAAGTGCCTCGCGCGCGATCCGCGGCAGCGTTATCCGACTGCGCGCGCACTGGCCGACGACCTCGGACGATTCCTCGAAGGCCGCAGTGTCAGCGTGCGTGCGCTCAGCGCGCCGCAACGCATCGGCCGCTGGGCGCGACGCGAGCCGCGACTCGCCACGGCGGCGTCGCTTGCGGTGCTGGCGTTGCTGGCTGGCGTGCTGGCGACATCGCTGCAATCGCGAAGCGCCCAACGCAGCGCCGACACGGCACGCCAGCTCCTTTGGCAGCAGCGCATCGACGAAGCAGCAGACACCGTCCACGAGCACGGTGCGCTTGATGCGTTGCCGGCAATGATGCTCAACCTGACAGAACAGGAAGCCTCCGGCGCGTCGGCCGACGCCGAACTCAGCCGCGTCCGCATCGGTGCCTTGCTCGCCGAGGCGCCGGCCCTCATCGACATGATCGCCACCGGCGACACCATCGAGGCGATCGCGCTGGATCCCGCAGGCAAGTGGGCGGCCACCGCCAGTGCGGGCGGCATGGTCCGGGCGTTCGACATCGACACGGGCAGGCAACGCTGGGCCACGGACACGCGCGCTGCGACCCAAGACTGGCCGCACCACCCCTTGGCCTCGCTGCAGGCAACGGGTGACGGCAGGTTCCTGATCGCATCCGGCCATGCCAGGACGGAGGCACCATCGCCCTATGCGGTCGACCAGCTTCTGATCGATGCCGCGACCGGCGCGCTGCATGCACCGGCAGCCGGCAGGTTTCACGAGCCGGCCAGCATCAGCTTCAGTTCCGACGGGCAGTTCGCCCTCGTCCGCAGTGGCGATCCCGCGGCGTCGGCGGGAGTCACTTCCGGCGTCGTGCGCACGGTGGACTGGCAGGCCATCGACCCGCTGAATCACTTCGGGTCCGAACTCGCGCTGGTGGCGCCGGTCACTGGCAGCGTGGCACGCCACCTGGAGGACGAGCGCACCGTCGAAGTCCTGTCCGCTGACGATCCCGGTGTCAGGCACCGGTATCACCACGCCGCGGCCAGCTTGCAGTCCTGGTGGTTTTCGCACGATGGGCGGCAGCTCGTGCTCGGCTACAACGATGGGCAAACCGTGCTGCTCGACGTGAGATCTGGGAAACCGACGCTGCTCGCACCGCAGTTCCGCGCGCCGGTGCGGTTCCTTCGCTTCAGCGAGGACGGCGCCTGGGTGGCGGCTTCAGCACTCGACGGCGGGATCCAGGCTTGGGACCTCGCCACCGGCGCGTTGCTGTCGACCCCGTTGCAGTTGCAAAGCAAGCGCACTTACTTCATGACCGATGCAGGAGGCACCGAAGCGTCGCGCGTGTCGCTGGATCGCGGCAAGCGGACCTTGTTCGCGGTCAATTCCAGCAGCGCCGTGTTGTGGCAATTGCCGCAGGTGGAGGGACCTGCGACCGTGCTGCAGCAACGTCCGCCCTATCCGCGGCAGATGCAGAAGGGCGCGACCGCCGTCCTGCCACGACTCGGGCTGATGGCCGTCGGCAGCCAGGACGGTGCGCTGCGGCTGTGGCGATTCCGCGAGCACCCCGCGCTGCCCGGCTCGGGCCCACCCAGGGCCAGCGGCGAGAACAACGTCGCCGCCGACGGGCGACGCACCGTCACCGTCGCCGAAAACCGGGTGACCGTGCTCGATGTCGCCACGGGCTCGCCGGTCGGCCCCACGATCCGCTACCCGGAGCTGGTCGGCTTCGCTGTGTTGACACCCGATGGCGAAACCGTGGTCGCCACCTCCGGGCGGCGCCTGTATGCGCACGATCCGCGCAGCGGCCAGGCACGTTTCGCACCGGTCGCACTCGCTGCGACCCCGAATGAACTGCTCGTGTCCCCTCGCGGCGACCAGCTGGTCATCGGCTACAACGGGCGCAAGGGCGATGACAACGTCGAAGTGCTGGAGAGCTACACATTGGCGACGGGCAAGCGCAGCGGGCGCATCCGGTTGTGGCCTTCCGAACGCATGTTCGTGTTCTCCGGCGATGGCGCCAGCGTGCTGGCGTGGCACGTGCAGGTCGTTGACATCCTCGATGCCACGACCCTGCGCCGCCGCTCCCCGGCGTTGTGGCCGGACGAACCACCGCATGCGCCAGGCAAGCCTGCGACGCGGCCCGAGATCCGGACGGAGGGCTATTTCGGCAACCACCAGTGGGTCGACGCGATGGCCCTCGGCGACGATGGCCGCAGCGGATGGCTGCTGAGCGCCGGCAAGCAGAACATCCTGCAGCCGATGGACGCGATCGCCGGCCGGGCCGCGCCAGGCTGGCAGCTGCCTTCGGTCGGCGAGAACCTGCAATGGCTGCCGCATGGACAAGTCGCCGTGCTGCTTCCGGAGGTGGACGAAGTCAAGGTCTACCAGCGCGATGGCCGGCATCGCAACCTCCTCGTGCACGGCACCAATGGCCATGCAGGATTTGCATTGAGCGGCGACGCGACCCGGCTGGCGATCGCGGTGGAACGCGGGGTCCAGGTGTTCGAGATCGGGGGCGGGACATGGCTGACTCCGCCGATCCGCGTCGCATCGGATGCGGACGAGATCTACGGTCTCGGGATCGACGCGCGCGGGCGGCACCTGCTCCTGCGCAGCCGTGAGCAACGCGCCTGGGCGATCCGCCTGGATGCGGAACGACGCCCGCTTTCCGAGTTGACCCGGTTCGCCGCGCTGTTGCGTCCCGACGACACGGCCGAGATCCATGCCTACGCCAGACCGTTGTCCGCAGGTGATCGTGCGTTGCTGCGGGCACAGGACCCCGGGCCGCCGAGGATGCGGGGAGGCACGGCCTCCGCGACATCGATCGTGCAGGCCGGCGACCCGATCGTTGCAGGCCGCCCCGATGCGCGCAGTGTCGACCTGCGACCACGGTGCAACGTGGAGCTGGCGGCTTCGGAACGGCACATCACGATGGGATTGCGACTCGATCGCGTATTCGCACCTGGCAAGCACCGATTGCTCGGCATCGATTACGACGTGCGTTGCGCGGTGGCCGCGAGCAACAGCGAAAGCCAGCCCGGTTCGGCAGCCCCTTTGCCCGGGCGCATCGCCGGGATCGCCATCCCGCAGCGCCGGGTTGCGGTTTTCCACCTGCTCATGACCAGTGGCGCACAACCGCGCGGCCGCAAAGCCGCACCGACCGCCACCTTCGAGCTGGCGTATCGCGATGGCAGCCGCGTGCGCCTGCCGATCCTCTATCGCAGGCAGCTCTGGGAGTGGTGGACCGACTCGACCGAAGGCGGTTCGCGCCGGGCCTACCTCGCCACTGGCGTCCTCAACAGCAATCCCAGCATGTATCCGCCGTCGTTCTTCGAAGTCCGCCTGTCCAACCCCCATCCGGAGCGCGAGATCGGGAGCGTCGCCCTCGAAGCCGTGGATGGCAACCGCAGCCAGCCCGTGTTGTTGGCGATCACCATCGACCCGCCTTCCGACCCGATCGCAGCGGCCGGCACTCGATGATCATGCCGCACGCTGCCACTCGTCCTGCATCACCAGCTGCAACCGCGGCGGCAACAACGCCAGCGTCTCGCTGTTGTGCGACAGCAGGCGCAACGTGCCATCAGGATCTTCCGCGAGTGCAGTCAGGCTTTCGACCCAATCTCCATCGTTGGCGTAGATCAGGCCATCCTGCTGGATCAGCGCGGCACGATGGATGTGGCCGCAGAGAACGCCGTCGAGGCCGCGCTTGCGCGCATCGTCCAGGCCGGCCTGCACGTAGCGGGCGATGTAACGCTCGGCCGCGCCGCTCTGGCGCTTGAGGAATTCCGACAGCGACCAGTAGCGCTTGCCGAAGCGCCGGCGCACCGCATTGACCAGTTTGTTGCCGGTAAGGATGCGGTAGTACAGCCAGTCGCCGAAGCGTTCCTGCATGCCGCCGAAGTGGGTGACGCTGTCATAGTCGTCGCCGTGCGTGACCAGCAGCCGGCGGCCGTCGGCGGTGATGTGGATCGCGCGCCGTCGCACCTGCATCGCCGGCAGCATCAAACCGCAGAACCTTCGGATCGGGCGGTCGTGGTTGCCGGGGATGTAGATGATCTCGGTGCCGGCGCGGCGCAACGCATGCATCGCCTCGACCACGCGGTTCTGCGCCGCGCCCCAGGTCGCTCGCTTCTGCGCCATCCACCACAGGTCGACGATGTCGCCGACCAGGTACAGGCGCTCGCACCGGATGCCGCCGAGGAAATCGGCCAGCTGCGCCGCATGGCAGTGCTTGGAGCCCAGGTGCACGTCGGAGATGAACACCGCGCGCCGCAGTTCTGGCACGCCGGCGGGATTCAAGCCTGCGCCTCCGCCGGCGTCGCGTCGAGGTAGCGCTTGCGCTTGCGCGGCTGCACGCGTTGCAGGTCGACCTCGATCAGACCGTCGATCGAATCGCTGAAGTCCGGGTCGACACCGAACGCGAGGAAACGCGCCCCACCCGGCTCGCACAGGTCGGTGTACTGCTTGTAGAGCATCGGCACGGTGGCGCCGAGCGCGTCGAGGTTGGCCTTGAGCACGCGGAAGCTGGTGTCGGCGTCGAGTGCGTCGAACCGTGGCGGCGCGGCACGGTAGGTGAACGGCCGCTTCGATGCGGCATCGGCGTCGGCCGCGCCGTAGTAGCGCGCGTAGTAGGCGACGATCTGCTCGCGCGCCTCGACCGGCAACGCCGCGCTGATCGACACCGCGCCGAACAGGTAACGCACCTTCGGATGCACGCGCAGGTACGCGCCGATGCCCTGCCACAGGTAGTCGATGCTGCGGCTGCCCCAGTACTCCGGCACGACGAAGCTGCGACCCAGCTCCATGCCCTGCGCAAGCCGTGGCACCGCATCGTCGGCGTAACGGAACAGCGATGCGGTGTAGAGGCCCTTGAGGCCATGTCCGGCCAACACCGGCGCGCCGCGCGCAATGCGATAGGCGCCAGCGATCCTCGCGGCTGCGTCGTCCCACAGCACGATGTGCTCGTACCAGCTGTCGTACATGTCGATGTCGAGCGCGCGGCCGGTGCCCTCGCCGACCGCGCGGAAGGTCAGCTCGCGCAGGCGCCCGATTTCGCGCAGCAGCTGCGAGTCCGTGGCGAGGCGGCCGACACAGATGCGCTTGCCATCGCCGGTCATGCCCAGTGGCGCGAGTCGCCGTACTTCCGCGCGCAGCAGTTGCGGATCGACCGGCGCGGCCAACGGTTCGACACCGGGTACAACGACGTCCTGCTTGCTGCCGAGCGCATACAGCGCGCGCCGCAGCGAACGCAGCGCGCTGTCGGCATCGACATCGGCCGGGATCGCGCGCGCATGGCCGATGCGCAGGGTGATCGCCCGCGACTGGCGCGCGAACATCTCGCGTGCCAGCAACGCGGTGCCGGCCGGCTTGAACACGGCCGAGGCGCCATAGAACAGCGCCGAATTGCGCGCAACGATCCGCACCGGCAGCACCGGTGCGTGGCAGGCGCGCGCGAAGCGCAGGAAGCCGCGGCGCCAGCGCGTGTCGCGCACGCCGCGCGGTCCGAGCCGCGAGACTTCCCCGGCCGGGAACACGATCACGCATTGCTCGTCGTGCAGCGCCTGCTCCACCGCGCGCAGGCTGTCCGCGCCGGGGCGGCCGCCGAGGATCCGCACCGGCAGCAGCAGGCCATCGAGGTTCCCGATCGCGCTGAGCATGTCGTTGGCGACGATCTTCACGTCCTGCCTCACGCTGCCGACCAGGTGCAACAGCGCCAGCGCGTCGAGCGCGCCGGACGGATGGTTGGCGATGACCAGCAGGCGTCCCCGCGCCGGGATGCGCGCGCGGTCGGCATCCTCGACGCGGTAGCGTGCCTGCAGGAAGGCCAGCGCCGCCTCGACGAAGGCGAAGCCGCGCAGGCCGGTGTTGGCGGCGAGGAAGGCATCGATCGCATCCAGCCGCGACCAGCGCCCCAGCGTCCGCAGCAGCGGCCGCGCGATCCGCGCGCGATGGCCGCGGAACCAGTGCGGATAGCGTTCGGCGAGGCGGCGCTCCAACTGGATCATTCGGGCTGGACCATGCGGGCGGATGGGTGGCTTGTGCCGCGCAGCCTGCCCCCGTCCTGCGACAGCCCGATGGCAGCGGCAAGACGCGTCGATGACAGTGCCGCACCGGCCAGCAACCCTGTTCAGCAGCCTGGATCGGCGCCCCGGCCGGCACTTCCTGAACCAGCCGATGGCGCACAATGCGCGGGGCGCGCCGAGGCTGTATCATGCCCGCCCATCTTTTCATCCGAATCAAGGGATATAAGCCGAGATGACCACGTCCAGCTACCTCTTCACCTCCGAATCGG
>JAKFFJ010000030.1:0-6014 GCA_036675265.1 Luteimonas sp.
CGCAGCATCGCCGAGGTAGTGGCACGCGGCGTGGTGATCGATCGCGGGGCCTTGCCGGTGGGTGGCGAGTAGCCGCCCTTCAGTCGTCGAGCTGCGCGGTCGCGCGACTCTGCACGAAGTCCGGGAAGGCCTCCGCCAGGGACAGGGTGTCCGGCAGGATGTAGAACACCCCGCCCTTCTCGAACGTCGGGGCGACGATGCCCTCGTAGAAGTCGGGCGCGACGTTGATGCAGCCGTGGGTGACCCGGTTGTCGTCCGGCGTCGGCGACGCCAGGCGTTCGGGGCGCCGCTCGGACGGGACGCCGGTCGCCGTCGGGTGCATGGACACGGCGGACTCGTGGTCCACCCACAGCACGCGCCCCGCATCGATGGAGGGGCCGTAACCGCCCACGAAGCGACCGGCCGGCGTCGTGCGGTCCCGGCCCGGGATCTCCCGAAGCGCGAGCCCCGCGATGCCGGGGGCCGAATGGTCGCCGACCGCCGAGCCGAAGAGGCCCGGTGCCGCGCCGCGCAGCCTGCCGTCGCCGTCGAACACCAGGACCTGGGCGGCGTCCTTGTCGATGATCGCGAACGGATAGCCCTCGCTGTCACCGGAGGCGACCACCCAGCCCGCGAGTTCGACCACCGTCGGCGACACGTCCTGGCCCGGTGGAAGCAGGTCGACGGCGGCCGCCGGTGTCGTGGCGGCGCCCTCGGCGCTGGCCGCGTCGAAACTCGCGAACGCCAGCGCGAGGGCCAGCGCGCCGCAAGCGGCGCGCATCGCCGGGTACTGCTGGAGCACGATCAGCCGCGCGGCACGCGCGGCGTGCCCGACTCGAGGCGCTGGACGCGACCTTCCAGCGTATCCAGCCGCTGGTCCACCCGCTGCGCCGTCTGGTTGGCGGCTTCGGCGTTCTGGGCCGCGGTCTGCACGCGCGCTTCGATCGAGTCGAGGCGCGAGTCGATCGCCGCGAACTCGTCGGCATAGGTGGCGCAGCCGGAAAAGCCCACTGCCGCGACGATCGCGACGCCGAGCGCGCGCGCCTGTTGCTTGGTCAGGAACATGCTTGTTCTCCTTTGTCCGTGGGGGATCGGAAATACAGCGTCCATTCGGGCCGGCTGAATGGCCCGTTCCAAAACTGACGGTACGGTGGTCAACCGGCTGTGAAGAGGCGGAAACCGCTTTCAAACCGGCGCGCCGAACCGTCGAGCGGATCGACGAACTCAAGCGTCCGCGCCAAGAGCTTCAACGGCCGGGCGCCATCGTCGGGCGCGGCTGCGGTCACCCGCGGATACCAGCGGTCATTGGCGATCGGCGCACCCAGGCCCGCCATGTGGACCCGCAGCTGGTGCTTGCGCCCGGTCACCGGCTCCAGCGCATAGCGCCACCACGCACCCGCGCGCTCGAGCACTTCGATCCGCGTCTCGCTGTTGGGAACGCCTTCGACTTCCTGCATGTGGAAGAACGGCTCGCCCCGCACCAGCCGGGTGGATCGCACGAGCGGGAAGGACAGCCCGGGCAAGGCAGGTGCGATGGCCTCGTAGTGCTTCCGGATGCGGCGTTCGCGGAACAGCGCCTGGTAGGCGGCGCGGGTCGCGGGGTTGGCGGAAAACAGGACCAGTCCGGCTGTGTCACGGTCGATCCGGTGCAGCGGGACCAGGTCGGGATTGCCGAGCCGTTGCACCAGCCGCGCCAGGAGGGTCTCGCGCACGAAGCCGCCGGCGGGGGTCACCGGCAGGAAGTGCGGCTTGTCGGCGACCACCAGGTCCGCGTCGGCGTGCAGCACCGTCTCGGTGTACGGGATCACCGGCTCGTCGGCGACCTCACGGAAATAGCGGATCTCCGCGCCAACCCGGTACGGCGCATCCGGCATCAGGGCCGCACCTTCCGCATCCAGCACCCGGCCGCGCGCGAAACGGTCGATCCAGGTCTCACGCGGGATCGCCGGGAAGCGCGCGCACAGGCCATCGAGCACCGTGGCCCACGGGCCGGGAGGAAGCTGCAGCTTGCTTGCGGACATCAGGCGAGGTCGACGTGATCGCGTCCGACATTGGACGTGACCGCGTCCGGCAGCCCGGCTGCCTCGGCGAACCGGGGCCACCGCGAGACGGCCTCGGCGACGCGGGCAACCTGCTCGCGCGAACCGGACACGCCGAACTCCAGGGCCAGCTTGAGCAACTCCGCGCGCGTGATGTCCCTGAATTGCCCGCCCACGCTCATGAGGTGCTGGTAGGTCCACACGCCCTTCGGGTTGTAGGCATGGGTGACGTCGTAGGCCGGCGTCAGTTCCCATCGTCCGCCCTCCCGCAACATGAAGGCGAAGTTCTTCGTGTGGTCGTCGCAGTTGCGCGCGGCGACGTTGAACACCGTGCGGCGGAACAGCTCCGCCATCGCTTCGGCGTCCAGGCCGAGCTTGCGGGCGGTGTCGAAAAGTTGCTCGTAGCTGTTGGCCTCGCGCAGGTTGTAATCGAGGTGCGCCATCGCGCAGAGCGTCTGGACGTGGTGCTTGCGTCCGTCTTCGCGATCGAAGCGACGTGTCATGAAGTGCGCGCGGCCGTGTTCCTCCAGTAGCCGGCACGGCATCATGTCGATGCCCGCTTCGCGCGCCATCAGCGAGTAGGCGTATTCGATGCGGCCGTAATGGGCGCCCGTGCCGAGTTCCGAGTCGGCGCCGACACCGTCGAACTTGAGCAGCCAGTGCTCGAAGCCCGCGGGGACGTCGAGCTGGCCGCTGCGCATTTCGTGGGTCCCGGGGTTCCATGCAATGACGGCCTTGGCCCGCGCGCCGCCGGCCGACGTGCCGACCCGGATGATCGCCCGCAGCGCCTCGTCGGCCCCGGCCTCGTCGAGCTGGCCGGTGAGCACGCGTCGCGCGGCTTCCACCAGGGCCTTCATCTCCAGCGGCGCGGGCGTGTCGCCTCCGCGGTCCTGCGCCGGCCGGAACTCCAGCGCGCCCATGGCCCGGCTGCCCATGTAGGACAGGCGGTCCAGCGGGGTGATGGCCTCGGCCTCGATCCCACGGTCGCGCATCCAGCGGTCGATCAGCGCATTGCCGAACGCGTCGGGCAGCGCATCGGCGATCGCGCCGGGCAGGCCGTTGTACGTCGCCCGGCTCAGTTGCGGGAACCGGAAGATCCGCTGCCGACTCCCCAACGGCATCTGCAGCGGCGCGATCTCCACGTCGCCCCGTCGCCAGGCCGGGGCGTACTCGAAGGCATAACAGCCTGCGCCCGCGTCGAAGCTCAACGCGCCCACCAGCCGCCCCCAGAGGTGGACGCCGACGACATCGACATGGGTGACCATCAGGCCTTCTTCCGGCTCGCGCGCCTGGGCTGGCTGCGTTCCTGCTCCTGCTGCATGCGCAGCAACGCCATCGGGCTGAGGGTGGGCGGCGGGCACAAGGCATCGATCCAGTCGGCGGCCCCGAGCGCGTCCACCACCGACACGAGCGTCGCCGTTGTCGCACCCCGGCCCTGCTCGAGGTTGATGACCGTCTGGCGCGACACGCCGGCGACCTCGGCGAGCGTCACTTGCTCGATGTCGCGCTCCAGGCGTAGACGCCGGAGGGCTTCACCCAGCTGCAGCTGCAGCTGTTCCTGACGGGCCTGTGCGCCAGCGGGTTTGATTGGCATGTCCAGATCCTTTTACATAAAGGACAATTAGAGGATTTATGTAAGCTTCCATGTACCTTTTGGAAGATAGTACCCCACTTCCATAGATGTACGCAACTTTTGGCTTAAGGTGTAAAAAATGCCGTTAATGTATGGATTTCTTGACCCCTTGACGGGCGGTCGGACCGGGCGGTCGTGCCAGGGCTTCCGGCACGCACCGGTCCGGCGATACTCCGCCCATGTGCTACTCCGCCCAGGTCCGCCAGGACTACCAGCGCTACGTGCGCGAGCACGGCGCGAAGCTGGACATCCAGGCGTTCGTCCGCCTGTTCTGGGAGCGTCGCGAGCGTCCCGGCCTGCGCATCCCGAAAGCGATGACGCACGCCTTCGCCGACCTGCCCGGCCCCGCCGGCGACGAGATCCGTGCAGCGACCACCGCCTGGCAACGCGAGGAAGCCGCGCGCATCGAGCAGGAACTGTTCAAGCAGCGCAAGCGCCTGGCCGACGCCGAGCGCAAGCTGCAGGCGCGCACCACCAGGGCCGCGACCGAGAGCCGACGCATCGCGACGGCGAAGGTCGAGCAACTGCGCGGCTGGCTCGACGACCTGCGCCGCACCACGACCGAGCCGCGCGACGCGCGCATCTATCCCGGCCACTACTGCCCCGTGCTCGTGTGGGAGGACGGCGCACGCGTGCTCAAGCCGATGCGCTACCAGTGCCGTCCCGCCGGCAAGCCTGCGCTCTACGACCGCAAGTATCCCGGCACCTACAACGCCCGCCGCGACAACCTCGAGGGGTTCTGGAAAGAGCAGTTCGGACGGAGCCATGGCCTGGTCGCGATGACCGCGTTCTACGAGAACGTCAGCCGCCACCGCGCCGAAGGCCGCGAACTCGCACCAGGCGAAGAGGAGAAAAGCGTGGTGCTGGAGTTCCGGCCCGAACCGGCGCAGGAGATGCTGGTCGCCTGCCTGTGGTCACGCTGGATTGGGCCGGATGGCGAGGAACTGCTGTCGTTCGCGGCGATCACGGATGAGCCTCCCGCTGAAGTTGCCGCCGCGGGACATGACCGGTGCGTGGTGCCGATCAAGATGGAAAACGTGGATGCGTGGTTGCAACCCGGGACGGACCTGACGCGGCTGTACGGGATCCTCGATGATCGCGAGCGGCCGTATTACGAGCACCGGATGGCGGCGTAGCGGCACCACGGGACTTCCGGCACGCTCACAGGCTGGGTTCGGGGTCTAGCGTTGCGGCGCATCGACTGCCGCAACGTTGGGGCGCGCCATGCCGACACTCGACCGCCGCCAGTTCCTGCAACTGGCCGCCGCGCTGGGCGCGACGCTCGCCTGGGGCTGCTCCACCACGCGCCCCTCCTCCACCGGCTGGCGCGAGCGCCGCGACCTGTTCCCGCAGGGCGTCGCCTCGGGCGATCCCGACGACAACAGCGTGCTGCTCTGGACGCGTCGCCCCTACGAGGACGGCCGCGAGCGCGCCACGCTGCTGCTCGAAGTGGCGGAAGACCCGGGATTCGAACGCGTCATCGCCACCACCGCCGCGCCCCTGCTCGCCGCGTCCGACTGGACCTGCCGCGTGCTGGTCGGCGACCTGCCGGCGGCCGGCGAGTACTGGTACCGCTTCGTGGACGAGGACGGCAACGGCAGCCGCATCGGCCGCACGCTGACCGCGCCCGCGCCCGACGACCCACGCCCGGCGCGCTTCGCCTTCGTCAGCTGCCAGAGCCTGCCCGAGGGCGCGTTCAACGCCTACCGGAAGATGATCTTCGAGGACGAGCAGGCAGCGCCCGACGAGCGCCTCGGCTTCGTGCTGCACCTGGGCGACTTCATCTACGAGGTCATCCAGACGCCGGAGCAAGTGGCGGAGAACGGCAAGCGCTACGACCGCACCATCACCTTCCCGGTGCAGTTCAAGGACGGCCGGCCGGTGGCGGGCAACCGCTTCACCGCGGCCGGTTCGCTGGACGACTACCGCGCGCTCTACAACGCCTACCTGCGCGACCCCGACCTGCAGGACGCGCGCGCCCGCTGGCCGTTCGTGGCGATCTGGGACAACCACGAGTTCTCGTGGCTGGCGTGGCAGTCGATCATGTCGTTCCCCGGCGAGGGCACGGTGCCGGGGCAGCAGCTGAAGGTCGCGGCGAACCAGGCCTGGTGGGAGTTCCAGCCGATGCGGGTGACGCCGCCCGGCAAGCCGCCGGACCGCTTCGACGCGCCGGATGTGATGGATACGCCGGTCACCGAGTTCGACGAGCACGGGCTGGGGCTCGAGCCGAACAACCTCGCCGCGATCGAAAGCCTGATCGCCTACCGCGCCCTGCGCTGGGGCCGGCACATCGACTTGTTCGTGACCGACCAGCGCAGCTTCCGCGGCAAGGACCCGTCGGACCAGACCGAGCTCGGCCCGCT
>JAKFFJ010000048.1:0-28887 GCA_036675265.1 Luteimonas sp.
GGAAAGCAGCCGGCACAGGACATGGCAGCAACGAGTGACCCCAAGCTGCTTGTTTTATCCAGTACGCGTGTGACACTCATGCTCTTTCCTTGCATTTAGCGGAATTGTTTCTGCGGCACCTAACAACCAGTCGATCCCGAAACGGGATATAGCCCGGAGTCTGGGCCGCGGAGTCGGCGCGGGTCAAATGCCCTAAATCCCACACCCCGCCACGCCTTGCGCCGATGGTGTGTCTGCTCCGATTTCGGGATCGTGACCGGATTGGAGGGCAGGGAGGCCCTGTCATGGCGTATGAGGGTGCAGGGACCCCGGTACCGGATGGGGATCAATGGCCGGAGCGGCCGCGGCTGTTGGAGGAAGTTCGAAAGCGATTGCGGCTGAAGCACTACAGCCTGCGGACGGAGCAGGCGTACCTGTACTGGATTCGCCGGTATATCCGGGCGAGTGGTCGCAGGCACCCGCGTGAACTTGACGGGGCGGCGATCGAGGCGTTCCTGTCGTTGCTGGCGACGCGGGACCATGTGGCGGCAAGTACCCAGAACCAGGCGCTGTCGGCGCTGCTGTTCCTGTACCGGGAGGTGCTCGGCGTCAAGTTGCCATGGATGGAGGACGTGGTCCGCGCGAAGCGTCCGCGGCGGTTGCCGGTGGTGCTGGCCAAGGGCGAGGTGGCGCGGCTGCTGCGGGAGCTTGCGGGCCGCGAGTGGCTGATGGCCAGCCTGCTCTACGGCAGCGGCCTGCGGCTGATGGAGTGCCTGCGGCTGCGCATCAAGGACGTCGACTTCGCGCGCAACGAAATCACGGTCCGCAGCGGCAAGGGCAACAAGGACCGGAAGACGGTGCTGCCCGGCAGCCTGCGCGAGGCGTTGCTCCGGCAGGTCGACGAAGCGCGCGTGCTCCACGGACGCGACGTCGACGCCGGCTTCGGGGCGGTTTCGCTGCCGAACGCGCTGGCCAGGAAATACCCCAACGCCCCGGTCGAGTTGGCCTGGCAGTTCCTGTTCCCCGCCGCGCGGCGCGGGGTCGATCCCAGGGATGGCAAGGAAAAGCGCCACCACATCGACGAGAAGGTGCTGCAGCGCGCGGTTGCGGCCGCGGCTCGGCGGGCGGGCATCGACAAGCCGGTCACGCCGCATGTCCTCCGCCATTCGTTCGCGACGCACCTGCTCGAAGCGGGCCAGGACATTCGCACGGTCCAGGAGCTGCTCGGCCACAAGGATGTCGCGACGACGCAGATCTACACCCACGTCCTCAATCGCGGCCCGGGCGGCGTGCTGAGTCCCCTGGATCGCTGAGGTGGCGGTCGATGAGACTGGAGCCCTCGCACCGTTCGGCCCGGCGGTTGCCACGGCGCTGGTCGCGGGCCTCCTTGCCTGCCTGCAATTGCCCGAACTGCCGCCCTGGCCGGTGCTGGCGTTCGCGTTGGCGCTGGGGCTGCG
This sequence comes from Luteimonas sp., assembly GCA_036675265.1. Classification (GTDB taxonomy): domain Bacteria; phylum Pseudomonadota; class Gammaproteobacteria; order Xanthomonadales; family Xanthomonadaceae; genus CAMPJU01. Next base: position 1,437 of record JAKFFJ010000048.1, read on the forward strand.
TGGCTGGATCCATGGAAGGCGCACGGGGCGCCTGCTCGGGGTCGCCCTGCTTGGCATCGGCCTGTGCGGCCTGCACGGGGCGCGCACGCTCGAACGACAACTGCCGCCACGGTTCGAACGCGCCGATGTCGCCATCACCGGCACCGTCGTCGACCTCCCGCGCCATGAGCCGGATCGCACCGCCTTCCGCTTCCGCGTCGACAGGGACGACGGCATCCCCGTGCACCTGCGCGACCGCCTGCTCCAGCTGGCCTGGTACGACGAGCGCGGCGCCGGGCCGGATCCCGCGCGCCAGCGCATCGAACCCGGCAGCCGGTGGCGTGTCGAAGCCCGCCTGCGCGCGCCACGCGGCCTGCGCAACCCGGGCGGGACGGACAGCGAGAAGCAGGCCCTGGCGTATCGCATCAGCGCCGACGGCTATCTGCGGAACACGGAGACCGCCCGGCGCCTGGCGCCACCGGCCGGCATCGACGCCTGGCGCGCCCGCACCTCCGCCCGCATCGCCGCGACGGTCCCGCACGAGGCCGCGCGCTTCGTGCGTGCCCTCGCGCTCGGCGACACGCGGGCACTGGACCTGCACGACTGGGAGGTCCTGCGCAGCAACGGGCTCACCCACCTCATCGCGATTTCCGGCTTCCACGTCGGCCTGGTCGCCGGCTTCTTCGCATTGCTCACGGCCGGCCTGTGGCGCTTGTTGCCGGCGCTCGGACGCCGCTTTCCCCGCCAGCATGCAGCGGGCGTGGCGGCCCTGCTCGGTGCGGCGGGTTACGCGGCGGTCGCCGGCTTCGCGCTGCCGACCGTGCGTACCGCGCTGATGATCGGGGTGATCGTCGCGGCCCGGTTGGCGCGGCGCGGGCACGGGATGGCCGATGCGCTGGGGCTCGCGGCGATCGCGGTCGGGCTGGTCGATCCGTTGGCGCTGCTGACACCGGGCTTCTGGCTCAGCTTCGGCGGCGTCGCCTGGCTGCTGTGGTGCCTGCCGCCGGGGAGCGAGCGCAACCCGTTGCACGGGCTGGCCAGTGCGCAGGCGGTGGCGACGCTCGGGTTGCTGCCGTTGACGGTGGTGCTGTTCGGGCAGGCGTCGTTGTCGGGACCGCTCGCGAACCTGGTGGCCGTGCCCTGGTGGAGCCTGGTGGTGGTGCCGCTGGCGCTGTTCGGAACGGGCCTGGAATCGCTGCATCCGGGCGCGGGCGCCTGGGCGTGGCACTGGGCGGCGACGGCGTTCGGATGGAGCTGGCCGGGCTTCACGTGGCTGCACGACAGCGGCCTGGCGTTGTGGTGGCTGCCGGAGCCGCGCTGGTATGCGTTGCCGCTCGCGCTGGGCGCCGCTTTCTGGATCCTGTTGCCGCGTGGCGTGCCCGGCAAGCCGTTCGCGCTGCTGCTGTGGCTTCCGCTGCTCTGGCCGTCGCGCCAGGCGCCGGGGCACGGGGAGGTCGAGCTCACCCTGCTCGACGTGGGGCAGGGGCTCTCCGTCGTCGTCCGCACCGCGCGCCATGCGTTGCTCTACGACATGGGCCCCGCGATGCCTGGCGGGTTCGACGCCGGTGCGCGCGTGGTGGTGCCCGCGCTGCACGCGATCGGAGTGCGCAGCCTCGACGCGGCGGTCGTCAGTCACGGCGACAACGACCACGCCGGCGGCTGGCCGTCGGTGCGCGCGGCGTTCCCGGCGCCGGCGTACGCACCGGAAGGCTCCCCGGTGCCGGGCGAGTTGGACTGTGTCGCCGGCCACGCATGGGAGTGGGATGGCGTGGGCTTCCGCTTCCTGCACCCGACGCCGTTCTTTCCTTACCTCGGCAACGAGGCGAGTTGCGTGCTGCGGATCGAGTCGCCCCACGGCGCGGCGCTGCTCACCGGGGACATCGGCGACATCGTCGAGCGCAGGATCCTGCGCGCGGATCCCGACGCCGTCCGCGCGGACGTGGTGCAGGTCGCGCACCACGGCAGCAGGCACTCGTCCGACTGGGATTTCGTGCATGGCACCGGCGCATCCCATGCCCTGGTCGCGGCCGGCGCGGACAGCCGCTTCAACCATCCGCACCCGCTCATCGTCGAGCGCTGGGGCGGGGCGGGCGCGCGCCTCTCCAATACCGCCGACGCCGGGGCGCTCCGCGTCCGGATCGAGCGCCGGGGCATCCGGGTCCATGGACGGCGCGACACCGATCGCCGATTGTGGGACGCCGTCCGCCGACGGACGCCCTGAGGCCCTGCAGCGCTGGGCTATCCTGTCCGTCGTCGTGTGCGGGCCCCCGGGCCGGAGGTAGAGCGTGCTGGAACTGGTCCTGGCGGGCGGGTGGCCGATGATCCCGTTGCTGCTGCTGTCCGCCCTGGCGCTGGCGATCATCGTCGAGCGCTTCTGGTCGCTGCGGCGCAGGACCGTGCTGCCACCGGGGCTGGGCGAGGAAGTCCGCGCCTGGGCCGCGCATGGCCGGCTCGACCCCAACCACATCCAGTCGCTGCGCCGGACCTCGCCCCTGGGCGAACTGCTCGCCGCCGCGCTCGATGTCCGCCACCGCCCGCGCGAGCAGGTCCGCGAGCGGGTCGAGGACGTCGGCCGCCACCTGGTCCACCGCATGGAGCGCTACCTGAACGCGCTCGGCACCATCGCCGCGGCGGGCCCGCTGCTGGGGCTGTTCGGCACGGTGGTCGGCATGATCCAGATGTTCCTCGGCATCCTCGACCACGGCGTCGGCGACGTGAACCAGCTCGCCGGCGGCATCGGCAAGGCGCTGGTGTGTACCGCCACCGGCATGATCGTGGCGATCCCGGCGCTGGCGTTCCACCGCTACTTCCGCGCGCGCATCGGGACGTACATCGTGGACATGGAGCACGAGGCGATCGCGTTGATGGACGTGCTCGATCCGCGCGGCGACCTGCGGCCGGCGACCGCCGGCCTGGCCCCCGAAGCCGACGCCTGACCCGCCGCCGCATGCGCATCCGCGACCACCGCGCGTTCGACGAGCCGGACATCAACCTCGTCCCGCTCATCGACGTCATCCTGGTGCTGATCATCTTCTTCGTGGTCACCACCACGTTCGACGCGCGCTCGATGCTCAAGCTCGAGCTGCCGCAGGCCACGGGCGAGCCGGCGACGTCCGACACGCGCGCGCTGGTGGTGCTGGTCAACGCCGACGGCCGCTACTTCGTCCAGGACCGCGAGGTGCTGCGCACCGACATCGATTCGTTGCGCAGCGTCATCGGGGAAGTCGCGGGCGAGGACCGCGAGCGCCCGGTGCTGCTGCGCGCCGACGCGCGCACGCCGCACCAGGCCGTGGTGACCGCGCTGGACGCCGTGGGCCAGCTCGGCTTCACCCACGTGTCCATCGCCACCGCGCCGACCGAATGAGCGCCCAGACCCCCGCCTGGCCGATCTACCGGCGCCTGCTCGGCCACGCCATGCGCTACTGGCCGCTGCTGGCGATCGCCACGGTCGGCATGGTCGTGGAAGGGCTGGCGGGCGGTTACTTCATCAAGTTGATGGAGCCGCTGGTCAACCAGGGGTTCGTCGACCCGGACCCCACGCAGGCGACCCGCCTGCCGCTCATCATCGTCGCCCTGTTCCTGCTGCGCGGCGTAGCGACTTTCGTGACCGACTACGGCATGGCGCGCGCCGGCCGCAGCGTGGTGCGCGACCTGCGCGAGCGCATCCTCGACAAGTACCTGCGCCTGCCCAGCAGCCGGTTCGACACCGAGTCGGTGCCCGGCATGGTCAGCCGCCTGAACTTCGACACCGAGCAGGTGACCCAGGCCAGCGCGAATGCGCTGAAGATCATGGTCACCGACACCATCGTGGTGGTCTTCCTGCTGGGCGTGATGCTGTCCACGTCGGTCAAGGTGACCGTCGCCATGCTGGTGATCACGCCGCTGATCGGCCTGATCGTCTGGTACGTGGGCCGGCGCTACCGCCGCATCAGCACCAGCGTGCAGGACGGCATGGCCGAGATGGCCCAGGCCGCGGAGCAGTCGCTGGCCGCGCAGCAGGACGTCAAGGTGCATGGCGCGCAGGCGTTCGAGGGCGCGCGCTATGCGCGGATCGCCAACCGCATCCTGCGCCTCAACCTGAAGATCGACGCGACCAAGGCGTCGGCCTCGTCCCTGGTGCAGATGCTAGCCGCGTTCGCGCTCGCGGCGATCGTCTGGATCGCCGCGCGCGAGGCCCTGGCCGGGCGGCTGAACGCCGGCGAGTTCGTCGCCCTGATGACCGCGATGATGGGCATCATCCCGTCGCTGCGGCGGATCACCGGTATCCAGAGTTCGGTCTCGCGCGGCGTGGCCGCGGCGGAACGGATCTTCGCCGTGCTCGACAGCGGCGAGGAGGCCGACACCGGACGCGTCGGGCTCGACCGTGCGCGCGGCGAGCTCGTGTTCGACCACGTCTCGCTGCAGTACCAGGGCAAGGACGCGCCCGCGCTGCGCGACATCAGCTTCGTCGCGAAACCGGGCACGGTGACCGCCATCGTCGGCCGGTCCGGCAGCGGCAAGACCAGCCTGGCGCGCCTGGTGCCGCGCTTCTACGAACCCGACACGGGCACCATCACCCTCGACGGCGTGCCGCTGCGCGACTACCGGCTGGCGGACCTGCGCCGCCAGGTCGCGCTGGTCGGCCAGCGGGTGATGCTGTTCGACGACACGGTGGCGGCCAACATCGCCTATGCGATGGACGCCGACCCGGGGCTCCTGCGCAAGGCGGCCGAAGCCGCCAACGCCTGGGAGTTCATCGTCGGGCTGCCGCAGGGCCTGGACACGCCCATCGGCGAGAACGGCGCGCTGTTGTCGGGCGGGCAGCGCCAGCGCCTGGCCATCGCCCGCGCGATCCTGCGCGATGCGCCGGTCCTGATCCTCGACGAGGCCACCGCCGCGCTCGACAACGAGTCCGAGCGCCTGGTGCAGGACGCCCTGTCGCACCTGATGCCCGACCGCACCACGCTGGTGATCGCCCACCGCCTCTCGACCATCGAGCATGCCGACCAGGTGCTGGTCCTGGAGCAGGGCGAACTGGTGGAGCAGGGGACGCACGCCGAATTGCTGGCGCGTGGCGGGTTGTACAGCCGCCTGCACCAGATGCAGTTCCGCGACGCATGAGGCGGGAGGCATGAGGCGCCGTGGCGTCCATCCGCCCGCGCACTGGTACGGCGATGCGCCGGTGCCGATGCATGCCGGCGTGCTGGCCGTGCTCTACGGCGCGCTGGCCGCGTTGCGCCGCTGGCTGTATCGCCGTGGCGTGCTGCGCGCGCATCGCGTCGGGGCGCCGGTCGTGGTGGTCGGCAACATCACCGCCGGCGGCACCGGCAAGACGCCCTTCGCGATCGCACTGGTGAGGCGCCTGCGCATGGCCGGGTACAAGCCCGGCGTGGCCAGCCGCGGCTACGGCCGCAAGGACGAGCGCACGCCGCGCTGGGTGCACGCCGGCGACGATGCAGCGCTGGTGGGCGACGAACCGTTGCTGGTCGCGCGCCAGACCGGGGCGAAGGTGCGCGTGGACAGGGACCGCGTCGCGGCTGCGCGCGCACTGGTCGAGGCCGGCTGCGACGTGGTGGTCTGCGACGACGGCCTGCAGCATTACCGGCTGGCGCGCGACGTGGAGGTCGAGGTGGTCGACGGCCGCCGCCGCTACGGCAACGGCCGGCTGCTCCCGGCGGGTCCGTTGCGCGAGCCGCCCGCGCGCGGCAAGGCCTGCGACTTCCGCGTGGTCAACCTGGCCGGCGGCGAGACCGCGGCATCGACCCATCCGGCGGCGCCAGGATTCGGCGAATGGCCGATGCGGCTGCGCGCCGGCGATGCGCGCCCGTTGCTGGGCGGGCGCGCCAAGCCGCTGTCGGCCTTCGCCGGCGAGCGCGTCCACGCCGTCGCCGGCATCGGCCACCCGCAGCGGTTCTTCACCATGTTGCGCGAGGCCGGCATCGCGGTGGTGCCGCATGCGTTCCCGGACCACCACGCCTATGAGGAAGAAGACTTCCGCTTCGGCAGCGACCTGCCGGTGCTGATGACCGAGAAGGACGCGGTGAAATGCCAGGACCTCGCCGGCGAACGCTTCCATGCCGTCCCGGTGGAAGCCGAACTGCCCGAAGCCCTTTGGATCGCCTTGCTCGACCGGCTAACCTGAGCGCCATGCCAACCGAATTCATCGTCGCCATCCCCGCGCGTTACGGCGCGTCCCGGTTGCCGGGCAAGCCGTTGCGACTGCTGGCGGGCGAGCCCCTGGTGCTGCACGTCGCGCGTCGCGCGCTGGCGGCCGGTGCGGGCGAAGCCTGGGTGGCGACCGACGACCAGCGCATCGCCGACGCGCTGGCAGGCAGCGGCGTCCGGGTCGCGATGACCGCTACCACCCACGCCTCCGGCACCGACCGCCTGGCCGAGTGCGCAGGCATCGCCGGCTGGGGCGACGACGCCATCGTCGTCAACCTGCAGGGCGACGAGCCGTTCGCGCCGGCCGCGGGCATCCGCGCGGTGGCCGAAACGCTGGCGGCGAGCGGTGCGGACATGGCGACGCTGGCCGCGCCGATCGACGACGCGGAAACCCTCTTCGACCCCAACGCCGTGAAGCTGGTGCGCGACGCCGACGGCTTCGCCCTCTACTTCAGCCGCGCCCCCATCCCCTGGCACCGCGACGCCTTCGCGCCGACGTTGTGGGAGCCGGCGCGCCGGGGAACGAGTGCCGGCGATCCCCTGGTCCACCTTCCCGAAGGCGACACCGCCTGCCTCCGCCACATCGGCATCTACGCCTACCGCGTCGGCTTCCTGCGTCGCTTCGCGGCGATGCCGCCCGGCCGGCTCGAACGCCTGGAGGCGCTGGAGCAGTTGCGCGCGCTCGAGGCCGGCATCCGCATCGCCGTCGCGCTCACGCCCGAACCGTTCCCGCCGGGTGTCGATACCCCGGAAGACCTGGGCCGCGCCGAGGCCCGCATCGCGGCCGGCCATGGCTGAGCCGCGGTCGGGCGTGCAGGCCCGCATCCTGGTGGTGTGCCTCGGCAACATCTGCCGGTCGCCGATGGCCGAGGGCCTCCTGCGCGCGCGCATCGAACGATCGCGATTCGCCGGTCGCGTCGAACTGGATTCGGCGGGGACGGGCAGCTGGCACGTCGGCCAGGCGCCGGATCCGCGCGCGGTGGCGTGCGTCCAGGCCGCCGGGGTCGACATCGCCGGGTTGCGAGGCCGCCAGGTCACCCGCGAGGACTTCCACCACTTCGACTGGATCCTCTGCGCCGATCGCCAGAACCTGCGCGACGTGCAGGCGCTGGCGCCGATGCGGATGAAGCAGCGCGCCAGCCTGCTGCTCGAGTGGGCGGGCGTACCCGGCGATGGCGAGATCCCGGACCCGTACACCGGCAACGAGCGCCACTTCGAACATGTCCGGCGCTTGCTGGAGCAGGCGGCGGATGGGGTCGTGGACAGGTTGCGCCGCGAGCTCGGCTAGGCGCTTCGCCGCCATGGCGGCTCCCACGGGGCTCCTACAATGGGCGCATGGCAGCGGCAAAGCCCACCTTCGACGGCAAGGCCTTCACCCGCGGGTTGAACACCGCGCCGGGCGTCTACCGCATGTACGCGGCCGACGACACGCTGCTGTACGTCGGCAAGGCCCGCGCCCTCAAGCAGCGCGTCGGCAGCTATTTCAACAACGCCCCGCGCTCCGCGCGCACGCAGTCGATGCTCTCCCAGCTCGCGCGCATGGAGGTCACGGTCACCCGCACCGAGGCCGAGGCGCTGCTGCTGGAAAACCAGCTGATCAAGGCGCACCGCCCGCGCTACAACGTGCTGCTGCGCGACGACAAGAGCTATCCCTACATCCTGCTGACCGAAGAGGACTGGCCGCGGATCGGCTTCCACCGGGGCGGGCGCGCGACGCCGGGCCGCTATTTCGGCCCGTATCCCAGCGCCTGGGCGGTCCGCGAGACGCTCAACCTCATGCATCGCCTGTTCCGGCTGCGCAGCTGCGAGGACAGCGTGTTCCGCAACCGCACGCGGCCCTGCCTGCAGCACCAGATCGGCCGTTGCAGCGCGCCGTGCGTCGGCCTGCCATCGCCCGGGGCCTACGCCGAGGACGTGCGCCGCGCCGTGCTGTTCCTGGAAGGCCGCAGCGACGAGCTGGGCAGCGAACTGGGACGCGAGATGGAAGCCGCCGCCGAACGCCTCGACTTCGAGGCCGCCGCGCACCTGCGCGACCAGTTGCAGATGATCCGCAAGCTGCAGGCGCGCCAGTTCGTCGACGGCCGCGCCGCCGACCTGGACGTGCTGGCGGTGGCGATGCAGGGCACCGCGGCCTGCGTGTTGCTGCTCGCCTTCCGCGACGGCCGCAACCTGGGCACCCGGGCGTTCTTCCCGAAGACCAACGGGGCCGAGGCGCCCGAGGTGCTGGCTGCCTTCGTGTCGCAGTACTACGGTGCGCAGCCGGCCCCGCGCGAGATCGTGCTCGACCGCGACATCCCCGACCGCGAACTGGTCGAGCAGGCCCTGTCCGGGGCGGCCGGCCGCAAGGTGCAGCTCAGGCCCAGCGTGCGCGGCGAGCGGGCCGGTTACCTGGACCTGGCCCGGCGCAACGCCGAGCAGGCCCTCGCCGCCGAGCTCGGCAGCCACGCCAGCCAGCAGGCGCGGGTGGATGCGTTGCGCGAGCTGCTCGGCCTGGACGAGGCGCCGCAGCGCATCGAGTGCTTCGACATCAGCCACACGATGGGCGAGGCGACGGTGGCGTCCTGCGTGGTGTTCGACGGGGCCGGGCCCGTGCGCGGGCAGTACCGGCGCTACAACATCGCCGGCATCGAGCCCGGCGACGACTACGCGGCGATGCGGCAGGCGCTGGAGCGGCGCTTCCGGCGCGCGGTCGAGGGCGACGGCGTGGTGCCCGACGTGCTGCTGATCGATGGCGGGGCAGGGCAGCTCGCCCAGGCGCGCGACGTGCTCGGCGAACTGGGCGTGGCCGGCGTCTGCGCGGTGGGCGTGGCCAAGGGCGTGGCCCGCAAGCCCGGGGACGAGACGCTGCTGCTGCCCGACGGCCGCGAGCTCAAGCCGGGCGCCGACTCGCCGGCACTGCAGCTGGTGCAGCAGGTGCGCGACGAGGCCCACCGGTTCGCGATCACCGGCCACCGGGGACGCCGGCAGAAGGCGCGCACCAGCAGCCAGCTCGAGGATATCCCCGGGATCGGCCCGCGCCGGCGGGGTAACCTGTTGCGGCACTTCGGCGGCCTGGCGGGGCTCAGGGCCGCCGGCATCGAGGAGATCGCGCGGGTCGAGGGCGTCAACGCCGCCCTGGCCGCGCGCATCTACGCGAGCCTGCACGGGCTGGACGTGCCATCCAACGAACCGGGACAGGCCAGGGACGCATGAAGCTCACTCTCCCCACCGCGCTCACGCTGCTGCGGATCCTGCTGATCCCGGTGCTGGTGCTGGTGTTCTACCTCCCGCACGGCTGGACCAATTTCGCCTCCGCCTTCGTGTTCGCGCTGGCGGCGGTGACCGACTGGCTGGACGGCTGGATCGCGCGCCGCTTCGACATGCATTCGGCGTTCGGCGCCTTCCTGGACCCGGTGGCCGACAAGCTGATGGTGTCCACCGCGCTGTTCCTCATCGTGCAGGGGCACCCGACGGCCTGGATGGCGCTGTGGGCCGCCGTGATCGTGGGCCGCGAGATCGCGGTGTCGGCGCTGCGCGAATGGATGGCCGAGATCGGCCAGCGCGCGCGGGTGTCCGTGGCGACGGTCGGCAAGATCAAGACCGTGGTGCAGATGGTGGCGGTGACCTGCCTGCTGTACTCCATCACGCCGGCGCCGGCCAACGCCGCCCGGGTGCACGTCGAACCGTGGATGGGGGAGGTCGTCTTCCACATCGGCGACTGGCTGCTGGCCGCCGCGGCGCTGCTGACCCTGTGGTCCGGATATGAATATCTCCGTGCCGCATGGCCGTCCCTGCGCGCGGATCAGCGCGCCGGGAGTTGACAGGGCCGCGCCTGCGGCTAGAATTTCCGCTCCCCGCGGGAATAGCTCAGTTGGTAGAGCACGACCTTGCCAAGGTCGGGGTCGCGAGTTCGAGTCTCGTTTCCCGCTCCAGGTTCCAAGCGACCCCGGTCCCACCGGGGTTTTGCGTTTCTACCGGGACCGTCCCGGGCTGCCGGCCAGGTGGCAGAGTGGTTATGCAGCGGCCTGCAAAGCCGCGTACGCCGGTTCAATTCCGACCCTGGCCTCCATACACTGCGTTGCCTGCCCGGGTGGCGTAACTGGTAGACGCAGCGGACTTAAAATCCGCCGGCCTCGCGGCCATGCGGGTTCGAGTCCCGCCCCGGGCACCATGTCGTGACGCGGGCCCGCGCTAAGCTGGGGCGATGCTCCGGTACACCCCCTACCTCCTGAGCCTCGCGCTCGCCCTGCTCAGCCTGTCGATGGTGGCCAGCGGCCACGCCGCCTGGGGCTGGGCACTGGCCATCTTCGGTGGACTGCTGCTGCTCGGCACGGCCGACCTGCTGCAGAAGACCAGCACGCTGCGGCGCAACTACCCGATCCTCGCGCACTTCCGGTACGGCCTGGAATCGATCGGCCCGGAGATGCGCCAGTACTTCATCGAGTCCGACACCGCGGAGGTGCCGTTCTCCCGGCAGCAGCGCGCACTCGTGTACCAGCGCGCCAAGTCGGTCAACGACACGCGGCCGTTCGGCAGCCAGCACGATGCCTACGCCGCCGACTACGAATGGATCAACCATTCCCTGGCGCCGACCTTCATCGAGTCGCACGATTTCCGCCTGGTCGTCGGGCCCGAACGCCGGCAGCCCTACGTGGCCAGCGTGTTCAACATCTCGGCGATGAGCTTCGGGTCGCTGTCGGCCAACGCGATCCGCGCATTGAACGGCGGGGCGAAGCGGGGCGGCTTCTACCACGACACGGGCGAGGGCTCGATCTCGCCGTACCACCTGGAAGCGGGCGGGGACCTGGTCTGGGAGATCGGGTCGGGCTACTTCGGGTGCCGCGACGAGGCGGGGAACTTCGATCCGGCGCGGTTCGCGAAGAACGCCGACCGCCCCGAAGTGAAGATGATCGAGGTGAAGCTGTCGCAGGGCGCCAAGCCCGGCCACGGCGGCATGTTGCCCGGCGCCAAGGTCAGCGCCGAGATCGCGGCGACGCGCGGCGTGCTCCAAGGCGTGGATTGCATCTCGCCTGCGCAGCACGCGGCGTTCGACACGCCCATCGGCCTGCTGGAGTTCGTCGCGAAGCTGCGCGAGCTCTCGGGTGACCGGCCCACCGGCATCAAGCTCGCCATCGGCCACCCCTGGGAGTGGTTCGGCATCGCCAAGGCCATGCACGAGAGCGGCATCGTGCCCGACTTCATCGTGGTCGACGGCGCCGAGGGCGGCACCGGCGCGGCGCCCGCGGAATTCATCGAGCACGTCGGCGTGCCGATGCACGAGGGGCTGATGCTCGTGCACAACACGCTGGTCGGGCTGGGGATGCGCGGCCGCACCCGCCTGGCGGCCGCGGGAAAGATCGTCAGCGCGTTCGACATCGCGCGGACCATGGCGATGGGCGCGGACTGGTGCAACGCGGCGCGCGGCTTCATGTTCGCGGTCGGCTGCATCCAGGCGCAGACCTGCCACACCGACCATTGCCCCACCGGCGTCGCCACGCAGGATCCGCGCCGCTGGAAGCACCTGGACGTCGCCGACAAGACCGGGCGCGTGGCGGCGTTCCACCAGAACACGTTGCATGCGTTGCGCGACCTGTTGTGCGCGGCGGGCCTGAAGGGGCCGGACGAGCTCGGGCCCGAGCACATCCTGCGCCGCGTCGGCCCGGCGGAAGTGCGTTCGCTGGAGGCGTTGTATGCCTGGCTGGAGCCCGGCGAGTTGCTGGAGGGCGTGCCGAAGCACGCGTTGTTCCAGCACTTCTGGCGCGAGTCGCGCAGCGACAGCTTCAAGCCGCCTCCGAAGGTGGTGGCGATGCGCGGGACGCGCTAGCCGCAGCTCGCTAGAGCAGTTCGAGCACGCGTTCGGGTGGACGCCCGATGACGGCGCGACCGCCGTGCACGAAGACCGGGCGTTCGATCAGGCGTGGGTATTCCGCCATCGCGGCGATGACCTGGTCGTCGGTCACCGAGGGATCGTCGAGGCCAAGCTGCGTGTATTCGGGCTCGCCCGTGCGCAGCAGGGCGCGGGCCGGCAGGTCCAGCATCGCCAGCAGCTCGCGCAGCTGCGCGGCATCCGGCGGGGTCTCGAGGTAGTACACCAGTTCGGGCTCGATGCCGCGTTCGCGCAGCAGCTCCAGCGCGCCGCGCGACTTCGAACACCGGGTGTTGTGGAACAGACGGGACATGGGACCCCATGGCCTGGTGGGCGGTGCAGGGATCGAACCTGCGACCCTTGCCGTGTGAAGGCAATGCTCTACCGCTGAGCTAACCGCCCGAGCCGCGGAATTCTACGGTCCGGGCGCGGGCGCGGCAAGCGCGTGGTCGATCAGAACACCTGGCACTGCCTGAACCGCACGGGCTGGTTGCTGCCCGGTGCCGGCTGCAGCTGCAGCCGCGAGGTGCGCAGCGTTTCGTATTGCTCGAGGATCCCGCAGATGTCGGCCAGGCGCTCGTCCGCGTCGCTGCGCAGGTCGACCAGCAGCGTCGAGTCGGTGACCCAGGCCGCGTCGGCGATGCCCGGCAGCGCCGAGACCGCCAGGGCCACCTGGCTGCGGTCGAAGGCTTCCTCGGCGGGCGTCGAGGCGACGGCTGCGGGATCGGCCGACGTTGCGTCCGCAGGCATGGTGGCGTCGCCCCCGACCGCAGGCGCCGGGATCGGCACCGGTGCCGCAGCGGTGGGATCGACCGCGGGGGCCGCGGCGACGACCGGTCCCGGGCCCTGTTCGGGCGCATACCCGCGTCCTGCCACCAGGGCCACGACCACGCCCACGGCAACGGCGCCCAGCCACGCGAGGCGGATGCGACCGCGGGCCACGCCGGCCGCGTCGGCCACCGCTTCGTCGCGCAGCGTCTCGGGCAGCATCGGCGACAACTCGCGCCACAGCGCGCCGTCGTCCAGCAGCTGCAGCTTCTCCTGCGCGGCGATCCCCTTGCGCACGTCCGGATCGACCTGGCCCGTGGTCACCAGGATCCCGCCGACCGCGCCGTTGGCGAGCAGTGCGTTTTCCAGCCCGTGGACCACGCGCCCGTCCACCACCGCGTCCTCGCCATGCCGGCAGGCGAGCAGCCACTTGCGGCCATCGCGGCGCATCACGAAATCGGTCTGCCGCGCCCCCGCCAGGGCGACCGGATCGGCCTCCACCTCGAAGCCGCGGTGGCGCATCGCGTCGAGCACGAAGCGCGAGAACTCGCGCCATCGCATCCCGGCCAGTGCCGCCAGGCCAGCGTTGGCCTCGTCGCGCCGGCGCCGCGCCAGCCACAACCAGGCGCTCACGGCGGCGCCGATCGCCACGGTCACCAGGACCGCCAACAACCAGTGGAACGGCATCCAGCTTCCCCTCTGCAAGACCGCGGCCGGCGAACGTGCGCCGGCCAATCGACGAATTCTAGGCTCAGGCGGGCGGCTTGCGGGTGGCCGCGCCTTCGCCGGTCGTGCGCGCCGTCTTCCTCGCGGGCTTCGCGGACGCTGTTGCGCCGGTGGCAGCCGCTGCGCGCGCCTCGCGTAGTTCCTCGCCCAGCGCATCGATGCGCCGCCCCAGGGCCTCCATGTCCTCGCGGCGCGGCACCCCCAGGCGCAGCAGGGAGCGCTGCACGGCGTCCTCGACGAACTGGCCCATGCGGTCCCAGGTGCCGCTGGCGAAGCTGCGCACGTCGGCGGTGCCGCCGGCGCCGCCGGCATGCGTCCGCGCGCCCTCGCGCTCGGCGGCCATGCCGTCGCGGACCAGGCCGTCGAACAACTTGCTGCCCTCGGCCTGCGCGCGGGACCAGGCGCCGACGCCGGCCAGCCAGACCTGGCGGGCCGATTCGCTCCAGTTGCCCATACCGCCTGCCCAGCGGTCGTCCGCATCGCGGGTGCCGTCATCGAAACGGCGATTGCCCGGGTCGTTGGTCGCCATGGCGCTTGCCTCGTCCGGTGGGGTGACGCCGATGCTGCCCCGGCGCCGATGAACGGCGCGTGGTGCCGTGCCCCCGGACCGGTCAGTCCCTGCCGAACTCCTCGTCGAGGTAGCGCCGCAACTTCTCCTCGATGGTGCCCTTCATGGCCGACATCACCAGGCCCAGCTTCGCGGTCACCCGCAGCTGGCCGGGCAGGATCGCGATGTGGCCGTCGACCCCCGGCCGCACGAAGTGCAGGGCATCGCCTTCCCAGCGGTAGTCGAGCCCGAACTTGCGGCCCAGCTTCACCGCCACGTCCTCGACGGCCCGGCGCGCGTCGGCGTCGGGGAGCGTGTGGGCATGGTGGATGTCGATGGTGGCCATCGGCGCAGTTATACACTCCGCTCGTGAACGAACTCAGATTGCGGTTCCCGCAGCACGACCAGGCCGACCTGCCGCTCGGCGCCGGCGTCCACGGGCTGGCGCGGCGGGGCGATGCGGTCGTCGCCGACGCCGGCGCCGACGCGCCCGTGCAGTTGTGCGTCGACCGGCGCGGCGTGTGGATGACGCTCGAGCAGGGCGCGCACGCGGTCCACGTCAACGGCCGCCCCGTGCGACGCCTGGCGATGCTGCGCGTGGGCGACGCGATCCACCTCGATGGCGTGCTGGTGCAACTGCTCGCCGCCAACGACGTGCCCAGGCGCATTCCCGAGGCGCGCGCCGGCGACGCCAAAGGGGTGGCCGGTGGCGAGCCGCGCCTGGTCCTGCGCGGCGTCGGCGGGCAGCACCATGGGCGCTGCTTCGACCTGGGGCGCCCCCGCATCGTGGGGCGGCTGGAGGACAGCGACATCCGCATCGACGCACCGGCATTCGCGGACCGGCATGCGCGGCTGGAACCGCATGGCAACGCGGTCGCCCTGCGCGCGCTGGCGCCGGACGAGACCAGCGTGGTCAACGGCGAGGCGGTGCGCGACGCAATGCTCGGGCCGGGCGACCAGGTCGTCTTCGACGCGCACCACCGGTTCGTGGTGGAAGCCCCCGGCCGGCCGCCGCCGCGCGATGCCGCGCCCGACGAGCTCGAGCCCCGCCCCGCGGCGGACACGCCTTCCGCGCCGGCGAACGCGCGGCGCATGCCGTGGCTGTTGCTGGCGGCGCTGCTGCTTGCCGCGGGGCTGGCGGCGCTGTTGCTGTTCGGCGCCGCCTAGCGCGCGACGCGGCTCGCGGCCGTCCGCCTGGTCACGAGGTATTTCCACGCCCGCCACGCCAGCAGCACCGCCAGGATGGTCGCGTACAGCAGCGGTTCGCGGATGTCGCTTTTCACCAGCCACCAGAAGTGCAGCACCGCCAGCACGCCGACGGCATACACCAGCTTGTGCAGGCGCGCCCAGTGGCGTCCCAGGCGGCGGATCCAGCCCTTGGTGGAGGTGATCGCCAGCGGCAGCAGCAGCAACCACGCGGTGAACCCGACGGTGATGTAGGGCCGCTTCGCGATGTCCTCGAAGAGGATGCCCCAGTAGCCGCGCAGGTCGAGCACCAGGTAGGCGCCGAAGTGGAGGGTGGCATACGCGAAGGCGTACAGGCCCAGCATGCGCCGGAAGCGCACCAGCACCGGCTGCCCGGTGAGCTGGCGCAAGGGCGTCACCGCCAGGGTCACCATGAGCAACCGCAACGCCCAGAGGCCGAGCCGGTGTTCGATCTCCGCCACCGGGTCGGCACCGAGCGCGTTGCTGCCCGTCCGCGCGACATCGGCGACCTGCCACGCCAGGTTCGCCATCGGCGTGAGCGCGGCAAGGTGGACGACGGTCTTGGCGAGCGCCAGCCGGCTCAGAACCACTTGCGCAGGTCCATGCCCTGGTACAGGTCGGCCACCTGCAGTGCGTAGCCGTTGAACAGCGGTGTCGGCACCCGGTCCGCGAACAGCCTGCTCGCGGTTCCGCTGATCCGCCGCTCGGTCGCCTGGCTCCAGCGCGGATGGTCGACCAGCGGGTTCACGTTCGAATAGAAGCCGTATTCGGAAGGCTGCGCCAGGTGCCAGGCCGTCGGCGGCATGTCCTCGACGAAATCGATCGCGACGATCGACTTGATCGACTTGAAGCCGTACTTCCAGGGCACGACCAGGCGCAGCGGCGTGCCGTTCTGCTGGGGCAGCGGCTTGCCGTACATGCCGGTGGCCAGGAACGACAAGGGGTGCATCGCCTCGTCGATGCGCAGCCCCTCGCGGTAGGGCCAGTCGAGCACCGGATAGCGCACGCCCGGCATCTGCCGCGGATCGGCGAGCGTGCGGAAGGCGACGTACTTCGCGCGGGACGTCGGTTCGAACCGGCGCAGCACGTCGGCCAGCGGCACGCCGAGCCACGGGATGACCATCGACCAGCCTTCGACGCAGCGCAGTCGGTAGGTGCGTTCCTCCTGCGCGATGCCGGCCAGCAGGTCGTCGAGCGGGACCGTCGCCGGCCGGGCGCAATGGCCGCCCACGGCGACCGCCCAACCGCGCGTCTCGAGGGTCTTCTCCGCCTGGGAGGGGTCGAGCTTGCCGGTGCCGAACTCGTAGAAATTGTTGTAGCTGGTGGCGTCCTGCCAGGTGGTCAGGGTCTCGTCCGTATCGAAGCCGACGCGTGCGAGTGCGGGCGACACCGCGGTGCGCGATGCGGGTGGCGGTTCGGCCTCGGCGCACCCGGCCAGCGCGAGCGCGGGCGTGGCCGCCAACGCGGCGAGCAGGCGCCGCCGGTCGCGGTACACGGCCTCGTCGGTGACCTCCGTCGCCGGGATCCGCAGCGCCATCCGGATGTCGTCGCGCAGGGCCATCCCTGCATACTAGCCCCGACCCGCGTCGACGCGCGCAAACCCCCAGGAGCCCTCCATGCCCCGCGCCTACAACTTCAGCGCCGGCCCCGCGACGCTGCCCGAACCCGTGTTGCAGCGCGCGGCCGCGGAGATGCTCGAATGGCATGGCGCAGGCGCCTCCATCGTCGAGCTGAGCCACCGCGGCCCCGAGTTCATGCAGGTCGCCGCGGACGCCGAGGCCGACCTGCGCAGGCTGCTCTCGGTCCCGGACGACTACGCGGTGCTGTTCATCGCGGGCGGCGCGACCACGCAGCAGGCGCTCATCCCGTTGAACCTCGCCGCGCCCGGCCAGCCGGCGGACTACGTCATCACGGGCCACTGGGGCAAGACGGCGCTGAAACAGGCGAAACCGTATGTGGCGACCCACGTCGTGGCCAGCGGCGAGGACGGCGGCTTCCGCGACGTCCCCGCGCGCGACACCTGGCAGGTCGCGGCCGACGCGGCCTACCTGCACGTGACCGCCAACGAGACCATCCACGGCGTCGAGTTCCGGGAGGAACAGATCTTCGGCAGCGGTGGGGGCAGCGACGTGCCGGTGGTCGCGGACTACAGCTCGTCGATCGCGTCGCAGCCGCTGGACGTCTCGCGCTTCGGCATCGTCTATGCGGGCGCGCAGAAGAACCTGGGGCCGGTCGGCATCGGTGTCGCCATCATCCGTCGCGACCTGCTCGAGCGCGACGGCCAGCCGCGCGCCGACATCTTCGATTTCCGGTCGCACGCAAGGGCGGGGTCGATGCTCAACACGCCGCCGACCTGGAACTGGTACCTGCTGGGCCTGATGGTGAAATGGATGCTCGACGAGGGCGGCGTGGAGGAATTCGCGCGCCGCAACGCACGCAAGTCGGCGCTGTTGTACGCGAGGATCGACGGCTCCGGCGGCTTCTACCGCAACGAAGTGGCGCCGGCCGTGCGCTCGCGCATGAACGTGCCGTTCTTCCTGCACGACGCGGCGCTGGACAAGACCTTCCTGGACGAGGCGAAGGCGGCGGGGCTGATCTCGCTCAAGGGGCATCGCGCGCTGGGCGGGATGCGCGCCTCGCTCTACAACGCGATGCCCGAAGCCGGCGTCCGCGCGCTGGCGGACTTCATGGACGACTTCCGGCAGCGCCATGGCTGAGCGCGAAGGTGGCGATGCCGCCACCGGCTGGATCGCGTCGCCCGGCACGGCGTTGCACGGCGCGCCGGCCGTGCCCGGCGACAAGTCCATTTCGCATCGCGCGGTGATGCTGGCGTCCATCGCCGAGGGCACGTCGCGGATCGACGGGTTCCTGGAAGGCGCGGACACGCGTGCGACCTGCGCCGCGTTCGAGCGCATGGGCGTAGGCATCGAGGCACCCGCACCCGGCGTGCGCATCGTCCACGGGGTCGGCTTGCATGGACTGCACGCAGCCGGGGCGGCGCTGGACTGCGGCAATGCGGGCACCGCGATGCGCCTGCTCGCCGGATTGCTGGCCGGCCAGCGCTTCGACAGCGTGCTGGCGGGGGATGTTTCGTTGTCGCGCCGTCCCATGGCGCGGGTGGTGGCGCCGCTGGTGCGGATGGGCGCGCGGATCGAGGCGGCCGAGGGCGGCGTCCCGCCGCTCCGGATCCGCGGCAACAGGGCATTGCATGCCATCGATTTCGAAGGCGAGGTTCCGAGCGCCCAGGTGAAGTCCGCGGTCCTCCTGGCGGGTCTCTACGCGGAGGGCATGACGCGCGTGCGCGAGCCCCGGCCAACGCGGGATTACACCGAACGCATGCTCTCGGCCTTCGGGGCCGACATCCGTTTCGCGCCCGGGGAGGCGACGGTGCGTGGCGATCCGGTGCTGCGCGCGACCGACATCGCGGTGCCGGCGGACTTCTCCTCGGCGGCATTCCTGCTGGTCGCGGCCACGCTGGTGCCCGGCTCGGCATTGGTGCTGCCGGGGATCGGTGTCGATCCGCGGCGCACGGGCCTGCTGCGCGTCCTGCGGGCGATGGGTGCCGACATCACCGAAGTGCCGCGTGGCGCGCGTGGCGGACTCGCGGTCGCGGACCTGCACGTGCGCCATGCGCCGCTGCACGGCATCGAGGTCGCCGAGGCGGATGTCGCCGACATGATCGACGAGTTCCCGGTGCTGTTCGTGGCCGCGGCGTGCGCGGAGGGGCGCACCGTCGTGCGCGGGGCGGCCGAATTGCGCGTCAAGGAATCCGATCGCATCGCCACGATGGGCGCAGGGCTGCGCACGCTCGGGATCCGCGTGGACGAAGCGCCGGACGGCGCGACCATCCACGGCGGCAGGTTGCTGGGAGGGCGTGTCGACAGCGGTGGCGACCATCGGGTGGCGATGGCGTTCGCGGTCGCCGGCCAGCGCGCCGCGGGTGACGTGCGCATCGACGACGTCGCGAACGTCGCGACCTCGTTCCCGGGATTCGACGACCTGGCCCGGCGAACCGGGTTCGGGCTCAGCGCCGCGCGTTGAAGTCGATGGGGACCACGACGCTGCCCACCGTCGGCCGGCCATCGGCCATCGCGGGCCGGAAGCGCCAGCGCTCCACTGCCTCGATGGCGGCGCGATCGAGTTCGCGCGAACGGCTGCTGCGCGAAATGCCGACCGATGTGGGGACGCCGTCCGGACCGACATCCACCCGCACCATGACGGTGCCTTCGACGCCACGGCGCAACGCGCGACGCGGATAGTTCGGCGGCGGCGTCTGGCCCGGGATCGGTTCGGGCGGCTGGGTGGCCGCCACCGGGACAGGCGGGGGCGGCGGGGGCGGCGGGGGCGCTTCGATGGTGGCGACGGGTTCGGGCGGCTGCCGCGTGGTTCCCTCGGCCGTGCGCTCGCCGGGGTCGTCCGCCTCGCGGTCGCGTTCGCCCATGCCACTGGCGCCGCGGTCGCGGTTGGCCGGCAGCGGTGCGGGCAACGGATCGAACGCCCCGGTCGCCGAAGGCCCGGCCACGGGCTCGACCGTGTAGAAATCGCTCCGGCTCTGCGAGCGCCAGACCAGGGCGAACAGCACCAGCCCGGCCACGAAGGCGAGCGCCGCGAACAGCAGTCCCCGGCGCGACGGCAGCCAGTCGTGGCGGCGCGAGGGCGGGGGCAGGTCGCTGGAGGCGGGCGGCATCGACGACATCGGGGGGACCGTGGTGCGATTGCACGGCATTCTGCCACGGGGCCGCGTGGGGCCGGGATCACGACGCGTTCGCCTCGCGTGCGCCCCCACGCGATAATCGTCGCTTCACCGCCCCATGGAGTTCCCATGCTCGATCCCGCCCTGCTGCGCAACGACCTGGCCGCCGTCGCCGAGCGCCTGCGCGGGAGTCGCGGGTTCGAGCTGGACGTCGCCGCGATCGAGTCGCTGGAAGCCGAGCGCAAGCGCCTCCAGGTGCGCACCCAGGAACTGCAGAACCTGCGCAACACGCGCAGCAAGGCCATCGGCCAGGCCAAGGCGCAGGGCGGGGACGTGTCGGCGTTGCTGGCCGAGGTCGCGGGCTTCGGCGACGAGCTCAAGGCGAGCGAGGCCAGGCTCGATGCGTTGCGCGCGGACATCGAGGCGGTCGCGCTCGGGATCCCGAACCTGCCCGACCCATCCGTTCCGCCGGGTTCGGACGAGTCGGCCAATGTCGAGCAACACCGGTCGGGCACGCCGCGGGTGCTCGACTTCCAGGCCAGGGACCACGTGGAGCTCGGTGCGCGCGACGGGTGGCTCGACGGCGACGCGGCGGCGAAGCTCAGCGGCGCCAGGTTCACGGTGCTGCGCGGGCCGATCGCGCGGCTGCACCGGGCGCTCGCGCAGTTCATGCTCGACCTGCACACCGGCGAGCACGGTTACGCCGAGACCAGCGTGCCGGTGCTGGTCAACGCCGGCGCGATGCGCGGCACCGGGCAGTTGCCGAAGTTCGAGGACGACCTGTTCGCGACGGCGGTGGGGGAGGGCGGGGACGCATCGAGGCGCTACCTGATCCCCACCGCGGAAGTGTCGCTGACGAACCTCGCTGCCGAAACGATCGTCGACGCCGATGCGCTGCCGATGCGCATGACCGCGCACACGCTCTGCTTCCGCGCCGAAGCCGGCAGCCACGGCCGCGACACCCGCGGGATGATCCGCCAGCACCAGTTCGAGAAGGTCGAGCTGGTGTCGATCGTGCGGCCCGCCGACAGCGACGGGGAACACGAGCGGATGACCCGCTGTGCCGAGGCCGTGCTCGAGAAGCTGGGCCTGCCGTACCGCCGGATGCTGCTGTGCACCGGCGACATGGGCTTCGCAGCGCGCAAGACCTACGACCTCGAGGTGTGGCTGCCCTCGCAGCAGGCCTACCGCGAGATCTCGTCGTGCTCGAACTGCGGCGACTTCCAGGCGCGCCGCATGCAGGCACGCTGGCGCAACCCCGAGACCGGCAAGCCCGAACTCGTGCACACCCTCAACGGCTCAGGCGTCGCCGTCGGCCGCGCCCTGATCGCCGTGATGGAGAACTACCAGGCCGCCGACGGCAGCATCCGCATCCCCGAAGTCCTGCGCCCCTACATGGGCGGCCTCGACCGCATCGGCTAGAGATCAGAAGCAGCCACGGATTTCACAGATGACACAGATGAAAGCTCTTTCTTGATCAGACTTGATCTGTGTGATCTGTGTGATCTGTGGCAAAGATGCTCTTCGGCTTTGCGTCACGCCGCCGTGCGGAGGGGCTGGGGGATCGCGGCGTGCGCGGCGGCGAGGGCGTTGGTGCGGTGCTCTGGTGAGAGGGCGACGCCCTCGGCGCGGACGAAGGTGATGTCGTCGATGCCCAGGAAGCCGAACACCTGGCGCAGGTACGCCTCCTGGAAGTCGGCCGGATGCCCGTCGCCGAGCGCGCTGCCGCGGCCGCTCGCCACCACGACCTGCTTGCCGCCGGCCAGCCCCTGCGGTCCGGATTCGGTGTAACGGAACGTCTTGCCCGCCACCGCGATCCGGTCGATCCAGGCCTTCAGCGTCGACGGGATGCCGAAGTTGTACATCGGCGCCCCGATGACCACGGTGTCGGCGGCCAGGAACTGGTCGAGCACGCGCGCGGCATCCGCCGCGGCAGCGGGGTCCGCCCCGGCCAGCACGGGTCCGGTCAGGTGCGTCACGGGTTCCGCGTCCAGGTCGCGGTAGGCGACCTCGAGGGTGGGCAGGGTGGCCTGCCACCGGGCGACGACGGCGGCGGACAGTTCGCGGGTCACGGAGCCGGCACCCAGGGCGCTGGCATCGAGGTGGAGGAGTTTCATCGGGGGGTCCGGGTTGGCGGCATCGCCGCGTCGGGATCCACCCTAGGTCGTTGCAGTGGCGAGATAAACATGATTTCATCCAACGCATCGTTCCGATGATGGAACAGGCTGGCGACGGACGATGCAGGACCTGAACGACCTCTACTACTTCGCGATGGTGGTCGAGCACGGCGGTTTCGCCGCGGCCGAACGCGCGCTCGGCATCCCGAAGTCCCGGCTCAGCCGCCGCATCACCCAGCTGGAGGCCGACATGGGCGTGCGCCTGCTGCAGCGTTCCACGCGGCGCTTCGCGGTCACCGATGTCGGCACCAGCGTGTACCGCCACGCGCAGTCGATGCTCGAGGAGGCGCAGGCCGCGCAGGAAGTCGTGGAGCGCCTGAGCGCCGAGCCCCGGGGCGTCGTGCGCGTGAGCGTCCCCGTGTCGCTGGCGCAGCAGCAGGTGCCGGCCCTGCTGCCGGATTTCCTGGCCCTGCACCCGCAGGTACGCGTGCAGTTGCACGTCAGCAACCGGCGCGTCGACGTGATCAACGAGGGTTTCGACGTCGCGATCCGCGTGCGCAACAAGCTCGACGACGACGGCAGCCTGGTGATGCGCAGCTTCGGCATGATCCAGGAGTTGCTGGTCGCCAGCCCGAAATACCTGGACGGCATGGGGCGGCCCACCGACCCGTCGCAGCTCGGCGAGCACGTGACCATGACGATGGGCGAGGACGAGGCGCGCCAGCGCTGGGAACTGGAGGCCGAAGGGGGCGGGACGGTGCGCGTCGACCTCAAGCCGCGCGTGGCGGGCTTCGACTTCCCGATGCTCATGGCACTGGCGAAGCAGGGCGTGGGCATCACCATGCTGCCCGAGTCGCTGTGCGCTGCGGCGGTGCGCGCCGGCGAGCTGGAAGTGGTGCTGCCGGCCTGGCGACTGCCGCAGGGCATCTGCCATGCCGTGTTCGCCTCGCGCCGCGGCATGCTGCCGGCGGTGCGCGTGTTCATCGACCACCTGGCCGAGCGGCTGCCGCCGTTGCTGGAGGCGTCTCGGCTGGACTGCGCGGGCTGTCCTCCCCGGCCCGGGATTGGCGTCAAGCAGGCAAGGTCCGACGTCAACCACTGAGGGGGAGAACGCGATGCAGAAATTCATGGGACTGGCCCTGGTCGCCGGCCTGCTGGCCACGCCGCTCGCGGGCGCGGCGACACGCGATGCGATCAGCCAGGAGGAAGTGGTCGGCATGCTCCGGGCCGTCGGCGCCACCGACATCACCAAGTCGCGGGATTCCGCCGGCGACCCGCTCGTCATCGCCACGCTCGACATGACCCAGTTCCAGGTGCTGATGTACGGCTGCGACGACGATGACCGCTGCACGTCCATCCAGTTCCGCAGCGGCTACGACGTCGACGACGGCATGTCGCTGGACGACGTGAACGCATGGAACATGGCGATGCGGTACGGCAAGGTCTGGCTCGACGACGAGTCCGACCCCTTCATCGAGCTCGACCTGAACCTGTCGGGCAGCAGCGACGCCCAGGTGGCGCACTACGCGCAGATGTGGGTCGCGATGCTCGTGGGCTTCGAGGAGTCGATCGAGTACTGAGTGGCGGAGGGGGTGGGATTCGAACCCACGGTGGCATCGCTGCCACGCCGGTTTTCAAGACCGGTGCCTTAAACCGCTCGGCCACCCCTCCGGTGCACGCCCGGGCTGCCCGCCGATTGTAAGCGGCCCGGCCACGGCAGGCATGCGTGCGATGCGCGGCACCCGTGCGGCGTTCACCGATGGCGCGGGTTCTACGATGCCGCCTTGATGGCGGGTCCGTGGCTGCCCGCGCGGTGCGGGCGGCACGGACATGACAGGGAGGTCACTCGAATGGATATTCGCGTCTACATGGTCGACGACCATGCACTCGTGCGCGCGGGCATGCGCATGATCCTGGCCGGGCAGGCCGACATCGAGGTGGTGGGCGAAGCCGGCAGCGGCGAGGTCGCGTTGCCCGAGATCCGGCGGATCAAGCCGGACGTGGTGCTGTGCGACCTGCACCTGCCGGGCATCAGCGGGCTGGAGGTCACCGAACGCATCGTGCGCGGCGCGCATGGCATCCGCGTGGTGGTCGTGTCGGTGATGGAGGAGGGGCCGCTGCCGCGCAAGCTGCTCGAGGCCGGCGCCTCCGCGTACGTGGGCAAGGGCGGCGATGCCGCGGAACTGGTGCGCGCCGTCCGCGAGGCCGCGCGTGGGTCGCGCTACCTGGCCGGCGGGATCGCACGCAGCCTGGCGCTGTCGGGCATCGCCGAAGGGGCATCGCCGTTCGACACGCTGTCGCCGCGCGAGCTGGAAGTCGCGCTGCTGCTCAACCAGGGCATGCGCCAGGAGCAGATCGCCCGGCGGCTGTGCCTCAGTGCCAAGACCATCAACACGCACAAAACGCGGCTGTTCGACAAGCTGGCGATCCGCGACGGGATCGCGCTCGCGCGGCTCGCCAGCCGCTACGGGCTGGTGGATCCGGCGAACGCCCTGTGATCCGGGCGGCCTGAAAAAAGCCGCGGCCCATGCGCATGGACGCACGGGCCGCGGCAGGGATTGCCTGGAGCGGGCGGTCAGCTGCCGTTGGCGGCGGCCTTGGGCGTGTCGTCTTCGGTGCCCGCTTCGGCCTCGTCGTCGACCACATCACTGCCAGCCACCGCAGCGGCGGCCACGTCTGCAGGCGATGCCGGCGGCAACGCATCGAACAGCCCCGGGGTTGCCTGGGGTTCGATTGCGTCGCTGCCAGCGACAGGCGCGGCGTCGGGCTCGATGGCGGTTTCGGCCGATGGCACGCCCGCCTGTTCGATGTCGCCGACCGCTTCGCTGCCGCCGGCTCCGACGGCGGGCTCGACGGCCGGCGTTGCCGCCGGTTCGATGCCCGCCGCGCGCACGTCGGCGGCCGGTTCGATCACCGGTGCCTGCGTGTCCGCGCCTGTCCGCGCGCCGGCGTCGATCGTCGCCACGCCGGCGACGGCGGAGGCGGCCGCCTCGGCAGGCGTCGCCTGCGCGCCGTCGTCGAAATCGAACTCGGGCTGCGAGCGCTGCGGCGCGGCGAAGTCGTCGGCCGGGTCCTCGTTCGTACCGGTTTCCGCACCGGCGCTGTCGGCACCGTCCTGGCCCGGCGCGGCGTCGGCCCCACGACGACGGCGACGACCGCCACGACGGCCCCGGCGGCGACGACCGCCCTCGGCACTTTCCTTGCCGGCATCCGTACCGTCGGCGGCCTCGCTCGTCCCTGCCTCGGACGGGCCGTGCACGTCGGTGTCCGGCGACTCGGCGGGCGTCGGCAGCGTCCGCCAGTCGCCCGTCGCTGCGGCGGAGGCCGCAGCCGCAGCCGCCGGGATCGCCGGCGCGTCGACGTTGGCCGTGGCCTGCTCGCCGGACTGCTTCAGCTGGTCATCGGCCGCCGGCGATGCATTGCGCTGGCCGCGGCCACGCTGGCCGCCTTCGCCGCGGGGCTGCCTCTGCTTCTGCTGCTTCTGTGGCTGGGCCTGCGCCTGCGGCTGCTTCTCCGCGACCTCGGCCTTTTCCGCCTTCTCGGGCCGGTCCTGCCGAGGTTTCTGGCGGCGCTGTTCGTCGCGACGTCCGTCGCGGCCCTGCCGTCCGCCGCGGTCCGAGCGTCCCTCGCCGCGCGACCCGCCGCGACCGTTGCGCTGGCGATCTCCGCGTTCGTCGCGCTCGCCGCGCTCGCCGCGTCCGTCACGCTGCCGGGGATCGCGTTCGCCGCGCGTCGTTTCCTGGCGCGACTCGCCACCGCCGAACAAGCCGCCGAACAGCCGGGCAAGCAGCCCGGGCTGGCGCGCCACTGGCGCGGCGACGGCGACCGGTGCCGGTGCGATTTCCTGCTCCGGCTCGCGTGGTTCGCGCATCGGCGCGGGCTGCGCCGGCTGCACGTTGCGCACCGCCGGCAGCGCCGGGATGTTGAGGTGGGCCTTGGTCAACGAATGCGTCGCCAGCTTCCGCGGCGTGCCGCGCTGGTAGCTGGGACGCGCGGATTCCTCGCCCAGCTCGTTCTCGCGCAGCCGGGTGACCTCGTAATGCGGCGTCTCGAGCTGGTCGTCGGCCACGATCACGATCGGCGCGTCGTGGCGCGCTTCGATCTCCTTCAGGGCGCCGCGCTTCTCGTTGAGCAGGAAATTGGCGATCTCCACCGGGGCCTGCACGAGGACCTGGCCGGTGTTCTCCTTCATCGCGTGCTCCTCGGCCACGCGCAGGATCGACAGCGACAGCGACTCGATCGAGCGCATCCGGCCGTGGCCCTCGCAACGCGGGCAGACCAGCTGGCTGGACTCGCCCAGGCTCGGGCGCAGCCGCTGGCGCGACATCTCCAGCAGGCCGAACCGCGAGATGCGGCCGATCTGCACGCGGGCGCGGTCGTGGCGCAGCGCGTTCTGCAGCTTGTTCTCGACGTCGCGCTGGTGCTTGTTGGACGACATGTCGATGAAGTCGATCACCACCAGGCCACCCAGGTCGCGCAGGCGCATCTGGCGCGCGACTTCCTCGGCCGCCTCCAGGTTGGTGTGGAACGCGGTCTCCTCGATGTCGCTGCCCTTGGTGGCGCGCGCGGAGTTGACGTCGATCGCGGTCAGCGCCTCGGTCTGGTCGATCACCAGCGCGCCGCCGGAGGGCAGGCGCACGGTGCGCTCGTAGGCGTTCTCGATCTGCGACTCGATCTGGAAGCGGTTGAACAGCGGCGTGTCGTCGGTGTAGTGCTTGAGCTTGCGCAGGTTGTGCGGCATCACCTGCTGCACGAACTCCTTCGCCTCCTCGTACATCTCCGGCGTGTCCACCAGGATCTCGCCGATGTCCGGGCGCATGTAGTCGCGCAGGGCGCGGATGATCAGGCGCGACTCCTGGTAGATCAGGAACGGCGAGGGCTTGGA
The DNA here is from genome assembly GCA_036675265.1 of Luteimonas sp. Lineage (GTDB taxonomy): Bacteria > Pseudomonadota > Gammaproteobacteria > Xanthomonadales > Xanthomonadaceae > CAMPJU01. The sequence goes on from JAKFFJ010000048.1 coordinate 28,347, forward strand.
CAGCGCGGCCTCGGCGACGGCCTTCCAGACCTGGAGCAGGTAGTCCAGGTCCCACTGCAGTTCCTCGGCGTCGCGGCCGACGCCGGCGGTGCGGATGATCACGCCCATGTCGTCGGGGATCTGCAGCGCGTCGAGCGCCTTCTTCAGCTCGGCGCGGTCGTCGCCTTCGATGCGGCGGGACACGCCACCGGCTGTCGGCGAGTTCGGCATCAGCACCATGTAGCGGCCGGCGAGCGAGATGAACGTGGTCAGGGCGGCGCCCTTGTTGCCGCGCTCTTCCTTGTCGACCTGGACCACGACTTCCTGGCCTTCGCGCAGGAGTTCCTTCAGCCCGGCCTTGTTGGGGTCGACGCCCGCCTGGAAGTAGTCGCGGGAGATTTCCTTGAGCGGCAGGAAGCCGTGGCGCTCGCCGCCGTACTCGACGAAGGCCGCTTCCAGCGAGGGCTCGAGCCGGGTGATGCGGCCCTTGTAGATGTTGGACTTCTTCTGTTCCTTCGACGGCTGTTCGATGTCGATGTCGTACAGGGTCTGGCCGTCGACG
>JAKFFJ010000088.1:0-100483 GCA_036675265.1 Luteimonas sp.
CTAACAACTAGTAGACCCCACACCGGGGCGTAATCTGAGTCTGGTCCCCGTCCAATGCCCGGTCAAATCCACTTCACGCTGCCAGACGTGGCAGTGCCGACGCCGACGTTTGATAGGGGGGTCCTGACAAAAACGAAAGGGCCGGCGATAGCCGGCCCCTTCTTGGATCCCCGCCTTCGCGGGGATGACGACTAGGACTGCTGCTGGTCTTGCGCCGCGATCCACCGATCGATCTTCCCCTCCAGCACGCTCAGCGGCACGGCACCGTCCTTCAGCACTTCCGCATGGAACGCCCGGACATCGAACTTGTCGCCCAGCGCCGCCTCGGCACGCGCCCGCAGCTCCTGGATCTTCAACTCCCCGATCTTGTATCCCAGCGCCTGACCCGGCCACGCGATATACCGCTCGGCTTCCGCGATCGACTGCACTTCGCTCTCGGCGGAGTTCTCCAGCATGTAGTCGATCACCTGCTGGCGACTCCAGCCCTTGCTGTGCAGGCCGGTGTCGACCACCAGGCGGATGGCGCGCCACAGTTCGTTCTGCAGGCGGCCGAAGTACTGGTAGGGGTCGGTGTAGACGCCCAGCGCCTTGCCCTGCGACTCGGCGTAGAGGCCCCAGCCTTCGGCGAAGGCGTTCTCGCCGCCCCAGCGGCGGAAGTCGGGCATGTCGTCCAGCTCGATCTGCAGGGCGATCTGGAAGTGGTGGCCCGGGATCGCCTCGTGCAGGTACAGGCTCTCGGCGAACCACGACTTGCGGGTAGGCAGGTCGTAGGTGTTGACGTAGAACACGCCCGGGCGGCTGCCGTCGTCGTTGGGTGGGTAGTACTGGCCACCGGCGGCGGACTGCGCGCGGAACGGCTCGACCGGGCGGATCTCGAACGGAGATTCCGGGATCAGCGAGTACTGTTCCGGGATCTTCGCGTTGATCCTGTCCTCGAGCGCGCGGTAGTACGTGAGCAGCGCCTCCTCGCTCTCGAACACGAACTGCGGGTCGTTCTTCATGAAGTGGAAGAACTCCTGCATCGTCCCCTCGAACTTCACCTCGTCCATGACCTTCTCGATCTCGCCATGGATGCGCGCGACTTCGTCCAGGCCGATCTGGTGGATCTGGGCCGGCGACAGGTCGGTCGTCGTGGCCTGGTTGGCGTTGAACGCATACCAGGCCTGGCCGTCGGGCAGCTGGTCCATGCCGAAGGTGTCGCGCGTGGCGGGCAGGTACTCGTCGGCGATGAAGTCGCGCAGCTCCCGGTAAGCCGGCATCAGTTCATCGGCGATCAGCGTGCTGTAAGCCTCGGTCAGCCGCTGGCGATCGGCGTCGGCGAAGTCCTCGGGCATGTTCGCGATCGGCCCCCAGAACAGCGTGTCCTCGGGCTGGTCCTTGACCAGCGCGTCGAGTTGCGGCACCACCTTTTCCATCAGGATCGTCGGCTGCACCACGCCGGCTTCCATGCCCGCACGCATGTTGGCGATCTCGGTGTCGAACAGCACGGGCAGGCGGCCGGCACGTGCCAGCCAGTTGTCGTAGTCCTCGACCGTCTTGAAGGGCTGCGCGCCGGTGCCGGAACCGAGCTGGACCGCGAAGCTGGCAGTGCTGCTCATCTGGTTGACCGGCAGCATCCAGCCCGGGAACCGGTAGGACGCCAGGGTCTCCTTCGCGTCGGCGACGAAGATCTCGTAGTTGATCAGGTCGGATCCCGACAGGCCCTCGGGCCCGACGGCTTCGACGTCCGCCAGCCAGCGCTCCACGAACGCCTTGTACGCGTCGCGATACGCCTGCGAACCGAAGTCGGGAAGCTGGTCGTTGTAGCGCGCATCACCCTGGAACGTGGCGGTGATCGGGTTGAGGACCAGGTACTCCTCCCAGAACGCCTCGTACATCGCATCCAGTCTTGCGGCCTTGGCCTCGCCCTCGGCCTGGGTGGCTTCCCGGGCCTGGGCATCGCCGGTGGCGGGGGCCTGGTTGCACGCGGCAAGGGCGGCAGCCAGGGCAACGGACAGCAGGAGCGGGCGCAGCAACGTCGACGTACGCATGGTGGTCTCCCCGGAGGTGTGTTGCAGCGGATCAGGCTTTCTGCGCCGCGATCCACCGTTCGATCTTTCGTTCAAGGATCTCCAGTGGCACGGAGCCGTCCTTCAGCACTTCGGCATGGAATGCACGGATGTCGAACCTGGGCCCGAGCTCGGCCTCGGCGCGGTCGCGCAGTGCCTGGATCTTCAGCTCGCCGATCTTGTACGCCAGCGCCTGGCCGGGAATGGCCATGTAACGCTCGGTCTCGGAGATCGCCGGCGTCTCGCCGGTCGCGGAATTCTCGAGCATGTAGGCGATCACCTGCTCGCGGGTCCAGCCCTTGCTGTGCAGGCCGGTGTCCACCACCAGGCGGATGGCGCGCCACAGTTCGTTCTGCAGGTAGCCGAAGTAGCTGTACGGGTCGGTGTACACGCCCAGGTCCTTGCCGAGCGACTCGGCGTACAGGCCCCAGCCTTCGGTGAACGCGGTCTCGCCGCCGAAGCGGCGGAACATCGGCAGGCCGGTCAGTTCCTGCTGCAGCGCGATCTGGAAGTGGTGGCCCGGGATGGCCTCGTGCAGGAACAGGTCCTCCGCGTCCCAGGTCTGGCGCGTCGGCAGGTCGTAGGTGTTGACGTAGAACACGCCCGGGCGCGAGCCGTCCTCGCTGGGACGCATGTACGAGCCGCCCGCCGCGGACTGCGCGCGGAACGGTTCGACCGGACGGATCTCGAAGTCGGCCTTCGGCGTCAGCGAGAACAGCGCGGGCACGCCGGCGTTGACCTTCGCCTCCAGCCCCCGGTAATGCTCCAGCAACGCGGCCTCGCTCTCGAACTGGAACCGCGGGTCGGTCTCCATGAACGCGAAGAATTCCTGCAGCGAGCCTTCGAAGCCGACTTCGTCCATCACCTCGGTCCGGATGAGGCCGTGGATGCGTGCCACTTCGTCCAGGCCGATCTGGTGGATCTGCGCGGGCGTCAGGTCGGTGGTGGTCGAGTTGCGGACGTTGTACGCGTACCAGGCCTCGCCGTCGGGCAGCGCGGCCATGCCGGAGGTGGCGCGCGTGGCGGGCATGTACTCGTTGGCGACGAACGCACGCAGCTCGCGGTAGGCGGGCATCAGCTCGCCTTCGACCATCGCGCGGTACTCCGCGGTGATGCGCGCTCGATCCGCTGCGGGGATGGTCTCCGGCATGTTCTTGACCGGCATCCAGAACAGCGTGTCCTCGGCGCTGTCCTTGATGATGGCGTCTAGCTGCGGCAGCACCTTCTCCATGAGCGCGGTCGGCTGCACGACGCCTTCGCGCATGCCGATGCGCATGTTGGCGATGGCCTGGTCGAAGATGACCGGGACCTGCGCGGCGCGCTTGCGCCAGTCGTCGTAGTCGTCGACGGTCCTGAACGGCTGGGCGCTGGTGCCGGAGCCGAGCTGCACCGCCGTGGAGGCGAAGTTGTAGAACTGGTTGAGTGGCTGCATCCAGCCGGGGAACCGGGTGCCCTCCAGCGCGTTGCGCGCATCGCGCACGAAGATCTCGTAGCTCAGCAGTGCCTGGCCCTCCAGCCCGTCCGGGCCGACGGCCTCGACCTTCTGCAGCCACTCGCGGGTGAAGGCCTCGCTGCGGTCGCGGTAGTCCGCGGACAGGAAGTTGGGCAGGCGGTCGTTGTAGCGGGGGTCGCCCTGGAAGGTCGCCTGGAGCGGGTTGAGTTCCAGCAGCTCCTCCCAGTACTGGGCGTACAGGCCTTCGAGGCGTTCGGCCTTGGTGCCTGCGACCTCGGCCGCGCTGGCGGCGGGCGCGGTGGCCGGCCCGGTCGCGCAGCCGGCCAGGGCGGTCCCGAGGGCGAGGGCGACCGCGAGCCCGAGGGCGCGGGATGGGGGCGTGGTTCGGGTCATGGCGGGCACTCCTGGGGCCGGGGCGAAACGCCTAGGCTGGCCGGGGCATCGTGGCACGGCATGGCCCAAAGGTCAGGGCGGGCCCTGCGGCACGCGGGTGGCACCCCCGGGGGCGGCCTCACCTGGCGTGAACACGGTCCACGGGAACATGACTGCGCGTGACCGCCAATCCTCGTGGCGGGTCCGCCGGCCCTGGCCGGAGGACCGCGTCGGCGAAGCGCGATCCCCAACAAAGGAGCCAACCATGAGTAACCCGATCCGTAAGTTCGCGGTCATTTCCCTGGCGCTGGGCACGGCCCTGGCGCTTTCCGCCTGTGACGTCGACCAGACCGAAGAGGGCGACATGCCCGACGTGACCGTCGAGGAAGGCGACCTGCCGGCCTATGACGTCGATGCGGCCGATGTCTCGGTCGACACCGAGGAAGTCACCGTCGACGTGCCGGATATCGATGTCGACATGCCGGAAGATGATGGCGACGCGGACGTCGACATCGGCGACGGCGAGAACGAAGTCGAAGTCGAAGGCGACGGCGACGGCCAGTAAGCAGCAGTCCCGTGGGAGCCGCCTCGGCGGCTCCCACGTCTGCCTGGGTCAGCCAGCGGCCTCGAGCCGCAACTGTTCCGCCCGCCCGGGCCCCAGGTAGCGCCTGATCACCCGGCGCATCAGGTACAGCAGCGGGATCAATGCGATCGCCGCGACCATCTTGTACGCATAGTTGACGGTCGCGACCGCCAGGAACAGCGACCACGGCCACTGCTGTGGCCCGAGCACGAACGCGATGTACAGCACCACGAAACTGTCGACCAGCTGGGACACCGCGGTCGAGCCGGTGGCGCGCAGCCATACGTGGCGCTCCCCGGTGGCGCGGCGGATCCGGTGGAAGACGATCACGTCGATGAGCTGGCCGGCCAGGAACGCCAGCACCGACCCCGCGATGATCCACATCCCCTGCCCGAACACGGCCGCGAATGCCGCCTGGTAGTCGGGCACGCCCTGCGCCTGCGCGGCGGTGACCCACCAGCCGGCCGGCACCAGCGCGATCGCCGCGAACGCGAACACGAACCCGTACAGGATCAGCGCGACCGCCAGCCAGGACACCAGCCGCACGCCCCGGCGCCCGTAGTACTCGTTCACCACGTCGGTGAAGATGAAGACCAGCGGCCACAGCAGCGTGCCCGCGGTGAAGCTCAGCGAGCCGGCCTGGCCGAACAGGTTCCACTCGAACGGCGCCAGGCCCAGCGTGTCCTCGAGCGCGAAGATCTTGACCCCGATGAACTCCGCCAGCACCGCGTTGGCGCAGAAGAACGCCGCCAGCATCACGAACAACCGGGTGGCGCGGTCGCCGAGCAGGTGGCCGGGCGCGGGTTGGCCGCTCATTTCACCGGGGGCGGGGCGAACGGGATGGTGTCGGGCGCCACGGCGCCACCGGAGATGATGAAGCTCATCGCCTGGTCGACGGTCCAGTCGGTCGGCGTCATCTTCTCGACCGGCACGATTTCCAGGTAGCCGGACGTCGGGTTGGGGGTCGTGGGCACGTAGACCGCGGCGAGTTCGCGCCCGGTGCCGCTTTCGCGGATGACGCGGGTGACGAAGCCGACCGACTTCATCTCGGTGTGCGGGAAGTCGATCAGCACGACGCGCTGCGTGCCGTCGGGTTGCGTCTGCAGGATGTCGAGCAGCTTGCGCGCGCTGCCGTAGATGGTGCTGGCCAGCGGCACGCGCGCCACCAGGGCCTCGAACCATTGCAGCAGGCGCTGGCCCACGACGCGGCGCGCCAGCCAGCCCACGAACAGGATGACCACGACGGTCGCGATGAGCGCCAGCGTCGTCTGTGTCCAGGGATCGTCGAACCAGCCGAACATCCGCGGGTCGCTGGCCGCGATGCCGCGCGACACCGGCAGCACCCACGGCTTGCTGATGCCCGAGAGCAACGAGAAGACGAACGTGACGACCACCCAGGTCAGCCAGATCGGCAGCAGCGTCAGGAGGCCCGTGAGGAACAGGCGTTGCAGGCGATGGCCGGTGCTGGGCATGCGGCCGATTGTACGGGCCTCGCTGCGGCTCAAAGGTCCCGGACGAGGCGGAACCCGACGTCGTCGTAGCCGCGGGCGGCCTCGCGGGGTTCGTTGCCTGCCGCGCCGCGCCAGGAGGGGCCGGCGACCAGCCGCTCGCGGCAACCGCTGCCGCATTCGCGCAGCCACTCGGCCACTGCGCGCGCGCTTTCCCGGGCATTGCCTGCGAGCGCCACGCGCTCGGCGGATGTCGGCAGGCGCCAGCCATTTCCGCTGCGCCGCGCCTGCCAGCGCGCGTACGCATCGGCATCGCTCCACGACACGCAGACCACGGGTTGGGTGGTGGCTTGCTCGAAGCCCGGCGCGCGCCAGCTGCGGGGCGCGACGATGCGGAGCGGCGACAGGCGCTCGCGGCACAGGGAATCGGGACGGCCGGTGGCGGTCGCGAAGCGCGCGTAATCCGCGCGGGTGACTTCCATCGGCATCGCCGCAAACGGGCCGCCGTTGCCGCGCACCAGGATGGCGCCGGTCGGGTCGCCGGGGACCCGTTCGCCGGCGGCGGGAATGGCGCGTGCCTGTGCCTGCAACCGCTGGATGGTCGCGTCGTCCGCGCCGAACGCGCTGGCTTCGCCGGCGATCCGGGTGGCGGCCTGGCGATCGAACCGCGCCGCCGCGCTGCGCACGCCTTCCTCCAGCGCGCTTGCTGCAGCGGCCCTGGCCGCGGCGAGGGCCGGCCCGTCGGAACGCTGCGTGGCCGCGGCAACGGACTCGGCGCGCGCCAGGTAGTCGCGGGCGCGCGCCGTGTCGCCCTGTTGCAGTTGGCCCGCCACTTCCGCGCCGAAGGCCGCGATCAGGGCATCGGCTGCCTCGCCCACGCGCGGGTGCGCGGGATCGGCCGTCCAGGCCTGGAGCACGCTCGCCTGTGCGTTGTCGCCGTCCGGCTGGGTGAGCCGGCGCTGCTGGATCTGGCGCAGGGCCGCGTCGATGAAGGGCTGGGCCTCGGATGGGCCGGGCTGCGCGGACCGCGCGGCGGACCGCGGCGTCGTCGCGCCCGTGGCGGATGTCGACGCGGCCGCCGCTTCCAGTCCTTCCGGCGCGCCGTCCTGCCGCACCATCGGCAACAGCAACCCGATCGCGGCGGCGGCAACGAGCACCAGCGTGGCCCACGCGGCGCGCGGCCACTGCCCGGGCGCGGCGATGCGTTCCGCGACGCGCGACAACGCCGCCCGGCCGGGTGCCAGGCGGTGGCGCTCGATCGCATCGAGCGCTTCCTGCATCTGCGCCGGCGTACGGAAGCGGTTCGCGCGCGACTTGGCCATCGCGCGGTCGATGAAGCGCTGCCAGTGGCGGAAGCGCGGCGGCAGGCGGGGGATCGGGTCCTGCACGTGCATCATCGCGGTCGACAGGGCGTCGCCCGACACGTAGGGCAGGGTGCCCATCAGCATTTCCCAGGCCAGCACGCCGACGCTGTAGAGGTCGGCGGTGCCGTCGACTTCCTCGCCGCGCGCCTGCTCGGGCGCCATGTAGGCCGTGCTGCCGACCGCCAGTCCCGCGGTGGTCACGCGGGGGCCGTGGTCCTTGCGCAGGGCAATGCCGAAGTCGGCCAGCAGCGCGCGGCCGGCGTCGTCGAACAGCACGTTCTCGGCCTTGACGTCGCGGTGCACGACACCGCGGGCATGCGCGTACTCCAGTGCATCGAGCAGCGCGCGCAGGATGCCGATGACGCGTGCCTCGTCGGCGGCGTCGTTGCCGCCCTCGAAGAAGCGCAACTGCCCCAGGTGCCCGCGCGGCAGGTGCGGCATCGCGTAGTACGGGAGGCCGTCGCGGGTGCGGCCGACCTCGAAGATGCCGACGATGTGCGGGTGCTCGAGCCGGGCGACCGTGCGCGCCTCGTTCTCGAAGCGGCGACGGCTGACCTCGTCGGCCAGCGCCTCGGGCAGCATCACCTTGATGGCGACCTCGCGGCCCAGCGACGCCTGCTCGGCCAGGTACACGGTCGACATGCCGCCGTGCCCGAGCACGCGCAGCAGGCGATAGCCGTCGATGTCCGGCAGCGACGACACGGCGGCGAATTCGGGTGGTTCGATCGACATGGGCGGCCCCGGCGAACCGCGAGGATACCCCGCGCCTCGCCCGCGATTCCGTGGCGGGGACCCCGGTTACGAGAGGAGCAGCGACGACATCCGGCGACGGTAGCGGCCGACGAGCCCGGCATCGTCCAGGGTGCGGAACGCGTCGATCAGCGCCCGCCGTGGCAGGCCGTCGTCGAACGCCCGGTCGCGCTGGAGCATTTCCAGGAACTGTTGCAGGCCGCCCTCGGCGTCGCCCTCGACCAGGCGGCGGACCCCCAGCAGGTAGCGTGCGCGCAGGTCGCCGGGGTCGCGCGCGATGGCGGCCTCGAGCACCTCCGCGGGCGGTGCGTCCCTGGCTTCGGCGACGAATGCGAGGCGGGCGCGGGCGCGCAGGGTGCGTTCGTCGGTGGCCAGGTTCGCGGGCAGCGCGTCGATGAGCGTCGTCGCTTCATGCGCGTTGCCGGCGGCCAGCAGGGCGAGGGCGAGGTCCAGGCGCAGCGTCGCGTCGTCCGGCGCGGCCTCGACCGCCTTGCGCAGCCGCATGACTTCGGCGTGCGGGTCGGCGGGCGGGGCTGGCGCGGCATCGTCCACCGCCGCGCCGCCGTCGATGGCCGGTGCGGGCTCGATGCCGTGGTGCTTCAGGAACTCGCGCAACTGCCCTTCCGGCAGCGCGCCGGGGAAGCCATCCACCAGCTGCCCGTCCTTGACCAGCATCACCGTCGGGATCGAGCGCACCTGGAACGCCGCCGCGAGTTGCTGCTCGGCGTCCACGTCGATCTTCGCGAGGCGGAACGCGCCATTGTATTCGGCCGCCAGCTTCTCGAGGATGGGCCCGAGCGTCTTGCAGGGACCGCACCACGCCGCCCAGAAATCGACCAGGACCGGGACTTCCAGCGACGCCTGGATGACCTCGGCTTCGAAGGTCGCGGCGGTGGCGTCGAAGGCGTGGGTGGCGTCGGCCATGGCGCGGCTCCTTGCAAACGGGGCCGCCATGGTAGCGGCGCCCGCGTCAATGCTTCATCCATGCCTGAGCTTGAGGGCCAGGATGGTGGCCGACAGCACGAAGGTGATCGCGTTCGACACGATCATCGGCCACGACCCGAGCACGATGCCGTAGCCGAACCAGAACGCGATGCCGATGGTGAACACCACGTACATCCCGAGCGAAATCGAATGCGTGTCGCGCGTGCGGATGGTCTTGGCCGCCTGTGGCACGAAGGCCAGCGTGGTCAATGTCGCGGCGACGTAGCCCGTCCATTCCATGGTCATGGCGCCGGCGGTTCCCGGCGCTTGAACACCTTGCCGTCCTTCATCACGAAGTCCACGCCGAGCACCGCGTCGATGTCGGCGACGGGGTCGCCCGGCATGGCGATGATGTCGGCACGCTTGCCGGCCTCGATCACGCCCTGGTCGTCGACGCCGAGCACCTTCGCCGCGTCGATGGTGGCCGCCTGCAGCGCTTCGGCCGCCGGCATGCCGGCCTCGACCATGTAGAGGAATTCGCGCGCGTTGTCGCCGTGCGGGCCGACGCCCATGTCGGTGCCGAAGCCGATCTTGACGCCCGCCTTGTAGGCCCTGGCGAACGTCGCCTGGATCTGCGACCCGATGCGCGCCGCCTTGGGCCGCACGATGTCGGGGTAGTAGCCGTCGATCTTCGCCTTCTCCGCCACGAAGCGCCCGGCGTGGATCGTCGGCACGTACCAGGTGCCGTGTTCCTTCATCAGCGCGAAGAGTTCGTCGTCCATGTAGGTACCGTGCTCGATGCTGGTCACCCCGGCCAGGATCGCGCGGCGCATGCCTTCCTTGCCGTGGGCGTGCGCGGCGACCCGGTAGCCGTAGTCCTTCGCGGTCTTCACGATGGCCTCGATCTCGGGGACCGTGAACTGCGGGGCGTCGCCGGACCTGGCGTAGCTCAGGACGCCGCCGGTCGCGGTGATCTTGATGACGTCGCTGCCGTCCTTGTAGCGCTGGCGGACGGCCTGGCGTGCATCGTCGATGCCGTTGACCACGCCTTCGGTGGGGCCGGGCGGGCCGATCACGTAGGACAGTTCGCTGTTGAGCCCGTTGGTGGGATCGGCGTGGCCGCCGGTGGTGGCGATCGACTTGCCTGCGGCGAAGACGCGCGGGCCGGCGACCAGGCCCTGGTTGATCGCATCGCGCAGGTGCAGGGTGACCTCGCCGCCGAGGTCGCGGACGCTGGTGAAGCCGGCGTCCAGCGTCTTGCCCGCGTAGCCCACGCTGCGGAAGGCGAAATCGATCGGATCCAGGCGGAAGCCTTCGGAGTAGCTGTCCGGGCTCGATTCGCCGTCCAGGTGCACGTGCAGGTCGGTCCAGCCGGGCGAACAGGTATGGCCGGACAGGTCGATGGGCGTTGCGCCGGCGACCTCCGCCCGGCCGGGCAGCACGTCCGCGATCCGGCCGTCGCGCACCACGATGGTGTGTGGCCCGAGCACGCGGCCGGCGCGCGCGTCGAACAGGCGTTCGCACTGCAGCGCGGTGGCGGCAGCGGCGGCAGGGTCGGGATCCTGCGCCGAGGCGGCGAGGGGCAGGGCGGCAAGGGCGCCGAGCAGGGCGGTTCGAAGCATCGTGGAGTCCCCATGGAGCGAACTTCGATCATGGCAGGGGATGGTGCGCTGCGGTAGGCTTTCGGGCCGCTCCACGCCCCTGCAGCCACGTCCCCATCGCCTTGAACGCCGACCCCCAAGCGCACGACCCCGCCACCTACCAGCCCGCCGCCCTCGAGGCCGCCGCGCAGAGATTCTGGGGGGAGACGGGTGCCTTCGAGGTCCGCGAGCTGCCCGGCCGCGAGAAGTTCTACTGCCTGTCGATGCTGCCGTACCCGTCCGGTGCGCTGCACATGGGCCACGTGCGCAACTACACGATCGGCGACGTCATCAGCCGTTACCAGCGCATGACCGGCAAGAACGTGCTCCAGCCGATGGGCTGGGACGCGTTCGGCCTGCCCGCGGAGAACGCGGCGATCAAGCACCACACCGCGCCGGCGAAGTGGACCTACGCCAACATCGCGCACATGAAGGCGCAGCTGCAGGCGATGGGCTACGCGATCGACTGGTCGCGCGAGTTCGCCACCTGCCAGCCGTCCTACTACGTGCACGAGCAGCGGATGTTCGTGCGCCTGATGAAGAAGGGCCTGGCCTATCGCCGCAACTCGGTCGTGAACTGGGATCCGGTCGACCACACCGTGCTCGCCAACGAGCAGGTGATCGACGGCCGCGGCTGGCGCACGGGCGCGCTGGTGGAGAAGCGCGAGATCCCGCAGTGGTTCCTGCGCATCACCGACTACGCGCAGGAACTGCTGGACGGGCTCGACCGGCTCGACGGCTGGCCGGACCCGGTCAAGACCATGCAGCGCAACTGGATCGGCCGCAGCGAGGGGCTGGAGTTCGCGTTCGACCTCCAGGGCACCCAGGACCAGTTGCGGGTCTTCACCACGCGCCCGGACACGCTGGCAGGCGCCACTTTCGTGTCGATCGCCGCCGAGCATCCGCTGGCGCGCGCGGCGGCCGCGGGCAATCCGGAACTGCGCGACTTCATCGCCGGCCTCGGCAAGGGCGGCGTGTCCGAGGCCGAGCTGGAGACCCAGGAAAAGCGCGGCATGGACACCGGCCTGCGCGCGGTGCACCCACTCACCGGCGAACTGCTCCCGGTGTTCGTCGCCAACTTCGTGCTGATGGGCTACGGCACCGGCGCGGTGATGGCGGTGCCGGGCCACGACCAGCGCGACTGGGAGTTCGCGCGTGCCCACGGGTTGCCGGTGAGGGTCGTCGTCGTGCCGGCCTCGGTGCGCGATGCACTGGAGGAGATCGGCGGCGACGTGGCGCGGCACATCGACCCGATGCGCAGCGCGCTGGGCGAGGCGGCGGCGGTCGATGCGTACCAGGCCAGCGCCGCGGTGCAGGTCGTCGACGCGTTCGTGCGCGGCGTGGCGGCGGAGGGCGCGTTCACCGAGCGCGGCTTCCTGGTCAATTCCGGCGAGCTCGACGGCATGGACTACGCCACCGCATTCGAGCACCTCGCCGCGCGGTTCGAACGGGAGGGCCGGGGCGAGCGACGCGTCAACTTCCGCCTGCGCGACTGGGGCGTGAGCCGGCAGCGCTACTGGGGCTGCCCGATCCCCGTGATCCACTGCGACACGTGCGGGCCGGTCCCGGTGCCCGAGGACCAGTTGCCGGTGATCCTGCCCGAGGACGTCGCGTTCATGGGCACCGGTTCCCCGATCAAGGCGGACCCCGAATGGCGCAAGACCGCCTGCCCGCAGTGCGGCGGCGCGGCCGAGCGCGAGACCGACACCTTCGACACCTTCATGGAGTCGAGCTGGTACTACGCGCGCTACACCTCGCCCGGCGCGGACACGCAGGTCGACCAACGAGCCGATTACTGGCTGCCGGTCGACCAGTACATCGGCGGCATCGAGCACGCGATCCTGCACCTGCTGTACTTCCGCTTCTACCACCGGCTGCTGCGCGACGCGGGGCTGGTGCAGTCGGACGAGCCGGCGCGCAACCTGCTGACGCAGGGCATGGTGATCGCCGAGACCTACTACCGGGAAGGCGACGGGGGCCGTCGCGAGTGGATCAATCCCGCGGACGTCGACGTCGTCCGCGGCGAGCATGGGCACGTCACCGGCGCGACGTTGCGCGCGGACGGCAACCCCGTCGCCATCGGCGGCGTCGAGAAGATGTCGAAGTCCAAGAACAACGGCGTCGACCCGCAGGCGATGATCGGCAAGTACGGCGCGGACACGGTGCGCCTGTTCTCGATGTTCGCCGCACCCCCCGAGCAGTCGCTGGAATGGAACGAGGCCGGCGTCGAGGGCATGGCGCGCTTCCTGCGCCGGTTCTGGCGCGAAGTGGCGACCCACGCGGCGCAGCCCGACCACCCGGTGGCCGACCCCGCGCGCATGGACGCCAGGCAGAAGACGCTGCGCCGCCAGGTGCACGAGACGATCCAGAAGGTCGGCGACGACTACGGCCGCCGGCACAGCTTCAACACCGCGATCGCCGCGCTGATGGAACTGCTGAACCACGTGGCGAAGTTCGACGACGCCTCCGACCAGGGCCGCGCCGTGCGGCACGAGGCGCTGGAGGCGATGGTGCTGCTGCTCAACCCGGTGACCCCGCACGTCAGCCACGCGCTGTGGCAGGTGCTGGGCCACCCGGAGCAGTTGATCGAGGACGTGCCGTTCCCGAAGCCCGATCCCGCCGCGCTGGTCCGCGACTCGGTGACCCTGGCGGTGCAGGTCAACGGCAAGCTGCGCGGCACGATCGACATCGCCCCCGATGCCGGGCGCGAGGCCGCCGAGGCCGCCGCGCTCGCCGAGCCGGCGGTCAGGAAGTTCCTCGACGGGCAGCAGGTGCGCAAGGTGATCGTGGTGCCCGGGAAGATCGTGAACATCGTCGTCGCCTGAGTCGGTAGACTGCCGCCATGACCCGAAACGCCGCCTTCGCCCTGCTCGTGCTCGTCCTGTCCGGCTGCGGCTTCCACCTGCGCAATGCCCTCGTGCTGCCCGCCGACCTGGGGCCGGTGCGCGTGGAGGCGGACGATCCGTACAGCCCGCTCGCCGATTCGCTGGAGCGCGCGCTGGAGCGGGCCGGCGCGCTGACCGCCGACGCCGGAAGCGAGGATGTCGCGGTGCTGGACGTGGTCTCCGAGCGCTGGGCGGACACGCCGCTGAGCGTCGACGCCCAGGGCCGGGCCCAGGAGTTCACGCTGCGCTATGCGGTGGTGTTCGAGATGCGCGCCGCGGACGGCACGGTGAGGGTGCCCCGGCAGGTCGTCGAGCTTTCCAGGGATTACGTGTCCCCGCCGTCCAATGCCATCGGCACCGACAGCGAGCGCGAGATCCTCGCGCGCGAACTCCGTCGCGAGATGGGCGCCGCGATCCTGCGCCGGATCGACGCCGCGGCACGCGGCGTCGCGGGCTGATCCCCCGCCGGGCCGGCCGATGCAGGAACTGAGGCCGGACCGGCTCGCGGGGCAGCTCGCCGGCGGTGCGCTGGCCCCCGCCTGGCTGGTGGCCGGGCCCGAACCGCTGCTGGTCCAGGAGGCGGCCGACGCGATCCGTGCCGCGGCGCGCGCGCAGGGCATCACCGAACGCGAGATCCACGACGCCGACGGGCGTGACTACGACTGGAACGCACTGTCGGCCGCGTTCCGCGCGCCCAGCCTGTTCTCGCCGCGACGGCTGGTGGAAGTGCGGTTGCCGTCCGGCAAGCCGGGCAAGGAAGGCGGCAAGGTGCTGGCCGAATTCTGCGACGACCCGCCGCCCGACGTGGTGCTCCTGGTGACCGCCGGCGAGTGGAGCCGTGCGCACGCGGGCAAGTGGAGCGAGGCGATCGGTCGCATCGGCCATGTCGTCGTCGCCTGGCCGGTGAAGCCGCACGAGCAGGTCGAGTGGATCGACCGGCGCGCGCGGAGCCGGGGCCTGCGCCTGGAGCGCGCGGCGGTCGCGCTGCTGGCCGAACGGGTGGAAGGCAACCTGCTGGCCGCGGCCCAGGAGGTCGACAAGCTGGTGCTGCTGGCCGACGGCGCGACCGTCGATGCCGCGCGGCTGCAATCGCTGGTCGCCGATGCCGCCCGCTTCGACGTGTTCCGGTTGTGCGAGGCCGCGTTGAACGGGCAGGGCGGGCAGGTCGCGCGGATGCTGGCCGGCTTGCGCGCGGAGGGCGATGCCGTGCCTGCATTGCTCGGGATGGTCGCAAGGGAACTCCTTGCCGTCGCCGCGCTCGCGCGCGTGCAGGCGGGCGGCGGAAACCTCGCGGCCGAGTTCAAGGCGCAGCGCATCTGGGATTCGAAGCAGGCGATGTACCGCCGCGCGCTTGCGCGGCACGACGCCGCGCGGTGGGAGCGCTTCGCCGCCGAGGCCGGCCGGGTCGACCGGACGGCGAAGGGCCGGCCACCGCCGGGTGCGACCAACGACCCCTGGCAGGCACTCGAACGACTGCTGCTGGCGGTCGCCGACAAGCAGGCCGCAGCGCTGGTCGATGGTTGACGCCGAACGCCCGCTGCTGGTCTTCCATGGCGGCACGTTCGATCCCGTGCATTGCGGCCACCTGGCCATCGCCGAAGCCGCGCGCGACCGGCTGGAGGCGACCGTGCACCTGCTGCCTTCGGCCGATCCGCCGCATCGCGCACCGACCGGCGCCGGCGCGACCCACCGCGCCGCGATGCTGGCGCTGGCCGTGGCAGGGCGCCCGCGCCTGCAGGTCGACACACGCGAACTGGAACGTGGCGTCCCGACGCGCACCATCGACACGCTGCATGCGGTCCGCCGCGAGGCCGGCGCGGACATCCCCATCGCCTTCGTCGTCGGTGCGGACAGCTTCCGCGGCCTGCCGGGCTGGAAGGGCTGGCCCGCGCTGCTCGACGAGGCGCACTGGGTCGTCGCGGGGCGCGAGGGCCACCCCGTCGACGCCACGCTGCCGTCCGGGCTGGCGACGGTGGTCCGGCACCGGTGGACCGACGATCCCGATGCCCTGCGCGCCAGCCGTGGCGGATGCGTGCTGCGGCTGGACCAGCCGCTGCATCCCGCGTCCGCGTCGATGGTCCGCGCGCAGGTTGCCGCGGGCGGACCCTGGCGCGCGCTGGTGCCGGCCGCCGTGGCCGCGTACATCGACCATCACCGGCTCTACATGGACCCGGGCGCAGGCTCTGGCCCCGGTTTCGGTGCCGTGCCCCCATGAACGCGCGGACCGCGCCGCTATAATTTCCATGTCGGCAATCCGCCGATCGCACGGAGCCCACGCCTCTTGACCACCCCGGCCCACGTCATCAAGACCCGCCTGCCCAACCCGCCGCCACCGACCGAAACCCTGCTCAAGACGGTCCGGGATGCGACGGAAGAACTGAAAGCGAAGGATGTCGTCGAGATCGACGTGCGCGGCAAGAGCAGCGTGACCGATTTCATGGTCATCGCCTCGGGCACGTCGAGCCGGCACGTGAAGTCCATCGCCGACGAAGTCATGCGCTTCGCCAAGCGCCTGGACGTGCAACCGATCGGCGTGGAAGGCGAACGCGAAGCCGAATGGGTGCTGGTGGACCTGGGCGACGTCGTGGTCCACGTGATGCTGCCGCGGGTGCGCGAGTTCTACGCGCTCGAGCGCCTGTGGACGGTGGGCGACCAGCCGCCGGACGGCATCGACGAGTACGGCGACGACCGCGCCGACGATCGACGCGAAGCGGGCTGACGCGCGCCCGGCGGCGCGGCCGGCGGCATGAAGGCACGCCTCATCGCCGTCGGCGAACGCGCGCCCGCCTGGGTCGCGGACGGTTTCGCCGAATACCGGAAGCGGCTCTCGCACTGGCTGCCGCTGGAACTGGTGGAGGTCGCGCCCGGGCTGCGCGGCAAGCATCGCGACACCCTGCGCGCGATGTCGGACGAAGGCGCGCGCGTGCTGGGCGCGTTGCCTTCCGATGCCTGGGTCGTGGCGCTCGACGGTCGCGGCAAGCCGTGGACCTCGGAGCAGCTGGCGACCCGCCTCGAGCACTGGCGCACGCAGGGCCGCGACCTGGCGTTCCTCATCGGCGGCCCCGAAGGCCACGCGCCCGAGGTGCTTGCGCGGGCCGACGAGTGCTGGTCACTGGGGCCGCTCACCCTGCCGCACATGCTGGTGCGGCTGGTGGCGGGCGAGCAGCTGTACCGCGCGGCGGCGCTGCTCGCCAACCATCCCTACCACCGCGCCTGACGGCTCAGTCCAGGGAGAAGTCGATCGGCACCCGCCCGATCGCCTGCACCGGGTGTCCGTCGCGCGTCGCGGGGCGGAAGCGCCAGTGCGCGAGCACGTGCCGGCGTGCGGCCTGGTCGAGTTCGCGATGGCCGCTGCTGTCGACGATGTCCACTTCCAGCGGCCGGCCGTCGACGTCCACCAGCACCTGCAGCATCACCAGGCCCTCGTCGCCATTGCGGACCGCATCGCGCGGATAGGGCGGGGCGGTCGCGACCGCGTACTCGAGCGTCATCGGTGCCGGACCGGCGGAGACCGGTGCGGCTTCCGTCGAAGCGACCTGCGGCGGCGCCACCGGCTGCGTCACGGGCAGGGTGCCCTGGTCGATGACGACCGGTGCGACCACCGGGGCGGTCGGCACCACCGGGACCGCCGCCACGCGCGGCACGTCCGTCGGCGGGCGCACCGTCGCGACCTGCGGGGGCAGGACGGGGGGCTTGGGTGTCGCCGGGAGGATCCAGACGGCGGGCGGATCGGGCGGCGGGGCGGGTGGCGGTGCCTGCAGGGGCATCAGCAGCAATCCCGCGGCGATGGTGTTGATCGCGATGGCGCTGCTGTAGCCGAGGATGCGGACGACGTCCATGCGCGCCGTGCGATGCACGGGGTAGGACACACGGTGACGCGCGGAAAGGATTGCGCTCATGCCGCACCTCCGGTCAAGGGGCGGGGCGCGCGGGATTGGCGCCCCGACGACCCACCATTCGCATGCGTACCGGGCCATGGCAAGTTCCGCGGGACCGACGGCGCGGCTTTGCCGACAGTCGGACCGGGCTTGCGGCAGGGTCAGTCGGTGCCGTTGGCGCTGTCGTCGGGGTCGCGTTCCACGCCGCCCTCCTCCGGCGACGGCGGGTCGTCGCGGCCGTGCGGCGCGCGCACGTCGCCGCGGTCGCGCGGCCGGTCCTCGGCATAGCCGGGGGTGCCGGCGGCGTCCGGCGCCGCCTTCGGCGGCACGGACTTGCCGGATGGCGCCTGGCGGTCCGGCATCAGCGGCCCAGCTCGAACACCACGTCGAGGTTGACCGTCAGCGTGGCCTCGCCGGGGGAGATCGGCGTGGAGGCGCGCGATTCCTGGGCGGCGTCCATCGCCATCATCTGCATCGGCATCGGCGGGCCGAAACCCCCGCCCTCGGAGATGCTCGCGACGCGGCGCACGCGCATGCCGAGCGCTTCGGCATACATCTGCGCCCTTGCCCGCGCCTTCTCCAGCGCAGCGCGGCGTGCCTCGTCGTAGGCCCCTTCCTTGTCGTCCACGTCGAAGTTGGGCCCATGGACCTGGTTGGCGCCGCTGGCGACCAGCGCGTCGAGCACGTCGCCGAGCTCGCCGATGTCGCGGACCGTGACGTTCACCGTGTTCGTGGCCTGGTACCCGGTGATCCGCGGGGTGCTCCCGTCGCGATAGTCGTATTGCGGATGGACGTTGACGCCCGCGGTCTGCACGTCGCGCGCCTCGATGCCGGCGGCGCGGATCGCGGCCATCACCTTTTCCATCTGCGCCGCATTCGCCTGCATCGCGTCGTCGGCAGCGGTGGCCTGGGTCACGACGCCGGCGGACACCGTGGCGATGTCAGGGACGCGGGTGGCTTCGGCCTGGGCCGAAACCGAAAGCAGCGTGCCGTCGCCGGGCAGCACGGCCGGGGCCGTCGACTGCGCGCAGGCATTCGTCGCCAGGCCGAGCCCCAGGGCGGCGGCCAGTGCCAGGATCGGCAGGCGGGCCGGGTTGGTTCGCTGTTGCATGGTCGGGCTCCGGAAGTCGGTGGAAGCACGGATTCACGACAGGGTGGGCCCGCGCCCGTTCACCGATAGTGAACGGGGGTCGCAGTTCCGCCGGAGCGGCCGGCGCGGGCCACGGGTGGTCGGCCGGGGGACAGGAACCGCGGGTTATTCTTTCGTGATGCTGTATCTGGCTTCGCGTTCTCCCCGGCGCTCCGAGCTGCTGGCCCGCCTCGGGGTCGGCTTCGGCGTGCTCGAGGTCGATGTCCCGGAGGCGCGCGTCCCGGGCGAACCCCCGGCCGACTACGTCCGGCGGGTGGCACGTGAAAAGGCCGGCGCCGGGTTGCTCGAGGTCGTCGGCGCGCCCGGCGCGGTCGTGCTCGGCGCCGATACCGAGGTCGTCCTCGGGGACGTGGTGTTCGGCAAGCCCCGCGACGCGGACGATGCCGCGGCGATGCTGCGACGCCTTTCCGGGCGCACGCACCAGGTGCTGTCGTCCGTGTGGCTGGTCGCCGCCGACCGCGAGGTCCAGGCGATGTGCGCCTCGGACGTCACCTTCGCGCCGCTGGACGACGCCCGCATCGCGCGGTATGTCGCCACCGGCGAATGCGACGGCAAGGCCGGTGCCTACGCGATCCAGGGGTCGGCCGCTGCCTTCGTGGCGCGCCTGGAGGGCAGCCATTCGGGCGTGGTCGGCCTGCCGCTGCACGAAACCGCTGGCCTGCTCGCAGGGTTCGGCCTCGGGCCGCTGGCATGAGCGAAGAGATCCTGGTCAACGTGACCCCGCGCGAGACGCGGGTGGCCGTGGTCGAGAACGGCATGCTGCAGGAGCTCCACATCGAGCGCGGCTGGCGCCGTGGCGTGGTGGGCAACATCTACAAGGGTCGCGTGCAGCGGGTGATGCCCGGCATGCAGGCGGCATTCGTCGAGATCGGCCTGGAGCGCGCCGCGTTCCTGCACGCCAACGACATCCTGCGGCCGGCGCCGGTCACCAGCAACGGGGCCGAGCAGGACGCGGCCGCCGCCGCGGTGCCGGCGGCCGCGTCGCCGTCGATCACCGAGCTGCTCCACGACGGCCAGGAGATCGTCGTCCAGGTCGTCAAGGACCCGATCGGTGGCAAGGGTGCGCGGCTGACCACGCAATTGAGCATCCCGTCCCGCTACCTGGTGCTGCTGCCGCAGTCGAAGGTCGTTGGCGTGTCCGCGCGCATCGAGGACGAGGCCGAGCGTGCGCGGCTGAAGGGACTGGTGGCCGAGTTCGCGGGGCACGCAGCCGCGGGCTACATCATCCGCACCAACGCCGAAGGCCAGCCTGCCGAGGCACTCGCCGAGGACATCGCGTACCTGAGCCGCGCGTGGGCGCTGGTCGAACGGCAGGCGAAGGCGGCGAAGGTCGGCGGATGCGTGTACGAGGACCTCACCCTGCCGCTGCGCGCGGTACGCGACCTGATGCGCCGCGACGTCGAGAAGGTCAAGGTCGACTCGCGCGAGACCTGGGAGAAGCTGCGCGCGTTCGCCGCGCAGTACATGCCGCCGCTGGTCGGCGAGGCCGACGGCGACGCCGAGGGCGAGTCCGCGCTGGCCGGGAAGATCGAGCACTACGGCGGCGCGCGGCCGATCTTCGACCTGTACGGCGTCGAGGACGAGATCCAGCGTGCGCTGGAGAAACAGGTCCCGCTCAAGTCCGGCGGGTACCTGGTGATCGACCAGACCGAGGCGATGACGACCGTCGACGTCAACACCGGCTCGTTCCTGGGCCAGCGCAACCTCGAGGAAACCGTCTACCGCACCAACCTGGAAGCCGCGCAGTCGGTCGCGCGGCAGCTGCGGCTGCGCAACCTGGGCGGCATCATCATCATCGACTTCATCGACATGGCCGACGCCGAGCACCGACGCCAGGTGCTGCGCACGCTCGAGAAATCCCTCAGCCGCGACCATGCGCGCACCACCGTCTACGACTTCTCCCCGCTCGGCCTGGTGGAGATGACGCGCAAGCGCACGATCGAGTCCCTGGAACGGCAGCTGTGCGAGCCCTGCCACGAGTGCGGCGGCCGCGGCACGCTGAAGACGCCCGAGACCGTCACCTACGAGATCTTCCGCGAGATCGTCCGGCAGGTGCGCCAGTTCGACGCCGGCCGGCTGCTGGTGATCGCCTCGCCGAAGATCGTCGCGCGCATCACCGACGAGGAATCCGCGGCGGTGGCGGAACTGGAGGAATTCCTAGGCAAGTCGATCCGGCTGCAGCCGGATGCGCAGTACGCGCAGGAGCAGTTCGATGTCGTCCTGCTCTGACGCGTGCCGCCAGGGCGCCTGCTGATGCCCACCTCGGTGCGCCGCCGCCTGCGGCTGGCCCGTCGCGGGCTGGGGGTGTTCGTGTCGGTCGCGCTGGTGCTGGTGGCGGTCGTGATCGGCGTCGCCAACCAGTTGCTGCCGCTGGCCGAACGCAATCCCGGCAAGGTGGCCGCATGGCTGAGCGACCGCGCGAACCGGCCGATCACCTTCGACCGGCTGGACACCGAGTGGACGCGTCGCGGGCCGTTGCTGAAGCTCGACGGCCTGCGCCTGGGCGCGCCCAATGGCGGTAGCGGCACCATCGCGGTGGGCGATGCGGAGATGCTGGTGTCGCTGTATGCCGGGTTGTTGCCGGACACGCCGTTCTCCGAGCTGCGCCTGCGCGGGCTCGACCTGGCACTGGAGCGCGATGCCGCCGGCCGCTGGCAGGTGCGCGGCTTGCCGGGGCAGCAGGCGGCCGGGGGCGATCCGCTCGCGGCGCTGGAAGGCCTGGGCGAACTGCAGGTGATCGGCGGCCGCTTGTCGGTCGATGCACCCGCACTCGGCCTGCACGCACGCCTGCCGCGCGTCGACCTGCGCTTGCGGGTGGACGACGGACGCGTGCGCGCGGGACTGCGTGCCTGGGCGGGCGCGGGATCCGCGCCGCTGGACGTGTCGTTGGCGCTGGACCGCGCGAGTGGCGAAGGGCGGCTGCACGCGGGCTCGACGGACGCGGACCTGGCGGCCTGGTCGCGGTGGTTGCAGGTGGCCGGGGTGGCGGCGGAATCGGGCCATGGGCGTGTCGACGCCTGGGCCACCCTGCGGGACCATCGGGTCGATGCGTTCGTGCTGGATGCAGCATTGCAGCGCGTGCGGCTGCGTGGCGCCCCGCTGCGCGATGCGCGGGGCCTGGTGTCGCAGCCGCGCGTCGCCTTCGCGCGCGTCGAGGCCCGTGCGCAATGGCAGCGGTTGGCCACTGGCTGGCGCCTGGACGCGCCGCGGTTGCGGCTGGTGCCGGGCGATGCCGGCGCGGCCAACGTCGAGCAGTCGCTGGACGGCCTGCTGGTCGCCGGTGGCAGGCAGCTCGCGCTGTCCGCGCCGCGGATCGAGCTCGGTCCCCTGCTGCCGGTCGCGGCACTGAGCGACAGGCTCTCGCCGGGCCTGCGCGGATGGCTGCTCGCCGCGCAGCCGCGGCTGCGGTTGCGCGACGTCGAGTTCGCAGCGGCGCGTGGCCAGGCGCGCGGCAGCGCGCGGATCGAGTCGGCGTCGTTTGCCGCGGTGGGCGAAGCGCCCGGGCTGGAAGGCCTGGCGGGGACGCTCACCGGGGACGAAGCGGGCTTCGCGTTCGTCGCCGACAAGGACGCCATGCTGCGCATCGACTGGCCCCGCGGCTTCGGCATGGCCCATGCGTTCCGGCTCGGCGGCGACGTCGAAGGCTGGCGCGACGCCGGGGCCTGGCATGTCGCGACGCCGGGGTTGCGGCTGGCCGGGGAGGGCCTGGACATCGCGCTGCGCGGCGGCCTGGCCTGGCAGGGCGATGGCACCCGGCCGCGGATCGACGTGGCGGCGGAGGTCGGCGAGGCGCCATTGCCGCTGGCGAAGGGCTTCTGGGTCCGCAACCGCATGCCGGCCGGTGCCGTGCGCTGGCTGGACGACGCACTGGTCGCGGGCACGCTGCACGACGGCCGCGTGCTCATCGCCGGCGACCTCGACGACTGGCCGTTCGGGGGCCGTCCGGCGACGCCGGGCTCCGGCATGCCCAACGACGGCCTGCCCAACGACGGGGTGTTCCGCGCGGACGTGCGCATCGCCGACGGCGTGCTGAAGTTCCATCGCGACTGGCCGCCGCTCGAACAGGTGGAGGCGCGCGCCAGCTTCCTCGCCGAGGGGTTCGCGGTGGACGGCGACGCATCGATCGCCGGCATCGAAGTGGGCAGCTTCCATGCGGGGATCGAGCGGTATCGCGACGCGCTGCTCCAGGTGCGTGCCGCGGCGCGCGGCGATGCCGCGCGGCTGCTCGCCCTCATGCGCGCCAGTCCGTTGCATGCGACGCATGGCGAAACCCTCGACAACCTGGCCGCGGCCGGCCCGGCCTCCGTGACGTTCGCCCTTCGGCAACCGCTGCGCCGCGATGCCGGCGAGCCCAGCCTGTCGGGCACGGTTGCACTCGAGGGCGTGATGCTGCGCGAACGACGCTGGGACATCGCGTTCGACCGCGTGCGCGGTCGCGCGACCTATCGCGGCGACGGCTTCAGCGCCGAAGGCCTGCAGGTGCGCCACGACGGGCGCGCGGCACGGCTGGCGTTGCGCGCGGGCGGGATGGCCGCCGACCGTGCGAACGCGTTCGAGGCCGAGCTCGACGCGGCGCTGGATGCCGGCGACCTGCTGGAACGCGCGCCGCAGCTGGCCTGGTTGCGACCCCACCTGTCCGGCCGTTCCGATTGGCATGTGGCGCTGGCGATGCCTCGCGACGGCGCGGGCCGCCTGCGCCTGGGTTCCGACCTGGTCGGCACCGCGATCGAGCTGCCCGCGCCGCTGGAAAAAGCGGCGCGGACGCCCCTGGCGGCGCGCGTCGACATGGCGTTGCCGCTGGAGCGCGGCGAAGTGCAGGTCGCGCTGGGCGAGCGCATGGCGTTGCGCGCGCGTACCGGGCATGGCGGGACCGGCGTGCGGGTTGCACTCGGCACCGCGAGCATCGATGCGCCACCGCCGGCGAACGGCCTGGTGGCGACGGGCCGCGCGGAATCGCTCGCGCCGATCGACTGGATCGGACTGGTGGGCAGCGGGGGCGACGGCGGGAAGCTCCCGTTGCGCGGCCTGGACGTCACGGCGGACCGCCTGCTGCTGTTCGGTGGTGCATTCCCGGAAACGCGCCTGCAGGTCGATCCCGCGGGCGGGGGCGCACTCGCCGTCCGCGTGCAGGGCGCCGCGTTGGAGGGCACCGTGGCCGTGCCCGCGTCCGACGACGCCACCGTGTCCGGGCGCTTCGCGCGGCTGCATTGGCGGTCCGCGACGCCGTCGGCCGCGGATGCTTCCGCGCAGGGGCCGGCGCCCGCGCCGCCCGCCGACGGCGACGCGGTCGATCCCGCCGCCATCCCGCCCCTCGCGTTCGCCATCGACGACCTTCGCTTCAACGACGCGCGCCTGGGGACCGCCAGCCTGCGCACGCACGCGACGGCCGACGGCATGCGCATCGAGCACCTGCGCACCCAGTCCGACCGACAGCGCCTCGAACTCAACGGCGACTGGCTGGGCCGCGGCGCCACCGCACGCACGCGCCTGAACGCCGGGTTCCGCAGCGAGGATTTCGGTGCCTTGCTGGCGGGCCTGGGTTACGGCGGCCGGCTCGCCGGCGGCAGCGGCACCGCGCGACTGGAGGTGCGCTGGCCCGGCAGCCCCGCGCACTTCCGGCTGGCCGCGATCGACGGCGCACTGGTGGTCGATGCGCGCGACGGGCGGCTGCTGGAAGTGGAACCGGGCGCGGGTCGCGTGCTCGGCCTGCTCAGCCTGGCCGAACTGCCGCGCCGCCTGACGCTCGACTTCCGGGACTTCTTCAGCAAGGGGTTCGCGTTCAACCAGGTCGAGGGGCGGGTTGCATTCGCCGGCGGCACCGCGCGCAGCGACGGCCTGTCCATCGATGGCCCCGCGGCCGCCATCACGATCACCGGCACCGCGGACCTGCGCGCGGAAACCTTCGACCAGACCATCGAGGTGCGGCCGAAGGCGGGCAACGTGCTGACCGTGGTCGGCGCGATCGCGGGCGGCCCCGTGGGCGCGGCGCTCGGGGCGGCGGCGAACGCCGTGCTGCAGCGACCGATCGCCGAAGCCGCGGCACGCACCTACCGCGTCACCGGACCCTGGAAGGACCCCGAAGTGGACGTGATCGGGCGCGGCGACCAGGTGCCTGCGACGGGGCCGTCCACCACGCCAACACCCGCCGCACCGTAGCCTGCCGACCGATGGAATCCGTTTCCCGCATGGAACCCGCCGCATGACCCTGGAACTCGCCCGGTCGCGCCTGCTGGTGCCGGCCGGCCTGGACACCGCCTCGCTGGAACCGGCGTTCGGCGCGTTGCTCGGCCCGGGGATCGACTTCGGCGACCTGTATTTCCAGCATGCCAGGCGCGAGAGCTGGACCGTGGAGGACGGCATCGTCAAGGACGGCGCGCATTCCATCGAGCAGGGCGTGGGCGTGCGTGCGATCTCCGGCGAGAAGACCGGGTTCGCGTATTCCGACGACATCGATTCCGCGGCCTTGGTCGAGGCTGCACGCTCGGCACGCGCGATCGCGCGCGACGGCACGCGCCATCCGCCGCGCGCGCTCGTCGCGGGTGGCGGACGCGCGCTCTACGCGCCGGACGATCCGATCGACGGGCTGGGCAACGAGGACAAGGTGGAGGCGCTGCGCCGCATCGACCGGCTGCTGCGCGCCGCCGATCCGCGCGTGCAGCAGGTGGTCGTCGGCCTGTCGGGCGGCGTCGACACCGTGCTCGTCGCGCGCAGCGACGGCGTGCTTGCGAGCGACGTGCGTCCGCTGGTGCGCATGAACGTGCAGGTGATCGTGGCGCAGGGCGGCCGTCGCGAATCGGGCTATGCCGGCGGCGGCGGCCGGTATTCCTACGTGGAGCTGCTCGGCGGCGGGCGTCCGGAAGCATGGGCGCGCGAAGCGTTGCGCCAGGCGCTGGTGGCGCTGGAGTCGGTCGCCGCGCCGGCGGGCGCGATGCCGGTCGTGCTCGGCAGCGGCTGGCCGGGCGTGCTGCTGCACGAGGCGGTCGGCCACGGGCTGGAAGGCGACTTCAACCGCAAGGGCACGTCGACGTATGCCGGGCGCATGGGCCAGCGCGTGGCGTCGCCGGGCGTGACCATCGTCGACGACGGCACGCTGCCCGGACGGCGCGGTTCGCTCAACGTCGACGACGAGGGCGAGCCGACGCAGTGCACCACGCTGATCGAGGATGGGGTGCTGGTCGGCTACATGCAGGACAGCCTCAACGCGCGGTTGATGGGGATGCAGCCGACCGGCAACGGGCGGCGGGAATCGTTCGCGCACCTGGTGATGCCGCGCATGACCAACACCTACATGCTCGCCGGCACGCACGACCCGGAGGAGATGATCCGTTCCGTGAAGCGCGGCCTGTACGCGGTCAATTTCGGTGGTGGCCAGGTCGACATCACCAGCGGCAAGTACGTGTTCTCGGCGACCGAGGCCTACCTGATCGAGGACGGCAGGGTCACCGCGCCGGTGAAGGGCGCCACGCTGATCGGCAACGGCCCGGAAACGATGCAGCGCGTGCGCATGATCGGCAACGACCTGGCGCTCGACGAGGGCGTGGGCGTCTGCGGCAAGGACGGACAGAGCGTGCCCGTCGGGGTCGGCCAGCCGTCACTGCTGATCGACGAGATCACCGTGGGCGGGACCCAGGCGTGACGCGCGTCGACCCCGGCAGGAGCGGCGCAAGCCGCGGCCAACGGCATCGCGGCTTACGCCGCTCCTGCAAGTTCGCGGATCGCGCGGTAAAGCTCGCGGTAGGCGCGCGGCGGCTTGTCCTTGCGGCGCTCGTCGAGCGCGCTGCGCACGAGCTGGCGCAACTGCTGGCGATCGGCATCCGGGTGCGCCTCCAGCAATGCGGACAGCGCGGCATCGCCTTCCTCGAGCAGTCGCTCGCGCCAGGCCTCGGCGCGGTGCATCGCGGCCGTTTCCAGGCGGGCGGCCTCGCCCTTCTCGTCCAGCGCGTCGCGGATCGCGTCGAGCGTCTCGTCGTCCTGGCGCCGCATCTGCTTGGCCAGGAACGCGAGCTGTCGCTTGCGCGCGATGTGCGCGTTGATGCGGCGCGTCTCGACGACATGCGGCAACAGGTCCTCCGGCAACGGCAGCTTCGCCAGTTGCGCGTCGGTCAGCCCGGCCAGCCGTTCGCCCAGCTTCAGCACGTCGAGCGCGTCGCGGCGCTCCTGGCTTCGGCTGGGCGCCAGGAACTCGCCGGTGTCGGGATCCTTGCCTCGCATCCGCAAAGGATAAGCCATTGAACGAACCGGTCTCCCCCCACGACGACAGCATCGCCCGCCTGGATGCGCTGGCCGGCACCGCCGGGCGCCTGCTGGCGATGGCGCGCGCGGCCGGCGCGGACCAGGCCGAAGTCTCCTGTTCCGAGGAACGCGGCCTGAACGCGAGCGTGCGCATGGGCGCCGTCGAGACCGTCGAGTCGACCCGCGACCGCGGGATCGCGGTGACGGTCTACTTCGGGCAGCGCCGCGGCAGCGCCAGCACGGCGGACCTGCGCGAGGAGAGCCTGCAGGCCACCGTCGACCAGGCCTGCGCCATCGCGCGCCACACCGAGTCGGACCCTGCGGCGGGGCTGGCGGACGCCGAGCGGATGGCGCGCCCGCAACTGGACGGACACTTTCCCGAGTTCGACGCGTGGCACCCCTGGGAGGTCGATGCGGACCGCGCGATCGACCTCGCGCTGGCCTGCGAGCAGGCCGGCCGCGACGCCGACCCGCGCATCGGCAATTCGGACGGCGCCTCGGTGGGCAGCAGCGCCAGCTTCGGCGTGTACGCGAATTCGCACGGGTTCATCGGCCGCGAGCGCAGCACCCAGCACACGATCGGCTGCGCGCTGATCGCGGGCGAGGGCGCCGCGATGCAGCGCGACGGCTGGTACTCCACCGCCCTGTCGGCCACCGACCTCGAGCCCGTGGCTGCCATCGGCCGGCGGGCCGCCGAACGCGCGGCCGCGCGCCTCGGGCCCCGTTCGCTGGCGACCTGCGAATTGCCGGTGCTGTTCGCGCCCGACGTCGCGCGCTCGCTGGTCGGGCACCTGCTGGGCGCGGTCAGCGGCGGCGCGCTGTACCGCAAGGCCAGCTTCCTGCTCGACAGTGCCGGCACGCAGCTGTTCCCGGACTGGTTCTCGATCCGGGAAGACCCGTTCATGGCCCGCGGATTCCGCTCGGCGGCGTTCGACGCCGAAGGCGTGGCCACCTTCGCGTCCCCGCTGGTCGAGCGCGGCGTCCTGCAGCGCTACATGCTGGGCAGTTATTCGGCGCGCAAGCTCGGGCTGGACACCACGGCCAATGCAGGCGGGGCGCACAACCTGCTGGTCGCCGCCAACGCGGGCGACCGCGACGCGATCCTGGGCGGCCTGCCACGCGCGCTGCTGGTGACCGAACTGATGGGGCAGGGCGTGAACCCGGTCACGGGCGACTATTCGCGCGGCGCCGCGGGGTTCCTGGTGGAACGCGGCGCCATCTCGCATGCCGTCGACGCCATCACGATCGCGGGCAACCTGCGCGCGATGTTCGCGGGCATCGAGGCCGTCGGCAGCGATGTCGACCCGCGTTCCCACGTCCGCTGCGGTTCGATCCTCGTCGGCCGGATGACGGTGGCGGGCGGCGCATGAGCCCGGCTTGACTCGGCCCGGGCCCGGGCGGAGAGTGCGGGTCGACGCCGCCTTGGCGTCGCGTGAGGGGAGTCACGAATGAACGAGTACAACCCGGCCCCGGCCAGCATGGACGGCGGCATTTCCGCGGAAGAGCGCCAGTGGGCGATGTTCGCGCACCTGTCCGCGCTCCTGGGCGCGGTCGTGACCGCTGGCTGGGCCGGCAGCATCGGCTGCTTCATCGGCCCGCTGGTCATCTGGCTGATGAAGAAGGACACGATGCCATTCGTCGACGACCAGGGGAAGGAAGCGTTGAACTTCAACATCACGGTGGCCATCGCCTTCTTCGTGCTGTTCCTGATGACCCTGTTCACGCTGGGCATCGGCATCATCCTGACCGGCCCGCTGTTCGTGATCGTGGGCATCGCCTGGCTGGTGCTGACGGTCATCGCCGGCATCAAGGCGAACCAGGGCGAGCGTTACCGCTACCCGCTGACCTTGCGCCTGGTGAAGTGACCTAGCGCGACAGGTAGGGTTCGAGGTCCCCGTACCCGCGCTGGTCGATCCGGTCGAGCCGGTCGCCCAGCGCGGGATGCGTGCTGTAGAGCTGCGCGAGGCCGCCCCCGGCGCCGCCGACGGCACCCATCTTCTGCAGCACCGCGTACAGCGACAGCGGGTTCATGCCCGATCGCGCGAGCACCAGCTGCGCGTACGTGTCCGCGCGGTATTCGGCCTCGCGGTCGAGTCGCGTCATCAGCACCGCCGCGCCGTGGCGCTCCACGAAGTCGCGCGCGAGCGTCTCGCCGATGCTCCCGCCCGCCGGCACCCGGCTGCTGGCCAGCCCCTGCAGCGACCCGGTGAGTTCCTGCTTGCGCACGACTTCGTAGTGGTCGCGCTGCACGACATGGCCGATCTCGTGGCCGAGCACCGCCGCCAGTTCCGCATCGCTGTCCAGCAATGCATACAGGCCGCGGGTCACCAGCACGTAGCCGCCCGGCGCCGCGAACGCGTTGATCTCGGGGCTGTCGATCACGCCGAACGTCCAGGGCAGGTCGGGGCGCGACGTGTTGGACGCCAGCCAGCGACCGACCGTGTTCACCCGGTGCTGCGCCGCGTCGTCGTCCCACAGGGGCCGCGCGCCGAGCAGCCGGCCGGTGACCATCGGGCCGAGCTCCAGCTCGGCCTGCGCGAGTTCCTCGCCGGACCTGGGCACGACCTTCCCGGCCACTTCCAGCGCCGACGCGACCTCGCTGCCGACGCCGAGGTTGCCGAGCAGTCCCTTTGCGAAGCCGCCGAACGCCCCCGCGCGTGCCTTCTTCTTCGGAGCCGCCCGCGCCGGCGCCGCCGCGACGGCCGCCTCGTAATCCGAAGGGCGCGCCTCCCCGGCCCACGCGATCCGGGTCGCATCCAGTCCCTGTCCGGCGGCCCAAGCGACGGCGTCGTCCCTGGCAACGCGATTTGCCTGCATGGCCTGCAGCTGGGCTTCGTCGTGGCCAGCGCCGCGCAGCTCGCTTTCCTCGATGCCGCGCACGCCTGCCGTCTCGCTGACGCGGCCCCGGCCGGACTGTGCGGTCAGCAGCACCCGCAGGGTGTCGGATTCCTTGACGCCGCCCTGCGCCAGCCGGATCTCGTTCACGCGCACGAAGCCCGCCTTGCCGGCGGCGTCGGGTTCGAGCCGGTACCAGAGGCCTGCCTGCGAGGCGACGGAGACCCTGGCGTCCTTCTGGAGCGTCGCGACCTTGGCCGACCCGAAGTCCGGCGCGGCGTAGACCGTCGCGGTCGCCTTGTGCACGACGGCGGGCAGTCCGGCGGCCGCGGCGATGCCGGCCAGTCCGGCGGCGAGGATGGCGACGAGGCATCGGGTCGGGAAAGCGCGCATGGTCTGTCTCCTGGTCACACGTCTTCAAACGCATTCTGCGCCCGGAGGGGCCGTTCATGCGGGGCGCGCAACACCTCGCCCAGGGCCTCGCAGACCCGGATGCGCGCCGTGGTCACGCATTCAGTTTCTTCGTCGTCGTCCGCGACCCGCGCGACCACGCAGGCGACCCGCACGCTGCCGTCATCGGGCAGCAGTTCCTCGTGTCCCGCCAGTCGCGCGTGCAGCGCGTCGAGCTCGCGCCGCGCCGCGGCCACCACCGCGTCGCGGTCGGTGCCGCCCCACAGCAGCACCGTGACGTCGACCATCGAATCCCAGAACCAGCTGTCGTACTCGACCACGCAATCCATCGCGACGGCCTCCGTCCCGCGGTACAGGAAGCGGCGCAGGCGGCGCCGGAACTCGCGCAGCCGTGTCTCCAGCGATTTCCGGTCCAGCCCGCGGTCGGGCACGAAGCGCACCCGCGCGAGCGCCACCCATGGATGCCGCTCCGGGTCGAAGCCCGGGCGGTAGTCGTCGTTGCCGATCGCGTAGCGCCGCTGCGTCGCCGCGTACACGCGGCACGCGCCGAAACACAGCGCGACGAAGCCCATCGCGGCGAAGATGTCGAAGAACACCCCGAAGGCGCTGAGCCCGACGAACGCGAGGAACATCAGGGCGAGGTTCGCGGCGACGAACAGCGAATCGAGTTCCCAGGCCGGCTCGCCTCGGAAGAACGCCAGGCCGGTCAGCGCCACCAGCAGGGCGGCCAGCAGGTACTTCACCCAGGCCGGCGGCATCCAGATGGTGCGGTTGGCCAGCAGGGCCTCGGTGGCTTCGGCGTGCACCTCGACACCCGCCATCGTCGGGTCGACCGGCGTGGGCTTGGCATCGTTGAGCCCGGCCGCCGTGTAGCCGACCAGGACCGTCCGGTCGCGCAGGTCCACCGGCCAGGCGTCGGCGTCGCCGCAGACGTGCCGGCCCTCCAGCAGGTTGGCGGCGCTCGTGCCCGGCAGGCGCGTGCGGGTGCGCCAGTCGATCCGGATCGTGTCGGGATACGACGCGAGCTTCGCCGGATCGGGTCCGGCGGCCAGCCGCAACGCGAGCGACGGGAGCGCCCAGTCGCCGACCTGCTCGCGCAACGGCACGTCGCGCAGGACGCCGTCGACGTTGCGGGTCACGTTGAGCAACGCGGCGTTGTGCTGCATCGCGCGTCCATAGGGGAACAGCAGGGCGACCTTCGGATCGCGCCGCGGCTCGGCGACCAGCGGGAACGCGAACGGCACCTCCGAGATGCGGTTCGCTGCGTCCGCGTCGTAATCCTCGTGCAGCCGGGTCGCGCCGAATACGAAACGGCCCTGGCCGCCTTCGGCCATCTGCTCGAGCACCAGGTCGGACAAGGGGTCGGCGGCCGAGGGATCGGTGAACTGGATGTCGAAGCCGACCGCGCGCACGCCTTCCCGGTCGAGCGCGTCCAGCAGGTCGGCATGGCGCTGCCGGCTCCAGGGCCAACCGCCTTCGCCGCGCATGAGGTAGTGGTTGATCGAGCACTCGTCGATCTCCACCACCGCCACCCGCCGCGACGGCACCGGCTCCCACGGCCGCCACTGGATGACGGTGTCGAAGATCGCGTCCTCGGCCGCCGCCAGTTGCCGGTCGTGCGTCCAGTCCCAGGCCAGCCACGAAAGCGCGACGACGGCGAGCAGCGGATAGAACGCGAACCCCAGGCGCAGGGCGATCCGCGCGTTGGGCCGGCGGTAGCTGCGCTCGATGCGCTCCCAGCGGACGATGAACCCCTGGCCGAGCCGGGCGAGCCCGGCCTCGAACGACGAGAGCAGTCGGTGCGTCCACCGCTTGAGCATTCCGTTCCCCTGGTGGTGCGGCCCGGGCTAGTGCGTGCGCTCCACCGCCTTGCGGCCCAGCAACGAGAGCGCGGAGGCGCGCGCGCCGAACGGCGCCAGTGCCGCGTCCATGGTGCCTGACAGCGCCGCCAGCCGCGCGCGCGTGCCTTCGATGCCGAGCAGGGCGGGGAAGGTCGCCTTCGCCTGCGCGACGTCCTTGCCCGCTGTCTTGCCGAGCGTCGCGCTGTCGCCCTCGATGTCGAGCAGGTCGTCGCGCACCTGGAACGCGAGGCCCAGTGCATCTGCAAATGTGTCCAGGCGCGCGTGCGCCTGCGCGTCGGCGCCGGCGGCCAGGGCCCCGAGCCGCACCGCCGCGCGGAGCAGTGCACCGGTCTTCAGCGCGTGCAGCCGCTGCAGCGCGCCGATGTCGATGGCGCCCGCGCGACCGGTCGCATCGATGTCCAGCGCCTGCCCGCCGCACATGCCGCGCACGCCCGCCGCGCCCGCCAGTTCCCGCAGCATGGCCACGCGCACGGCATCCGGGACCGCGGCGCCCGCCAGCACCTCGAAGGCCAGCGACTGCAACGCGTCGCCGGCCAGGATCGCGGTCGCCTCGCCAAAGGCCACGTGCACCGTCGGCTTGCCGCGGCGCAGCGCGTCGTCGTCCATCGACGGCAGGTCGTCGTGCGCAAGCGAGTACGCGTGGACGAGCTCCACCGCCACCGCGGGCGCGTCCAGCGCCGTTTCGGAAGCCCCCAGCGCGGTGCCCGTCGCGTAGACGAGCAGCGGGCGCATGCGCTTGCCGCCATCGAGCGCGGCGTGGCGCATCGCGGCGTGGAGGTTGCGTGGCGCCTCGGTCGCGTGGGGCAGGGCGGTCGCGATCGCGGCGTCCACCCGCGCGCGCCACGCGCCGAACGGGTCGGCGTCAGGCATCGGGTGCGACGGGCGGCTCGAACGGTTCGGAACGGTCGGGCCGGTCCGGATCGCCGAGCAGGCGCACGCGCAGTTCGGCCTGTTCGAGCGCGGTCTGGCAGCGCCGGTACAGGCCGACGCCACGCTCGTAGGCGGCCAGCGATTCCTCGAGGGTCATGTCGCCCTGTTCCATCTTGCCGACGAGCTGCTCGAGCTGGTCGAGCGACGCCTCGAAATCGGCGACGGGCGACGCGCTGGCAGGAGGGTCGGCGGCGGGCTTGCGCGGCATGCCGGAAGTGTAAGCGGGCTACGGGGACCAGGCCAGTTGGGTGCCGCGGGCGCGCAGCCAGGCATCGAAGGCGGCGGAGCGGATCCGGTCGCCCGCGGCCAGCACCGCGCCGTCGCCGTCGACGAGCAACGGCATGGCCGCGCGCAGCCATGGCGGCACGCCGAGGTCCTGGAACACGTGCTTGAGCGCATGCGAATGCGTGCGCCCCGGGAGCGCGATGCGTTCCCCGCCCGCGCGCGCCCGGACCGCCAGGGTCGACGCGAACGCCACGGCCGGATCCAGGCGCAAGGTGCCGCCCCCCGGCAACGAAAGCGGCGCATGGCCGTCCCAATGCGTGGTCCAGCCGGGCGGGAGCGGCGCGACCGGCCTGCCGGCGTGCAGCCCGTCGCGCCAGGCGCGGACTTCGGCGCCTTGCCACGCGTAACAGGCGCTGGCATCGGCCGGCGCCGGCAGCAGGTCGGATTCGATGCGTGCCACCCCGCCCGCCGGGAGCGCGGGCAGGCCGAGCGCGGCGATCCAGCGACGCAGGACGCGGGCGCGTCGCTCGCGCGGCACCAGCGCCAGCGCCGGGCGGGACAACACGGCCGGATCGTCGGTGGACACCCGCGCCAGGCCGTCCGCGTCGCCGGGGACGAGCAGCGCCGCCGCCCCGGCCGACAGGGTCGCGCTCCTGGCCAGCGCCGCGTCGGCTTCGGGCCAGCGCTCGCGGAGCAGCGGCAGGACGCGCGCGCGCAGGAAATTGCGGTCGAGCGCGGTGTCGACGTTGGACGGATCCTCGATCCAGTGCAGGCGGTGCGCGCGTGCATGGCCGAGCAGGACACTGCGCGGCACCGCCAGCAGCGGCCGCCACAGCGTGCCGCGCCCGCAGGGACGCAGCACCGGGATCGCCGCCAACCCCTCGGGCCCGGAGCCACGCAACGCGCGCAGCAGGAAGGTTTCAGCCTGGTCGTCGCGGTGGTGGGCGAGCGCCATCGCCTCGCCCCCGGCCAGCACGTCGGCGTACGCCGCATGGCGCGCGGCGCGGGCCGAGGCTTCGGGCCCGCTGCCGCGCTGCACGTCGACGCGCACGACCTGCAGCGGGACCTCGAGCGCGCCGCAGGCGGCGCTGCAATGCGACGCCCAGGCATCGGCTTGTCGATGCAGCCCATGGTGCACGTGCACCGCACGCAATCCCCGCTCGCGCACGCCGGGGTCCGAAGCGAGGGCGTGCAGCAGCACGGTCGAATCGAGCCCGCCGCTGAACCCCACGCACACCGGGCCCCGGGGCGCATCGCGCAGGGCGTCGGCAAGGGTCTGCTGCGCGGGCATGGCCGGCTCAGGCCGTCGGCGCGGCCTCGTAGGCACCGTACGAACGCAGGCGCTGGTAACGGCGCTCGAGCAGTTCGTCCACCGGCAGCGCCTGCAACTGGTCGAGCTCGTTGAGCAGCACGGCCTTCAGGCGCTTCGCCATCTGGCTCGGGTTGCGGTGCGCGCCGCCGATCGGCTCGCGCACCACCTTGTCCACCAGGCCCAGGTCGCGCAGGCGCCTGGCGGTCAGGCCCAGCTGCTCGGCCGCGTCCTTGGCCTTGTCGGCCGACTTCCACAGGATCGAGGCGCAGCCTTCCGGCGAGATCACCGAGTAGGTGCTGTACTCGAGCATGACCGTGCGGTCGCCGACGCCGATCGCCAGCGCGCCGCCGGACCCGCCTTCGCCGATCACGGTGCACAGGATCGGCACGCGCAGCCCGGCCATCTCCATCAGGTTGCGGGCGATCGCCTCGGACTGGCCGCGCTCCTCCGCGCCGACGCCGGGGTAGGCGCCGGGGGTGTCGATGAAGGTCAGGACCGGCAGGCCGAAGCGCTCGGCGAGCTTCATCAGCCGCAATGCCTTGCGGTAGCCCTCCGGCCGGGGCATGCCGAAGTTGCGCCGGATCTTCGCCTTGGTGTCGCGCCCCTTCTGGTGGCCCATGACCACCACGCTGCGACCGTCGATGCGCGCCAGGCCGCCAACGATGGCCGGGTCGTCCGAGAACGCCCGGTCGCCCGCCAGTTCCTGGAACTCCTCGCACATCACCCGCAGGTAGTCGTTGGTGTACGGCCGCGCGGGGTGGCGTGCCAGCTGCGACACCTGCCAGGAGCTGAGGTCGCGGAAGATGTGCGCGGTGCGCTGGCGCAGCTTGCCCTGCAGCGTGTGGATCTCGGCATCGATGTTGACCGCCGGGCCATGGCTGGCATGGCGCAGTTCCTGGATCTTGGCCTCCAGGTCGGCGATCGGCTGCTCGAAATCGAGGTAGTTCGGGTTCATCCGCACAGTCTAGCGGACGGCGCATCCCGCCCGCGGACGCCCGGCGCCGCGCTGGGCACGGTGCTAGCCCCAGGGCTTGTCGACGGTGACCTTGACGGCACGGACCCCGGGGACGGCGCGCAGTGCGCCCGCCAGTTCCGCGTCCACGCGCACGGCATGGCTGCCGTTGAGGTCGAGCATGCCCGCCGCGCCCGGGCGCAGCAGGTCGAGCCGGAGCGGGGTGCCGCCCGGCCGGTGTTTCGACAACAGGGCGTCGACCCGTTCCCAGAGGCCGGGCACGCGCAGGTCCAGGCGCAGCGACAGGCGGCGCGCGTGCTGCGCGCACAGCGTGCCGTAGTCCCAGCAGCGGGTGGCCTTGAGTGAAAAGCCACCGGTGAAGCTGTCCTCGCGCAGGCCGCCCTGGATGACCAGCAGCCGGTCGCGGGTGAGCAGCGCCCCGTACTCCTGCGCGGCTTCGGCGAAGAAGGCGCACTCCAGCCGCCCGCGGCCGTCCTCGATGAGCACGAAGACCTGGCTGTCGCCCTTCTTGCGGATGGCCACGACGTGGCCGGCGACCACCGTTTCCATTTCGGGGCGCCAGCCGCTGCGCGCGCTCTCCGGGCGCCCTTCCCACAGCGCATCCAGGCCGCCCAGGTCGTGGCCGACCAGCTGCCGCAGTTCGTCGCGGAAGGGGTCGAACGGGTGGCCGCTGAGATAGTGGCCGAGCGTCTCGCGCTCGCCGTGCAGCTTCTGCGCCAGCGGCCAGTCCTCGGTTTCCGGCAGCGCCAAAGCGAGTGCGGGCGCGGCATCCGCCGCGCCGCCGAAGAGCGAGGCCTGCCCGGCCTCGCGCTCGCGCGCGAGCTGCTCGGTCGCGCGCAGGACTTCCGGCAACTGCAGCAGCAGGGACGGGCGGTTCTTCCCGAGCGCGTCGAGCGCACCGGAATTGACGAGCGCCTCGAGCACCCGCTTGTTGAGCCGGGTGGAATCCACGCGCTGGCAGAAGTCGGCCAGGCCGGTGAACGGGCCGCCGCGCACGCGCTCCTCGGCGATCGCCTCGCACGCACCGCGGCCAACGCCCTTGATCGCACCCAGGCCGTAGCGGACGGTGCCTTCGCCGACCGACTCGAACATGTACGCCGACGCGTTGACGTCGGGCGGCAGCACGTCCAGGCCGATGGCGCGCGCCTCGGCCAGGAAGCCGGTGACCTTGTCGGTGTTGTCCATGTCCGACGACAGCACCGCGGCCATGAACTCCGCGGGGTAGTGCACCTTCAGCCACGCCGTCTGGTACGCGACGAGGGCGTAGGCGGCCGAGTGCGACTTGTTGAAGCCGTACTCGGCGAACTTCTCCATCAGGTCGAAGATCTGCGTGGCCAGGCGCGGGTCGACGCCGCGCTCGGAGGCGCCCTGCTCGAACTTGGCGCGCTCCTTGGCCATTTCCTCGGCCTTCTTCTTGCCCATCGCGCGGCGCAGCAGGTCGGCGCCGCCCAGCGAATAGCCGGCCAGGACCTGGGCGATCTGCATCACCTGTTCCTGGTAGACGATCACCCCGTAGGTCGGCTTGAGCACCGGCTCCAGCGAGGGATGCGGGTAGCTCACGTCCGCGAGCCCGTGCTTGCGGTCGGTCCAGTCGCGGTCCATCCCCGAGCCCAGCGGGCCGGGACGGAACAGCGCGGCGAGGGCGATGATGTCCTCGAAGTTGTCCGGCCTGGCGCGCTTGAGCATCTCGCGCATGCCGCGGGACTCGAACTGGAAGACCGCGACGGTGTCGCCGCGCGCGAACAGGTCGTACGTCGGCTGGTCGTCGAGGGGCAGCGCGGTGATGTCCAGCGGCGCCTCGCCGTGGCGGCGCCGGTTGATGGCCTTGACCGCCCAGTCGATGATCGTGAGCGTGCGCAGGCCCAGGAAGTCGAACTTCACCAGGCCGATCGCCTCGACGTCGTCCTTGTCGAACTGGGTCACGGGGTTGCGCCCCGCGCCCTGGCCGTCGTGTTCGGCGAACAGCGGGCAGAAGTCCTGCAGCGGCGACGGCGCGATCACCACGCCGCCGGCGTGCTTGCCGGCGTTGCGGGTCAGGTCCTCGAGCTCCAGCGCGAGGTCCAGCAGGTCGCGGACGTCGTCCTCGTTCCGGTAGCGCGCGATCAGTTCGTCCGAGCGCCAGTTGTCGTCGCGCGACTTGTCGGTGCGTCCGAGCGCGTCCTCCAGCGAGATGCCCAGGGTCATCGGCACCAGCTTGGCGATGCCGTCGACGAACCCGTACGGGTGGCCGAGCACGCGGCCCGCGTCGCGCACCACCGCCTTCGCGGCCATCGTGCCGTAGGTGATGATCTGGCTGACGCGGTCACGCCCGTACTTCGCCGCGACGTAGTCGATGACCTCGTCGCGACGGTCCATGCAGAAGTCGATGTCGAAGTCGGGCATCGACACGCGTTCGGGGTTGAGGAACCGCTCGAACAGCAGGTCGTACGGCAGCGGGTCCAGGTCGGTGATGCCCAGCGCCCACGCCACCAGCGAACCGGCGCCCGAACCGCGGCCCGGGCCCACCGGGATGCCGTGGTCCTTCGCCCAGTTGATGAAGTCGGCCACGATCAGGAAGTAGCCGGGGAACCCCATCTGGACGATGACTTCCAGTTCGCTTTCCAGGCGTTGCTCGTACGGCGAGCGACCGTGCTCCGGCGCGGGGGGGTGGCGTTCCAGGCGGCGGGCCAGGCCTTCTCGCGCCTGGCTGCGGATCCAGCTGTCCAGGGTCTCGTCGGCCGGGACCGGGAACGCGGGCAGGTAGTAGGTGCCCAGCGACAGCTCGAAGTTGCAGCGCGTCGCCAGCGCGACCGTGTTGTCGATCGCGTCGGGCACGTCCGCGAACAGCTTCGCCATCGCGTCGGCCGGCTTGAGATACTGCTCGGGGCTGTAGTCGCGCGGGCGGCGCGGGTCGTCGAGCACGCGGCCGGTGGAGATGCACACGCGGGCCTCGTGCGCCTCGTAGCCGTCGGCGTCGAGGAAGCGCACGTCGTTGCTGGCCACCACGGGGATGCCGCGGTCGGCGGCGGCCGCCAGCGCGAAGGCGTTGAACGCCTCTTCGCCCTCGCGTCCCGTGCGCACGAGTTCCAGGTGCAGGCGCTCCCCGGTGGCGCGCTGCCAGTCCGCGAGCCACTGGCCCGCGAGGTCGTGTCGCCCGGCGGCGGCGAGCTGGCCGGCGGGACTATGCCGCCCCGCGAGCGCGAACAGGCCATGGTTGTCCTCGCGCAGCCATTCGGGGCGCAGCACGGGCCCGTCGTTGCGCTGGCCCTCCATCCACATCCGGCTCAGCAGGCGGGACAGGGACAGGTAGCCTTCGCGATCGCGGCACAGCAGGGTGAGGCGCGCCGGCGGTTCGTCGCCCTCGGCGATCCGCACGTCCGCGCCCGCGATCGGCTTGATCCCGGCGGCCTCGGCTGCCTTCTGGAACTTCACCAGCGCGAACAGGTTGTCCAGGTCGGTGACCGCGACGGCCGGCTGGCCCAGGTCGGCGCAGCGCGCGACCAGTTCCCTGATGCGGATCGTGGAATCGGCCAGCGAATATTCGCTGTGCAGGTGCAGGTGGACGAAGGGCCGTGACATCAGGCTTCCGCGGCCGCGGGCACGGTGGCGTCTTCCATGGCGAAGTCCAGCGCGAACTGGCGGTCGCGCACCGGCGCGAAGCTGCGGCGATGCACCGGGCAGGGGCCGTGCTGCTCGAGCGCGGCACGGTGCGCGGGCGTGGCGTAGCCCTTGTGCTCGGCGAACCCGTACACCGGCCAGCGTTCGTGCAGTTCGAGCATGTGGCGGTCGCGGCTCACCTTCGCCAGGATCGAGGCCGCCATGATCGTGCGGTCGCGCGCATCGCCGCCGATCCAGGTTTCCGCGGGGCAGCACAGGCCCGGCGGCATCGCGTTGCCGTCGATGCGCGCCAGTTCGGCGACGTGGCGAACGCCTTCCAGCGCGCGGCGCATGCCCGCCATGGTGGCGTGGAAGATGTTGATGCGGTCGATCTCGTCGACCTCCACGAACACGACGTGCCAGGCCAGCGCGCGTTCGACGATGCGCGCGTAGAGGAATTCGCGGCGCGACGCGCACAGCTGCTTGGAGTCGGCCAGCCCGTTGATGCGCGGGCGCCCGGGGTCGAACACCACGGCGGCGACCACGACGGGTCCGGCCAGCGGGCCGCGGCCGGCCTCGTCGATGCCGGCGATGCGCGGCGCCGCCGGAACCCCTGGCATGCGCGCGCTCACCGCGGCGCCGCCAGCAGTTCGACGACCGCATCGGCCGCATTCGCGGACGCGTCCCGTCGCAGCGTTTCGTGGATCGCACGGAAGCGCGGGCGCAGCGCGGCGGCGGCTTCCGGCTGCTCGAACCAGTGCAGCGCCGCGGCGGCGAGGTTCTCCGGCGTGCAGTCGTCCTGCAGCAATTCCGGGACCAGGGCCTCGTCCGCCAAGACGTTCGGCAGGCTGACGAACCGCGACTTGAGCAGGCCCAGGCGCCGCACCAGGGCGTGCGTCAGTGGCGCGATGCGGTGGCCGACCACCATCGGCCGCTTGGCCAGCATCGCTTCCAGCGCGGCGGTGCCGGAGGCGAGCAGGACGACGTCGGCGGCTTCCATGGCGGCGCGCGCATCGCCCTCGAGCAGGCGCACGCCCGCGGTGCCGGCCTCCGCGAGCTGTCGTTCGAGCACCGCGCGACAACCCGCATTCGCCGCGGGCACCAACACCGCGAGCCCCGGCAGGGCCGCGCTGACGCGCGTGGCGGCGTCGAGGAACGCCGGTCCCATCCGCTCGACCTCGCCCAGGCGGCTGCCCGGCAGCAGGGCCAGCACGGGATCGTGCATCGGCAGGCCGAAGCGCCCGCGCGCGGCGGCGCGATCGGGCTCGAGCGGCATGGCGTCGGCGAGCGGGTGCCCGACGAAGCGCGCATCCACGCCATGGCGTGCGTAGATCGGGGGTTCCATCGGGAACAGGCACAGCACGCGGTCGGCACTCTCGCCGATGCGTGCCGCGCGGCCCTCGCGCCAGGCCCAGACCGAGGGGCTGACGTAATGCACGGTGCGCACGCCACGACGCTTCAGCTGCCGCTCCAGGCCGAGGTTGAAGTCGGGGGCGTCGATGCCGACGAACACGTCGGGTTGCCAGTCGAGCAGGCGCGCGCGCAGGTCGCGGCGCAGGCGCAGCAGGCGGGGCAGGTGGCGCAGCACCTCGGCCAGGCCCATGACCGCGAGGTCGGAGCAATCGTGCCAGGCCTGCAGGCCGGCATCGCGCATCGCCGGCCCGCCGATGCCGGCGAACTCGGCCTCCGGCAGTCGCTCGCGCAGCGCGGCCACCAGCCCGGCGCCCAGCAGGTCGCCCGACGCCTCGCCCGCGACGAGCGCGACGCGCACGCGCCTGTCCTGGTTGGTTGCCCCGGTCCCCAAGGTGTTTCCCAAGTCGTCCCCCCGGCCGCTCAACGCAGCAGCGGGCGCTCTGCGCTGTCGACGAACGCCAGCAAGGCACGCACGTCGTCGCTGTCGCGCGCCAGTTCCGCCAGCTTGCCACGCGCTTCCTCCAACGGGTCGCCCGACACGTAGAGCGCGCGGTAGGCCCGCTTGATCGCGCTGATCCGCGCACTGTCGAAGCCGCGCCGGCGCAGGCCCTCGGCATTGATGCCGCGCGGGCGGCCATAGCCTTCCTGCGCCACCATCACGAACGGGGGCACGTCGCCGTTGACGAACGCGCCCATGCCGATGAACGCGTGCGCGCCGATCCGGCAGAACTGGTGGATGCCGGCGAAGCCGCCGAGGATCACGTGGTCGCCCACCTCCACGTGGCCGGCGAGCGTGGCGTTGTTGGAGAAGATGCAGTGGTTGCCGACGCTGCAGTCGTGCGCGACGTGGGTGTAGGCCAGCAGCCAGTTGTCGTCACCGATGTGCGTCGTGCCGCCGCCGCCCGCGGTGCCGCGGTTGATCGTCACGAACTCGCGGACCTGGTTGCGGTCGCCGATCACGAGGGCCGCGCGTTCGCCGCCGTACTTCTTGTCCTGCGCCTCGCCGCCGATCGCGGCGTGGCCGTGGAACCGGTTGTCGCGGCCGATCCGGGTCGGGCCGGCGACCGTGCAGTGCGGACCGATCCAGGTGCCTTCGCCGACCTCGACCTCCGCGCCGACCAGGCTGAACGCACCCACGCGGACGCCGGTCCCCAG
This sequence comes from Luteimonas sp., assembly GCA_036675265.1. Classification (GTDB taxonomy): domain Bacteria; phylum Pseudomonadota; class Gammaproteobacteria; order Xanthomonadales; family Xanthomonadaceae; genus CAMPJU01. Next base: position 41,420 of record JAKFFJ010000088.1, read on the forward strand.
GCGTGCGCCGGGGTCGACGACCGCGGTGGGATGGATGTCGGCGCCGCCCATCAGTCCTTGTCGACCTCCGCGCAGAGGATCTCGGCGCAGGCCACCTGCTGTCCGTCCACCCGCGCGATGCCGGTGAACACGGCCATGTTGCGGATGGTGCGCTTGAGCGTGACTTCCAGGTCCAGGCGGTCGCCGGGCACGACCATGCGCGAGAACTTCGCGCCGTCGATCTTGACCAGGTAGTAGATCTTGCCGTCGGCCACGCCGCCGTCGGCGACGCAGTGCGAGAGCTGGGTCAGCACGCCGCCGGCCTGCGCCAGCGCTTCGAGCACGAGCACGCCCGGCATCACCGGGTGCCCGGGGAAGTGGCCGGTGAAGAAGCCTTCGTTGCCGGTGACGTTCTTGTAGGCGAGCACCCGCTCGTTGGGCGCGAACTCGACCACCCGGTCGACCAGCAGGAACGGGTAGCGGTGCGGCAGGAGCTTCTGGATCGCCGGGACGTCCAGCGGCAACTTGATCGCGTCGGTCGAAGCAGTGTTCATTTCGTGGTGTCCTTGGCGCCGACGCGCCGGGCGAGCGCGTCCAGCTGCTTGAAGCGCGCGGCATTGCGGCGCCAGCTGCGATTGTCCATCAGCGGAGTGCCCGAAGAATACTCGCCGGGTTCGCGGATGGAATGGGTGACCAGGCTCATGGCGGTCACCACCACGCGGTCGCAGACGTCCAGGTGGCCGAGGATCCCGGCGCCGCCGCCGACCAGGCAGTAGCGTCCGATCCGCGCGCTGCCGGCCACGGCCGCACAACCGGCCATCGCGGTGTGCGCGCCGATGCGCGCGTTGTGGCCGACCTGGATCTGGTTGTCCAGGCGCACGTCCTCCTCCAGCACCGTGTCGCCGAGCGCGCCGCGGTCGATGGTGGTGTTCGCGCCGATCTCGCAGTCGTCGCCGACCAGCACGCCACCCAGCTGCGGGACCTTGATCCAGTGGCCGGCATCCATGGCGATGCCGAAGCCGTCGGCGCCGAGCACGGCACCGGGGTGGATGCGCACGCGACGGCCCAGCCGCACGCGCGCCACGAGCGTGACCCGGGCGACCAGCACGCAGCCGGCGCCAACGGTGCAGTCGTCGCCCACCACGCAGCCCGGGCCGACGACCGCACCGGCCTCGACCACGCTGCGCGCCCCGATCGTCGTGAACGGACCGATGGACGCGGCCGGGTCGACCCGCGCCGTCCGGTCGACGACGGCGGAAGGATGCACGCCTGGCGTGGCCGTCGTGGCGGGTTCGAACAGCGCGGCGATCTTCGCGAACGCGGCGTAGGGGTCGGCGGCGACCAGCGCGGTGGCAGGGCAAGCCCCGGCATCTTCCTCGCGCAGGACGACCGCGGCCGCCGAGGTGGCTGCCAGCTGCGCGCGGTAACGCGGGTTGGCGAGGAAGGCCAGGCGGCCCGGACCCGCGGCCTCCAGCGTGGCGACGCCTTCGACGACCGTCGCCGGATCGCCACGCAAGCCGAGCCCGAAGCGCTCGGCCAGCGCCCCCGCGGTATGGCGGACGGCGTCGGTGCTGGTGTTCCCGCTGCCCATCGCGCGCGCCGCCGCGGGGGCTAGAACGCGCCGCCGAAGGTGAACTGCAGCCGTTCCAGGTCGTCGCCGTCTTCCTTGACCAGCGGGAACGCATAGCTGATGGAGATCGGGCCGACGGGTGCGCGCCACAGCAGCGACACGCCGGTGGAGGCGCGCAGCTTGCCCGCGTCGAACGCGTCGACGTCCTCGAAGACGCTGCCGAAGTCGACGAACGCCGAGACCCGCGCCGCCGGCGTGTCGAGCAGGGTGGGGAAGAACATCTCCACCGACCCGGTGGTCTTCAGCGAGCCGCCCAGCGACTGGCCGAAGCGCCCGTTGAACGCCTGCGGGCCCACGGTGTTGTCGCGGAAGCCGCGGATCGAGCGGACGCCGCCGGCGTAGAAGTTCTCGAAGAACGGCAGGCCGTCGGCGGTCACCGTCTCGGCGTAGTCCGGCGAGGTGGTGAGGCAGGGGTCCGTCGGATCCGCGCCGGGCACGAAGTCCGGCGGCGTCACCGGGTCGCCGTCGGTGTCGACGAAGCTGCCCGGCGTGAAGCACAGGTTGCGCGTCACCGGGTCGCCGTAGCTGTCGCCGTACCCGATCTCCGCGCGCGTGTTGAGCACCAGCGCGCGGCTGAGCTGCCAGTACTTGGAGAACTCGTAGTTGACCTTGTAGTACTCGACGGTCGATCCCGGGAGCGCCACCTCGGCGGACAACCGCTGGTAGGTGCCGCGCGTCGGCGCGAAGTAGTCGTTCCGGGTGTCGCTCGACCACGCGAGCTGCCCGCGCCAGGCGTGGAACGTGCGCGTGTCGAGCGCCTTGATGTAGTCGATGATCGGCTTGGGCGTGGAGCCCTGGAAGGTATGGATCTCGTTGCTGTCGATGCCGAACAGCGCCGACACCGAGTTGGTCTCGCTGATCGGCAGGCCGAAGATCACCTGGGCCGCGCCGCTGGTGTTGGAGTAGCTGGCGATGTTGAACTCGGAGTTGTCGCGCTCGCGGTACCAGAGGTTGTAGCCGAGCGACATGCCCTCGTCGGTGAAGTACGGGTTGACGAAGGAGAAGTCGTAGCTCTGGAGGTAGTCGTTGCGCTGCGCCGACACCGACACCTGGTTGCCGCTGCCCAGGAAGTTGCTCTGGGACAGCTGGACGGAACTGGTCAGGCCGGTCAGCTGCGAGAAGCCCAGGCCGAAGGTGAAGCTGCCGGACGTCGTTTCCTTGACGTTGTAGACGACGTCGACCTGGTCCGGGCTGCCGGGCACCGCCGGCGTCTCGACCTCGACGCTCTCGAAGTACCCGAGGCGCTGCAGGCGGATCTTGGAACGGTCGATCGCCGCCTGGGAATACCACGCGCCCTCGAACTGCCGCATCTCCCGGCGCAGCACCTCGTCGGCCGTCCGGGTGTTGCCCTTGAACACGATGCGGCGCACGTTGACGCGCGGGCCCGGGACGACCTGCATGTTGATCGCGACGGTGTTGGCTTCGCGGTCCACGTCCGGGAGCGGGTTCACGCGGGCGAACGCGTAGCCGATGTTGCCCAGGGTCGCGATGATCGCATCGGACGACATCTCGAGCAGCTGGCGCGAGAAGGTCTGGCCCTCGCGCACGAGCAGCAGCTGCTCGATGCGTTCCTGCGGCAGCACCGTGTCGCCGGTCACCTTGACGTCGGAGACGGTGTAGACCTCGCCTTCGGTCACGCCGGCGGTGATGAACATGTCCTGCTTGTCGGGGCTGATCGCCACCTGGGTGGAGTCGATGCTGAAATCGACGTATCCGCGGTCCAGGTAGTAGTTGTGCAGCGTCTCGATGTCGCCGGCCAGCTTCTCGCGCGAGTACTGGTCGTCGCGGCGGTACCAGGACAGCCAGTTGGACTCGGCCAGTTCCCAGCGATCCAGGATGGCCTCGTCCTCGAAGGCCTCGTTGCCGACCAGGTTGATGTGGCGGATGCGCGCGGCATCGCCCTCGTCGATCACGATGGAGATGTCGACGCGGTTGCGGTCCAGGCGCGAGACCGTCGGGACGATGGTCGCGTTGTACTTGCCGCGGTTGTTGTAGGCGCGCTGCAGCTCGAGCGTCACCCGGTCGAGCGCGAGCCGGTCGAAGGTCTGGCCCTCGGCGATGCCGATGTCCGCCAGGTTCTTCGTCAGGTCCTCGGTCTTGAGGTCCTTGTTGCCCGTGATGTTGAGCTTGTTGATCGCCGGGCGCTCGGTGACCGTCACCACCAGGATGTCGCCCTGGCGGTCCAGGCGCACGTCCTCGAAGAAGCCCGTCTGGTACAGCGCCCGGATCGCGTTGGCGGCGCCGGTCTGGTCGAGCACGTCGCCGCGCTCGACCGGCAGGTACGTGAACACCGTGCCGGCGGAGATGCGTTGCAGGCCGTCGACGCGGATGTCGGCGACCGTGAACGGCAGGGCGCTCGCGCGCGTGTCCGTCGCCGGGACCGGGGACGGCGGCGTTTCGGTCGCCGTGGCCTGACCCCAGGCGGGGCTGGCGAGCGCCGAGGCAAGGGCGAGGACAAGCAGGCGGCGTGGGCAGGAGGGCGTCATCAATCGCGTCCGTCGGTGTGTAGGGGGTTGGTCCGGCCCGGCATCACCGCACCAGCAGCAGGATGTCGTTGTAGAACGCCAGGGCCATCAGCCCGGCGAGCAGGACGAGGCCGACGTACTGGCCGGCAGCCATGGCGCGTTCGCTGAGCGGGCTGCCCTTGGCAAGTTCGATAAGGTAATACAGCAGGTGACCCCCGTCCAAGACCGGAATGGGCAGGAGGTTGAGGATGGCCAGTCCCAGGCTGAGCAAGGCGAGGAACTGGAGGAACCAGGCCGGCCCCATTTCAGCCGAGGCATTGGCGACCCGGGCGATGGTGATGGGGCCGGACACATTCTGCGCGGAAGCGTTGCCGGTCACCATCCGCCCGACCATGCCGAGGGTGTCGCCGCCGAGCTGCCAGGTCGCGCGCAGCGCCGCGGGGACCGCCGCCAGGGGACCGTGCCGGAGCTCGGCATCGGGGGCTGGCGCCTCGGCGGGTGCGGGCGCGAACCCCAGGACCCATTCACTTGCGCCGGCCACCGGCGGCGTGCGCCGGGCCGGGGTGATCTCCAGCGCCAGCCGCTCGCCGTCGCGCTGGACTTCGACCATGCCACTGCCGCCGAGCGCCCCGAGTCGCTGGACCTGCGGCCCGATGTCGCCGAACGAGGCGACCGGCACGCCGTCCACCGCGGTGATCCGGTCACCCGGTTCCAGCACGCCCTCGGCAGGCAGCCCCGGTTCGACCTGGCCGACGACCGGGGGGACGAGCCGATGGCGCGGCACCAGGCCCGCGAGTGCCACCGCGCGGCGTTCATCGAAGTCACCGGGCAATCGCGACAGTTCCAGCGTGCGCGTCGTCTCGGCGCCGGCCGCGGTGCGCACCCGCACCGGGACGTCGCGGTGGTCCATCGCCGCGGTGGTGACCGCGAACATGGCCTCGCTCCAGGTCGGGGTGCGCCGTTCCCCGACCGCCAGCAATGTGTCGCCGCCGCGCAGGCCCGCCTCGGCGGCGATGCCCTCGGCATGCCCGACCACCGGCGCGTAGTCCGGGCGGCCCACGACGAACATGGCCCACAGCAAGGCGACCGCCAGCAGCAGGTTGGCGACGGGTCCCGCGGCGACGATCGCGATCCGCGGCCAGACGCCCTGCCGGTTGAACGCGCGGTGCGCGCGCTCGGGCGGGACCTCGCCTTCGCGTTCGTCGAGCATCTTCACGTAACCGCCCAGCGGGATGGCGGCGATCACGTATTCGGTGCCGTCCCGGCCCCGTCGCGACCAGAGTGCGCGGCCGAAACCCACCGAGAAGCGCAGCACGTCGACGCCGAACCGACGTGCCGTCCAGTAGTGGCCGAACTCGTGGAAGGTGACCAGCAGGCCCAGGCTGACGACCAGCCACCAGGCCGAGCCGATGAAGTCGCTCATGCCGCCGCCCGCGCGACCACGCGCGCGTCCGCGAAGCGGCGGGCACGCAGGTCGGCGTCGAGCAGCGCAGGCAGGTCGTGGGCAGGCAGGTCGTGCATCGCGGCCAGCGTGTCCTCGACGATCGCGGGAATCGACAGGAAAGCCGTCCGCTGCTGAAGAAAGGCTGAAACCGCGACTTCGTTGGCCGCGTTGAGCACCGCGGGCGCCGCGCCGCCGGTGGCGAGGGCCGCGTACGCCAGCCGCAGGCACGGGAAGGCATCGGTGTCCGGCGCCTCGAACTCCAGCCGCCCGCCCTGCGCGAGCAGGTCCAGCCCGGGGACGCCCGAGGCGATCCGCTCCGGCCAGCCCAGGCCCACCGCCAGCGCGGTGCGCATGTCGGGCAGCCCGAGCTGGGCGAGCGTCGACCCGTCGGCGAACTCGACCAGCGAATGCACCAGGCTCTGCGGATGGACCAGCACGTCGATGCCCGCGCCGGGCAGGCCGAACAGGTGGTGGGCCTCGATGACTTCCAGGCCCTTGTTCATCAACGTGGCCGAGTCGACCGAGATCTTCGGCCCCATCGACCACTTGGGGTGCGCCACCGCCTGCGCCGGCGTGACGTCCGCGAGTTCCGCGCGCGTCCGGCCGCGGAACGGCCCACCGGAGGCGGTCAGCACGATGCGGCGCAGCCCGGGGCCGGCGCGCCCGTCCGGCAGGCACTGGAAGATGGCGTTGTGCTCGCTGTCGATGGGCACGACGACCGCGCCGGCGTCGCGCGCCGCGCGGACCAGGAGCGCCCCCGCGAGCACCAGCGATTCCTTGTTGGCCAGCAGCAGGCGCTTGCCGGCGTGCGCGGCGGCCAGCGTCGACCCCAGCCCGGCTGCCCCCACGATTGCCGCGACGACGGTGTCGCAGGCATCGCCCGAGGCCAGCGCCTCGATGGCGCCGGCGCCCCCGTGCGCTTCGGTGTCCAGGCCGGCCGCGCGCAGGCCGTCGCGCAACGCGTCGAGCAGTCGTGCATCGGCGATCGCGGCATGCGCGGGACGATGCGTCTTGCACAGCGCGACCAGCGCGTCGACGTTGCGCCCCGCGGCCAGCACGCTCGCGCGCAGCCGGCCCGGGTGGCGTGCGATGACGTCGAGCGCGGAGGCGCCGATCGAACCCGTGGCGCCGAGCACGGCCACGTTGCGTGCCCCCTGTGGCATGTCAGAAGCCCAGCATGTCCTTGCCCAGCGCGAACGCCGGCAACGCCGCGACCATGCCGTCGACGCGGTCCAGCAGGCCACCGTGGCCGGGGATCAGGTTGCTCGAGTCCTTCACCCCGGCCTGCCGCTTGAGCAGGCTCTCGAACAGGTCGCCGACGACCGAGAACAGCACGGCCACCAGCGCCACCAGCGCGACCGCCGGCAGTTGCCCGGGCGTCGCCCCGGCGAACACCGCGACCACCAGGCCAAGCGCCACGCCGGCGACCACGCCGCCGACCAGGCCCTCGACCGTCTTGTTGGGACTGATGCGCGGCGCGAGCTTGCGCCGGCCGAACTTGCGTCCGGCGAAGTACGCGCCGGTGTCGGCCGCCCAGACGATCGCCAGGGCCACCAGCAACCACCGGTGCCCGTGCGGCTGGTCGCCGTGGATGATCGCGACCGCGCACCACGCCGGGACGATGGCCAGCGTGCCCGCCGCCAGCTTCGCCGTCCGCGCGTCGAACGAGAACCGGTTCAGCCAGGAAATCGACGCCAGCCACCACAGCACGCCGGCGACGACCATCAGCTGCAGCAGCACCCAGCTGAACCCCGCACTGGTGCGCGAGGCCCAGACCAGGGCGACGATCAGCGCCAGGTTGGCCACCAGCAACACCGCCTGCGCCAGTCCGTCCTCGACCCCGGACAGGCGCAGCCACTCCCACAGGGCGACCAGGAACGCGATGGCCGCGAACGCCGTCAGCCACGAGGTGGGCAGGAACAGCACCGCCGCGATCGTGATCGGGGCCATGATCAGCGCGGTCAGGGTGCGCAGCTTGGTCATGCGGGAGTCTCGTCGGAGGCCGGGCGTAGCTGCGCGCCCGTGAGGCCGAATCGGCGCTCGCGCCGGGCGTAGTCGTCCAGCGCGCGCTGCAGTGTCGCCGCATCCAGCTCGGGCCACAACGTATCGGTGAACCAGAGTTCGGTGTAGGCCAGTTGCCAGAGCAGGAAATTGCTGACGCGGTGCTCGCCGCCGGTCCGGATGAAGAGGTCCGGCGCGGGCAGGTCGGCCAGTGCGACGTGGCGCGCCATGGCGGCCTCGTCGATGTCGGCGGCCCGCAGCCGGCCGGCCTCGACCTCGCCTGCCAGCGCGCGCGCGGCGGCCGCGATGTCCTGGCGGCCGCCGTAGCTCGCCGCGATGACCAGCTGCAGGCGGTCGTTGCCCAGGGTCATCGCCTCGGCGGCGTCCATGCGCGACTGGATCGCATCGCCGAACCGGTCCCGCTCGCCGATGAACCGCACGCGCACGCCGCGGCGGTGGAGTTCGCCGACCTCGCGGTCGAGCGCGTTCATGAACAGCTTCATCAGGGCGCCGACCTCGTCCTCCGGCCGGCCCCAGTTCTCGCTGGAGAAGGCGAACAGGGTCAGCGCGCCGATGCCGCGCGCCAGGCAGAAGTCGATGCAGGTGTTGACCGCGCGCGCGCCGGCGCGGTGGCCGATGACGCGGGGCCGGCGGCGCTGCTCCGCCCAGCGCCCGTTGCCGTCCATGATGACGGCGAGGTGGCGGGGGACGCGCCGGGTGACAGCGGGCCGGGCGACCGCGGGCGTGCCGGGTTCCACGCTCAGACCGCCATCAACTCCTGTTCCTTCGCCCTGACCACGTCGTCGACGTCCTTGATCGCCTTGTCGGTCAGCTTCTGGATGTCGTCCTCGGCCCGGCGCACCTCGTCCTCGGTGACCTGCTTGTCCTTCAGCAGTTCCTTGACCTGGTGGTTGGCGTCGCGGCGGATGTTGCGGATCGCGATCTTGGCGTCCTCGCCGCCCGCGTGGACGTGCTTGGACAGGTCGCGGCGGCGCTCCTCGGTGAGGGCCGGGATGTTGATGCGGATGACGGTGCCCGCGGTGTTGGGGGTCAGGCCGAGGTCGGACCCCAGGATCGCCTTCTCGACCGGGGAGACCATCTGCTTCTCCCACGGGGTGATGGTGAGCGAGCGGGCGTCGGTCACGGCGATGCTGGCCACCTGGGACAGCGGCATGTCGGCGCCGTAGTAGTTCACCTTGAGGTGTTCGACCAGGGCGGTGGAGGCGCGCCCCGTGCGCAGCTTCGTGAGGTCGTGGCGGAAGGCCTCGACGCTCTTGTGCATCCGGGTCTCGGCGTCTTTCGTGATGTCGCTGAGCATCGCGGGCTCCGGCTGGTTCGTAGCCGACGGATTATAGGGCAAGGCCCGTCAGTGGCCCCCGTGCGGGGCGTTGTCGTGCCGGTCGTGGCCGCAGTCGGTGCCGCGCTCGATCTGCAGGGTGGGGTGGTTGATGCCGAAGCGCGCGTCGAGCGCCTGGACCACCGCGTCGATGAAGCCGTCGTGCCCGGTGTCGTCCGGCCGTACCAGGTGCGCGGTCATCGCGACTTCGCCCGCGCCCAGCGACCAGATGTGCAGGTGGTGGACCGTCGAGACGCCGGGCTGCGCCATCAGGAAGTCGCGCACCTCGGCGGGGCGAATGCCGGTCGGGACTGCGTCCATCGCCGCATTGAAGGCATCGCGCAGCAACGCGAACGCACCGACCGCGACCACCACGCCGACCAGCAGCGCCGTGGCCGGGTCCAGCCAGTGCCAGTCCAGTGCGAGGATGCCGAACCCGGCGACCACGGCGGCCAGCGACACCGCGGCGTCCGCCACCAGGTGGAGGAACGCGCCGCGCCGGTTGAGGTCCTGCGCATGCCCGCCACGCACGAACCAGGCCGCGCCCAGGTTCACCACGATGCCGAGGCCGGCGACGAGCATCACCGGCAACCCCGGCACCGGGGGCGGTTCGGCGAAGCGCCGCAACGCTTCCCAGCCAAGCGCGCCGGCGAATCCGACCAGCAGCAGCGCGTTGGCGAGCGGCGAGAGCAGGGTGGCGCGGCGCCAGCCGTAGGTGTGGCGCTCGGTCGGCGCGCGCTTGGCCACGACGGCCGCGGCCCACGCCAGGCCCAGGCCGAGCACGTCGCCGAGGTTGTGCAACGCATCGGACAGCAGCGCCAGCGAATTGGTGGCGAACCCGTATCCCGCCTCCACGACGGTGTACGCCAGGTTGATCAGCGTCACCCATGCGAACGCGCGGGTGGTGCTGTCGTGTGCGTGGTCGTGGCGGTGCATGCGGTGCGACCCCTGTGGGAGCCGCCATGGCGGCGAACGGTTACTTCCGGGCGGTGACCAGCGTGCCGACTTCCTCGCCCTGCAGGATCCGCAGCAGCGTGCCGGGCTGGGCCATGTCGAAGATGCGCAGTGGCATCTCGCTGTCGCGGCACAGGGCGAATGCGGCGGTGTCCATGACCTGGAGGTCGCGCGCCAGCACCTCCTCGTAGGTCAGGCGCTCGTAGCGCGTGGCGTCGGCGTGCTTCTTCGGGTCCTTGTCGTACACGCCGTCGACCTTGGTGGCCTTCAGCAGCAGGTCCGCGCCGATCTCGATCGCGCGCAGCGCGGCGCCGGAGTCGGTGGTGAAGAACGGGTTGCCGGTGCCCGCGGCGAAGATCACCAGCCGGCCCTTCTCCAGGTGCCGGATCGCGCGGCGCCGGATGTAGTCCTCGCACACGTCGTTGATCTTCAGCGCGCTCATCACCCGCGCCTTGCCACCGAGTTTCTCGAGCGCATCCTGCATCGCCAGCGCGTTGATCACCGTGGCGAGCATGCCCATGTGGTCGCCGGTCACGCGGTCCATGCCGGCCGCGGCCAGCCCTGCGCCCCGGAAGATGTTGCCGCCGCCGATGACCAGCGCGACCTCGGCGCCGGCCCCCTGGGCCTCGATGACCTCGCGCGCCAGCCGGCCCAGGACCTTCGGGTCGATGCCGTAGTCCTCTTCACCCATCAACGCCTCGCCGGACAGCTTGAGCAGGACGCGGCGGAAGGCGAGGGGCATGGGCGGGGCTCCGTCAGGGGATCGCGTCGATTCTAGCCGATGGCCCCATCCGCGCCGCCCGCTCCATCCGCCGCGGCCTGCCGGCCGCGCCAGGCCCCGGAACGCCGACCACCGGGATGCTTTCCACCGAACGCGTGCAATGCGGCGTATGGTGATCCATGAGATCTTTCACGGCTGGCGACTGATTCCCGTGGCACCGCCAGACAGCCACCAGGTTGCCGTGACGCTGGCACGGCACGTAAGCGAGGGCGCGGACGCGGTTCGCGTCGCCGACCACGTCGTCGCGGTGTGGCAGCGAACCGATGATGCCCTGGCCCCGATCATCGGGTCGCAAGGCGTCGCTGCGCTCTACAGGCGCAGCCTCCACCTGGCCGCCCCGGCCCACCCCTGGCTGGCAGGCCTCCGGGAGGCAGACACGACCCCCGTCGACGCATCGGCGTTGCGCTCCGCCCTCGTGCAACAGGAGCCTGCCGCGGCGGCCGCCGGCGCGGGCGCGTTGCTCCAGGCCTTCCACGAGTTGCTGGCCAGCCTCGTCGGTCCCTCGCTCACCAGGCGGCTGCTCGCTGCCGCCTGGGACCTCCCTGCAAGCGGCTCGTCCGCACAAGGCACATCGCCATGACGAAAATGACCATCAAACGCCTGGAAACCGGCGTCCCCGGCCTGGACGAGGTGCTTGGTGGCGGCCTGCCGGAATTCTCCTTCAACCTGATCGCTGGTCCGCCCGGCTCGGGCAAGACCACGCTGGCCCACCAGATGATGTTCACGCTGGCGACCGAGGAACGACCGGCGTTGTACTTCACCATCCTCGGCGAGCCGCCGCTGAAGATGCTGCGCTACCAGCAGCAGTTCGAGTTCTTCGACGGCGAGGCGATCAACCGTTCGGTCCGCTTCATCAACCTCTCCGAACACACCGTGACGGGCGACCTCGACATGGTGCTCGCGCGCATCGTGGAGGCGATGGAGGCCTACGGGCCGGCACTGGTCTTCGTGGATTCGTTCCGCTCCGTGGTGCTGGCCACCTCGGCGCAGGGCCACCCGGACAACAAGCTGCAGCAGTTCGTGCAGCAGCTGGGCATGGTGATGACGACTTGGCAGGCGACGAGCTTCCTGATCGGGGAGTACTTCACCGACATGGACCCCAATCCGATCTTCACCGTCGCCGACGGACTGGTCTGGATGCGCCAGAGCGTGGAGCGCAACACGATGGTGCGGAAGCTGGAGATCATGAAGATGCGCGGCCAGCCGACCTTGCCGGGGTTGCACACCTTCCGCATCGACTCGGGCGGGATCAGGGTCTTCGCGCCCGCGCGCCGCGAGTCCGCCCCGATCGACGCCAAGGGGGAGGCAGCGGAACCGGGGCCCCGGTTGCAGATGGGCGTGCCGAAGCTCGACGAGATGCTGGGCGGAGGACTGCCGCGCGGCTACTCGATGCTGGTGGCGGGTCCGTCGGGCTCGGGGAAGAGCATGCTCGCGGCGGCCTTCCTGGCCGAGGGCGCGCGTCGTGGCGAGACCGGCGTCATCGCCTGCTTCGAGCAGCGACCCGATTGCAGGCGCAACCGGACCGTCGCGACGCTGATCGACACAGGCAACGTCGGCCTGGTGGACACCCGCGCGCCGGACCTGTCGATCGACGAGACGGTGCTGCTGATCCTGCGGGAAGTCGCGCGGTTGAAGGCGACCCGGCTCGTGATCGATTCGCTCTCCGGTTTCGAGCTGTCGCTGGCGCCGACGTTCCAGCACGAGTTCAGGGAGAACCTCCTGCGCATGGTCACCGCGCTGGCCGCCACCGGGATCACGGTGCTGATGACGTCCGAGCTGGAGGACCGCTACACCGACCTGCGCTTCAGTCCCTATGGCAGCGCCTTCCTCACCGACGCGATCATCGTCCAGCGCTACATCGAGCTCGACAGCCGGCTGCGGCGGGTGATGGCCGTGGTCAAGATGCGGGCCAGCGCGCATTCGAACGAATTGCGCGAGTACACGATCGACGGGGATGGCATCCGGATCGGCGGGATGCTCGCCGACCAGGAAGGGCTGCTGGGCGGCAGGCCGACGCGGAAGGGCGCCGACGATCTGCCCTTTGCGATCGACGACCCCGGCGGGGGGGTGAGGTGGCCGCAGTGAACACGCCTCCACCCGGCAACGGGAAGCCCGGGTTGGACCGCCGCCAGGTCGCGCAGCTGGTGGAGGCGAACGAGCAACTGGTGCGCTCGGCGCTCCGGTCGCAGGCCCGGGCGGATGACTGCGCCGCCGAACTCGCGGCACACCAGTCCTCGGCAGAGCTGGAGCGCCGGCTGGTCGAACTGCGGGAAGCGAACCAGCAGCTGGTGCTGAGCGCGCTCGATGCCCGCCAGCTCCTGGCCGCGGCCGAACAGGCGCGCGCAAGGCAGAAGGATTTCCTGGCAGTGGCGGCGCACGAATTGCGCAACCCGCTGTCCTCCATCAGCCTCGCCTGGTCGATGCTGGCAAGGCCGGAGGACAAGGATGCCGCGCGGACGCAGGCGATCGTCGGCCGCCAGGTCATGCACATGCAGCGCCTGATCGACGACATGCTCGACCTCGCCCGCGCCCGCAGCGGCAAGCTGCGGCTCGTGCGGCGGAAGGTGGACCTTGCCGGCCTGGTCGAGGAAGTGGTGTTCACCTGCAGCCCGGCGATGGAGAAGCGACGGCAGCACTTCAGCGTTCGCATGCCGCCGCGGGTTCCCGAGCTCGAAGGCGATGCGCTGCGTCTCGCGCAGGTGTTCAGCAACCTGCTCGTCAATGCCTGCAAGTTCACGCCAGAAGGCGGTCGGATCGACCTGGTGGTCGAACCGACCGGGGATTCGGTGATCGTGGCGGTTTCCGACAGCGGCATCGGCATCACGGCCGAGGCCATGCCCGACGTGTTCGAGCCGTTCGTGCAGGACCGCCATGCCATCGGGTTCAGCGGCACCGGCCTGGGCATCGGCCTGACCGTCGTCCGCGAACTGGTCGAAGCCCACGGCGGAACCGTCACCGCCAGCAGCGATGGCACGGGGCTCGGCAGCCGGTTCGTGGTCACCCTGCCAGTCACGCGCTGATCGCCTGCCGGCGCGACATCCCATGAAAAAACCCGCGCGGGCGCGGGTTCCTTCGTTACCTGGCGGGGGCCTGGCGGTTACGCCAGCCCGGCCTGCTTCATGACTTCGGCGTGGAAGTCGTCGGCCTGTTTCTCGATGCCCTCGCCGACGGCCAGGCGCACGAACTGCAGCACCTGCGCGCCGGCGGCCTTCAGCGCCTGCTCCACGGTCTGGTTGGTGTCCAGCACGTAGGGCTGGCCGGTCAGGCACAGCTCGTTGACGGTCTTGGCCACCTTGCCGGAGATCATCTTCTCGATGATGTCGGCGGGCTTGTTGGTGTCCTTGACCTGGGCCAGCGCGATTTCCTTCTCGCGCGCGACGAAGTCGGCCGGGACGTGCGCGGGCGAGATGTACGGCGGGTTCATCGCGGCGATGTGCATCGCCAGCCCGCGCGCCAGTTCGGCATTGCCGCCCTGGACCTCGACCAGCACGCCGATGCGGCCGCCGTGCACGTACGCGCCGACGGTCTTGTCGCTGTCGATGCGGGCCATGCGCCGGACCTGCACGTTCTCGCCGACCTTCGACACGAGCCACGCGCGGCCTTCCTCGACGGTCTTGCCGTAGGACGTCGCCGCGGCCTTCAGCGCATCGACGTCGTCCGCGCCGCTCGCCAGGGCGGTCTTCGCGACCTCCTCGGCGAACTTGACGAAGTTCTCGTCCTTGGCGACGAAGTCCGTCTCGGAATTGACCTCGACCAGCACGGCCTTGCCGGCGTCCTGGGCGGACACGATGCGACCTTCCGCGGCGATGCGGCTGGCCTTCTTGTCGGCCTTGGCCAGGCCGGTCTTGCGCAGCCAGTCGGCGGCGGCCTCGATGTCGCCGTTGTTCTCGGTGAGTGCCTTCTTGCACTCCATCATGCCCGCGCCGGTGCGCTCGCGCAGTTCCTTGACGAGCGAAGCGGTGATCTCTGCCATGGGGGATACCCTCGTTGAAATTGAAATGCGTCGTCCCCGCGGAGGCGGGGACCCAGGCGCTGGATTCCCGCCTGCGCGGGAATGACGAAACGGTTACTCGGCGGCCGGTGCGTCCGCGGCCGGTGCTTCGGCGGCCGGTGCTTCGGCGGGGGCGGCCGCGCCGTCGTTGGCAGCGTCGGCCCGGGTCCGTTCCTTCTTCTCGGCGGGCTTCTTCGCGGGGGCGCGACGGCCCTTGCGCTCGACCGGGTTGCCCTCGGCGTCGAGCTCGACGAAGTCGTCCTCGCGCACGGTGGCGGCCTGCGGCGCGGCGGCCTTGCCCTCGAGCACGGCGTCGGCCGCGGCGCGGGCGTACAGCTGCACGGCGCGGATCGCGTCGTCGTTGCCCGGGATCGCGTAGTCGACGTTGGCCGGGTCGTAGTTGGTGTCGACCACCGCCACGACCGGGATGCCCAGCTTCCGGGCTTCCTGGACCGCGATGTCCTCGTGGCCGATGTCGATCACGAACAGCGCGTCAGGCAGGCGGTTCATCTCCTTGATGCCGCCCAGCGAGGCGAACTTCTTGTCGCGCTCGCGGCGCAGGCCCAGCACTTCGTGCTTGACCAGCTTCTCGAAGGTGCCGTCGGTCTCGGCGGCTTCCAGCTCCTTCAGGCGCTGGACCGACTTCTTGACGGTGGCGAAGTTGGTGAGCGTGCCGCCCAGCCAGCGCTGGGTCATGTACGGCATGCCGCAGCGCTCGGCTTCTTCCTTCACGGCGTCGCGCGCGGAGCGCTTGGTGCCGACGAACAGGATCATGCCGCGCTTCTGGGCGATGCCCGAAAGGAAGTTCATCGCGTCGGAGAAGAGCGGCATCGTCTTCTCCAGGTTGATGATGTGGATCTTGCCGCGGGCGCCGAAGATGTACGGGCCCATCTTGGGATTCCAGTAGCGGGTCTGGTGGCCGAAATGGACGCCGGCCTCCAGCATCTGGCGCATGGTGATCTGGGGCATTGCGGTTGCTCCGAATGGGGAATCCGCCGCCCGGGGTCGTGTGGGCGGTGCCTCGGCGGGGGCCGGGGCATGGATTCCGGGGTTGGGGCCTCCCCGCTGCTCCGTGGCCGAACCCCCGAAAGGGCACCCCGGCACGGGCTGTGGCAGCAGGTGTGTATTCGCCGGTGACGCCCGGCGTGGGCGGTACAACCCGCAAATTCTAGGGGAAACCCCGGGCCAGGGCAACTGTGGGAGCCGCCATGGCGGCGAAGCGGTTGCGGGCTTTTCGCCGCCATGGCGGCTCCCACAACTGGGCGATAATGGCCGGATGGGTATTTCAGTGAAGACACCGGACGAAATCGAACGGATGCGGGTGGCCGGTCGCCTGGCCGCGGAGGTGCTGCAGGTGGTGGCGCCCCACGTGAAGCCGGGGGTGACGACCGCCGAGCTGGACCGGATCTGCCACGACCACATCGTGGACGTCCAGCAGGCCATCCCGGCGAACGTGGGCTACCGGGGCTTCCCGGCGGCGGTCTGCACGTCGGTCAACAACGTGATCTGCCACGGCATCCCGAGCGAGGCCAAGGTCCTGAAGGACGGCGATATCGTCAACATCGACGTGACCGTCATCAAGGACGGCTGGCACGGCGACACCAGCCGCATGTATTTCGTGGGCGAGCCGTCGGTGATGGCGCGTCGGCTGGTCGAGGTGACGCGCGAGGCGATGTTCCGCGGCATCCGCGTGGTGCGGCCGGGCGCGACCCTGGGCGATGTCGGGCATGCCATCCAGGCCTACGCCGAGGGCGAGCGCTTCTCGGTGGTGCGCGAGTACTGCGGCCACGGCATCGGCCGCATCTACCACGAGGATCCGCAGGTCCTGCATTACGGCCGGCCCGGCGAGGGCCTGGTGCTGCAGGAAGGCATGACCTTCACCATCGAGCCGATGATCAACGAGGGCAAGCGCCACACGCGGCTGCTGCCCGACGGCTGGACCGTGGTGACCAAGGACCGCAGCCTGTCCGCGCAGTGGGAGCACACGGTCGCGGTGACCGCCGACGGCGTGGAGATCCTGACCCGGTTGCCCGGGGACGACAACACACTGTGAGCGCCGGGCAGTGAGCGTCGCCGGCGCCAACGCATTGCAGGACGACGCGGGCTGGTCGGCGGCCGCGCGCGCCGGGCTGGCCACCGACGACGCGGCCTTCGCGGCGCGTTTCGACGCAGGCGAGGACATCGACCGGCTGCTCGCCGCCCGCACCCGCGCGGTGGACGCGGTGGTCCGGCAGGCGTGGGAGCGGTGCATCGGCGATTCCACCGAACTCGCCCTGTTCGCGGTGGGCGGCTACGGGCGCGGCGAACTGTTCCCGCATTCGGACATCGACCTGCTGGTGCTCGCCGAAGGCGAGGCGCAGGCGCGGGCTCACGGCGCGCTGGCACGGCTGTTCGCGATGCTGTGGGACGCCGGGTTGCCGGTCGGCCATGCGGTGCGCAGCACCACCGAGTGCACCGCCGCGGCCGCCGCCGACATCACCGTGCAGACGGCGCTGCTGGAAGCACGTCCGCTGCAGACCAACGCGGCGGAGGTGGCCCGGCTGGCCGATGCCGTGGCGCCGGCGCGCGTCTGGCCGCCACGGGAGTACTTCCACGCCAAGCGCGAGGAACTGCGGGTGCGCCATGCCCGGTTCGGCGACACGTCCGACAACCTCGAGCCCAACCTGAAGGAAGGGCCAGGCGGCCTGCGCGACGTGCAGACACTGCGCTGGATGGCGTTGCGCGTGCTGGGGCAGCGCGGGCTGGAGCCGCTTGTCGCGCTGGGGCAGTTCGGCGCCGACGAATACGCCACGCTCGAGCGCGAGCGACGGCTGCTGTCGCGGCTGCGCTGGGGCCTGCACCTGGTCGCCGGCCGGCGCGAGGAACGCCTGCGCTTCGACCACCAGAAGGCGCTGGCCGAGCGCCTGGGCCACGTCGACGCGACCGGCAACCTGGCCGTCGAGCAGATGATGCAGGGCTTCTACCGGGCCGCGGCGCTGGTGCTGCGCATCGGCGAGCGGCTGCTGCAACGCTTCGAGGAACAGCTCGACGGCGCCGCGGTGCCCGAGCCGGTGGACGACCGCTTCGAGCTGCATCGCGGCTACCTGGCCGCGCGCGACCCGCACTGGCCGCGGGGGCCGGAAGACGTGTTCGCACTGTTCGAGGTGTGGGCGGATCGCGAGGCGCCCGCGCGCTCCACCCAGGCGATCACCGGCGTGCGCGTGCGCGGGCTGCACTCGCTGACGGCACGCGCGCTGGCCGAGGCGCTGCCGCGCATCCCCGCGTACGACGACGCGACGCCCGGACTCCGCGCCATGTTCATGGCGCTGCTGCGTGGCGCGCAGCCGGTGCGCTCGCTGGAACGCATGGCGCGGCTGGGCGTGCTGGGCCGGTGGCTGCCGGCATTCGCGCGCGTGTCCGGGCGCATGCAGTTCGACCTCTTCCACGTGTACACGGTCGACCAGCACACGCTCGCGGTGCTGCGCAACCTGGCGCAGTTCGCTTCGGGCGACCCGGACGAACGCTTCGCGATCGCCCACCAGGTCTGGCCGCGGCTGCGCAAGCCGGAACTGCTGCTGCTCGCCGGGCTGTTCCACGACATCGCCAAGGGCCGCGGCGGCGACCACTCCGAGCTGGGAGCCGAGGACGCGCGTGCGTTCTGCGTCGCGCACGGCCTGACCGAAGGCGATTCCGTGCAGGTCGAATGGCTGGTGCGCCACCACCTGCTGATGTCGATGACGGCGCAGAAGCAGGACATCGCCGATCCGGACGTGATCCACCGCTTCTCCACCCAGGTGGTCGACCGCGAGCGGCTGGACCTGCTGTACCTGCTGACGTGCGCCGACATCGCCGGAACGTCGCCGAAGCTCTGGAACGGCTGGAAGGACCGGCTGCTGGCCGACCTGTACACCGCCACCCGGCTGGCATTGCGGCGCGGGCTGGAGCATCCCCTCGCCGCCGGCGAGCGCGTGGAGGAAACCCGCGAGGCCGCGCGCGCGATGCTGACTGCGTTCGGGCTCGCCCCGTCCGTGATCGATGCGCTCTTCGCGCGCATGCCGCGCACCAGCTTCCTGCGCGGGCGCGCCGACCAGGTCGCCTGGCAGGCTTCGGCGTTGCGCGCCGCCGCGCCGGGCGAGACGGTGGTGCAGGTGCGGCCGCTGGTGCAGCACTCGGGCGCGCTGGAGGTGTTCGTGCATTCCCCGGACCGGGACGGGCTGTTCGCCGCGATCGTGGCGACGCTCGACCGCATGGGCCTGGCGATCCAGCATGCACGCGTCCTCGACGGCCCGAAGGCCGAAGATGGGCGCGGCACGATCTTCGACACGTTCGAGGTCCTGCCGCCCGAGGGCCATGACGCACCGGAACCGGCGCGGGTCGAGCAGCGGCTGCGCGAAGCGCTGGCCGGTTCGCTCGAGCGCGTCCGGCCGGCCCGGCGTGCCCAGCCGCGGCACCTGCGCCACTTCAGGATCGTCCCGCAGGTGGCGTTCTCGCAGGTGGGCGACGGCCGGCGCACGCTGCTGAGCGTGGTGTGCACCGACCGCCCCGGCTTGCTGGCCGACATCGCCCAGGCCCTGCGCACCCAGGGCCTCCGGGTGCACGACGCGCGCATCGCCACGTTCGGCGAGCGCGCGGAAGACGTGTTCCAGATCACCGACGCGCACGACCAGGTGCTCGACGAAACCCGGCAACAGGCGCTGCGCGACGCGCTGCTCGCCAGCATCGATGGAGAAGACCGCGCATGAGCCCCCCGCCGAAGAAGAAGCCCGCCACGAAGGCCGCCACGAAGGCAGCGACGAAGGCCGTGACGGAGGCTGCGACGAAGCGGGCCGCGAAGCCGGCGGCGCCGGCCGACCCGCATGCCGAGCTCCGGTTCGTCATCGACAGCGCCTGGGCGCGGCGCACGACGCTGACGATGGAGGAGGTCGAGGGCTCGACCCGCCCGGCGATCGACCAGGCGATCGAGGGCCTGGAGGCGGGCACGCTGCGCGTGGCCGAGCCGGACGGCAAGGGGGGCTGGCAGGTCAACGAGTGGCTGAAGAAGGCCGTGCTGCTGTACTTCCGCGTCAACGAGATGGAGCTGGTCGAGAGCTACCCGGCGCCGTTCTGGGACAAGGTGCCCGCGCGCTTCGCCGATTTCGACGAGTCGAAGTTCCGCAAGCTCGGCGCGCGCGTGGTGCCGGGCTCGCTGGTGCGCAGCGGCGCGCACATCGGCAGGGACGTGGTGCTGATGCCGAGTTTCGTGAACATCGGCGCGTACGTCGGCGCGGGCACGATGGTCGACACCTGGGCGACGGTCGGTTCCTGCGCGCAGGTGGGCAAGCACTGCCACCTGTCGGGCGGCGCCGGCATCGGCGGCGTGCTCGAGCCGCTGCAGGCGACGCCGACCATCCTGGAGGACCACGTGTTCGTCGGCGCGCGTTCGGAAGTCGTCGAAGGCGTGATCGTCGGCCACCACAGCGTGATCGGCATGGGCGTGTTCCTGGGCCAGTCCACGCGCATCTACGACCGCGCGACCGGCACCGTCAGCTACGGCTACGTGCCGCCGTACAGCGTCGTGGTGTCCGGCCAGTTGCCGGCCGCGGACGGATCGCACTCGCTCTACTGCGCGGTCATCGTCAAGCGCGTCGATGCGAAGACCCGCTCGAAGACTTCGATCAACGACCTGCTGCGGGGGCTGGCGGAATGACGAACCGTCATTCCCGCGAAGCCGCCGGCCGTCATTCCCGCGAAGGCGGGCATCCAGTGCTCCACGGCCTGGCGAACTGCGACACGTGCCGCAAGGCCCGGAAATGGCTGGACCGCTTCGGCGTCGCCCACGCGTTCGTCGACTACCGCCAGGACAAGCCGTCGCCGGAGACCTTGATCGCCTGGCGCGATGCGCTCGGCGGCTGGGAGGCGATGGTCAACAAGTCCTCCACGACCTGGCGCAACCTGCCGCCCAATCGCAAGTCACCGGGTTCCGACGCGGAGTGGACCCTGCTGCTGCGCGAGCACCCGGCGCTGGTGCGGCGCCCGGTCGTGGTGACCGACGACGGTGTCGTGACGCAGGGCTTCAGCGACAACGCGTTCAAGAAGCGCTTCGGGACCGGGGGCTGAGATGTCCGACGTGCTCGCGCTGACGCAGGACCTGATCGCGCGCCGCTCTGTCACGCCTGACGACGCCGGCTGCCAGGTGTTGATCGCGGACCGGTTGGCCGCCGCGGGGTTCGATTGCGAACGCCTGCGCCTGGGCGAGGTCGACAACCTGTGGGCGACGCATGGCACCGGCGGGCCGGTGCTGGTGCTGTTGGGGCACACCGACGTGGTGCCGCCCGGACGCCCGGAAGCGTGGACCTCGGATCCCTTCGTGCCCGGGATTCGCGATGGCGTGCTCTACGGGCGCGGTGCCGCCGACATGAAGGGCAGCGTCGCGGCGTTCGTCGTCGCGGCGGAACAGTTCGTCGCGGCGCATCCCGGCCACCCGGGCACGCTGGCGATCCTGCTCACGTCGGACGAGGAGGGCGACGCGATCGACGGCGTGCGCCGCATCGCCGGCATCTTCCGGGAGCGGGGGCAGCACATCGACTGGTGCGTGACCGGCGAGCCATCGTCGAAGGCGGTGCTGGGCGACCTGTTGCGCGTCGGCCGGCGCGGCAGCCTGTCCGCCATCCTCGACGTGCACGGCGTGCAGGGCCACGTCGCCTATCCCGAGAAAGCGCGCAACCCGGTGCACCTGGCGCTGCCGGCGCTGGCGGCACTCACCGCGCGCCGTTGGGACGACGGCTACGAAACCTTCCCGCCGACCAGCCTGCAGGTGAGCAACGTCCAGGCCGGCACCGGCGCGAACAACGTGGTTCCCGGCGACCTGCGGGTGCTGTTCAACCTGCGCTACAACCCCCACTGGGACTCGGCGACGCTGGAGCGGGAGTGCGAGTCGCTATTGCAGGCGAACGGACTGCAGGCAAGCGACTACACCCTGCACTGGCATCGCAGCGGCGAACCGTTCCACACGCCGGAGGGCCCGCTCCGCACGGCCGCGCGCGAGGTGCTTTCCGCGCATGTCGGTGCGCCGCCGGAGGAAAGCACTGGCGGAGGCACATCCGATGCACGCTTCATCGCGCCGCTCGGCGCGCACTGCGTCGAGATCGGGCCGGTCAACGCGAGCATCCACAAGGTGGACGAACACGTGTCGGTGGCCGACCTGGAAGCGCTGCCCGAGATCTATCGCGCGCTGGTCGAGCGGTTGCTGCTTCCCTGAGCGGGGACCTCGAGCCTGGTCCAGGCCAGGCTCACGTCGCCGCCGTGGATCGGCACTGCGACGCGGTCCCGTGCGCGCACGACCGCTGCCAGCGCAGCCGGGACGCCATGCGACACATCCACGCCGTAAAGTTCGATCGACTGGTCGGGAGGTGCCCGGAATTCCACCAGCGCACCCCCGGCCGGCAAGCCGACGATCGTGACGGCGCGCCAGGGGCCGCTGCGCGGATGGCGTGACACTGCCAGTGCTTCGCCCTGGACGCGCACCGAACCGGGCTCGATCGACTCCGGCAGGTACAGCACGCCTTCGCCGGCGCCACGCGCCGACCGCAACCGGATCGCCACGTGCCGCTGGCCGGCGACCACGCGGTCCTGGACGATCTCGACCTCCGGCGACGGAAGCGTGGGTCCCGGCGGCCCCGGGACGCGCGTGCGGTCGGACCACGGCACCATGGTGACGGCGGTGGTTTCGAACCCGCCGGCGTCCGCCAGGGCGTCGGGCAGCGGCGCACCCGTGTTCGCGAAGAGGCGCGGCGCGTTGCCCGTGCCGACATGGACCAGGTTGATGGATCTGGGGACGTCTGCGTCGAACGCCGGCAGCGTCGACGCGAGGACCGCGCAGGCGAAGGCGCCTGCGAGCGCGCCGCCGCCGAGGAAGGGCGCTGCGCGCCCGAGTCCCGCAAGCGCCGGCAGCAATGGCAGCAACACCAGCCCCATCAACACCAGCGCAGGTGGCAGGCCGGGGTGGCCGATCGCGCTGTAGCTGTCGGCGACATACGGGAACCAGAGCACCACCGCGGCGATGGCGGCGACGCCCGACCACAATGCAGGTCGTCGCGGCCACAGGTGGCCTGCCAGCGCGCCCGCGACCAGCGGCACGAGCCCGACGTGGCTGGCGCCCGGCATCCCCAGGACCGCGAGCACGGCGACCAGCGCGAACGGCAGCAGTCCCGCGATGCCCAGCGTGTCCTCGCCGAACCAGCGTGCCAACGGACGGGCAAGCAGGGTCGCGAGTCCCGCGGCGAGCAGCACGAACGCACCCACCAGCGCCCCTTGTTGCGCCGTCCAGGGTGCCGGTGTCGCGCCCAGCGCGCCGAGCAGGGCATGCAGTGCCCAGCCCGCCAGCGCGAACACCACCAGCAACAGCAGGAGGGTCACGCCGGCGCCGACCAGCGCCCACGGCCGGGCGGCCTTCGCGCGGATCCGCCTGGCCGCCAGCAGGGCCCATGCCGCCAGCCCGAGCACCAGCAGGGCGAGATTCCACGTGGCGGGCCACGACACCATGGCCAGCCCGAACAAGCCGAAGAAGACGGCGTCATGGCGCGCTTCCAGGTCGGTCCCGGCCGTGCCGAACGCACGCGCCATGGCCAGCATGTTGTCGCCATGCTGCTGCAACGATCCCGGGTCGAGGTGGGCGAGGTCGTCCAGCGGCGTGTGGTAGCGCGCCGCACCCCGGGCCCAGGCGAAGTTGACGCCGGCCAGGCCCTCGCGCCGGTAGACGGTGAAGTCGGTGTCGTTGGGCAGCGTCTTGTAGATCTCGTAGTCGAGCGACGTCCCGCCCGGGCGGGGCAGCGCGCGCCCGGCGGCGGCGATGACGGACGCGTTGCCCGGCTGGGTCTCGATCAGCAGGCTGGCGCCGGTGGTGCCGCGCGCTTCGAGGTTGACCACGGTGGCGATGCCGGCGAACTCGGGCTCCCGGACAAAGGCTTCCGCGCCCACGAGGCCCAGTTCCTCGCCGTCGTTGGCGAGCAGCCAGATGTCGTGCGGCAGCGGCGCGCTTGCCTGCAGTGCGCGCGCGACTTCGAGCAATGCGGCGACGCCGGCACCGTCGTCCGATGCGCCGGGCCCGGCCGCCACCGAGTCGTAATGGGCGGACAACAGCACGCCTCGCCCGTCGGCGGCCGCCGGACGCGTACCGGGCAGGCGCGCAACGATGTTGTCGACGGTCGCGCACGTCGAGGGGCCGCATGCGAACCGGCGCTGCACGACGGCTGCCAGGCCCAGCCGATCGAACTCGGCGACGATGCGGTCGCGCACGGCCGCATTGGCTGCGCTACCGGTCGGATGCGGGCGGCCATCGCCCAGCACGCGCGACAGCACCTCCCTGGCGCGCACCGCCGAAAACGCATCGGCCGGCGCTCCGCTCCCGAGTGGTTCGGGGGGCCGGTTGCCGCGCAGCGAGAGCACCGCGGCGAGCGCGAACGCCACCAGCAGCACGACAGGCACGACCGGGATTGCACGAAGCGCCCCTGGTGTTTCGCGGACCGTTTGCTGCGGCACGGTGTTCCCCTTCCTATTCGACGGCCAGGGCCTCGACCTTCTGCCATCCGCGCGGCAGCAACCCGCCGCGGGTCGCCCGCTTGCCCATGTAGGTGTCGAGATCCTTGTACGGGACGGACATCGTGCGCGCGCCGCTGCGCACCTGCAGGGTGTCGCCCGGCGACACCACGGCCACGCCGACCACGCGCTCGGTCCCGAGCTTGGCCTTCGGGATCTCGATCAGCTTGTTGCCCTTGCCGCGGTCCAGTTCGGGCAGTTCGGACAGCGGGAAGGCGAGCAGGTGGCCCGCGCTCGTCGCAGCGACCACCAGCGCGTCCTTGCCACCGGCGCCGGCCGGGGCGGGCTGCACCACCTTCGCGCCCGGCGTCAGCGACTGCATCGCCTTGCCCGCCTTCTGCCGCCCGACCAGGTTCTCGAACCGGGTGAGGAAGCCGTAACCATGACTCGACGCCAGCACGAATTTCGCATCGGGCTCGCCCGACGCCAGCGCCTGGAACGACGCGCCCGCCGCGGGCGAGAAACGCCCCGTCAGCGGCTCGCCGTTGCCACGCGCCGAGGGCAGCGAGTGCGCCAGCGTCGAATAGGCGCGCCCGGTCGAATCGAGGAACGCGACCTGCTGCGTGGTGCGACCGCGCACCGCGGCCAGCAGCCCGTCGCCCTCGCGGTACGACAGGGCAGCCGCATCGACGTCGTGCCCCTTCGCCGCGCGAACCCAGCCCTTCTCGCTCAGCACGATGGTCATCGGCTCGCTCGGCACCAGTTCCGTCTCGGCCAGTGCCTGCGCTGACTCGCGCGCGACCAGCGGCGAGCGCCGCGCATCGCCGAACTGCTTCGCGTCCGCGAGCAGCTCGTCCTTGATCAGCTTGCGCAGCTTCGCCTTGCTGCCGAGCGTGGAGATGAGCTTGTCGCGCTCGTCGTCCAGGGCGTCCTGCTCGCCGCGGATCTTCATCTCTTCCAGGCGCGCGAGTTGCCGCAGCCTGGTGTCCAGGATGTAGTCGGCCTGGTCCTCGCTGAGTTCGAAGCGCTGGATCAGCACCGGCCGCGGCTCGTCCTCGCTGCGGATGATCCGGATCACCTCGTCCAGGTTGAGGAACGCGGTGAGCAGGCCTTCGAGCAGGTGCAGGCGGCGCTCGACCTTCTCCAGGCGGTGCTGCAGGCGGCGCGTCACCGTGTCGGTGCGGAACACCAGCCATTCGGCGAGCAGCGCCTTGAGGTGCTTGACCTGCGGACGGCCGTCCAGCCCGATGATGTTGAGGTTGACCCGGTAGCTGCGCTCCAGGTCCGTTGTCGCGAACAGGTGGCCCATCAACTGCTCGGCGTCGACGCGGTTGCTGCGCGGGATCAGCACGATGCGGGTCGGGTTGGCGTGGTCGGATTCGTCGCGGACGTCCTCCAGCCACGGCAGCTTCTTCGCGCGCATCTGCGCCGCGACCTGCTCGATCACCTTGCCGGGCGACACCTGGTAGGGCAGGGCGTCTATGACGATGTTGCTCCCTTCGCGTACCCAGGTGCCGCGTGCGCGCACGCTGCCGTTGCCGGTCTCGTACATCGCCAGCAGGTCGGCGGCAGGCGTGATGATCTCCGCGGCGGTCGGATAGTCGGGCCCGCGCACGTGCTCGCACAGGTCGCGGACGGTCGCGTCGGGATCCTCCAGCAGCCGGATGCACGCGCTGACCACTTCGCCCAGGTTGTGCGGCGGCACGTCGGTGGCCATGCCGACCGCGATGCCGGTGGTGCCGTTGAGCAGCAGGTGCGGCAGGCGCGCCGGCAGCCAGGTGGGCTCCTCCAGCGTGCCGTCGAAGTTCGGGTCCCAGTCGACCGTGCCGTGCGCCAGCTCGCCCAGCAGCACTTCCGCGATGGGGGTGAGCTTCGACTCGGTGTAGCGCATTGCCGCGAACGACTTCGGGTCGTCCGACGAACCGAAGTTGCCCTGGCCCTCGATCAGCGGATAGCGGTAGGAGAACGGCTGCGCCATCAGCACCAGCGCCTCGTACGCCGCGCTGTCGCCATGCGGGTGGTACTTGCCGATCACGTCGCCGATGGTGCGCGCCGACTTCTTGGGCTTGGCCCCGGCGTTCAGGCCCAGCTCGCTCATCGCGTAGATGATCCGCCGCTGCACCGGCTTCAGGCCGTCCCCGATGAAGGGCAGCGCCCGGTCCAGCACCACGTACATCGAGTAGTCCAGGTAGGCGCGCTCGGCGTACTCGCGCAGCGGGATCTGCTCGAAACCATGGAAGGCGGGGCGGACGGGGTCGGTCATGGCGGGCGGCGGTCGGGATGAACACCCATTCTAGGGGGAGGCCCAACGGCCCCCGACCGGTGTCTTCCCGAGCGTTGACATCCCCCGCGCTCCCCCGGAAAATGCGCGGCTCACCCGCCCGGGTGGCGGAATTGGTAGACGCACTAGCTTCAGGTGCTAGCGGGGGCAACTCCGTGGAGGTTCGAGTCCTCTCCCGGGCACCAACACGAAGTCCGCCGGCATCCAGCAAGGTCCGACGGTCTCCCTGAAACCCCGCCAAAAGCGGGGTTTTTTGTTGGGCGCGCGATTTGCCACGGAGGCTAGAGGCCCATTGCCGCGGCGAGCACCGGGCGTGCCCAGGCCGGCGTCCTGTCCAGGTCGACGGCTTCCGTTGGCCACGCGAGCTTGCCCCGCACGATGTCCGCGACCGGCACCGGATCGGGGATCGGCGCGCCAGGCGCCGCATCGATGCTGTTGTCGAACACCTTCAGCCGCGCGATCTTCGGCAGCAGCACGATGAGGTTGGCCAGCGCGGCGGGATAGCGTTCGCGGATCCTGGCTTCGGGAATGTCGTGGCCGCCGGCAGCCACGCGGGCGCGGACGCGGGCGACGTGGTGGTCGTCGCTGTCCAGGCCGACGAACCACATCAGCACGTCGTGGGTGCGCGCGGCCTTCGCGATCTTGGCAGGCATCGTGTGGCCGCCGAGGGTGGTCTCGATGGCGAAGGACCGGCGCTTCGCGACCGCCTCGTCGAGGCGGCGCACGCCTTCGTTCCATGCCGCGATGTTCGCGGTGCGCTGGTCGCATCCGGTGGCCGCGCGCAGTTCGCGCGCGAAGGTGTCGGGGTTGAACCAGGGCAGGCCGGCCTGCGCCAGCAGGTGGCCGCCGACGGAACTCTTGCCGGCGCCGTTCACGCCGGCCAGCACGAACAGGACCGGGCGCCGGCGCGCGGCGCGGTCAGTGGCCGGCACCGGCCCGGGCCTTGCCGTGCAGCTTGGCGGGGGCGTCGATGACGCCGCGCAGCCGGTCGCCGGCATCGGCGTCCTGCAGCGCGGCCAGGCGTTCGTCGAAGCGGGCGCGCAGGGCCTCGAGCACGTCGGCATCCTTGCGCGTGCCCGCCCTGGCCGCGCGGGCCAGGGCCAGGTAGGCCTCGGGCGAGAGGATCACGGCCTCGGGGCGGTCGTGGTTGGTGACCAGGACCGCGCCCTCCCGGTGGACGGTCTGCATCACCCCGCGCCAACCCAGGGTCTTGACCGAGGTGGCGGGGGCCCGGGGCAGGGCATCGAGGGTGTCGGAAGCCTGGAATTCCGGTGCGTGCGCGGCAGCCATGGGCGGGTCCCTCCTGGGGTTGCGGCCATTATACCCAAAATTACCATTGTTCGTTCATTTCTGGCCATTTCCGGTCAGGCAGGTTGTCTCACGCCGTGCAACCGGAATGACTAAGATTAGTCACATGGCCGACCCCGTGACCTCCCCTGTTTCCGATACCCGACTGGCCATCCTGGCGTTCCTGCGCGAGCGCATCGAACAGGACGGCGTGCCGCCGAGCCAGCTGGAGATCTGCGCGGCGTTCGGGTTCCGGCAGAACGCGACGGCGGCGTACCACCTGCGGGCGCTCGAAGCAGCGGGGCTGATCGAGCGGGTGCCGCACCAGGCACGCGGGATTCGACTCGCAGGAGCCGGCATGCCGGCGAAGGGCATTCGCCGCCGTGGCGGCTCCCACAGGGGCAGTTCCAGCACGGACGAGCAGTTGGTGTTGCCGGTCCTGGGACGCGTGGCGGCGGGCGCACCGATCGGCGCCGACATCGGCAGCGACGAGCAGTTGCTGCTGGACCGCCACTGCTTCGACCCGATCCCCGACTACCTGCTGCGCGTGCAGGGCGACTCGATGCGCGACGACGGGATCCTCGACGGCGACCTGGTCGCGGTGAAGCGTGCGCCGGAAGCAACGAACGGGCGCATCGTCGTGGCGCGCATCGATGGCGAGATCACCATCAAGCGCCTGCGCACCACCGCCGACGCGGTGCTGCTGCTGCCGCGCAATCCCGACTTCGCGCCGATCGTGGTGCCGGCCGATGCCGACTTCGCGATCGAGGGCCTGTATTGCGGCCTGGTCCGGCGGGGCTGACATGGGGGCGGTGCTGTCCCTCGATGGCCTGCTCGGCGCACGCCGCGTCTGGCGCGGTTCGCCCGCGCAGGCGCCGGTGCCCGCCGACGCATTGCCGACCGGTTGCGATGCGCTGGATGCGGTGCTGCCCTGCGGCGGCTGGCCGCCATCGGCGTTGAGCGAAATCCTGCTGCCGGCCGACGGCGTGGGTGAACTGCAACTGGCCTGGCCCGTGCTCGCACGGTTGTCGCGGGCCGGGCGCACCGTGGTGCTGGTGGCGCCGCCCTACGACGTGCATGCGCCCGCGTGGGCCGCGGCCGGCATCGACCTCGCGCGCCTGCAACGCGTGCACGCCGAACCGCGCGAGGCGTTGTGGGCCGCCGAGCAATGCCTGCGCGCGGGTGCCTGCGGCGCGGTGCTGTGCTGGCCGGCGAAGGCCGACGACCGCGCGCTGCGCCGCCTGCAGGTCGCGGCCGAAGCGGGGCAGTGCATCGGCCTGGCATTCCGGCCGTTGCAGGCCGCGGTCAATCCATCGCCGGCAGCGCTGCGCGTGGCGATCGACCCCCCCACTGCAACCGCGCCCCGGCAGTTGCGCGTGCTCAAGTGCCGCGGCGCCACCGTGCCCGCCCGACCGGTGCCGTTCCCGGCGCGAGCCGCCTGAAGCCGCCATGCGCTGGGCCTGCCTGCTGCTGCCACACCTGGCGCTGGACGCCGTCCTCCGTCGCCAGCCCGCGCCGGGACGCCCCTTCGCGTTGGTGACGGGGCCGGCGCAGCGTCGCGTGCTGCATTCGGTCGATCCGCTGGCGGAGGCGAACGGATTGCGCCCCGGCCTGGCGGTGGCCGCGGCCCAGGCGCTGGGCGGCGACTTCGCCATGGCCGAGTACGACCCGAAGGCGACCGAGCGTTGCCGCCGCTTCCTCGCCGGCTGGGCGTATCGCTTCAGTTCGCAGGTGGGCACCGCGCTGCCGGGCGCGATCGTGCTGGAGATCGGGCAGAGCCGAGCGCTGTTTGGCGAGTGGCCGCGGTTGCAGGCGCGCTTGCGCGAGGAGCTGGGCGAGCTCGGTTTCCGCCATCGCCTGGCGGCGGCGCCGAACCCGCATGCAGCCTGGGCATTGGCGCAGGCGCACGACGGCATCGGCGTCGATGAAGCGGTGCTGGTGCGCGCGCTCGGCCAGTTGCGCGTCGGGTGCGCCGGGCTGGACGACGACAGCACGCAGGCACTGCAACGGATGGGACTGGCGAAGCTGCGGCAGGTGTTCGCGTTGCCGCGCGACACTTTGGCGCGACGCTTCCCGGCGACGGTGCTCGCGCAACTGGACACCCTGCGTGGCGCGCTTGCACCGCCGCTGGCCTGCTACCGGCCGGCGGACCGGTTCGACGCGTGCATCGAGTTCGAGCAGGAAGTCGAATCCAGCCAGGCCCTGCTGTTCCCGCTGCGCCGGCTCACCGCGGACCTGGGCGCGTTCCTGGCCGGGCGGGATGGCGGCGTGCAGCGTTTCGCGTTGCGGCTCCAGCACGAAGACCGGCCCGACACCGAAGTGGTGGTGGGCCTGCTCGCGCCGGAGCGCGATCCCGCGATGCTGTTCGAGCTCGCGCGCGGGCGGCTGGAACAGGCGCGGCCGCCGGCGCCGGTACGCGGGTTGCGCCTGCTCGCGCGCGAGTTGCCGCCGTTCGTGCCCGCGGGGCGCGACCTGTTCGATGCGCGGCCGAAGCAGGCGGTGCCGTGGGAGCAGTTGCGCGAGCGGTTGCGCGCACGCCTGGGGGATGGCGCGGTGCAGGGCATCGTGGTGCTGGCGGACCACCGGCCCGAGCGTGCGACGGGCACGCCGTCGACGATCCGCACGTCATTCCCGCGAAGGCGGGAATCCAGTGGCGCGAAGTGGATCCCCGCCTTCGCGGGGATGACATCCGGGGCGGGGGTGACATCGGGCAGGCCGGGATGGCTGTTGCCGCGGCCGCTGCCGCTGCGCGATCCGGCGCGCGTGCTCGCCGGCCCCGAACGCATCGAGTCGGGCTGGTGGGACGGCTGCGAAGTCCGGCGCGACTACTACGTGGTCGAGACCCGCGGCGGGCAGTGGGCCTGGGCCTTCCGCGCGGCGGGCGAGCAGGGCGGTCCCTTCATGCTGCACGGGTGGTTCGCATGACGGGCTATGCGGAGCTGCATTGCCTGTCGGCCTTCAGCTTCGGCCGTGGCGCTTCGGTGGCGCGCGAGCTGTTCGCGCGGGCGAAGCAACTCGGGTACGAAGCGCTCGCCATCACCGACGAGTGCACCCTGGCCGGCATCGTGCGTGCGTTCGAGGCGGCGCGCGAAAGCAGACTGAAGCTCATCGTCGGCAGCGAGATGCACATCGAGGACGGCCCGAAGCTGGTGCTGCTGGTGGTCGACCAGGATGGCTATGCCGCGCTGTGCAAGCTGATCACCGTGGCGCGCCGGCGTGCGCCGAAGGGCCAGTACCGGTTGCTGCGCGAGGACTTCGACGCGCTGGACGATGGCCTGCTCGCGTTGTGGCTGCCGGACATCGCCGAAGCCGGCACGCACGACCGCGACGCCGACTGGTTGCGCACCGTGTTCCCCGATCGCCTGTGGATCGGCGTCGGCCTGCACCGCGGCCCCGGCGACGACGAACGCCTGCGGTCGTTGCAGAGCCTCGGCGAACGCCACGCCCTCCCGCTCGTCGCGGCCGGCGACGTGCACATGCACGAGCGTCGCCGCCGCGCCCTGCAGGACGTGCTGACCGCGACGCGCCATCGCTGCACGGTGGCCGAGGCCGGCTGGCGATTGTTCCCGAACGGGGAACGCCACCTACGCACCCGCCAGGCGCTGGCGGCGATCCATCCGCCGGAGTTGCTGGCAGAGACCCTGCGCATCGCCGCGCGCTCCACGTTCGAGCTGGACCAGCTGCGCTACACCTACCCCCGAGAACTGGTGCCGGACGACGAAACGCCCACCACCTGGCTGCGCAAGCTCACCGAGGACGGCGCCCGCGAACGCTGGCCTGCCGGCATCCCCGACAAGGCACGCGGGCTCATCGAGCACGAACTCGCGTTGATCGCAGACCTGCGTTACGAGTCCTACTTCCTCACCGTGCACGACATCGTCCGCTTCGCGCGCAGCCGGGGGATCCTGTGCCAGGGCCGTGGCTCGGCCGCGAACTCGATCGTGTGCTATGCGTTGCGGGTCACCGAGATCGACCCGGCACTGATGAACATGCTGGTGGAGCGATTCATTTCGCGCGAGCGCAACGAACCACCCGACATCGACATCGACTTCGAGCACGAGCGCCGCGAGGAGGTCATCCAGTACGTGTTCGAACGCTACGGCCGCGAGCGCGCCGCGCTCACCGCCGTGGCCATTTCCTATCGCGGCCGCAGCGCGGTGCGCGACGTGGGCCGCGCGCTCGGCCTGCCGCCGGACCAGGTCGACGAACTCGCCCGCACGATGGATCGGTGGGGCGGCGAGGCGCCGCTGCCCGAGCACCTGCGCGAGCGCGGCTTCGACCCGGAAACGCCGGTGATGCGCCGGCTGGTGTCGCTGACCTGCCAGCTGCTCGACTTCCCGCGCCACCTGTCGCAGCACCCCGGCGGCTTCGTCATCTCCGAGCATCCGCTGCACACCCTGGTGCCGGTCGAGAACGCGGCGATGGACGGCCGTACCGTCATCCAGTGGGACAAGGACGACCTGGACGTGCTCAAGCTGCTCAAGGTCGACTGCCTGGCGCTGGGCATGCTGACCGCGGTGCGCAAGACGCTGGACATGCTGCGCGCGTCGGGCCGCGGCGACTACACGATGGCCACCATCCCGCAGGAGGACGCGGCCACCTACGACATGATCTCGGCGGCGGACACCGTCGGCGTGTTCCAGATCGAGTCGCGCGCGCAAATGGCGATGCTGCCGCGCCTGCGGCCGAGGACGTTCTACGACCTGGTGATCGAAGTGGCGATCGTGCGCCCCGGCCCGATCCAGGGCGACATGGTCCACCCGTACCTGCGCCGCCGCCATGGCGAGGAGCCCGTCGAGTACCCGCCGAAGCTGAAGCACGTCTTCGAGCGGACGCTGGGCGTGCCCCTGTTCCAGGAACAGGTGATGCAGATGGCGATCGTCGCGGCCGGCTACACGCCGGGCGAGTCCGACCAGTTGCGCCGCTCGATGGCTGCCTGGAAGCGCCACGGCGGCCTGGAACCGCACCGCGAGCGGTTGATGGCCGGCATGCTGCGCAACGGCTACACGCGCGAGTACGGCGAGCGCATCTTCGAGCAGATCAAGGGCTTCGGCAGCTACGGTTTCCCCGAGTCGCACGCGGCCAGCTTCGCGCTGATCACCTACGTGTCGTGCTGGCTCAAGTGCCACGAGCCGGCCGCGTTCGCCGCCAGCGTCATCAACTCGATGCCGATGGGGTTCTACACGCCCGACCAGTTGCTGCAGGACGCGCGGCGCCACGGCATCACCGTGCGGCCGGTGGACGTGCGCCACAGCGACTGGGATTGCACGCTCGAGTTCCCGGGCGGGGATCGCGCGCAGGCGCCCGCGATCCGCATCGGCCTACGGCTGGTGAAGGGCTTTGCCGAGGCGGCTGCGCACCGGTTGTCGGCCGCGCGCCGCACGCGTGCCTTCGACGACGTGGAGGACCTGTGCCGCCGCGCGCAACTCGACCGCCGCCACCAGTCGCTGCTGGCGGATGCCGGTGCGTTGAAGGGACTGGCCGGGCACCGGCATCGCGCACGCTGGGCCGTGGCGGGCGTCGAACCGCAACTGGCATTGTTCGAAGGCGCGGCGCCGACCGTCGAAGCCGCGGTCGTACTGCCGCCGCCGAGCCCCGCGCAGGACATGCAGGCCGACTACGCGATGATCGGCACCACGCTGGGCCGGCATCCGCTGTCGTTCCTGCGCCGCGCGCTCGCCGCGCGGCGGTGCCGGCGCTCCTCGGAACTGGAACGGATGCCGGACGGGCGCGCGGTGCGCATCGCCGGCCTGGTGCGCCTGCGCCAGCGGCCGCAGACCGCCAGTGGCGTGACCTTCCTGACCCTCGAGGACGAGGACGGCATGGTCAACGTGGTGGTCTGGCGCGACCTGGCCGAACGGCAGCGGCGGGTGCTGCTGGAGTCGCGGCTGATGCAGGTGGAAGGCCGGATCGAACGCAAGGACGGCGTGCAGCACCTGCTGGCGCGCCGGCTGGGGCAGCTCGACCCGTTGCTGGGTGGCTTGTCGACGCCCTCCAGGGACTTTCGCTAGCGGCGGCGCAGGAAGCTCCAGCCCAGCCCCGCGGCGATCCCGGCAAGCCCCGCAGCCGCCATGCCCGCCACCGTCCACCAGAAGCCGGCGTCGCCGGAGTCGAACACGTCGGCATCGAAGTTCATGCCCAGCACGCCCGCCACCACGGCCAGCGTGCCCAGGACAACGGTCACCACCGTCAACACGCGCATCGTCTCGTTGGTGCCCTCGGCGACGCGCGAGGTATAGACGTCGAAGCTGCCGTTGACGAGCTCGCGCGCCGATTCCGCGGCGGCCATGGTGTGGGCATACCGCGCGCTCAGCAGCTGCCAGTGCCTCGCGACCGGGTCGGCCTGGCCGGATGCAAAGTCCGGGCGGGCCAGTGCGTCGAACATGTCGCGCTGGGCGGCCAGGTGGCGGCGCAGCCGGGATGCGTGCCGGCGCAACTGCTGCAACTCCGAGAGATGGCCGGGCTTGGCCCGGCGCAGCACCTGCAGTTCGATCCGGTCGACGGCCGACTCGAACAGGTCGCGCGCATCCAGGTAGTCGGTCAGCATCCGGTCGAGCACCGAGGCGGCGAAGCTGCCCGCGTGCAGCGTGCCGACGCGGAGGTGCTCGGCCTCGTTCTCCACCAGCAGGTCGAGGAACGCGACGTTGCCGCGATGCGCGGTGACGACCACGTTGCAGCCCTCGCAGATCGCAACGACCAGCGGCTCGGCCGTCGTGCGGCGGCCGATCGGGGCGCCCAGCGCGGCCGCGTACAGGTAGGTCCAGCCGCCGTCGGAGACGATGCCCTCGCTGCCGTGCGGTGCTTCGCGCAGCAATCCGGGGTCGACGCCTTCGCGCTCGAGCACCGCAGGTGGCGTGGCCCCGCCCTGCAGGTCGACCCACAGCAACTGGTCCTCCCGCAGCGGATCGCCGTTGAGGCTCCCCGGATCGATGCGGTGGCCGTCGAGCTCGGCGTCGAAGAGCACCGCGGCCACCCTCGGCGTGTCGTCGGGCTTGTCGTTGGGATCGGTCACGGCCGCCATCTTGCTGGCGGGGTCCGGCAACGGCGTGAAGGACCTTCGCCGCCATGGCGGCTCCCACTTTGCTCCCACATGTCTTTCATGCGGCCGTGAGACGATGGTCGGATGACAAGAAAGACGACAGGCAATGCCGGTTCGACCGGCAAGGGCGGGGGCCGCGACGGCACCCGGAAGACTGCAAAGCGCGGCGCCGGCAAGGCCGGAGGTGGGAAGCCGGGGGGCGGGCCGGGCGGTGGCAAGCAGGCCGGGAAGCGACCGGGCTGGCTGCCGAGCCCGCCACCGCGCGGGGGCGTGCGCCCGCCGGCGCACCGCTCCGGGGATGGCGGGGATCCCTTCGCCGACCGCGAGGCCGCGCGCTACGAACAACCGATCGCCAGTCGCGAGCTGATCACCGAGACGCTCGCCGCCCATGACGGGCCGATGGACGCGCAGGCGCTCGCCGACCAGCTCGGCCTGGCCGCGCCGGACCGCTTCGAGGCCCTGTCCAAGCGCCTGTCGGCGATGCTTCGCGATGGCCAGCTCCTGCAGAACCGCAAGGGCCAGTACGCGCCGGCCGAGCGCATGGACCTCATTGCCGGCAGCGTGATCGCAAACCCCGACGGCTTCGGTTTCCTGCGGCCCGACACGGGTGCAGGCGACGACCTGTTCCTGCCGCCATACGAGATGCGCAAGGTGATGCACGGCGACCGCGTGCTCGCCAGCGTCACCGGCATGGACCGGCGCGGCCGGCGCGAGGGCGCGATCGTGGAAGTCCTCGAACGCCGGCTCACCCGGCTGATCGGGCGCTACACGATCGAGGCGGGCATCGGCTACGTGGTGCCGGACGACCGGCGCATCCAGCGCAACATCCTGGTCCCGCCCGACGACCGGGGCGAAGCGCAACCGGGCCAGCTGGTGGTGGCCGAGATCGTGCACGCGCCCGATCCGCGCCGCCCGCCCATCGGGCGCGTGCTCACCGTGCTGGGCGAGCGCCTCACCGCATCGCTGGCGGTGCAGGCCGCGATCCACGGGCACGAGTTGCCGCACGAGTTCCCCGAGGCCGTGCTCGCGCAGGCCGCCGCGGTGCCCCTGGAAGTCGATGCCGCCACCGCCGCGAAGCGCCGCGACATCCGCGACCTGCCGCTGGTCACCATCGACGGCGAGGACGCCAAGGACTTCGACGACGCGGTGTATTGCGAACCCAACCGCGGCGGCTTCCGCCTGGTCGTGGCGATCGCCGACGTGTCGCATTACGTGCGCCCCGGCACGCCGCTGGACGACGAGGCGCAGAAGCGCGCGACGTCCGTGTATTTCCCCGGCTTCGTCGTGCCGATGCTGCCGGAGACGCTGTCCAACGGCATCTGCTCGCTCAAGCCCGAGGTCGACCGGCTGTGCTTCGTCTGCGACATGCAGGTCGGGCGTGACGGGCTGGTCGAGCGCTCGGAGTTCTACGAGGCGGTGATGCACTCGCACGCGCGCCTGACCTACACCCAGGTCTGGAACGCGGTGGGCGAGGGGGTCCTCGAGGACGACCGCGACGCGGCGCTCGCGAAGATCGGCAACCTGCTGCCGCAGGTCGAGCGCCTGCACCAGCTTTACCGGATCCTCGACAAGGCGCGCCAGAAGCGCGGCGCGATCGAGTTCGAGACCAGCGAGGTGCGCTTCGTCCTCGGCGCGCAGGGCGAGGTCACCCAGGCCGGCATGATCCAGCGCAACGATGCGCACAAGCTGATCGAGGAATGCATGATCGCGGCGAACGTGGAGGCCGCGAAGTTCCTGCTGGAGGCGCAGGTGCCCGCCCCGTACCGCGACCACGACAAGCCGCCGGAAGCCAAGTACGCCGACCTCGAGGAATTCCTGAAGGAGTTCAAGCTGCGGCTGCCGCCCCATGGCCGCGTGCACCCGAGGGATTTCCGCGCGTTGCTGGAAAAGATCCGCGACCGTCCCGATTCGGCGCTGCTCGAGTCGGTGATCCTGCGCAGCCAGTCGCTGGCCGTGTATTCGCCGGAGAACATCGGCCACTTCGGCCTCGCCCTGCACGCGTACGCGCACTTCACCTCGCCGATCCGGCGCTACCCGGACTTGCTGGTGCACCGCGCCATCAAGCATGCGCTGTCGGGCCGCAAGCCGGACCAGTTCGAATACTCCCCGAGCGGCATGGCGGCGCTGTCGCTGCAGTGCTCGGAGCGTTCGCGGCGCGCGGACGAGGCGCAGCGCGAGGTCGACGAACGCTACCGGGCCGCGTGGATGGAACAGCACGTCGGCGGCGAGTTCGACGGCACCATCAGCGGGGTGACCAGCTTCGGGTTGTTCGTCGAGCTGGACGACTCGAAGGTCAACGGCCTGGTGCACGTGACCCAGCTGCCCAGCGACTACTACCATTTCGACCCCGTGCGAAAGACCCTGACCGGCGAACGCCGTGGCAAGGAATACCGCCTCGGCGACCGCGTCCGCATCGTCGTCCTCAAGGCCAGCGTCGAGGACCGCCGCATCGACTTCCGCCTGGTCGAGGAAGGCCGCCCGGCTGGCGCGACCCCGCCGCCACCCCCGCGCGGCCAGCCTGCGAAAAAGAAAAAGCAAAGGTATTAGCCACAGATTTCACAGATGGACACAGATAAGGCCAAACCAATATGGTTCTTGCTCTATCTGTGTCATCTGTGTAATCAGTGGCAAAATTGCTCTTCGCTTTTTCTGGATTCCGGTAGCCGGCGATGAGCAAGGACAACCAGTGGATCGCGGGGATCAATGCGGTGGCGTCGGCGGTCGAGCACGACGCCGGCAACGTGCGCGAGGTGTTGATCGAGGCGGGGGCGAAGAACCCGCGGCTGGTCGAGATCGAGGGCAACGCGCGGCGGATGGGGATCGACGTGCGCAAGGTCGCCCAGCAAGCGCTGGATGGCGTGGCCGGCGGCTTGCGGCACCAGGGCGTGGCGGCGCGCTACGCCGCGGCGAAGACCTGGGACGAACACGAACTGGAGGGGCTGGTCGAGGCGGCTGCCGGCAAGGCGCTGGTCCTGGTGCTGGACGGCGTGCAGGACCCGCACAACCTGGGCGCGTGCCTGCGCAGCGCGGCGGCGGCCGGGGTCACCGCGGTGATCATCCCGAAGGACAAGGCGGTGCAGGTCAACGCGACCGTGCGCAAGACCTCCTCCGGCGCGGCCGATACCATCCCGGTCATCCGCGCGACGAACCTGGCGCGCATCCTGCGCGACCTGCAGAAGCTCGGCGTCTGGATCCACGGGCTCGAAGGGAGCGCCGACGCGTCGCTCTACGACCTGGACATGACCGGCAACATCGCGCTGGTGCTGGGCGGCGAGGGCGACGGCATGCGGCGGCTGACGCGCGAGCACTGCGACAGCCTCGTGCGGATCCCGATGCCGGGTGAATTCGAGAGCCTCAACGTGTCGGTGGCGACGGGTGTCGCCCTGTTCGAGGCCGTTCGCCAACGACAGGAGAAGAAGCGATGAACCTGGCATGGTTCGACTGGGTCGGGCTCGTCGGGACGGCGATGATCCTCGTCGCGTTCTTCCTCCTGCAGGCCGGGCGGCTCGACGGCAACGGCATTCCCTACCAGTTGCTCAACCTGTTCGGTGCAAGCGGCGTGCTGGTCTCGCTGCTGGGTCAGTTCAACGTGTCCGTCTTCATCCTGGAAGTCGTCTGGGTCGCGATCAGTGCCTACGGGATCGCGCGGACGTTGAAGTTGCGGCGGGAGGGGAAAAGCTCGCCGCTATAGCGGCTCCCGCAGTGGGCTCAACGGGGCCAGGCGTTGGCGATGCGGCAGAACAGGGCGGCGGTGCGCTCGGCGTCATAGACGGCGGAGTGGGCGTCGGCCTGGTTCCAGTCCATCCCGGCGGCCTGGACGGCGCGCGCGAGCACGGTCTGGCCGTAGGCGATGCCTGCGAGCGTGACCGTGTCGAACACGCTGAAGGGGTGGAACGGGTTGCGCTTGTGCGCGGTGCGCGCCACGGCGGCGTTGAGGAAGTTCAGGTCGAAGTGCGCGTTGTGGCCGACCAGGATCGCGCGCTGGCAGCCGTGCCGCTTGCACGCGGCGCGCACCGGGGCGAACACGTGGTCCAGCGCCGGGCGTTCCTCGAGCGCGGCGCGGAAGGGATGGTCGATGTCGATGCCGGTGACTTCCAGCGACTTGGGATCGATGGTGGTGCCGGGGGCGGGCATCACGTGCGTGGTGATCGTCTCCCCGGGAAACAGGTGGCCGGCGCCGTCGAGCTCGATCGGCACGGCGGCAATCTCGAGCAGCGCGTTGCGCGTCCAGTCGAAGCCGCCGGTCTCCACGTCCACGACGACGGGCAGGTAGCCGCGGAAGCGGCGGGCCATGGGCGTGGTGGGCGGCGGCTCCGGCAAGGGCGCCGGCGGCGCCTCCGCCTGCGGATCGACGGGGTGTTCGGTCATCGCCCCAGCCTAGCAAAGGGCGCCGATGACGGTGCCTTCGTCGAGCAGTCGCTGGAGCATGGCCAACCCGTCGGCACGGAATGCGTCGTCGTCCGCGGCGCCGGCCTCCCGCGCCAGCAGCGCGAGCGCATCGCCTGCAGTGCGTGGCGGGGCGCCGGTGTCGAGCAGTTGCAGGAGCCTGAACACCAGTGGGGACAGTTCGGAGAAGTGGACGTCGCCGCCTGCGTCGCGGCGTGCCAGCAACAGGGTGGGGTTCGCCGGAACTTCGGTCGGTTGCCAGGCAGGACCGATGCGGTGGACGGGCCAGGTGTAGGCGAGGGGGCGGGCCAAGGGGGATAGCGCCAGCCCTGCATGGGCGGCTCCTACATGGGCGGCTCCCACAATGTCGGGCGCGTCGGCTTCGCTGATCTGCAACGCGAGCTCGACCCATTCGTAATGGGCCAGCTCGGCCAGCCAGGGCGGATCGCCGGTCGCCGCGGCATCGCGGGTGGAGAGCCAGTCCACGAACTCGCGCGCGACCTCGGTGAACAACGGGGTCGTGCATCGATGGCCGGTGTAGAACGCGCGGACGAGCGCCTGCCAGGCGTCGTCGGCCAGCGTGCGCCGGAGCACGGGGAAGTTGCCGGCGAGCAGCCCGCCGATGCTGGAGAGGAAGAGCTCGCGGTACACGCGCAGGCGGCGCTCCTCGATGCCTGGCGGCGGCGCATGCGCCCCGGGTTCGCGCACGTGGTGCGCAAACGCGAGCAGCCGGGCACGCAGCGCGTCGGACGGGTCAGCCATGGGCACCTGGCCTGCCGGCGTCGCGTTGCAGGGTGCGGATGCCGTCCACCTCGCCAAGCAGCTCGGCCATCGGCGGATAGTTGAAGTCGCGTTCCAGCAAGGTCGGTCGCACGCCGTGCAACGCGTACGCGTGCGCCAGCAGGTCCCAGGCCGCCTCGCGCACGGGGGCACCGTGCGTGTCGATCTTCAGGCCCGCCGGATCGTCGTAATGCCCGGCGACGTGGTAGCCGGCGATGCGCGCGGCCGGCATCGCCTCGACGAACGCGCGCGCGTCGTAACCGTGGTTGTGCGCATTGACGGTGACGTTGTTGACGTCCAGCAACAGGTCGCAATCGGCTTCCACGAGCACCGCAAGCACGAAATCGGCCTCGTCGAGCGCCTGCCAGGGCGCGGCGTAGTAGCTGATGTTCTCCACCGCGATGCGCCGGCCCAGCCGGTCCTGCACGGCACGGACCCGGCCGGCGACGTGCAGGACGGCCTCGTCGGTGAAGGGCAGCGGCAGCAGGTCGTACAGCTGTCCCTCGTCGCTGCAGTAGCTCAGGTGTTCGCTGTACGCCGCCACGCCATGGCGGTCGAGGAAGCCCCGCACCTTGTCGACGAGCGCGACGTCCAGCGGGCCCGGGCCGCCGAGCGAAAGTGACAACCCGTGGCAGGTGACCGGAAAGCGTTCCGCCAATGCGGCGAAGGCCGCCCCGGGGCGGCCTCCGACACCGATCCAGTTCTCGGGTGCGCATTCCAGGAAATCGACGGCGCCGTCGTCGACGCCGCGCAACCCCGGAAGCAGGCCGCGACGCAGGCCAAGGCCCGCGGACGCGGCCGGGAGCGGCTTCAGATGGCTCCGCCGCACTTGCCCTCGCCACACTTGCCTTCGCCCATCGCGGCCTTGTCCTCGGCGGGGGATGCATCGCCCGACGTGGCGCCGGCTTCCGCCTTGGCCGCATGGTGCGCCGCGATTTCCCCGGCAGTGATGAAACCGTCGCCGTCGGGATCGTGGCTGGCGAACTTGCTGGCGTCGCCATCGTGGGCCGCCGCGAACTCGGCCTGCGACAGGCGCCCGTCCTTGTCGGTGTCCATCTTCGCCATGCCGCACTTGCCTTCGCCGCACTTGCCCTCGCCACACTTGCCTTCGGCGGCCGCGTGGCCGTCGCCGTCGGCAGCGCCCGGCACGCCCGTGGCGGCGCCCAGCATGTACCCCTGCGCCAGCGGCTGCATCGAGAACGCGGACCCCGAGAGGACGAGGCCGGCAATGGCCGCGCCCAGTGCGGTGGCGACGGGCTTGGTGCTGTTCTTGCTCATGGCGTTGGCTCCAATGGGTGCGGGCGCGGCCCGCTGCGGGACCGCCATGCTACCCCCGGCCGGCCATGCCCGTAGTGCCGGAAGTCCCTGCCGCCCCGCCACCCGTCGGCGGCCTCAGCCGGGTCCCGCGTCGGAGGCGGTGTTGGTCAGGTCGCGCTTCTCGCGCGGGGGCAGGCCTTCCTCGCCGTGGACCAGGAACCAGACGTTCTCGGCGATGTTGGTGGCGTGGTCGCCGATGCGCTCGATGTTCTTGGCCATGAACAGCAGGTGGGTGCACGGCGTGATCGCGCGGGCGTCCTCCATCATGTGGGTCAGCAGCTCGCGGAACAGGCCGGTGTAGAGGTCGTCCAGCACGGCGTCGTGGTCGCGCACGCGTTGCGCCGCCTCCGCGTCGCCGTCGCGCCAGGCGGCCATGACATCGCGCACCTGGCGCGAGGCCAGCTTGCCGAGCACCGCCAGCCCACGCGTGTGCGGCAGCGGCATGGCCTCGTTGAGCGCCAGCGAACGCTTGGCGACGTTGGCCGCGAGGTCGCCGATCCGTTCGATGTCGGACGCCACCCGCAGCGCCGCGAGCAGTTCGCGCAGGTCGCGCGCGAGCGGCCCCTTGAGCGCCAGGCGCATCACCTCGTGCCCGACCTGCTGCTCGAGCCTGTCGATCGCGTCGTCGTTCTCGATGATGCGCGCGGCCGCCTTGTCGTCGCGCCGCTCGACGACGTCCAGCGCGGCCTCGAGCTGGGCCGCGGACATCTCGCCCATGCGCATGATCTCGTCGAGCAGGCGTGCGCGGTCCTCGTCCCGGCTGTGGAGGATGTGGTCGTGCGGTTGCGTGGTCATCAGCCGAACCTCCCGGTGATGTAGTCCTCGGTCTGCTGCTTCGAGGGGTTGGAGAAGATCGTCTCGGTCGGGCCGTGCTCGACCAGGTCGCCCAGGTACATGAAGGCCGTGTAGTCCGAGACGCGCGCGGCCTGCTGCATGTTGTGGGTCACGATGCAGATGGTGTAGTCGCGCTTGAGGTCCTCCACCAGCTGCTCGATGCGGCTGGTGGAGATCGGGTCGAGCGCGGAGGTGGGTTCGTCCAGCAACAGGACGTCGGGTCGCAATGCCACGGCGCGCGCGATGCACAGCCGCTGCTGCTGGCCGCCCGACAGGCCCAGCGCGCTCTGGCCCAGCTTGTCCTTGACCTCGTCCCACAGCGCGGCCTGGCGCAGCGCCTGCTCCACGCGATCGGCCATGTCGGCCTTGCCCAGGCGTTCGTGGTGGCGGATGCCGTAGGCGACGTTCTCGGAGATCGTCATCGGGAACGGCACCGGCTTCTGGAACACCATGCCGACCTTGCTGCGCAGCCGGTTCATCGGGAACTTCGGGTCCAGGATGTTGGCGCCGTCGAGCAGGACCTCGCCGGTCGCCACCTGCTTCGGGTACAGCGCGTAGATCCGGTTGAACACGCGCAACAGCGTGGACTTGCCGCAACCGGAAGGCCCGATCAGCGCGGTGACCTTGCGCTCGGGAACCTCCAGCGAGATGTCCTTGAGCGCACGGTAGCCGTCGTAGTGGAAGTCCAGGCCGCGGGCGGCCAGCTTGGCGGGGGTCGTCGATCGGGACATGTCAGTCATGGACCACTCGGTTGCGCGCCACGACGGCGCGGGCCACCAGGCTCGTGAGGAGGACGAAGGCGGTCAGCACCAGGGCACCGGCCCATGCGATCGATTGCCATGATTCATACGGGCTGCCGGCGTACTGGTACATGACGACCGGCACGCTGGCCATCGGCGCGGCGAGGTCGGTGCTCCAGTACTGGTTGCCGAACGCCGTGAACAGCAGCGGGGCGGTCTCGCCGGAGATGCGGGCCAGCGCCAGCAGGATGCCGGTGGTGATGCCGGGCAGGGCGGAGCGGTACAGCACCTGCACCGTGACCTTCCATTGCGGCACGCCGAGTGACAGCGCGGCCTCG
Organism: Luteimonas sp.; assembly: GCA_036675265.1. Taxonomy (GTDB): domain Bacteria; phylum Pseudomonadota; class Gammaproteobacteria; order Xanthomonadales; family Xanthomonadaceae; genus CAMPJU01. The sequence continues at coordinate 84,495 of JAKFFJ010000088.1, forward strand.
CGCATCTGGCCGGGCACCAGGCGCAGCATCTCGTCCGTCGTGCGCACCACGACCGGCAGCACGATGAACGCGAGCGCGATCGCGCCGGCGATCGCCGAGAAGTTGCCGCCCCCGCGCTGGACCACCAGCGTGTAGACGAACAGTCCCAGCACGATCGACGGCGCCGACAGCAGGATGTCGTTGACGAAACGGATCGCCGTGCCCAGCTTGCGCGCGGGGGCGTACTCCGCCAGCCACGTCCCGGCGGCGATGCCCAGCGGGGTGCCGATCAGGATCGCCATCAAACACATCACGGCGCTGCCGAAGAAGGCGTTCTTCAGGCCGCCCTCCGCCATGGGCGGTGGCGTGGACTGGGTGAACAGTGCCCAGTCGATGCCGGCCAGGCCCCTGGCGACCAGGGTCCACAGGATCCAGCCGAGGAACAGCAGCCCGATGCCGGCCGCCGCGCACCCCAGCACCACGGCGACGACGTTGGTGATCCGGCGCCGGCGGTACAGCGCGCTCATCGGTTGCCTTCCTTGCGCGACAACTGGTTGAGCATCAGCCGGGCGATCGCGAGCACCACGAAGGTGACGATGAAGAGCACGAAGCCCAGCAGCAGCAATGCGGACCGGTAGGTCTCGGTGGCTTCGCCGAAGTCGTTGGCGATCAGCGCGGCGATGGTCGTGCCCGGCTCGAGCAGCGATGCGGTGAACCGGGTGGAGTTGCCGATCACGAACGCGACCGCCATGGTCTCGCCCAGCGCGCGGCCGAGCCCGAGGAAGATGCCGCCGATCACCGCCGAACGGGTGTACGGCAGCACGATGTCCCAGCTGACTTCCCACCTGGTGGAACCCAGCGCGTACGCGGATTCCTTCAGCCGGCGCGGGACGGTCAGGAACACCTCGCGCATCACCGACGAGATGAAGGGGATGACCATGATCGACAGCACGATGCCGGCGGTCAGCATGCCGATGCCGATCGGCGGGCCCTGGAACAGCGGGCCGATGACGGGCAGCGTGCCCAGGTGCTCGTTGGCCCACGGCGTGACGTGTTCGGTCATCACCGGCACGAGCACGAACAGGCCCCACATGCCGTAGATGATCGACGGGATGCCGGCGAGCAGCTCGACCGCGGTGCCGACCGGGCCGCGCAGCCAGCGCGGTGCGACGTCCGTCAGGAAGAACGCGATGCCGAAGCTCACCGGCACCGCGATGAGCATGGCGATCACCGCGGTCACGACGGTGCCGTAGATCGGCACCAGCGCCCCGTACCGGTTCTCGACCGGGTTCCAGTCCGCGGTGAAGAAGAAATCCAGGCCCGCGACCTGGAGGGCCTGGCGCCCGCCCCAGAGCATGGAGAGGGCCGCGCCGACCAGCGCCACCAGCACCACCGCGACGGTGGCGCCGAGCACCCACCGGAACATCCGGTCGTTCCGGGTGTCGGCGGAGTCACGCGCCCGCCCCGTCATTCCCGCGAAGGCGGGAATCCAGGCGCGGATGGCGGAGCGCTGTGTCACTGGATCCCCGCCTTCGCGGGGATGACACTCATCACTGCTCGAACTCCGCGGCCCAGTACTGCTCGACCTGGCCGACGAGTTCCGGCGGCAGCGGCACGTAGTCCAGCGCCGCCGCCTGCTGCTGGCCGTTCTCCAGCGCCCAGGTGAAGAACTCGCGCGCGGCTGCGCTCCGCTGCGCGTCCTTCGGGGCCTTGTACATCAGCGCGAACACGGTGGCCGCGATCGGCCAGGCCTGTGCGCCGGACGCGTTGGTGATCACCAGCTCGAAGTCCTGCGCCCCGGCCCAGTCGGCGGTGGCCGCGGCGGCCTGGAAGGTCTCGGCGCTGGGCGACACGAAGTTGCCCGCGGCGTTCTCCAACTGCGCGTAGGCCATGTCGTTCTGCAGCGCGTACGCCAGCTCGACATAGCCGATCGAGCCGTCGATCTGCTGCACGTACGACGCCACGCCCTCGTTGCCCTTGCCGCCGACGCCGTCGGGCCACTGGACCGACTTGCCCTCGCCGATGCCGGCCTGCCACGCGGGGCTGACCTTCGACAGGTAGTTGGTGAAGTTGAAGGTCGTGCCCGAACCGTCGGAACGCTGCACCAGGTTGATGGCGGTGGCCGGGAGCGCGACGCCGGGATTGACCGCGGCGATCGCAGGGTCGTTCCACGCCTTGACCTTGCCGAGGTAGATGTCCGCCAGCAGCGGGCCGGTCAGCTTCAGTTCGCCCGGCTCGATGCCCTCGACGTTGACCACCGGCACGACGCCGCCGATCACCACCGGGAACTGCAGCAGGCCGGCTTCGTCCAGCTCCGCGCTCGACAACGGCGCGTCGGATGCACCGAAGTCCACCGTGCCCGCCTTGATCTGGGCGATGCCGCCACCCGAGCCGATGGACTGGTAATTGACCTGCCGGCCCGTGGCGGCGTTGTAGTCCGCCGACCACCTGGACACCAGCGGGAAGAAGAAGGTGGAGCCCGCGCCGGTGATCTGTGCGGCGTCCGTGTTGCCGGCATCGGCGCCGGTCGTGTTGGCGGCCTGCTCGCCGCCGCAGGCGGCCACGGCCAGGGCCACGGAGAGGGACAGGACGGCGAATCGGAACGGCATCGGCTTCATGGGGGCTCCGCGGATTGCCGGCGGTGCCGGCGGACCACGCCATGGAATGATGTTTTGGTTACACCGATATGACAGCCAGACGAAACGGGTCCCGAAGGACCCGTCCCGTTCATCCCGCACCCGTAACCCGGATGCAGCACCCGTAGCCCGGATGCAGGCGCAAAGCGCCGGAATCCGGGTTGCCCGAAGTCAATACCCCAGCGAAGCCGCCCAATACGCCTCGATCTGCCCCACCAGCGCATCCGGCAGCGGCACGTAGTCCAGCGCCGTCGCCTGCGCATCCCCGTTGGCATACACCCACTCGAAGAAGTCCCGGGCCGCCTTCGCCCCCGCGGCGTCCTTCGGCTGCCGGTGCATCAGGATGAAGTTGGTGGCCGTGATCGGCCACGAGGCCTCGCCGGGCGCGTCGGTCATCACCAGGTGGAAGTCCTTCGCGTCGGACCACTCGGCGCTGGCCGCCGCGGCGGAGAAGCTGTCGTCGGAGGGCAGCACCCAGGCACCCGCGCGGTTGCGCAGCCGGGTGTAGGCCATGCGGTTCTGCAGCGCGTAGGACATCTCGACATAGCCGATGCCGCCCTTGATCTGCTTGACGTACGCCGCGACGCCTTCGTTGCCCTTGCCGCCGATGCCGGTCGGCCACTTCACCGAGGTGCCCTCGCCAACCTCGGCCTTCCAGTCCTGGCTGACCTTGGAAAGGTAGTTGACGAAGTTGAAGGTGGTACCCGAGCCGTCGGAGCGGTGGACGACGGTGATCTTGCTGTCCGGCAGCCGTAGCCCGCCGTTGAGCGCGGCGATCCGCGGGTCGTTCCAGCGCTCGACCTTGCCCAGGAAGATGTCGGCGAGCAGCTCGCCGGTCAGCTTCATGGCGCCCGATTCGATGCCCGGGACGTTGATCACCGGCACCACGCCGCCGATCACCGACGGGAACTGCGCCAGGCCGTGCTCGGCGAGTTCCGCCGGCGGCAGCGGCTTGTCCGACGAACCGAAGTGGACCGTGCCGGCCTTGATCTGCGCGATGCCGCCACTGGAACCGATCGACTGGTAGTTGACCTGGTGGCCGGTGGCCGCGTGGTAGTCCGCGGACCACTGCGACATCACCGGATAGACGAAGGACGCGCCAGCGCCGGTGGCGTCGGCCGCATGCGCGCCGGTCGCGAGCGAGGCCACCGCGGCGACGAGGGCGCTGGTCAGGATCTTGTGCTTCACGTGGACTCCTGGAATGAAAAATGCCGGCGGCCATTCGCCGCCGGCATCCATTCCACCCTGCCTGCGTGACGCCCTCGCGTCAGTCGCGTGGCAGTGTCGTGACAGTCACCAATGGAACTGCGCGCGCGCCTCGACGATGCCCGGGTTGTCCTCGATGCCGCGGCGTTCACTGTCGACCTTGACGTAGTTGAGCATCAGCTTGAAGTTGGAGCGCAGGTACCAGTTCACGCCCGCGGTCCAGGTGTCCATGCGGCCGCCTTCGACGGCGCCGTCGTCCAGGTCGAGCGTGTCGTAGCGCAGGCCGACCTGCCACATGCCGGTGCCGGGTTCGCTGGCGCCGGGCGTGCCCGGCACGCCGCCCTTGTTGCTCCACTGTTCGCCGGTGACGTTCCACACGCCGCTGAGGTAACCGCCGGTGGCGCGGAAGTCATCGTTGCCGGCGCGGTAGCGGTCGACGCTGCTGCGCATCGCCTCGCCCTGCAGCTTCAACGGGCCGCGGAGCCAGAAGGCTTCCAGGCCGACGGTGGACACGCGGTCGGTGTCGGCCAGGGTGCCGGTGTCGACGAGGCGGTTGGCGAAATCGGCGTCGGGGCGCGCGCGCAGCCGCAGCACGTCGCCGTCGGTGTCGTGGTCCACGTACGACAGGCCGAGGTTGAAGACGTTCCCCTTCTCGTTGACGGGCGCCCAGGTGCCGCGCAGGCCGTAGCCGCTGCCGTGCGCACGGTTGCGGGTCAGTTCCCGGCCGAAGACGCTGGAGGTGACGGTCCAGTCGTCGCCGCCGATGCCATGGCCGACGCCCAGCCGTCGCGCCACCGCAAAGGTGTTGGTCACCATCGCCTTGGACACGAAGTCGTTGTTCTTGGTGCTCGACAGTTCCTCCAGGCTGTTGGGCTGCTTGAACTGGCCCACCTGGAGGTAATGGCGCTTGTCGCCGCCGAGCTTGTACTTGAGGAACGTGTCGAGGAACTTGCCGTCGCCCGACGCGTCGTAGCCCAGCGCCCACTCGTAGTTGCCGGGGCCCTTGCCCTTGAGCACGAGTTCGGCGCGCCGCAGGCCGAAGTCGGCGTCGGCGCCGTCGCCGCCGTCGGCATCCAGGTTGGCGAAATCGCTGTCGTACCAGTAGGCGTCGGTCTGCAGCAGGCCCTCGAAGCTGACCTCCGACCCGCCGATCACGTCGATCGCGACTTCGGCATGGGCCGCCGGCATGGCAAGGGCGCCCAGCAGGGCGAGGGGCAGGATGCGGAACTTGAGGGTCATGGCTTGGGCCCCTTCGGGCGCTTGGGAGACGGGCGCAGGCTAGGCGCCGGAGGTTGCAGGGACATGACAGCCACGCGACGACGCCGCACGGCGTTCACGGGGGCGCGGCTTCGCCTGGCGTCTTCGCCGGGTAACGACAGATGTCGCGGATCGGGCAACACGGGCATTCGGGCCGGCGTGCCTTGCAGGTGTAGCGCCCGTGCAGGATCAGCCAGTGGTGCGCATCGCGCAGGTAGCGTGCCGGCACCACCGCGAGCAGGCCGTCCTCGACTTCGCGCACGTTGCGGCCGGGGGCCAGCCCGGTGCGGTTGGCGACGCGGAAGATGTGCGTGTCGACCGCCATGGTCGGTTCGCCGAACGCGGTGTTGAGCACGACGTTCGCCGTCTTGCGGCCGACGCCGGGCAGCGCCTCGAGCGCGGCGCGGTCACGCGGCACCTCGCCGCCGTGGCGTTCCAGCAACAGGTGCGCGGCGGCCACGACGTTCGCCGCCTTGGTGTTGTACAGGCCAATCGTGGCGATGTACGGCTTCAGGCCCTCCACGCCCAGCGCGGCGATGCCCGCCGGCGTGTTGGCGACCGGGAACAGGCGGCGTGTCGCCTTGTTCACGCCCACGTCGGTCGATTGCGCGGAGAGCGCGACGGCGACCAGCAACTCGTACGGGGTGGAGAACTCGAGTTCGGTGGTCGGCGAGGGGTCGAGTTCCGCCAGGCGCGCGAACAGTTCGGCGATCCCGGCCTTCGACAGGCGCGAGCGACGGCGCCGCGTCGCGCGCTTCCGCGGCGCGGCCTTCCCGGTGCCGGCCACGGTCAGCGCCTGGTCCCGGCTTTCGCCAGGGCCCGTGCGAGCGCATCCGCGGCCGCGGCGGGCAGCGCAGGCCGGGCGGATCCCGGGGAGGGGGCCACGGGCGGCGCGCGGCGCTCGGCGCGTTCGGCGGCACGGCGTTCCAGCCGCAGGTTGCGTGCGCGATGGCGCTCGCGCGCGGCCAGTGCCGCCCGGCGTGCATCGCGTGCCCCGAGCACGACTGCCGAACAGGCGGCGCTGCATCCCGGGCACGCCGCTGCGTCCAGCAGTCCCAGCGCGAGCGCACGGTCCAGGTCGCCGTCGGCCAGCGCGGCGGCCAGCGCGTGGACCACGCCGCCGGCAGGGTCGGTACAAGTGCAGCGACAGGCGTTCATTCACCGCGGAAGACGGGCTTGCGGCGCTCCAGGAACGCGGCGGTGCCTTCGCGCATGTCGGCGGTCGAGAACACCAGGCCGAATTGCGCGCTCTCGTACTCGATGCCTTCCTCGATGCCGCATTCGCCGCCGACGTTGACGCAATCCAGCACCCCGCGCAGTGCAAGCGGTGCAGAAGCCGCGAGTTGCGCGGCGACCTTCATCGTCTCGGTTTCCAGGTCCGCGGCGGGGACGACGCGGTTGACGATGCCCAGTTGGAGCGCGCGCGCGGCATCGACCGGCGCGCCGAGCAGGCAGAGTTCCAGCGTCGCCGCGCGGCCGGCGAGGCGCAGCAGCCGCTGGCTTCCGCCGAACCCGGGAACCAGGCCGAGGTTGATTTCCGGTTGGCCGACCTTCGCGGTGTCCGCGGCGATCCGCAGGTGGCAGGCCATCGCCAGTTCCAGGCCGCCGCCGAGTGCGAATCCGTTCACCATCGCGATGACCGGCTTGGGCAGTTTTTCGATCCGCCGCATGAGGCGTTGGCCGCGCAGCGAGAAGTCGCGCCCCTGCACCGGCGTGAGCCGGTTCATCTCGGCGATGTCGGCGCCGGCGACGAAGGCCTTCGGCCCGGCGCCGGTCAGGACCACGCAACGGACCGAGGGGTCGTCCGCGGCGGCGTCGAACGCATCGGCCAGCGCTTCGAGGGTCGCGGCGTCGAGCGCGTTCAGCTTTGACGGGCGGTCGACGGTGATGGTGCGGATGCCGTCGCGGTCGGCAATGGTGACGGGGAAGGCTTGGGTGTCGGTCATGTGACGGGAGATGAACGTCGTCCTGGGAAGGGTCGCGGGGCAGGAACTTGTCCCGGGGGACCCGGTCTGAGCCCGGGTCGTCGGTGGCGATCGCCCCCTGCGACAGCTATCCTAGCGCGTCCACTCGGGTCCCCTTGCGCGCCCGAAATCACCGGAGGTTGGAATGAAGTTGCGTGTGCTCGCTGCCACCCTGGCGGCACTGACCCTGGCTGCCGGCACTGCCGTCGCGCAGGACACCACCACCGAAAAGGGCAAGCTCAGCTACGCCCTTGGCTACGACTACGGCCAGTCGCTCCACCAGCTGATCGCCCGTGGCGAACAGATCGACGTCAACGCGCTGGTCAAGGGCGTGCAGGATGCCTACGCCAAGCGTGACCCGGCCGTGCCTGCCGAGCAGCTGCGCCCTGCGGTGCAGGCGTTCCAGCAGCGCGAGGAGCAGCGCGTGCAGCAGGCCAAGGCCGAGTACGACAAGGCCGCGGTCGAGAACAAGACCCGCAGCACCCAGTACCTGGCACAGCACAAGGGCCAGACGGGCGTGCGCACGCTGCCGAGCGGTGCGCAGGTTCGCACGCTGGTGAGCGGCACCGGCGCCAAGCCGACGATGTCCAGCACGGTCCAGCTGGAAGTCGCCGGTCCGTACCCGTGGGGCCAGCGCCCGACCCAGGCGCAGCCGGCGAAGCAGATCCCGTCGATCCAGGTCAGCCAGGTCGAGATGCCCGCGATGCGCGAGGTGTTGACCCAGATGCCGGCCGGCTCGAAGTGGGAAGTCGTCCTGCCGCCCGAGAAGGCCTACGGCGCCGACCCGCGGACCGGCTTCCCGCCGAACGTGGCGGTGCTGTTCGAGGTCCGGCTCGTCAGCGTCAAGTGACATCGCGCCCGGGCGCGATGTCATCCCCGCGAAGGCGGGGATCCAGGCACGAAGTCATCCCCGCGAAGGCGGGGATCCGGTGACATTTCGGGCCGTGCTCAGCCCGTGCATTGGCGTATGCACGCTGGATGAGCACGGCTTCTGCCATGGCTGCCTGCGCAGCAACGCCGAAATCGCGCGTTGGCTGCAGATGGACGACGACGAACGGCTCCGCCTGATGGAAACGGTGCTGCCGGCACGCGAGGCCGGCCGCAGGTGACCGACCGGCCACCGGACTGGCGCACGCTGGTGCAGGCGGAATCGCTTGCCGGCGTGCTTCGCCAGGCCGGCCTCGTGGTCCTCGATTGCCGTTTCAGCCTCGCGGACACCGCCCAGGGCGAGCGGGACTTCATCACCGCTCACATTCCCGGCGCGCGCTACGCGCACCTCGACCGGGACCTGAGCCGGCCGTCCGACGATCCGCGCGACGGGCGGCATCCGTGGCCGGATCCGGATGCCTTCGCGCAGGCGATCGCCGGTTGGGGCATCGGTCCCGACGACCAGGTCGTTGCCTACGACGCCGACAACGGGTCGATCGCCGCTCGGCTGTGGTCGCTGGTGCGTGCGCACGGACACGGCCGGGTCGCGGTGCTGGACGGCGGCTGGGCGCGGTGGACGGCGCTCGGCCTGCCCGTCGAATCCGGAGGGGCGGACGCCATGTGGGAGCCGCCACGGCGGCGAAGCCTTTCGCGAACTGCTTCGCCGCCGTGGCGGCTCCCACGGGAGGCTTCGCCGCTGGCGCGGCTCCTGCACGCCGATGAGGTGCAGGCGCATCTCGACGCGGGCGGCTTGCTGGTCGATGCGCGCGCCGCGCCCCGCTTCCGTGGCGACGTCGAACCGCTCGACCGGGTCGCGGGCCACGTGCCGGGCGCCGTCAACCGGCCGTTCGCGGACAACCTCCGGGACGACGGGCGATTCAAGGCGCCCGACGACCTCGCGCGCGAATTCCAGGCGCTGCTCGGGGATCGCCCGCCGTCGAGCCTGGTCGCGATGTGCGGCTCGGGCGTCACCGCATGCCACCACCTGCTGGCGATGGCGCATGCCGGGTTGCCGGTGGGCCGTCTTTACGCGGGGTCGTGGAGCGGCTGGATCGGCGATCCGCGCCGCCCCGTGGCGCGCGGCGCCTGACGCGTCAGGCGGGTGGCTTCGCCAGGCGCGCGACCAGGGCGTGCAATCCCGCCTGCGTGTCCGGGTCCGACCACGCATCGAGGAACCGGTCGAGCTGGATGCGCTCCGGCCGCAATGCGGCGACGAGGTCTGCACGGGCGATGGCACGCGTCTGGAGCATGGGCTGGCGCGGCAACGCCAGCAGCGCGGACAACCAGACCACCGCGCGGTGCGCGACTTCGTCCACGCCCACCAGTTCGTCCACCAGGCCGATCGCGAACGCGCGCTCGGCGTCGACCAGTTCACCGGCGACCAGCAGGCGCTCGGCACGGTAGGGCCCGACGGTGCGGCGCAGCAGGTGCTGCACGCCTTCGGGCGCGACCAGTCCGACCTGCGTTTCGTTGAGCCCGATGGTGAACGGCCCGGCTGCCATCACCCGGTAGTCGCAGCACAGCGCGAGCACGCAGCCACCGGCGGGCGCATGGCCGGCGACGGCCGCCACCACCGGCACGGGGGATGCAGCGAGCGCGCGGGCGGCGGCGAAGAACGCTTCCCATGCCGACTTCAGCGCGGCGCGGTCGTCGCCCAGCCTGAGCAGGTAGGGCACGTCCATGCCGGCCGAGAAGACCTTCGGGCCGCCGGAGAGCACGATGCCGTGCGCGCCCGACGCCACCGCCGCGGCAAGCGCCTCGCGAAGCGCGTCGCACAAGGCCGGGTCGAGCGCATTGACCGGCGCGCGCGCCAGCCGCAGTTCCTCGATCGAATCGTCGTGGCGGATGGACTCGACCAGGCTCACGGACGGATGCCCGCCGGCCACTGGTAGCGCACCGTGTAGGTCAGCACCGTCTCGCCTTCGGCGGGCACCGGCACCTCGAACTCCGCGTGTTGCGCGTCGCGCCGCGTGGCCGGCACCGAGCTGGCGGTGACGTCCCAGTCGCCCCAGCGCGGCATCGGCTCGACCACGGTGATGCTGGCGTCCTCCTCGCCCGCGTTCGCCAGCGTGACCTGGAACGATTCGGTCATGGTCCGGCCCGCGCGGTCGACGTTGAACCGCATGCGCTCGCGTTCGGCGGTGAGGTCGAACGCCGTGCCGACTTCCATCCGGATGTCCGCACCGGCCGGCGTGTGCGGCAGCGACGACTCGCCCAGGAAGTCCTCGCCGTCGAACATGCGCACGCGGCCTTCGGGCAACGCGCGGCCCAGGCCCGCGGCTTCGCTGTTCTCGAACTCGACGACCGACGCGACCGGCTGGCGGCCGGTGCTGCTGTTGAAGCCGGGCTCGATGAGCGGACGTGGCGGCAGCCACGCGGAGAGGGCCGGTTGCGTTTCGTAGCTGCGCTCGCAGGTCACGGCAGGCACCGGCGCGAACAGCGACACGCGCTCGATGGCACCGTCCGCCAGGTCGGTCCGCTCCGGCAGGTCGTAGGCGTGGTATTCGCCGGAGCGCCGCTGCGTCGGCATCGCAGACTCCATCGCCACGGGCGCGGGTGGGGGCGGCGGCGCGGCGGCCGAGTAGCGCGCCCGCTTGGCTTGCGCCTCGGGCACCCGGTTCGGGTCGCCGGCCACCAGCGTGAGCGCCGCATCCTCGAAGCGCGTCCCCGAGCGGTTGGCGACCATCGCCGACCCGGTGAGCGCCAGGCGGCAGCCGGCGCCGTCGGCCAGCCGGCCGACGTATTCGGCACGCCATGCCAGGCCGCCGGTCGGGTATTCGAAATGGAACCCCGCGGGCCCGGCTTCCTGCGCCTGCACCCGCCACCGCAACTGCGGCTCGGCGCCGGGCAGGTTGGTGGTGTCGAGCACGCTGAGGCTGTCGAACTCGCGGATCACCTTGTAGCGCCCGTCGGACAGCGCGAGCGTCAGGCCGTCGCCGGCGGCGACGAGGATGCCGTTGTCGGTCTGCCGCGCGCCACCCGACGTGTGGTCGACCGCGACCCGGCGCCCGATGGCGCGCGAGAACACCTGGCCGGCGCCGGCGAGCGGCGCCAGGTAGCGCTGCGCACCCACCGTCACGCCCGGCGTGGTGGGTCGCAGCGACGTGGCCGCGACGTCGATGGCCTGCGGCAACTCGGCGATCGCGACGTTGTTGGCGCCGGCCTGCAACTCGAAGCGCAGGTCGCGGCTGACCAGCGCGTAGCCGGTTTCGCCGCCGCCGTAGCCTTCGGCGAGCGCCTGGTAGTCGCCGCTGTAGATGGTCAGGCGCGTGCTGCCCGGCGCATCCTGGGCATCCTCGCCCGCGTCGGCGGCGGTCGCCGGCGGCGCGGGACTGGCGGGCTTGTCTTGCGGCGCGTCGTCGTTGCAGGCGGCAAGTGCGCAGGCGAGCGCAAGCAGCGTCAAGGGTCGCTTCATTCAGCAGGGCTCCGGCGGGACCTGCCGGTATCATAGGCCGATGCGAACGCAACCTGCCGCCGCCGCGGTCCTGCTCGGCCTGGCCCTTTCGGCGAGCGGATGCGCGCGCGATTGCGCACCCATGGTCACGGACGGCTGGATCCGTCCCGGGCCGCCATCGATGCCGATGCGGGCCGGCTTCGGGCGGATCGGGAACGATTGCCCCGTGCCACTGGCGATCGTGGGCGCCAGCAGCCCGGCCTTCGGCGATGTCGCGGTGCACGAGAGCACGGTGGTCGACGGCATCAGCAGGATGCGTGCGGTCCCGGAGCTGGTCGTGCCCGCCCACGGCGCGACGGAACTCGCGCCGGGTGGGCTGCACCTGATGCTGGCCGATCCGCGCGCGCCACTGGTGGCCGGCGAGGCCGTCGTGGTCGAGTTCGCGCTGCGCGACGGCGGCACGCTGCGCGGCGAATTCGAGGTCCGCTGACCTGCGCCGCGTCGCGGCGGCTCAGGCCGTCGACTTGCGCTTCGCGGCCTTCGGCGCCTTCGCTTCCGCGGGCGTCATCCCCAGCGGCCCGGCCAGGAAGCGCCCGGTATGGGACGCCGGCGAGCGCACCAGGTCCTCGGGCGTGCCGGTGGCGATGATCCGCCCGCCGCGATGGCCGCCCTCAGGCCCGAGGTCCACCACCCAGTCGGCGGTCTTGATCACGTCCAGGTTGTGCTCGATCACCACGATGGTGTTGCCGTCGTCCCGCAGCTTGTGCAGCACGGCGAGCAGGTGCTCGATGTCGTGGAAGTGCAGGCCGGTGGTGGGCTCGTCGAGGATGTACAGCGTGCGGCCGGTGTCGCGCCGCGACAGCTCCTTCGACAGCTTCACCCGCTGCGCCTCGCCGCCGGACAGGGTGGTCGCCGGCTGGCCGAGCTTGATGTAGCTCAGGCCGACGTCCATCAGCGTCTCGAGCTTGCGGGCGATGGAAGGCACCGGCTCGAACAGGGTCAATGCGTCCTCGACCGTCATCTCGAGCACGTCGTGGATGCTGTGGCCCTTGTAGAGGATCTCCAGCGTCTCGCGGTTGTAGCGCTTGCCGCCGCACACGTCGCAGGGCACGTACACGTCGGGCAGGAAGTGCATCTCCACCTTGATCAGGCCGTCGCCCTGGCAGGCCTCGCAGCGGCCGCCGCGCACGTTGAAGCTGAAGCGGCCCGGCGCGTAGCCGCGGGCGCGCGACTCCGGCACCTGCGCGAACAGCTCGCGCAGTGGCGTGAACAGGCCGGTGTACGTGGCCGGGTTGGACCGCGGCGTGCGGCCGATCGGCGACTGGTCGATGTCGACCACCTTGTCGAACAGGTCCAGGCCCTGCACCTCGCGGAACGGTGCCGGCTTGTGCGAGGCGCCGTTGATCTCGTTGGCGGCGAGCGCGTACAGGGTGTCGTTGATCAGTGTCGACTTGCCCGAACCGGACACGCCCGTGATGCAGGTGAACAGGCCGGCCGGGATTTCCAGGTCGACGTCCTTGAGGTTGTTGCCGGACGCGCCTTCCAGCGTCATCAGCATCTTGCGGTTCGGCTTGCGGCGGTTGCCCGGCACCTCGATCTTCTTCTTGCCCGACAGGTATTGCCCGGTCAGCGAGCGCGGCGCGCGCAGGATGTCCTCGAGCGTGCCCTGCGCGACGATCTCGCCGCCATGCACGCCGGCACCCGGGCCGATGTCGAGCACGTGGTCGGCCATGCGGATGGCGTCCTCGTCGTGCTCGACCACGATCACCGTGTTGCCCAGGTCGCGCAGGCGCGTCAGCGTACCCAGCAGGCGCTCGTTGTCGCGCTGGTGCAGGCCGATCGACGGTTCGTCCAGCACGTACATCACGCCCACCAGCCCGGCGCCGATCTGCGACGCCAGGCGGATGCGCTGCGCCTCGCCGCCCGACAGCGAATCGGCCTTGCGTTCCAGCGTCAGGTAGTCGAGGCCCACGTCGACCAGGAAGCGCAGCCGGTCGCCGATCTCCTTGACGATCTTCGCCGCGATCTCGCCGCGCCAGCCCGGGAGCTGCATCTGGTTGAAGAACGACAGGGCCTCGTCGATCGGCATCACCACGATGTCCGGCAGCGGCCGGTCGGCGACGAACACGTTGCGCGCGGCCCGGTTGAGGCGGGCGCCGCCGCATTCGGTGCAGGCGCGCTCGCTGATGTACTTGGCCAGTTCCTCGCGCACGGCGGCCGACTCGGTCTCGCGGTAGCGGCGCTCGAGGTTCGGCAGGATCCCCTCGAACTTGTGCCGGCGCTGGCTGCGCCCGCCCGCGTCGGTGAGGTAGTTGAAGCTGATGAGCTCGCCCTTGCTGCCGTACAGCACGGCCTGGCGCACGTCCTCGCCCAGGTCCTGCCACGGCGTGTCGACGCTGAAGCCGTAATGGCGCGCCAGCGAGGCGATCAGCTGGAAGTAGTAGGCGTTGCGCCGGTCCCAGCCGCGCACGGCGCCGGCGGCCATCGACAGTTCCGGATGCACCACCACGCGTGCCGGGTCGAAGAACTGGCTGACGCCCAGGCCGTCGCATTCCGGGCACGCCCCGGCGGGCGCGTTGAACGAGAACAGGCGCGGCTCCAGCTCGCCCAGCGAGTAGTCGCACACCGGGCAGCTGAAGCGCGACGAGAACAGCAGCGGGGCGACGTCGGTGTCGTCCAGCGCCATGACCCCGGCCATGCCGTCGCCCAGCTTCAACGCTGTCTCGAAGCTTTCGGCCAGCCGCTGGCGGATGTCGTCGCGCACGCGGAAGCGGTCGACGACGACCTCGATGGTGTGCTTCTGGCGCAGGGCCAGCGGCGGCACGGCGTCGATCTCGTGCAGCTGGCCATCCACGCGCACGCGCACGAAGCCCTGCGCGCGCAGCTGTTCGAACAGCTGCGCATGCTCGCCCTTGCGGTCGCGCACCACCGGTGCGAGCAGCATCCAGCGGCGTTCGGCGTTCGCCGGATCGTTGCCCAGGGCCAGGACCTGGTCGACCATCTGGCTGACGATCTGCGCCTCCAGCGGATAGCCGTGGTCCGGGCAGCGGGGCAACCCCACCCGCGCGTACAGCAGGCGCAGGTAGTCGTAGATCTCGGTGATGGTGCCGACGGTCGAGCGGGGATTGTGGCTGGTCGCCTTCTGCTCGATCGCGATCGCCGGGCTGAGGCCCTCGATGTGGTCGAGGTCGGGCTTCTCCATCACGCTCAGGAACTGCCGGGCGTACGCCGACAGCGACTCGACGTAGCGCCGCTGGCCCTCGGCATAGATGGTGTCGAAGGCCAACGAGCTCTTGCCTGACCCGGACAACCCCGTGATCACGATCAGCCGCTCGCGCGGCAGGTCGACGTCGATGTTCTTGAGGTTGTGCGTCCGCGCGCCGCGGATGCGGATGTATTCCATCGCCATCGTGAGCCGGAATCCTTTCGATCGGGGCATCGGGCCGCGCTGGGCCACGGGCCAACAAACGAGCGTAGCGAGGCCGCTCCACCGGGGCAATTCCCACGGCGCCGGCGCGCCCGGGGGACGCGCTGGCGTTCAGGTTCCCGGCGTGCGTCCACGGCGCGGCCGGGAGGGCGCGCCGGCTGCGTTCCTACGACAACACAGGGGCGAGGGGGAGCAGGGGATGGACATTCGAATGAAGCGGTTGGTGGTGGCGGGTGCGGCAGCCCTGGCGGCATGCCTGGCCACGGCATCGGCGCAGGAGGTGGAGCTGGGCACGTTCGATGGCTGGCGGCTCTTCGAGATCCCGGGGGATGCCTGCGTGATGGTCACTCCGGCCAACCACGAGACGGCACAGGCCCGCGTCTACCTCAGGTTCGAGCCGGGGGAGACCACCGAGCTGGTGGCCGGGACGATCATCCCGATGGAGGTGCCCGATCCGGACGCAGTGGATTGGGGGCGCCTGACGCCGGCAGAGGCGGTGTACGCCTTCGGGACAGGCGCCGAGCGTGGAACGGTCCCGGGCCACCAGGCCGAGGTCCACGTCGGCTACGAGTACCTCGATCCGCACCGCGTGCGACTGGACCTGTATTTCGACGCCGACGAGGCGATGCTGGACGCGCTGGCCCGGTCGCAGGTGTTCGCCGTGTCGATCGACGGAGACAACGGGTTTTTCGGGGTCGCCCATGCCGGACGCGCCCTGGCGGAAGCCCGCCGGTGCAGCGCCCGGCAGGATTAGGGGCGCCCCGGCCGCAGGCCGGACAGGCGTTCAGGCCGCCAGTTGACCCTAACTCGCTGAAACCCCTACAATTCCGCTTCTGTCCGGCCTCGACGCCGGCAGGCGACCACAATAACTACAGAGGAAGATGGTCATGTACGCAGTACTGGTCACCGGCGGCAAGCAATACCGCGTGATGGAGGGCGAGACGCTCCGCGTCGAGCTGCTCGGCGAGCACGAGGCCGGCAAGGAAATCAAGTTCGACAACGTGCTGATGCTGGGCGACGGCGATGGCGTCAAGCTGGGCGACGACATCAAGGGTGCCACCGTCACCGCGAAGGTCGTCGGCCACGGCCGCGCCGACAAGATCCGCATCGTCAAGTTCCGCCGCCGCAAGCACCATCGCAAGCAGATGGGCCACCGGCAGCACTACACCGAAATCGAGATCACCGGCATTGCCGGTGGC